>CAYRKH010000028.1:0-36513 GCA_964424805.1 uncultured Woeseiaceae bacterium
TGCAATTCCGCACGCCGTAGCATCGCGCGCAATGCGCGCTCCTACCGGGGGCGTTTCGATAGGGCGCCGTAGATGTGCGGCAGCATGTAGCCGACCGAGCGTGCGGCGCCGAGCTGCTCCTGCTTTCGGTAGATCCGGTAGATGTCCGCCACCTTCGCGAGCTTGCCGGAGGACAGCGAATGCTTCGACCGAAAATAAACCGCGTGACACCCGGGGTAGCGCTGCGCCACCGCACCGTCCCGGGTCAACGCCAGCCACAACCCCCAGTCCTGGCCTCGCCGCACGTCGGGCATGTAGCGTTTCCCGAGCACCGACTGGTCGAAGGCCGCCGTCAGGCAGCCGATCGGGCAGCCGCGCAGGAAGTCCGCGTAGGTCACCTGCGCCGGCGCGTCCTGGCGGCCCAGCGACGCCCCGGTCGCCGCGTCCACGGTGTCATAGGCGCCGTAGCTGAACGGCACGTCGTGCGCCGCCATGAAACCGATCTGCGCCTCGAGCTTGTCCCCGGACCAGTAGTCGTCGCTGTCGAGGAACGCAATGTAGCGGGCGGCCGCCGCCCGGATCCCGGCGTTCCTGGCCGCCGCCGCACCCGCGTTCTCCTGCCGGATGATCCGCAGGTGCGGAAACTCGCGCCGGAGTGCCGACACGATGGCCACGGTGTCGTCTCGGGAGCCGTCGTCGACGACGATGTGCTCCGCGGGAGGCAACGACTGCATCGCAACGGAGCGGATATTGCGCTCGATCACCGCGGCGGAATTGCAGGCGGCCGTGATGACCGCGACCTCAGGCATGGGCGAGCACCGAGTCACTGCTGTCGTGGATCGACGACAGCCCGAAGGCTTTGCCGCGCTCCGGTCGTATCCCGTGCGGCCGATCGCGTAAACTGGGAGCCCGGTGCCTCGAGGCGTCGCCGGCAGAGGGCTTGGTGGGACAGAAAACCTTCAATATTCCAGTACGATCGGAGCACCTCGTCATATGGTACATGAGGCTTGCACTCACTGCAGTAAGCTGTAACACTCGCGCCCGCATTCCGCCGATCCTGGCACACGGGACGGCCGCCAATAATATATGAACAAGCCGTTTGCGAAGCCCGGGCCAATTCGTCACTCTCACGCCACATGAGCCCATTCGACAAGAACCCGCCGCGCGAGGAGGCCATCGCTCCAACCGACTCGGTGTTCTCGCAACGCCTTCCCTGGTTGTGGGTCTCCTGGAACGTCCACCGGCGGACGACCGGCTTGTGCGCCGCCTGGAACGTGCCGCTGCGGGTGCTCCGGTCGGCGCACACGAATCGGCTGCGCCGCTGGTTCGACCTGGCGTCGAAGACCGTGGCCTTGCTGAGGCGGCACCGTCCTGAAATCCTCTTCGTCCAGAATCCTTCGCTGGCGCTCAGCCTGTTCGCGATCGCCATGCGGCGGCTCTTTGGCTTCTACCTGGTGATCGACGCGCATAACGAAGGGGTGCGGCCGTACGACCGGCAGGGCGCCATTGTGCGCTGGCTCACCCGGCGGCTGCTAAAGGGCGCGGACCTGACCATCGTGACGAATGCCGCCCTGGCCCGCGACGTGCGGGCGGCCGGCGGAAGGCCGCTGGTGCTGTGCGACTCCCTGCCGGTGCCGTCTGTGCTCCCGGGGAAGCTCGAGTTCGAAGCGCCCGACGTCGCGGTGATCGCCACGTTCAGGCCCGATGAGCCGATCGCAGCCATCATTGAAGCAGCGGCAAAGATGCCGGATGTCAGCTTTGCGTTCAGTGGCGATGCCCGCCGGTTTCGCATTCCGGAGAACGGGCTGCCGGCAAACATCCGCCTGACGGGGTTCCTGCCCGACCCGGTGTACTGGAAGCTCCTGTCAGAGGCGAGCGTGGTTTGCGACCTGACGTTAAAACCGGACTGCCTGGTTTGCGGCGCCTACGAGGCGCTGGCGCTGGGCAAGCCGATGGTGCTCTCCGACAACCCGGCGACCCGCGAGATTTTTGGCCCGGCGGCGATCCTGACGGGGAGTGCGCCTGCGGAGATCGCTGACGCCCTTCGCAGGGCACTGGAGCAGCGAGAGGAGCTCGCCGCCAACGCGCGCGAACTGCGCGCCTCGTTCCCGACGCGCTGGCAGCCGCAGTCCGCGGAGACCTGGAACGCCATCCGCAAAGCCAAAACCTACGTCACTCGAGGCAAGCGTTGACGAGCGATTTGCCTCGTGTCCTGTTCTTCAATATCAACGGGTCGGGCCTCGGGCACCTGACCCGCTGCCTCGCCTATGCGCGGCGGATGCAGGGCCGCGCGACGCCGGTGTTCTTCTCGCTGGCCTCGGCCGTCGAGATCATTCACGACATGGGATTCGAAGCGGATTACTTCGTGTCCGAGTTCTGGTCGAGCTCGCATATCAACGCGTGGAACCGGGAGCTCGCGGTGCGGTTCGGGCTGATGCTCGAGGAAGTGCGGCCGGCAGCGGTGGTGTTCGACGGCACCTGGCCGTTCCACGGGTTCATGCACGCCTGTGACGTGTACCGGGCGCCGCTTCGGATCTGGTCCAACCGGGGACTGCACAAGACCGATTTCGAGCCCGTGCCGGTGGCCGAAACCGCGTTCGATCTCGTCATCGAGCCGGGGGAGATTGGTGCCCGCTTCAACGTCGAACGTGCGGAGCGGCCGGGGCGGAAAGTGACGACGCCGCCGGTGATGCTGCTGAGAAACGACGAGCTCCTGGACCGGGATGCTGCGCGGGAGCGCCTCGGGCTGGAGCGCGACGGTCGTTATGCGCTGTTTTCCCTGGGGCCCGGCAATCTCAAGGACGTCAGCGAAATCGCCCGGGGGCTGATTGCGGAAATGCGCGAGCACGGATTCACGGTGGTGTGGGCGAGGGCACCGATTTCGGTCCGGGATATGCCGCTTCCGGAGGACGTGCTGCCGTTGGCCGTCTTCCCGCTGGTGCGCTACCTGCGCGCGTTCGACGTCTTTATCGGGGCGGCGGGCTATAACGCCTGCTACGAAGTCGTCCAGGCAGGCGTGCCCGCGCTCCTGGTGCCGAATGCATTGCTGGCGGACGACCAGGCGCGGCGGGCAGAGATGGTCGCCCGGTACGCGCCGGTCGTGGTTGCTCCCTGCGACGGACAGGAAGAGCGACACGATGCCGTTGGGCGCTTGCTGGCAATGGGCGGCGGTGCGGTCCCTCCCAACGGCCTGGATGGTGCGGAGCAGGCCGCCGATGAGATTTTATCGCTGGTAAGTCGCAGGCTGGCGGCATGACCGTTTCCGCGGAAACCGAGCAGCTGCGGCAGGAGCTGCAGCGATCGATCGGCAAGGGCGAGGTGAAGCTGGTCCGGCGCTATGGGCGCCTGCCGCCCCTCAAGCGGCCGAGTGCGTATCGCCGTTTCCGGAAGGCCGTGGGAAGCCTCCTGCGGCGCCTCGGCCTGCGCCCGTCGGTGGTACCGGAGCCATGGCTTGCCGGGCTCAAGCACATACCGGGTAGCGACGAGGCCCGGCCACTCGTGCTCTGGGCATTGGGTGCAGAGCGCGAAGAACTGCGCGACGCCTGTCGCCGTTTCCAGGCCCTCGAGGGGTCGCTGCCGGGTTTCGCCCCCGTGCTGGTGACCGACGTCGCGGACTTTGCATTTTTCTCGCGCTTGGGCTGGCTCGTGGAATATGTACCCCCGCTGTCGGCACCCGCAGCAAACTACGCCGAACGCAAGCGGCGGTACCTGGCTTGGCGGTATCGTGAAGCAACCGTGTTACCAGTGTCCGCCGGGCTTCAGGAAGATGTGTTCACGGAAGGGCTGCGGATTGGCTGAGACTGACTCCTCCAGGTTGCCTTGCGTCGTCCTGTTCAATATCAACGGCTCCGGGATGGGGCACATGAGCACCTGCCTCGCTTACGCGAACCGCCTGCGCGGCCGGGCTCGCTGTGTGTTTTTCTCGCTGGCCTCGGCGATCGAGATGATCAACGACATGGGGTTCGAGGCGGATTATTTCGTTTCGAGGTTCTGGTCGCGAGCGAGCGCGTGGGAATGGGACCGGCAGCTTGCGTTGCGGTTGGGGATGCTGTTCGAACGCGTCCGGCCGGAGGCCGTGGTGTTCGATGGCACCTGGCCGTATCGGGGTCTGCTGTATGCGGCAGCAGCCTATCAAGTACCAAGGCTCGTGTGGTCAAACCTGACGTTGTATAAAAAGGGGATGCGCGAGGTTCCAATCAGCGAACACAACTTCGATCTGGTAATTCACCTGGGTGAAATCGGCTCGACGTTCACTGTCGAGCGAGAGGAGGCGCCCGCGCGCAAGGTGACCGTCCCACCTGTGACGTTACTCCGTGATGACGAAATTCTTCAACGGGACGAAGCGCGCGCCGCTTTGGGATTGAGCCCCGAAGGCAACTATGCGCTGTTCTCCCTTGGTCCCGGTAATTTGAAGGACGTGAGTGACATCGGGCAGGGCCTCATTGCGGAAATGCAGCGGCGCGGTTATACGGTTGTCTGGACACGTACGCCGATTTCTGTCAGCGATGTTGCCTTGCCGGAGGGGGTGATACCGATCTCCGTCTACCCGCTGGTACGCTTCATGCGTGCTTTCGATGCCGTTGTCGGAGCGGCCGGATACAACGCCTGCTGCGAGGTGCTCCAGACGGGCATACCGACCCTGTTCGTCCCGAACACACTGGTTTCCGATGACCAGGCCGGGCGTGCGGAAATGGTGGCCCAGTCCACCCCCGCGATAGTGTCCACTTGCGAGACGCCGGAGCTACGAACGGAAGCCGTCGAGCGCCTGCTGGCTCTGGGTAAGAGTAAACAGCCGACACATTCATTTGTACTCAGCGGCGCCGAAAGTGCGGCCGAGGAGATACTGAAAATGATGGGTACAGAGCCGAGTCGGCGGAAGTCACCGTTTGTGAACTGACGCCGTGAAGTTGACGGAAGAGATCGTGGCTTTGCGGAGACGCTGGGATCAGCTCGCGTCCGAGCCGGATTGCGATTTTACGGCAAGATATGAACTCAAGCGGCCCCCGGTTCCGCCAGGGCTGTACTGGAAGCTGCGGTGGTTGGCTGGACGTATTTTGCGGGAGCTGCAGTCGAGGAGGCTTCTGCCAGCGCACCCGTGGCCCGTGGCCCTTAAAAGCTCACGAGCCAAAGCCAGGGCGAAGCCGCTGTTGATCTGGGCAGTTGGGACGGACCGGGATTCTTTGCGGACCTCTTGTGAGAAGCTTCGTGGAGCTTTCGAAGCTTTGACCGAGTTCGCTCCCGTGCTGGTTACCGACGTAGCAGATTTCGGGTTCTTCTCGCGGTTAGGTTGGCTGGTCGAGTACCTTCCTCGCGTTGCGGGAGAGGGAGTGCCGTACGAGGAGCGGAAACTCAGGCTTCTCGCGCGCCTGTACCGCGGAGCACCGATCCTACCGGTGAGTGTGGGCTCAGAGGAGGTCTCTGCGCCGGCGATCCGCCGGTGGGCTGCAGCCAGCTCCGGGGCGCCCAGGCCGATCCAGGGGTGAGTTCCGTACGCAGCGGCTTGCGCGGACGCCCTCCTTGCAGTCTCTATGCCTTCCGGCTCTTCGCCTCATCGAGCAGCCATTTTTCCGCAGGCTTGAAACTGTAGAGATTGATCAAGCGCCGCACGTCCGGCCGCAAGGTTTCGGCGAGTTCCGTCTTCTGGACCGGATCCAACTGAAACTTCACATTGCGCCTGTTGTGAACGGAGGTGCGGCAGGTAAATTCCTCGATGTCCAGAAAGCGGCATATCTGCGCCATGATCGCGTCGGGGTCACGACATAGTTGCTCGAAATCCAGCAACAGGATGTCTTCTCGCGCAAAGTGCTCGGTGTATCGGTCCAACTGCATCGCATATCGGGATGTACGTATGCAGTGCCTCATTGTGGTCGTTTCGCCGCTGTGGAGGTTATGTGCCAGGTGCGACTCTATTCTGTCGACCGGATCTCGCAGAATGTATGCAAGCTTTATGGTCCCTCCCAATGATTCAATCCGCGCGGGAACGGCCCTGCTGCCCGGCCACTTGGCATAGCCGGGCGAAACGTCCAGTGTCCAGCCGTGCCTGGACGAGTCGAATGGAAAACGCCAGTCGTAATGCAAAGGGGTGTGCACCTTTCGGTAGAGCTTTCGAAAGTAATTGATTTCCTTTTGAAAGCTGCGACCCGGTACCCGTGCCCAGGTTCGACAGATCTCGGGATGCTGCGCTAGTAGCTCGAACAGCGTCGTGGTACCTGCCTTCATTGCGCCGATCACGATGAAGTACCGCCCGACCGGCTCGATAGGAGAGTGGCAATCCACCGAGAACCTGGCTTTCTCGATAACGCGGCGGCCGACCTGCAGGGAGCAGCTGATGTGAGAAGCATCCGGATGAGTCTTGATCTCCAGGCTTTTCGCTCCGGATCGGATAGGGCGATTTTCCTGTGCCAACAATTGCTCTGCTCGAAAATGCCCGATCACGAGCTGCGCCTTTCTCGGTGCTGCTGGCTCTATCGTCACACGTGCGTGGCAGGCACCACGAACAGGTAAGGGAAGGCTCAAGATGGGTTGCACTCCCGGATCAAGGCAGCATGGAGGGGTTCACGGATGTTTGCAGTTCGCTTAGCTGCGTAGGAGTCTAGGCAGGAATCGGCTCAGCTTTCCTGAACGAGAGCGCTGCATGGGTGCTGACACTCCCTCGAGTGGCTTATGGGCAATCCCCCACCGGCCTCCGTTGACGACCTTCAGCTGCTCGTATCCAAGGCGCGGAACAAGAGTCTGGAACACAAGGTTAACGGCGGCTGTGGCGCGTTCATCCGGACTGCAGGCGCGCCAGGTTCGTGGCACTTTGAGAACGCCCTGCATGGCCTTCTCTATGGTCCATTGCAGGTCGTCGAATATAATCCATCCCCCCGGCTTGAGGAGCATATCCACCAGCACGAAACCAAAGCCAGTGCCGTCCCAAGTGTGCCCGCCGTCGAAATAACAAAGGTCGAAGAGTGGCCGGGGCTTGGCCTTGATCATCTTCGCCATCTCCCAGGTGTACGAACGCTCCGCGAAGATAGGCGTGACGCGATGCGTGAGTTCAAGGGAAGCCAGCACGTGCTCTATGTTCGGTTCGCGCCGGCGTGCGCCTTCGCGATCGATCGTAACAAGGTGCCCCCGTCCCAGGTCTTCCAAAATGGCGGCAAAATACGCGCTGCTCTTGCCGTGATAGAACCCGATCTCGAGGATTTCGCGAGTCCCGTGCTTGACGATAAAGTCGCGCATGAATACGGCTTCACGGTGTTGCATGTACTCAAGGTCGCCGAACGATTCCTTAACCTCTTCAATTTTATCCATAAATTGCTCGTCCGCTTTCTTGCTGCTGGCTCGCCATCCGCGATCGAAACGGCATTTAGCGTAAAATCACGACGGATCGCAAGCCTCACCAGCTTGTGCTGTATTGCTACGGGTCGTCCTTGATCCGCGCAGGTACACCGTTGATCCTACTTTAAGGGTATCGAGTTCGGCGGTGTAGCGAAAACCGCCATCCAGCGATACTGTGGCGCGATGAGTACGCTGGTGGACCTTGATGGAGGACGGTGGATCGCCGCCACGCAGCAATTCGTGCAGCACACGGCCATCCATTCCCCGCGGCGGATCGATGCCAAGCAAGTAGAGCACCGTGGGTGCAAGGTCCACGTTGCCAGTAGGTACGCGGCTTCGCAGGCCGGACTTAATGTCGGGCCCGGCAGCAACAAGCTGTATTTGAAGGTCATAAGGACTGTCAGAGCCGTGTCCTCCGGGACGTTGGCGATCGTAAGAACTGGCGCCCGGGAAGCCAAATTCGTTCACCGCATCACTCCATGTTGGGGACACGATGACATCGGCTGCACGCGGGTGGTTCCATTGGATCACTGACGTCGAGAGGGTGCCTGGTACAATCCCCTTGCTTGAGCCGGGTCGCACCGGATGAGTGTAGACGTTTCCGGCCTCTGGATCGCACTGGAAGGCTCGTACTACACGCCTGAGTAGGGACTTATCGTAGGGCTCGATAAACACCATGTTATTGACGACCGTCATTTTTCCGTCTGAATTGATATGATTTTCTCGAAGCGTCCTGGCTGCTCGGAACCCGCCTGCGCTGGTTGTATAGCCGTGATCGCTTGTCACAAAGATGTTTACACGGTTGGTTAGCCCGTGCTCTGCGTGGGCGGCCACTATTCGACCGATCTGAGCATCGACATTGGAAACCGCTTCCAACGTTTCCGGTGCGCCGACACCGTATCGGTGGCCTGGCCCATCAGGTTCATGGATCCATAGCACGGCAGCATCGGGTGGGTTATGGCTTCTCACGGAGTGAAGGTACGCGTCGAAAGCCCAGATGGTTCGTGCCGAACTGCTGTTGGGGAGCGGCCCGATGGCGGCAACCGCCTCGTGGCGTGAGCCGGGCGGTTTGAAGAACCCTGCTGCTGTCCATATCCTTGCTTCCGTGGCGTGAAAAGGGTTCTGCAGCAACGAGGTGCCGCTGCCACCGGTACCGGTGACGAAGAGCTGCATACCAGTTTTGTGGAGGAGCTCGCCGAGCGTCTCAGCCAGCAGCACGCGGCCCCCAGAGAAGCTTGCCAAGCGGCGGAGATTGCGTGCACTTCCCGTACTGAACGGTTCATCCTGCATTCCCGGCACGAACATCGTGTTATGCATCAGCCCATGCCGTTCCGGGTAGCTGCCGCTGCTGATCGTCGCGCTGTTGACGCGGGTGACACTCGGGAAGGCGGCCGAATGCACTTCACCGACGATGCCTCGTTTGCCCAACGCATATAGATTAGGCATGATCTCGAGCGTGATGTAGTCAGGCCTCAAGCCATCTACAATAATCAAAAGATTCAATGTCTTTTGTCTCGTTGCCGAGACATGCGGTACCTGCGACGAGACACAGCTCGCACCCGCTGTCAAAATCAGAACGGCGACTAGCAGGGATTTCCGGGGCATCTGTAGAATGGTTTGCGACATGGCGGGATTACAATCCAGAATTCCGCGGAGTACCTCAGGGGACGGTTGCAGACTACGATCTTGCCATGTGCGGAAATCCAAAGTACACCAGGATTCAGGGATCAATGCCGATTGAGGACAAGGCCAAGGCGCTACAAGGGGTGACAGAAGGGGGGTGGCATGCGGAGCGTGCCGTCAGGAGCCTGGTCTCAAGGTTTCCGCCATCGCTTCGATTCGTGCTTTTGCTGTTGCCCAGGTTCTTCTTCGCTCGCTGCGGAGCGACTCGCGTCGCCGCTTATGCCGCGCTTCTGAGCGAGAGTAAAAACAACCGTTTAGCCGACTGGTGTTGGGATCGGGCGATCCGGCTTGCCAAAGACGAGTGGACGTGTGCCCGGATCCTACAGCTCTGCATTGGCGTTGGTCAGCATAGCACCGCTGCAAAGCTGGCGAAGCATTACTATGACAAGAATGGGATGATGCCATCCGAGGCGGTGCGGCTGACTGGAGCACTCGTGTTGGCTAACGGTTTCGACGCTGCCTTGGAGATCTACGATCGGCTTCTTCAGCGAAGCGGTGACGACCTGATTGCGTGTTGGCCAGCACCGCGCTGGCCGGATCCGCCGAACGTGGTCAATCTGCGCGCCAACCTTGCCGGGCTCCAGAATTCCTCGACATCGGCGGTGGAGTCGGATCTCTATATCGACATGGCACGATTGTGCTTCTCCTTTGAGGCGTTCGAGGTGAGCGCTGGCTTGTTTGAGCGAGTGGCCGATCCCGAGGAACTGGGTATCGAAGATAGAATTGCATATACCTATGCGGTGATGAAAAGCGGAGGGAAGGGCCAGCTTCCGCGCATGACCCAGATTGTTGAAACCTCTGATCCAGACTGGTTGGTATTGCTCGCGAGTATTCAATTTGCATGCGGGGCCGAGGATTCAGCGGCGGCCACGGTAACGCGCTCATTGCGTGTCCGGTTCGAAGCGTCCCCTGGCGTGGAGCATATCGTTTCGAATTGCCGGCATATGGTCGCAAGCCTGGCTAGATGTCCAGCCAGGTTCACGTTCACCGGGTCGCCACCGGAAGGTTCACGTACCGACAAGCCCGGACTCCGGAAAATCTTCATCTGTGGAAACGGCTGGTCCGGGTCAGGCGCACTTTATGACGCCTTAGCTGAATACGAGGGATTTGCTGAAGCTCCGGATACGCCAGTTGATCGTTACGTAAATCAGTGCACCGGGAATGAAATGATGCTTGTGCAGGGAGCTGCAGGACTGGGTCAGATCTGGCGGAAAGCGAAAAACGATAAACTTCTTATGAAACAGGACCTATGGGAGCTCTTCAGGTGCCACGTTCTCGGTGGGGGGGCGATTGGGTTCACGGAGCACAAGGGTGCCAAAACAGCAGCAGATTTCCTCATGCGAATGGGCAGCAGCTACACCGAGATCTTTCGGCAGCTATTTGAGTCTGTGTCAGTGCTGCCAACGAGCACGACATTGGAGCAGTTTCAGGCGTGCCTCATCGAAACAACAGAGGCTTTCTCCGTTGCGCTTACCGATCGAGTAGGAGAGAAAGTTCTGTTTAATAACGCGGTGTTCGGCTCCAATATCGACATGCTGGAGATCTTCACCAACTTCAGGGCGGCCGTTGTTGTGCGCGACCCATTGGACCAGTTTGTAGATCGTCGCAATCATGACCTGAAACATTGGATGACGGCGGCCCGATTCGTCGGAGTGTATCGCGATAGTCGCTTTGCCTTCTTCGCAAAACGGGATGAACTTCAGCCGCGTAATGCGCGGGAAATCAAGGAGGTGGAGTTCGAGCAGTTTGTCCTTGATCGAGAGTACCGTCAGGACGTTCTCGATTGGCTCCTCGAGGGCGAAGTGGCGCGACGAAATGAGGATCGGTTTGACCCGGAACGCTCAGCCCAAAACATCGGCATTCATAATCACTGGGCAACCAGGCGCGAGCAGTCAGTTCTGAATAGTGCGCTTGCGCAGTGGCGGCGCAGCTAGCTAAAGAAGGGAAGCCGTCAGCGCCGCTAGCTTCCTTCTAGGGCGTCTCGACTGCTGCGCGAGCACACGCTCTTGGCTTAACGACCGTTCCCTCGCCGATCCGCTTCAGTACTTTGCGTCGCAGCTGCCGAAGGGCGCGTCTGCGCTCTCGGTTGTCATCTATTTCGTTGATCTGCTTAAGTCGCCGGCGAATCCGCTTTGGTGTGAGTAGGCGCGTAGGTGCGACCTTTTCACTAGTCATACAAACCTCCACTGGCAACTCATTGACTTTTAAGGACCTGAATAAGCCAGATAAAATGGACGACAGAAGCAATTATCGTATCCAGATCAAGCGCCATGTCAACCCTGCCAGGCGCGGCATGTATCGCGTTGCGCGCGCGTGCCTACACCATTCGCCGGCGGTTACGCGGGTAGGAACGCGGACTCGCGGTTAGGCTTTACAGCAACGCACTTCAGTACGCCGCCGAGCGGTGCTCCTTTCGAAGTATCGGCAGCAATCAAATCGCCTGAATTCAGCGCAGCGAGACGATCCATGTACCTTTGGCTCAATTTGCCAAACGCAGGAGGCACCGAGAATGTCTCATCAACATACTTGTTACCCCACCGCGTGCGGCCTACTGCGCTATAGATAATCTTTACCTCGAACCCTGCTCGAGCAAGAAGGGCAGAAAGACCGGTCTCGGAGAAGAAAATCAGATGGGGCGTATGTCGTGGTACTCGGGCGGTCTTTTCAGCTGGCGAAAGAGGAACCTCTATCGCAAAGACGCCTCCCACCGATAGCGCGTTGTAGATTGTCTTTAGCTCAGCCAGCAGATCGTATGGTCTGAAGTGTTCCAGGCAATGCGCAGAGATGGCTAACTTCAATCTCCCAGGACCGATTGCTGCCACGAGGTGCTCTGGTGACTCGCAAATCAGGAGCTCTGGCATATGCTTTTGAAAATAGCGAATAGACCGCCTGTTTAGTTCAATGCAGGCAAGTGACGGCTTTGGAAGCATCACCTGCGCTACGGAAAGGGATGCGCCGTTCCCGGGCCCTAGATCGACTACATAGTCACCTTCCTTGAATGAGGTCACCATTCGCGCCAGCAAAAACAAGGATGCAGGTCGGCTATCCCAGACAGGCCACCGGTCCTTCGTGACGAAGCCCATACGCGCGGGGGTGTAAGTAGTACTGTAGTAATCAGCGAGTTCCTCCACACTTGGCGCTGGGTCCGACCATGCGCTCTGGCAGTGGTGGCAAGCTTGTAGCGCCAGGTCGGCGAACAATGGGTGGGCGTGTGGCCCTTTGTTCAGGTACCCGAAAGAAGCTATCGGATCCGTACTAGTGGCTCCGCAGATGGGGCAATCGGTCAGTGAAGTCGTGACGTCTGCCATGGCACCATTCCTACGTTCTTTGATATTGCCCGGGAGTATGCGCGCACATAGATAGTCAGCCGCTTGCGTAAGGTTCACAATGAATTTCTGGAACTGCATGCAAGGCGCTAGGCGAAGGCCTAATTATGCCCGTATTCCAACGGGATTGCAGGATCGGGACGCCACATGGCCAAGCCTGCCAACGAGGAAGCCGTTATAATACAGAACATTCGCAATGTGGCGTGAAAGCTTTGCTAGAATCCGTCTGGGTCAAGGGATTGACAGATGCATTCAGGACTCGTCTGTCCCTATTCGTGCGTTGTCATTACGCATTCATCCGAGTCGCGGGGGCACTACGGATGACCATTATCACTATCATGGGGAAGAGTTATGATTCGGCGCCTTACTGAGTCAGGGCAAATGTGAATGGCTCGTTATCAGATACGCTCAAAGTTCGTGCGCGATGATGCGGGGGCGGTTCGGCCATGATGTACGAATGCTTCGCAGGGAGAAGCTTGGTATTGCACATCGGCCTCACCAAGACGGGGAGCACATTCCTTCAGGAAGAGATATTTTCAAAGCATCCGGACATTCTGTTTCTGGGCAAGCGTGCAATGGCATTTGCGAGGCCAGGAACACCACCAACTCCCCATCGATACTGGTTCAAACCCCTCCAGCGAGCACTCCGATTGAAGGGTGGTCCTCGGAGGTACGCGACTCTGTTCAGGAACCTGGCCTCACGAGTCGACGGCGATTCAAGAGTGCTGGTCGCATCCAGCGAAGATTTTTTGCCTCAGCGACGCCACAAGTATGCTAAGTGGGGTCGGTTGGATTACAGGATGTTTCTTCGCAATCTCGGTAGGTTCGCCCACGCTTGGGAGGAGTCGGGAGGCGGGCAGGTGCGCGTAGTATTAGTGATCCGCCGACAGGATACGTGGCTGGCGTCGCATTATCTTCAGGCCGTGCCAAAATTGAGAAGCTTGGCCAAGATCACCCCATCCCAGCGTCATTTCAGCAAGTGCATTCGTCGCTTGATAGACACTGAATTTCGAGCGGCCCCGTTTCTTTTCTTCGATCAGCTTTTTGAAGATCTCGCAGGCACGGTTGGAGCAGAGAATCTGCATGTTGCGGTGTACGAGAATCTTCGCGCTAATCCTCATGAATTCTGCAACGACGTCTTGGCTTTTTGCAGGGTTGACCCATTTGATTATGAGCTTCGTAACGTGCGCCCGTCCCAGACCGAATGCGAACGCACGTGGACCAACGAATTCCTAAGTATCGAGCTTACTGAGCAGCAAAGTCGGCGAATATTAAAAGTATTTCAGCGTCCTAATAGACGTGCTGCGCGTATGATACGTACAAACCTCGAGCAACACGGCTACTTCAAGCAGCCCCAACAGAAGCGCCTCCGCCAGGTTGAAAAGGCCGAGTCCGTCGAGCAGCCGTAAAGTGGAGCCGCCCGCGTAATCGCCTGACGGGTGTCCCCCTTCCTAGCGCGCGCTGCCTTGAAGTCCTACTCTGCCTCTACCGGCGTCTGTCTGGATACCTGTTTGCTTTTCGACTGCCGACGTGGCGCTTTCCAAGCGGTCCAGCGCAAGCCACGCTCCCTCGCTGTCGTTCTTATGACCCTGCCAGATCTCCGGGATAAAGCTCGCATCGGGGGCGTACTCATTTGCAACCTCGAAAAACATCTTCCAGTCGATATCACCTTCACCGATCTGGAGGCCTTCACCGTCGACATCGATAGCATCCGCTATGTGCAAATGTGCCGTGTAGGGGCCTACGCTCCTCATGAAATCCCAGAACGATTGCTTGGCATAGTTGCAGGCCAACTTGGAGTGCGAGACATCGAGGCAAACGCGAATCGCATTCTTGCGACAAAATCGAACGATACTATCGGCATCCACGAAAATGTTATGGAATTGCTGACCGCCGAAATGCCAAGGAAATGGCGGCATAGTCTGCGGCGTGATCTCAACTCCGTCAGTGTCCAGCAGCTCCAAACTATTCTCAAGTCTGTGGTATCGCTCCTCACGCATGGTCTCAGGCATATGGCTGCTGTTACTGAACCCGCCCACGTTGGTAACGATGCACGGACGCTGAGCGCGTTTGAAATACGGAGTGAGCTCTCGCGTAAGATCAATGACGCGTTGCATTTCTGCAATGGATTGCTGTCGATAAGCGTCATCGGTCGAACAAAGGTCAAGTATGTGGTCGTGAGGAAATAGCTCCGGTGCGTGTACAACAAGCCCCAGATCCAGTGGTTCGGAAATGTAGTGGCGAAAATCCAGCTCCATATCCTTATAACTCAGGTGAATCTCCAGTAAGTCCATATTAGACATACCGATGAGGCGACGCATGTCATGGTAGCGGACCGGTATGCCCCACGGGCGCCGGAACGT
Organism: uncultured Woeseiaceae bacterium; assembly: GCA_964424805.1. GTDB lineage: Bacteria > Pseudomonadota > Gammaproteobacteria > Steroidobacterales > Woeseiaceae > IDS-8. Next base: position 14,675 of record CAYRKH010000028.1, read on the forward strand.
GTAATCTCTTGCCTCAGGACTACCGTCCTCGAGATCACTTGGATAAAAGTATTCACCTGCCTTTTTGCTTTTTGTTAATGGCCGTCCTATGAGATCCCTCTTTCTATTCGGCTGAAGTCCCTGACCAGGACTTTGGATTCGTACCATTTTCTCCGTTATGACGGTTCCGGCCGGAATTTCGACGGCTGCGACGAGACTCTTTGCAAGGTTCTCCCGATTCATCATCTCACCTTGCGATAGCCGACGTTCTTCAGCGGTTCCCAGTCCTTCCTCTACCTGGCGGATGCCGATAACCATGCGTGCAAATTCGTCAGGCAACAGACTTACCTTGTGGTCGTTGCCTTCCATGCTCTTGTCGAGCGTGAAATGCTTCTCGACTACCTTGGCGCCCAAACTGACTGCGGCTATCGCGATGTTGACGTCTCGTTCGTGACCGGAATATCCGACGAGCACGCCACTAATTTTCTTGAGGTGAGAAATGTAATGTAGATTTATGTCCTTGAACGGAGCCGGGTAGGTGGAATTGCAGTGAAGCAGAACAAACGGCACTCCGTAACTAAGGATGTGCTTGACGCCTTCCCTGATCTCAGCTTCTGTGGACATTCCGGTTGAGCATATGATTGGCTTGCCGGTGGCGGCTACCGCACCGATCAAATCGTAGTTGGTGAAATCGGCGGACGCGATCTTGTACGCGCCGAGGCCGTAATCCTGTAGCTTGCGTAAACTGGCATGATCCCAAGGGGTGCACAAAGGGACGAGCCCTTTTTCGCGGCAGTAGTCAAACGCACGAAGCAGTTCGTCGTCTGAGAGCTGATACCTGTTCAGTAGGTCGAGCGTGTATTGAGCAGAAAGATCTGAGCTGGCGTCGTTGCTGTTGCCGCTGTTGCGATACAGGCTCTTCAAGTCCCGCATCTGGAATTTCGCGCAGTCTGCACCAGCTTCTGCCGCGGCATCAATTAGCTTCTTGGCGAGCTCGAAGCTACCATTATGATTATTACCGATCTCGGCAATCAGGAATGCACGAGACTCTTCGTCAATCACGCGGCCCTCTATCTCACACCTGTTCTTGCGCGGTAGCGCTACTCCGACGAGTCGGCCATTGGCATCGAGTAGGGGAATCGCAAGAATCTTGCTAGTGAGCATCGACCTCATGATATCCGGGGAGTCGCTTATTCCCGCAGACTTGCAGTTTCGGTTTATGACTCGTGAAACTGGCACATTGAGATTGATCTCGGATGTGGAAGTCAGCCAACGGCGCAGATCTCCGTCCGTGAGAACGCCTTCGAGAATTCCGGACTCCGACACAGCAAAGATTGCCCGGCATTGATTGGCATTGATTTTGTTCAATGCGCTCAACAAAGTGTCTTCGGAAAAGACGACGAACTTGGAAAAGTTGCGTTCGATAATCATTTTTGGTTGCTCTCTATTCTCCGCTGCAGCAGTTGCGCAACGGCATCCCAGTCTTCTGGAGTGTCAATCTCTATCCCCGACTCGTCGGGCATTTCATATAAGCCGATACGCCCTCCAAGCCGACACTTGCTTTTGGCAAGTAGAGAAGCCCGTGTAATGTAGAATGCACCATTCTCCATCAAAGTGCCCGGAAAGTCCTGCCGTCTCGGCCGTCGCAGTGGATCGTAGTTCAGGGGCGTTCCATCATCTGTCCAAAAGAACCGCCCTGTCCGAACGACGCTGAGCATGCTGTCGTACCCGTGAGTGTCAAATGATTCGATAGCTTCATCCAGTTGTTGACCGTGCAGCAGCGGCGATGTTGCTTGAATGGTCACAAGGAGACGGAAGCAGGGTACATTCTCCAGAAGGTGCATCATGACGGATTCAGTGGTTGCATCATCTGTGGCCAGATTGGCCGGACGATCCAGGACTTGAACTCCCAAGTCCAGGCCGGCAACAACCTGTTTAATTTCGTCGCTATCCGTGGACACGTAGACAGAATCGATTCGTTTGGCCGCGCTGGCCGCGGCAAGGACCCATGCACAAAGCGGCCTGCCCGCAATTGGCTTGATGTTTTTTTTGGGAATACCCTTTGAGCCGCCGCGGAGAGGCACCAAGGCGACTGTTCGCTCGGTCATGATTCTCGTCAGGAAAAGACTGTTAAATTCCTTAGCGCCGCTTCGAATGCTGTAGAAGCCTGCATCCATTCGCCGGCCTGTTCCAGGACATATCCTAGCCTGGCATGTAGTTCAGCGTGCGTGCCGTCGTATCGCAGGGCGGATCGATATTCGGCAGCGGCGGAGGACCATTGGCCACTGTGTTCATAGGCCAAACCTGCGTGATAATGCTTGACCGCCCCCGCGTGAGCAAATACGGGTGAACTATTCCCCAGTTTGGCGGTTTCTGATCGAGGCTTGTTGCGCTTACGAAGCGTTCTCAGCTCATGTTTCAGCATTCTAATGGTTTCTTGCTGCTTTCGCTTCTGGAGTCGCGCACTCTTCAATTCGTCACGGAGATAAACCTGGTGCAGTGGACGCTCCGGATTCTCGGACAGGAAAGTCGTAATTGCGGTGGCGGCAATCTCGCCGGTTCCCCTGTCGTACTCGAAGATTTCGGAGCGCAGCATTTCGTTACGGGATTTGAAGTCGATCGAACCCGCCATCACTTCAGTAACAGCGTTGGCGAGGCGTTTGGGGGATGAGACGACGAAGCCGATATCGTCACGCCGCGCGTACTCAATGCTTTCATAACCAAACTTCTTGCCCAACACGCTTTTGGGATCAGATTGCAGCAAGACGACAGGCTTACGAACGTAAATCGCATCGAAAATAGCGCCGCTGTAGTCACTGAGTACCAAGTCGGCTGCATTGAGCAGAGGTAGCAAATCATCCATAGCACCGAAATAATGAACGGTTTGCTGGCGCGCCAATGCTTCCTTCCGGTGGGCCTCGTGTGTGTCAGTCTTGTGGTGGACCTTGATGAGTACGTTATACGAGCTGGATAAACTAAGAACCTCTTCAAGGAAGAGGTCTATTGAAGAAAACTCTCCCCAGGTAGGCAGATAAAGGATGGTAGGGCGAGAGTCGTCCAGAGCAATCTCCGGGCGCGCGAGAGATTTGCTTCCGGCATCTGAGAACCATCTGTCGAAGCGCGGATTGCCGACCATCCGCGTGGGACAGAACTGAGCAATTCGTTCTGCTGAATAGCGCCCGTAGGTCATCGTCATGTCGAACATAGCCCTCCAGGGTCCGTTGACATAGCGATCCTTGGCCATCGAGTACTGCAGGCCGATGCTCCGGGTTTCCTGGAGGTATTCCATACCCGCGATTGGATTGGGGCACACGACGGCAGCCAAGGTGCCGTCTCTTTCCGCCAAATCAGTCGGCTTGATGACTTCAAACTCAAAGCCGATGAACTCTGCAGGATCCTCTCCGAAGACGCTCATGACATCCATCGCCGGCTGAAAATCCAGAATCAAGAACACAGGGTCATCAAGGTTCTCCGCTATGGCACGCATATGGTAGACCATGAACGGATTCCACACGACGAAGCCGATTCTCACAGATTCACACTCATTTCTTCAGAAAGCGTATTCATCGGGCTGCGCGGGGAGCGCATGAACCAGACTTCATCGGCAGCTCGTGATAGCCGCTTAGGAGTTCCAAGTACTCCTCCGTCCTCCGGCCCAATATATCGTCAACTATACTATCTCCCGTAATCAAGGAGCGAGCGCGGAGGTTTTTTGTGAAATTGAAATCGCTTCGGTAGTCGTGACCGGAGCCAAGGTAGTATGGGTCCAAGTCCGTGAGGAGCTTACTAGCCTGGTATGCCTCCTTGTAGCTCAATGAGCTAACGAAGAAATCAATATTGAAGATTCTTACGCTGCGTGGCTTATATCTCAGGATGTCGTGCACGATCCTTTGTATACCGAAGGACCGGGCTCGGAGAAAAGCATTTGATTCGCTTGGATTGTAGCGGAGATCGCCTCGACGAACGATGTACGGCCGATCCTGACGATAGTTGAAAGGCCGTAATACGATCATCCTCAGGTTCTTGCTTTGCACGGCTTCGCGGATCTCCCGCGATAGCATTCTTGAAGCTACTCCGTTGAAATAAGATATATCAGTACGCGTGCCCAGCGCGGAAGCTTGCTCACGATTCAGTTCGCCGGTGAGAAAGTTGGGGCGTACAACTACGTCATGAGAATCGATTTCTTCGCCCGACTGCATTCCGTTAGCGAGCGGGCCAACGATTGCAACGTTGCGATCACAAATCAGACGACGAAATGTATCTTCGGCCTCCGGCAGGTTCACTCCGTCGTAAGTTTCAATCATCTGCTGCAAGCTCGTGAAATCTCCGTCCAGCGCCTGGATGTCGGCAACGAGCTTCTGAACGGCCATGTGCGCGCTCTTTCCGGTAGAATCAATGGATTGCAGATGCTGCAGCGCCAAGCCTGTTTGGCCGAGTTGCACATGGGCTTTAGCTACATCGAGCGAGGTTTTGAGTGACGGGATGTCAATAGAGCCGGCTGTCGCAATGGTTACGGAAGCGGCTATATCCTTTATCTCGTATGCAAGTGAAAACCAACCCATGGTTATACAGCGCCAGTGAAGTGCAAACCACCAGTCGGCTGGCAGGCTGTCAGCTACAGTCCGTGTCCTCTCGAGCTGCTCCCGTATGTCATCCTGGGTAGGAGTTGAGTCTTCGGATTCGAGGAAGCTACGGAGTTTTTTAATAGTCGCGCGGTGACGAAGCGGCCCGCCAAAAGGAGCAGCAAGGCGCGGTGTGGTATCAATTGCTTTGTTGCTGTGGAGTGCGTTTTCGGATGCCTCGCGCCAACGAGCAAGTTTGATATGTATCGTATACGCGCGTGCACGGGATGCAGCGTGCTCAGGGTCGGTGCGTAACAGTGAACCGTACAGGTCGAGCGCGCCCTCGAGGTCTACACGTAATTCTCTCGCGCGTGCCAACCGATAGAGCCACCCTGACTCTTCTGGTGCAAGCCTCACCGCGTCTTCAAAAGAGCTTGCTGCTCCCTCGAAGTCACGCATTTTCTCGCGCACATGACCAAGTCGGAAGTGAGAGTGTGCGTGCCCTTCTTGCAAGCGTATGGCATCAAGATAGGCCGATTCGGCACCCGCCCAATCCCCCTGTTTTCGCAGCTGCAGTCCGACATGCTGGTCAAACAACGGACTGTCGGACAGTATCTTCTCTCTGACATATCCGAGGCGATAGAAGAAATGTGGATTCGTGGGATCGAGGCGAATTGCTGTTTCATACAATTTGGCAGCATCCTGCCATTTTCGCCGATGCTCCCGAACCCGCCCAAGTCGGTAGAACAGGCTTGGACTAGGCGTACCCAGCTTCAGCGCTTCAGTGTATGCACTGGCAGCTCTGCTCCACTGACTTGACTTTTCACATGCGAAGCCAAGGTGAAAATAGAGATTTGCCAACGACAGGTTCGTTAGCGGCCCAGGTTGGTTCGAGCCGCCGCTGTCCCTCCTGTGCTCACGAAAAAGCTCCTCAAGGAGGTTTAGTGAGGCCGGCCGGGTGGAACGAACGAATCCGCCACGCACAATTCCAACGATCGAGTTGCCCAGCTTCCATCTGCGGGATTGCAGCAGAGCATGGTAGTCCTCATCCAACGCCCGCATCCACGCGTCGAGTCGTCGAATGTTGGTCGCGGTGAGCGAGGAGGACGCGGCCTGCTTCCACAGGTCAAATTCGTCGCAAACCCGACGTATCCGGTCGGACGAGAGGGGGGTGCCACGGCGCCTGCGCAGCCGGTCGAAATTATTTCCAAGGTAGTTCCCTATCACCCAGCGCCGTGAACGCAACAGCTTCCTGAGCAACAAAGTCGCTTGCTCCATACGCCCTTGGAGGCCGTCGTGCATTAACTGCTCGACGGCAGTATCCTGCGGCGATTGCGCGTCGGAACTATGGAGGGTTGTCAATGTCGGTCGTCCCCCGAACGGAGGAACAGGCTCACAGCGGTACTGCAAAGAGATTGGGGATCGAGCGCTTGGATAATCTCCAAACGTGGAACGTATGCCTGGCTCAAGTTGATGCTCCCTATGTCGAAATGGCGGTAGACGGTCCCCATCAAATCGAATACCGCACCCAGTGCGCCCGAATCTCCCACGCTGAGCTGGGTGTGCGTACTTTACCAGAGGCCCGGAGCGTCGCCAATCGTGATCTGGGACATCAAGCGTTTAGCAGAAGCCGGAGAACCAACTTGCGGCCGGTAGCGTAGGGCTCCTGCTCCGGTGTGGGAGCCGACTCATCTCTTTTGACGCCTGAAGCCCCAAGAACATGCAGATTCGAGTCACGTGGCGTGTGTATAATGCACCCCCCCGCCAATTGAATATTGCATGCCAGATTGCCGCCCTTCGCTGTTCCAGTCACCGCAATATTTACCCAGTCATTCGGATAACATGCGCAAGTCCGTCAGAAAATTCTGCTAAGGAGGTACAGTCGTGCACCGCGAAGTTTACGTAGCCATGAGTGCCGACCTTGTTCACCCAGGTCACCTCAATATTATCAAGAAAGCAAGCGAGCTCGGCGAGGTGACCATCGGACTGCTGACGGACGCGGCGATTGCGAGTTATAAGCGGCTACCCTATATGAACTTCGAGCAGCGCAAGCAGGTTGTGGAAAATCTGAAGGGCGTTTGTCGCGTAGTTCCGCAAGAGACGTTGGACTATGTTCCAAACCTTCGCCTGTATCGTCCCCACTATGTTGTCCACGGCGATGATTGGCGCGAGGGCGTTCAACGAGAGGTCCGCCAGGCTGTCATCGATACAATTGCTGAGTGGGGCGGCGAACTCGTGGAGGTTCCATACACGAAGGGTATCTCGTCCACTCAACTGAACCATGCACTCAAGGAAATCGGCACAACGCCCGACCTACGTCGCGCAAAGCTGCGGCGGCTCCTTCTTGCAAAGCCTCTGGTGCGACTCATGGAAGCTCATAACGGGCTGACCGGTTTGATTGTTGAGAATATCGGCATCGATGCGGCTGGAGGCCGGCGAGAATTCGATGGAATGTGGGCAAGCAGTCTCACCGAGTCGACAGCCAAGGGAAAGCCTGATATCGAAGCCGTAGACGTGACGGCAAGGACGCAGACGCTGCACGATTTGATGGAGGTCACTTCCAAGCCGGTCGTTTACGATGCTGACACAGGTGGCAAGCCGGAGCATTTTCAGTTTACCGTTCGCACGCTCGAGCGGCTGGGTGTCTCCGCTGCTGTCATCGAAGATAAGGTAGGCTTGAAGAAGAATTCCCTGTTTGGTACCGACGTGCCGCAAATTCAGGATTCGATAGAGAATTTCTGCCAGAAGATCAAGGCTGGAAAGAAGGCGCAGATCACCGATGACTTCATGGTCGTCGCCCGCATTGAAAGTTTGATCCTTGAGCAGGGTATAGCGGATGCTATCAATCGGGCAGAAGCGTATATCAGCGCCGGCGCAGACGGGATACTCATCCACAGCAAGCAGAAAGAGCCAGACGAAATATTCGAATTCTGCCGGCACTATGCCGCTTTCGATCGGCGCGTGCCGCTGTTTGCCGTGCCGTCGACCTATAATAAGGTGTTGGAAGCCGATCTCATCGATAATGGCGTGAACGTAGTCATCTATGCAAATCAACTGATTCGCGCAGCATACCCGGCGATGGTCGAGACGGCTCGCTCAATACTTACCCACGGGCGTTCTGCGGAAGCGGACCACCAGTTGATGGCGATCTCCGAGGTTCTCGACCTCATTCCCGGGACCCGTTGATGTTGAATTGTGCGGCCATGTACTCGCTCATTCGGGAGCAGGGGCTTAGTTTCTTCACCGGCGTGCCGGACTCACTGCTGAAAGATTTTTGTGCGTATATCACCGATCACGCCCCGAAGGGAGATCACGTTATTGCAGCCAACGAAGGCAGCGCCGTAGCACTTGCAATCGGCCAATTTCTTGGCACAGGCGAGCCGGCCGTCGTGTACATGCAGAATTCCGGGATCGGCAACGCGGTTAATCCCCTCCTGTCTCTTGCAGATCCGGAGGTATACAGCGTCCCCATGCTTCTGGTGATCGGCTGGCGAGGTGAACCTGGCGTCAAAGATGAACCGCAGCACGTGAAGCAAGGGCGCAGGATGACGGAGCTGCTCGATGCAATGGAGATCCCATGGTTCGTGCTGCCGACCAGTCCGGAGGATGCTGCGAAGGTAGTTGCGGAAGCCGGGGATCGCATGCGTCAGCACATGGGCCCGGTAGCGATACTGGTGCGTGCAGGGACGTTTGACCGCTACGATCTCGAGCACGACGTCCATACCGCTTTTCCGATGAGACGTGAACAAGCGGTCAAGATAATTGCTGCGCAGGTCGCCGACGAGGATGTCGTTGTGTCGACTACAGGCAAGACCTCCCGCGAACTTTACGAATGCCGCGAGGAGCAAGGCAGGCGTGGCAACGATTTTCTTACCGTTGGAGGTATGGGGCATACCGCGTCCATTGCAGCGGGCATTGCGAGAAAGCGGCCTGATCGGAAGGTTGTGTGTCTCGATGGCGACGGATCCCTCATCATGCACATGGGTGCTCTCGGCGTGATTGCCCAAAGCGCACCAGGAAACCTGATTCACATCGTGATCAACAACGGTGCTCACGATTCCGTCGGCGGACAGCCAACCGTTGGCTACAGTATCGATATACCAGCGATCGCAATTGCCTGCGGCTATCGCGGGGTCGCTTCCGTGGAAACGCCGGAGCAACTCGTTGAACAGCTTCGTGAGTTGCGGCAACAGCAAGGTCCAACGCTGCTCGAGGTGAAGGTAAACAAGGGAGCACGCGCCGACCTCGGTCGGCCAAAATCGACTCCCTTGGAAAATCGAAGCGCTTTGATGAGGCAATTAGGCCTCTGAGTCGCGTCGATGCAGGTACAATCCGGGCAATGAACTCCTCATCCTGGACGTTTTACAACCCGGTAAAGGTGATCTTTCAGCCGGGCGCTGTGGGGCGGCTAAAGGACTATGCCGGGTCCGGACGAGTGGCGCTCATAACCTCTCCAGGCTTCCGGCGTCGCGGATTAGTTGACGTCATTGAGAAGGATCTAAAATGGCGGCTCGTCGCCGTCGTTGACGACGTCAAGCCCAATCCAGACGTTCGCGATGTACAGGCTCAGAGCGAACGACTGAGAGCCGCAGCCCCGGATGTTTTGGTTGCCTTGGGAGGAGGCAGCGCGATCGATACAGCGAAAGCGCTGGCTCGGCTCCTGGCACAAGGACAAAGTGCCGGACTGGCTGAGTTGCTCCGGGAAGGGTTGCCCATCGGGAGTGCTGCCGCCCTGCCAGTGGTCGCTATTCCTACCACCTCCGGAACAGGTGCGGAGGTGACACCATTCGGCACAATCTGGGATTTCGAGCAGAAGAAGAAGCATTCGATCGTTGGCGACGACCTGTTTCCCGCGGTGGCCCTTCTGGATCCCGAGCTGATCCCGGGATTACCGGATGAGGTCACTTTGTCCTCGGGATTGGACTCGATTTCCCACGCGCTGGAGTCTGCCTGGAATCGGAATGCCACCCCCGTGACATTGGGATTGGTTACGAAGTCATTGCAGCTTTCGATGCGAGCGCTGCCCGAAGTCCAAGTCAGTCCCGGCGACATCGGCGCCCGTGCGCGCATGATGGAGGCAAGCCTGCTGGCCGGTCTTGCGATCAGCCAGAGCCGCACCGCGCTGGCCCATGCGATTTCCTATCCGTTGACGTCCAATTTCAATTTGCCGCACGGGTTGGCGTGCAGCTTTACGTTGCCGGCCTTGCTCGCGTTCAATGCCGCGTCGGATGACGGTCGTCTCGCGGATCTGGCGAGGAGCCTGGGCTATCCGGGGGCAACTGAGCTTGCCCAGGGTCTTTCCGACTTGTACGAACGCTTGGGTGTAGGCCCGTACGTGGCAAGATATTTGCCTGACCGGTCATCAGTGTTGGCGCTGTCCAGCACGATGTTTGCACCGGGACGCGCTGAGAACAACCTGCGATCCGCTTCGGAGGAACAGGTACGTAAAATAATCACCGAATCCCTGGACACCCTTCGGCTGTAGCAGGGCAAAATACGTCGTTACAAGTCCAGCGCAACTCTCGCCACGACTGCGATCTGGAACAGAATCTCGGAGATTCCTCGAGCGATCTCGATGTTCCTTGCTCCAACGGTCGGCAGCACGAGTATCTCGTCACCTGGGCGCGGTTTAGCTCGTTTGCTTTCCACAAACGTTCCATCCTGCCTCAGCAGCAGGATACGAGCATCGCCCCGCCGCTGGGACGTGCCGCCGGCAAGTTCCACGTAGTCGGCGACCGTTGATTCACTGTCCCAGACCACGGCAGTCGGCCTGGTTACCTCGCCATGCACCATGACTATGGTGCTACGCTCCGGAACAACGAGCACGTCACCGTCCTGCAGCAGCGTTTCCATGGCGCTTTCTCGTCCCGCCAGGACCACCTGCCCGCGCGGCCGGACTTCCCGCGCCCGGTCGATGAAGCGAACGATCTGCTCAGCCTCACGCGCGCGTAGGGCGGCTTCTTCGCTGGTCATCGATCGTGAAGTCAGCGCCTGTCGCTCCAGTACGCGCAGCGATAGCTCGAGCATTCGTCGCTGCTGCTCCGCGACAGATTCACGAAAGAGTTGTACCGCATCCGGGTTTGCTTCCCGTTTGGGTGTGATGCCGGCGAGCGCGTCCTTGAGGGTCGAGCCGTAGGGCAGGGTGAGCATACGGGAGCTGTCGATCGCACCATCGACTCGCACGAGTATTGTCGAGATCGTCCGGTCCGTAACCACCGAGAGTTCATCTCCGGCACGGAGAAAAACGCCGTCGAGCTCGTCTATGGGATGGTACTCACTGAACTGGCGTGTGCCGACTTTGTGCACAACGCTCACGTGCGTGGCGCCCGGTCGGGGATGCGCGAGCTGCAATAAATCGGTTGCCGAAATCTCCCGCTTTGCAAACTCGAAGCCGTAGGTGTTAAACACATCACCACTCACGCGAACGGTATTGTGGCGGCCCGCGACGAGGATAGTGTCGCCGTCCTGGATCTGAACCTGTTTGAGGCGGCCCTGCAGCAGGAAGTCGTACAGGTTGAACGTTGCTCGTTCCTCTCCGCCACGCAACAGTGCGATATCGATATAGCTTCCCCGAGCCGGGTCGATGCCGCCGGCGCGAAGCAGAAAGCCGAGAACTGAGTCGGCGGCGACGCCCGGATATTGCCCCGGTGCGCGCACGTTCCCCGTAACGAATACGCGTACCGGTTGCGAGGCCTCGAGCGTTGCGTAAACGTCCACATTAGTCCGATACACCTTGCGGATCGCGGCTCGGATCACCTCGTTCAGATCGTCATTGCGGACGCCCGCCACCTGGATGGGGCCGACGTTCGGCAGAAAGATGTTTCCTTGGGCATCGACGACTTGAACGTCCTGGTAGGAGTACGCGCCCCACATGCGCACTGCCACACGATCACCAATTGCGATCTCATAATTCTCGTTGAAGCCCACCCCATACGTTTGGGCTATGCCAGGTTGGAACAGCTGCTCACCGAACATCGCATCTTCGCCCGGCCTGTAGGAACTGCCCAGTAGCTCCGCAGCATCGGACGTCGTTTCTGTCATCGGCGGCAGGTTGGTCTGCAACTCTGAGGGCGACTCGACTCGCTGAGGAACCTGGGGCACCTGCCCGGCTTGAGGCGCACCCTGGAGCAAGCCCTGGATGGCAGTTTGCGCTCCTGCCATAGGGGCTTGCAGCAGAGACAGGCAGGCAACGCCAAGCAGCAGGCCCCGGGCGAGGAAGGCGAAAGAATACTGGGTCATTCCATGTGATCCTCGATAGTTGCGACGATGAGCCGCCCTATGCCATACAGTAACGTGAGCCCCATCAATAGCGCGAGGAGTGAATAGACCCGGCGCGGGTACTCTGCGGATTCCGGCAGCGCCGGTGACTCTACCAGGACGAGGCTCTTCAGCTTGCGCGTCGACTCGATACGCGCCGTTTCAAGCGCAGTCAGAGCGCCCCGATATGCGTCCGAGAGGAATTCGAGGCGTGCGAGCAGTTCCTGATATGTACCCGCCATTACGTTGAGACTGGTACCGTTTTCGTTGGTGACGCTGCGAAGTCTCTCGGTTTCGAGTTGTTGGCGTATGCCGCTGATCTGTGCTTCGAGAGCGTCTACCTGTGGCGCGTCAGCATTCAGGTAGGCCAGCAATCCTTTAAGTTCTGCCTCGTGACGCGCCTGCGCCGCCTGGAGTTCCGCGACGAGTCCGGTATTGGCGGCTGCCTGGGCCATCGGGTCGAGTATGCCGTGCTTCTCCTGGAACCTGAGGAGGTCGCCCCTCGCAGCATCGAGTTCTGCGTAGGCGTTCTCCAGCTCGGCTTCGGCAAAGGCCATTTGCTCCCGGGCCAAACGATGCGAACTTTCGTTGATGAAGCGCTCGCTAATGGCGACGAGCTCCTTATTGACGGCTTGGGCAATCTCAGGCGTGAAGCCCTGTGTGCGAATGGTCAACAGCCCAGAGGTGCTGTCGACCACGACTTCCACACGAGTCCTGTAATAGTCGAGGAATTCTTCTTGCGTCGCCTGTTCATCCATCCGGAAGGCAAAGTCCAGGCGAGGGCTGCTATAGGCCTTTCGCAGGTTCAGTTTTTCATCCAGCTGCCGCAGCATATCGATCGACAGGATGTGCGCCTCCAGCATGTATTGGTCTTCACCCGATGCCGCCGAGGTACCGAACATCGAGGAGAGGGCGTCAAAGCCGCCGGGCAAGCTCATCCCCCCGCCACCTTCCTTCCGGATGACAACAACCGACTCCGATACGTAGCGATCTGCTGCGAAAACGAACAGGTACAGGGCTGCAAGCATCCACGGCACAACGATGATGCCCAGGCGAAGATTGCGTGCAGACAGCCAGTCAGAAAACGGCTTCACGGTTCGCCCCCGGCCCGTCGGTAGGCGGCGATACCCTTGCGGACGTTGTTGTAAACCGTTGCGTGGCCGCGATCGAGGTGAACGATGGCGTTGCACATCTTCCTTATCAGTTTCATGTTATGAGAAACGATAATGACTTTGGAGGTTTTCATGCGCTCCTTGAAGACCTTACGGCTCTTTCTCTTAAAGCTTGCATCGCCGACGGCCATCACCTCGTCGATCAGGTAATAATCGAAATCGAATGCCATGCTGGTCCCAAACGCCAGCCGTGCTTGCATGCCAGAGGAATACGTAGACACGGGCTGGTCAAAGTAATCACCGATTTCTGCAAACTCCTGTACGTAACGGATCTTCTCCTGCATTCCAGCCTTGCGAATACCCTGGAGACGGCAAACGAACTTCACGTTATCCCGTCCCGTCAGGTTCTTCTGCATGCCTCCACGGAGTCCAACAGGCCATGAGAGTCGCCCCCGCGTGATAATTCTTCCGGAATCGGGAAGGTCGACGGCGCTCAGCAGCCGCATCAACGTCGATTTACCTGCACCATTGCGACCGATCAGTCCAACGTTCACACCTTCCGGAATATCGAACGACAGGTCGCGAAACACCATGATTCGGCCATTTAGTGTCATGTACGACTTGGTGACGTTGTCGAGGCAAATCATTGGGTCACCCGCGCAAGATAGCGCAGTCGATACAACATCAGGCCGATTACAGTTGCCACGAGGGCCAGGGCGACGACGAATCCGAGGCTCAAGTACTCCATTGGTTCATATCTGTCGATAGCCATGATCCGTGACAACTCGACGAGATGTAATACCGGGTTTACCGCCAGCCAACGCACCAACTCATCCGAAAAGCGAGTAACCGGGAACAGGATCCCGGATGCAAAGTAGAGCGGCATGAACATGACATGAATTATCGGCCGGGCATCCGGAATGAGGCTCGCTATCGCGGCGAGCACCAAGCCAAGGCCAAAAGCCAGAACGACTGTAAGTGCGAGCACGCCCGCGAGCTCCACGGGCCGCGCTGGCAGCACGTCGTATCCGAACATGGCAAGTCCGCTGAGGACGATGAGAAACACTATCGCCTGGATTACGGCATACGCGATCGCCTTGGCGATGAAAATGTCCATCAGCAACACCTGGCGATAGGAGAGTAGCCCCTTACCGGCGTTCACGCCGTCTACGATCTGCAGGCATATCGTCTTGAACAGGAGAAAAGGTAGGAACCCATAAACCAAAAACACCGAATATTCGACGCCCGGCACCAGCCGCTGCCGTATGAACGAAAACATGAAGACGGGGACGAGCAGGTGTGCAATCGGTTCGACCAGCACCCAGATGAAGCCGCCGCGGCTCTTCCCGAAGCGGGACGAGAGCTCGCGCAAAAGTAGCGCGTAGATGACGTCGCGCTGGATTTGCAGGGGAGAGCGTGTAGTTCCGTGCATTGTGGTGTGGGCTTATACTACAGTCTGCTTTGCAGATATACCGATGCGGCTTCGTCCTTCTGATGGGCAGTGCAAGGACCTGTGGGCCATTTTTGTTGGTTTGGAGTGGCCTCGGGTTGCACATTCCCGCCACTCGGTTGACCGAGCCTAACGGCCGCGAGTTCGATCGACAAGTGCGCCGTCGCGATCCGCGCTACTCAGAGACATCAGCTTCCAGGTTTGCCCAGTTCCGGCCAGTGTGTCGGTTATCCGCGACCGATGGCGGCCTTCCCGCGAAAGCGCTACAATCCCGGCGCCTGTTGGCCCTGTGGGGGTCTGGAACTATACTCCGCGCGCCTGATGATGTTTTTTGCTGACCAGTTCCCAAGGGAGGTGATGTGCACCTGATTGGTCCGTCCGCGGCCAGCTTTTCCCTGTGTTTGTTGGCAATGCTGGCGCTGCGACCGATCGCGATCGCGGTGAAGCTCATCGATCGCCCCGGAGGGCGAAAAGCCCACGTTGGGGAAGTCCCGGTGGTCGGCGGGCTGGGCATGCTGCTCGGCATGGTGCTGGGCATGGGGCTCCTGCCGCTGCCGGGGTCGATTACGGGCAGCCTGCTCGCTGCCTGCACGATGCTGGTTACCGTCGGCCTGGTCGACGACAGGTTCGGCCTGTCCCCCTGGACGCGCTTGCCGGTGCAGTTTGTCGCGGCGATCGTCGTCATGGTCGGGACCGGGGCGGTCGTGCACACGCTTGGCTCGCCCTTCGGGGCTGAAGAAGTCCGGCTCGAAGGCCTCGGGTCCTACGTTTTCACGATCCTGATCACCGTCGTCGCCGTCAACGCCTTCAACATGCTCGATGGCATGGACGGTCTCGCGGGGGCGTTGGCGATGGTGGCGATGGGTGCGCTTGCCATCCTCGCCCATGAAGGCGGACTGATCGCCGCTCTTTCGACGAGCGTGGTCTTCCTCGGGGTCGTCGGGGCATTCCTCGTCTCCAACCTGCCGATTCCTTTCAACCGGGAAGTGCGCTGCTTCATGGGCGATTCCGGCAGCACGCTGCTCGGCTTCTGCGTCGCCTGGCTGTGCATTGCGGTCTCACAAGCACCGTCGCCGCCCGCCGACCCCATCACGATGCTCTGGATCGTGGCACTCCCGCTGTACGAATTCAGCTGGACGGTAATCCGGCGCACCATTCGCGGCATCTCGCCGCTCAAGCCCGACAACGGACACCTGCATCACCTCGTGCAGCGGGCGGGCTTCGGCGTGCGGGGAGCGTTCGTGCTGTTCGTGGTGATGGCGCTGTCGCTGATGACCTTCGGCATCACCATCGAGCGACTCGGAGTGTCGGATCGCTGGTCGTTCGCGATGCTCGTGCTCACGGGTGTGGCGATCGTCAGCTTGCTGTACCGCGGCGAGCTGATCTGGAAGCTGATGCCGCGGCCGCTGCGGCGGTTCCGGCTCAACGTTCCGCCGGCAGCGCACTCGTCACAGGACGCGCCGTCGGGCTGATCGATCGACTGGCCTCTACGCTGCATGTTGGAGCGGGCATTGCGCGGGATGCCACCAGTCGGCGATCGGGGCATCGCGCGCGATGCGCGCTCCTACACGGCGTTAGGTGCTGTTGGCGCGGTCGTACAGGGATTGGACGGCGCGGTCGGCCGTATGGCCGTCCCAGAGCTCGGGAACGGAGCCTTTCTTCCACTCACCGCGCAGGACACACGCCACCCGGTCTGCGAGCTCGGCGGCGCCGACCAGCTCGTTCGTGCCCTGGGTCACGGTGATCGGCCGCTCCGTGTTTTCCCGCATCGTCAGGCAGGGGATGCCGAGGTAGGTCGTCTCCTCCTGCAGGCCGCCGGAATCCGTGATCACCAGCTTCGTTCCGGTGACGACGTTCATGAAGTCGATGTAAGGGATCGGCTGCAGCAGGTCGACGTTGCCGTGTCCCGTCAGCCGCTCCGACAGGCCGAAGCGCTGGAGGTTCTTCATCGTGCGGGGGTGGGATACGAACACGAGCCGTATGTCATTCGCGATCCGCTCCAGCGCGTCGACGATCGCCGTCAGCGTCTCGGGGTGGTCGACGTTCGATGGCCGGTGCAGGGTGAGCAGCGCGTAGTCGCTGCCGTTCAGCCCGAGCTTGTCCCGCGACTCCGAGCGCTCGATCTTCTCCCGCAACAGCTCGAACGAGTCGATCATGATGTTGCCGATCAGGTCGATCTTGGATTCCGCGACACCTTCGCGCAGCAGGTTCTCGTTCGCGTCGGGTGAGGGCGTCCACAGCACGTCGGCGATGGCGTCCGTCACCAGGCGGTTGATCTCTTCCGGCATGCGGCGGTCACCGCTGCGGAGTCCCGCTTCGAGGTGCACGACCGGAATCCACAGCTTCGTCGCGACCATCGCGCATGCCGCCGTCGAGTTCACGTCGCCCACGACCACGATCCAGTCCGGGCGGGATTCCAGGCACACCTTTTCATAGGCGATCATGACGCCGCCCGTCTGCTCCGCGTGCGAGCCGCTGCCTACCCCTAAGTGGAAGGCCGGCGCCGGGAGGCCGAGGTCGCGGAAGAAATCGTCCGACATGTTCGCGTCGTAGTGCTGGCCGGTGTGCACGATCTGCGGCTCGCACCAGGCGCTCGCGCGCAGCGCGTGGTAGAGCGGAGCGACCTTCATGAAATTCGGCCGGGCGGCGGCGACGAGGTGGACGACTGTTCTGGGCATGTCTGCTTCCGACAATGTAGGAGCGCGCATTGCGCGCGATGCCCATCACCTCCAGGGGATCGCACGCCGGGGCGCTAAGCCACAGTCCGTGGCATCGCGCGCGATGCGCGCTCCCACAGGGGTGGGCACGGCGCGTGAGGTTACAGCCATCCCGCCGGGGAATCCAGAACGCCCGCACAGTCTGTATAATCTTCCCGCAACCCCAAAGAACCAACTTCCCGGGAAGCAAAACATGCGGTTAACGATTTTTGGCTCCGGCTACGTGGGCCTCGTCACCGGCGCGTGCATGGCCGAGATGGGCAATCACGTCGTCTGCGTGGACATCAACGAAGAACGAATCGCTCGCCTGAACGCGGGGGAGGTGCCGATCTACGAGCCCGGCCTCGACGCCTACCTGCGGCGGAACCGCGAGGCCGGCCGGCTGGAGTTCACGACGGACGCGGCAAAGGGCGTCGGTCACGGCCTGTTCCAGTTCATCGCCGTCGGCACGCCGCCGGACGAGGACGGCTCCGCCGACCTCCAGCACGTGCTCGCCGTCGCCCGCTCGATCGGCCAGCACATGGAGGACTATCGCATCATCGTCGACAAGTCGACCGTGCCCGTCGGCACGGCCGATCACGTGCGGGCGACGGTCCAGTCCGTGCTGTCGGAGCGCGGCGTGCCGCACGAGTTCGACGTCGTCTCCAATCCCGAGTTCCTGAAGGAAGGCGCGGCGATCAGCGACTTCATGAAGCCGGACCGCATCATCGTCGGCACCGACAACCCGCGCACGACCGAGCTTCTGCGCGCGCTCTACGAGCCGTTCAACCGCAGCCACGACCGCTTCATCAGCATGGACGTGCGCTCCGCGGAGCTCACCAAGTACGCCGCGAACGCGATGCTCGCAACCAAGATCAGCTTCATGAACGAGCTCGCGAACATTGCCGAGCGCTGCGGCGCCGATATCGAGCACGTGCGCGTCGGCATCGGCGCCGATCCGCGCATCGGCTACCACTTCATTTATCCCGGCGTCGGCTACGGCGGCTCGTGCTTCCCGAAGGACGTGCGCGCGCTGTGCCGCTCGGCGTTCACCAACGGCTACGAGGCCGAGCTGCTGAGTTCCGTCGAATCCGTGAACAACCGGCAGAAGCAGCGGCTGTTCGAGCGCATCCACAAGCACTACAACGGCTCGCTCGCGGGCAAGACGATTGCGCTGTGGGGGCTCTCGTTCAAGCCCAAGACCGACGACATGCGAGACGCGCCCAGCCGGGTGCTCATGGAGGCGCTGTGGGAGGCGGGCGCCGTGGTGCGCGCGTACGACCCGGAGGCGATGCGGGAGACGCGGCGGCTTTATCCCGACGGCAACGGGCTGACGCTTTGCGATACCGCGCTGCAGGCGATCACCGGGGCGGATTCGCTCGTGATCGTCACCGAGTGGCAGGAGTTCCGCAGCCCCGACTTCCAGGCGCTGAAGGAGCACCTGGCCGACGGCGTGATTTTCGACGGCCGGAACCTCTACGACCCGCAGCTCATGGAGTCGATGGGCCTCGCCTACTACGGCATCGGCCGCGGCCGCTCGGTAACCACCCCCACCCTGTAGGAGCGCGCACCGCGCGCGATGCTACGATCGGCACCGGTGGCATCGCGCGCGATGCGCGCTCCCACGGTGCCGTGTTTGACGCCTGCGCGGCCGCATGCCATCCGCCGCTGTAGGAGCGCGCACTGCGCGCGATGCCCCGATCGGCATCGGTGGCATCGCGCGCGATGCGCGCTCCTACGGTGCCCGCGTTCGGTGTGCCACCGCCCCTGTAAATCGTCGGCTTGATTGTTCCGGCGAATCACTTGGTCTAGAGTCATCAGCATGACTGCGATCCAACCTGTAATCCTCTCGGGCGGGTCCGGCACCCGTCTCTGGCCCGCCTCCAGGGGAATGTATCCCAAGCAGCTGCTGCCGCTTGCGAGCGAGCGGACCATGCTGCAGGAAACCGCGCTCAGGCTGGCCGGCAAGGCCAACGTGGCCGACAGCACCCTGGTCGTCTGCAACGAGGCGCACCGCTTCCTGGTCGCCGAGCAGCTCCGGGCGATCGGGGCGCGGGCAACGGTCGTGCTCGAGCCCGAAGGGCGGAACACGGCACCGGCGGCGGCGCTGGCGGCGCTGGTCGCGGAGCGCCAGGCCGGCCGTAACGGAGCCGGCGGAGCGCCCCTGTTGCTGGTCATGCCGGCCGATCACGTCATCGAGGACAACGACGCCTTCATCGCGGCGCTGGTGGCCGGGGAAGCGGCCGCCCGGGACGGCCAGCTCGTGACCTTCGGCATCGTGCCGACCCACCCGAACACCGGCTACGGCTACATCGAAGCGGACGTGCACGAGGTGGAAGCTGCACCCATCGTGTCCTTCATCGAGAAGCCCGACAAGAAAACCGCCGTCAAGCTGCTCGAGACCAACCGGTTCTTCTGGAACAGCGGCATCTTCCTGTTCCGGGCGGATGCGTATCTCGACGAGCTGGCGACCCATGCGCCGGAGATCGTCGATGCCTGCCGGAAGAGCATCGAAGGTGCCGCCGGCGACAGCGACTTCCTGCGGCCGGCGGCGGACGCTTTCCTCGCGAGCCCGTCGGATTCCATCGACTACGCCGTGATGGAGAAGACCGAACGCGCGGCGATGGTGCCG
Organism: uncultured Woeseiaceae bacterium; assembly: GCA_964424805.1. GTDB lineage: Bacteria > Pseudomonadota > Gammaproteobacteria > Steroidobacterales > Woeseiaceae > IDS-8. The sequence goes on from CAYRKH010000028.1 coordinate 34,363, forward strand.
CTCACGGCCGGCTGGAGCGATGTCGGCTCCTGGAGCGCGCTGCACGACGTCGGCCCGCACGACGCCGGGGGCAACACCGTCTCCGGCGACGTGGTGATGCACGACTGCCGGCAGAGCTATCTCCGCGGGCAGAGCCGGCTGGTGGCGGCGGTGGGGCTCGAGAACATCGTGGTGGTCGAGGACAAGGACGCCGTGCTCGTCGCGAGCAAGGACAGGTCGGAGGATGTGAAGCAGCTCGTCGACCAGCTCAAAGCGCAGGGCCGGGAGGAGACGAAGCTGCACCGCCAGGTGTTCCGGCCTTGGGGCAGCTACGATTCGATCGACAGCGCGGACGGCTTCCAGGTGAAGCGCCTGATCGTGAACCCGGGCGCGGTGCTGTCGCTGCAGAAGCACGCGCGGCGCGCCGAGCACTGGGTCGTCGTGCGCGGCACCGCGCGCATCACCCGCGACGACGAGGAATTCGATCTCGGCGTGAACGAGTCGACCTACATCCCGATCGGCGCCGTGCACCGCATCGCGAACCCCTTCGACGAGCCGGTGCATATCATCGAGGTGCAGTGCGGCGACTACCTGGGCGAGGACGACATCGTGCGGCTGGAAGACAAGTACGGCCGCCAGGGAACAACCACGTAGGAGCGCGCATTGCGCGCGATGCCACGGCGGCCCAGGCACGCACAGGAGGCCGGGTCGCCCACTACATCGGCATTCCGCGCCATACCCGCACCCGGACGCCTCCCGTCCACGCGCCCCAGCGGCCGATCTGCCATAATTCCCCGTCAACCCGGCCCAGCCTGCGCTACTGAGGACACGCTCTACTCATGCCCCTGAACATCGAATGCTTCAAGGCCTACGACATCCGTGGGCAGATTCCGAACCAGCTCAACGTCGACATTGCCTACCGCATCGGGAATGCGGCGGTCGAGTTCCTGGGCGCCGAAACCATCGTGCTCGGCCGCGATATCCGGCTGACCAGCACGGAGTTCGCCGATGCGGTTTCCGCGGGGGTGCGGGAAGCGGGCGCCGACGTCCTCGATATCGGGCTCGGCGGCACGGAGATGGTCTACTTTGCTACCGGCGACCTGCAGGCGGACGGTGGCATCATGGTGACGGCGAGCCACAATCCCGCCGACTACAACGGCTTGAAGCTCGTGCGCCGGCAGGCGCGGCCGATCAGCGGCGATACCGGGCTCAAGGACATCCGCGCGCTGGCGGAACGCGACGAACGGCTGGTGGCAGCTTCTGCCGGCAGGCGCAAGGACGTCGATATCAACGAGCGCTACGTCGAGCGGCTGCTGTCGTTCGTCGACCTGCCGAGCCTCTCCCGGCTGAAGATCGTGACCAACGCCGGCAACGGCGGGGCAGGGCTGACGCTCGACCGGCTGGAGCCGCACCTGCCGTTCGAGTTCGTCAAGGTGTATCACGAGCCCGACGGGCATTTCCCGAACGGCGTGCCGAACCCGATGCTGGAGGAGAACCGCAAGCCCACCATCGACGCGATCGCAAAGAGCGGTGCCGACTTCGGGATCGCGTGGGACGGCGACTTCGACCGCTGCTTTTTCTTCGACGGGAACGGGCGTTTCATCGAAGGCTATTACATCGTCGGGCTGCTGGCGCAGTCGCAGCTCGAAGCGGCGGCCTCGGCCGGTAACGGCGCAACCGCCGCCGATTCGCGCGCCGCGGAGAGCAACCAGGCGATCGTCTACGACCCGCGGCTCACCTGGAACACGATGGAGATCGCAAAGCAGTTCGGCGGCCGTCCGGTGCAGAGCAAGTCGGGCCACTCCTTCATGAAGGAAACGATGCGCCAGGAAGATGCGCTCTACGGCGGCGAGATGAGCGCGCATCATTACTTCCGCGATTTCTTCTACGCCGACAGCGGCATGCTGCCGTGGCTGCTGGTCGCGCAGCTCATCTCCACGCGGGGCGCGACGCTCTCGGAGATGGTGGACGATCGCATGGAGAAATTCCCGGCGAGCGGCGAGATCAACCGCAAGGTGGCGGATGCGGACCGCACCATCCGCAGCATTCGCGACCGCTACGCACCCGACGCACTGTCCATCGACGAGACGGACGGCGTCAGCCTCGAATTCCCCGAGTGGCGCTTCAACCTGCGCTCCTCGAACACCGAGCCCGTCATCCGCCTGAACGTCG
>CAYRKH010000029.1:0-36260 GCA_964424805.1 uncultured Woeseiaceae bacterium
GCGCGGGCGATGACGGGCGGGCACAAGGTCGGGCTGGCCTTCGACTGGAGCGGCAGCAGCGCCGCCGTGCTCGCGGTGTCGTCGCCCGGCCCGGCTGGCGACACCCTGGGCTTCAACCCGCGCACGCTGCCGCCCGGAGCGTACGATCTCGTGGTCGAGGTGACGCGCACCGTCGGGGATTTCACGGCGCCGCCTTCGCGCGTGCAGTTCACCCTGAACGTCGTCGACGACGCGGAGGCTGCCGCTCTCGCCGACGCCGACAATGACGGCGTGGCGGATTCCGTCGACGAGAGCGACGCACGCGAAGGCTTCGCCAACCGCTTGCCGGCACAGTCGATCGCGCCCATCGAGGCGGATACGGGCGTGCGCCTGCAGCTCGGCAGCACGGCGCGCGTCGCGCAGTCGTCCTCGGCGCTCGTGACGCGGGACGATATCGCCGCCGCGGAGGGCAGCGGGAACGACAAGGGTGGAAACGACGAGTTCGATTACGTCGGCGGCATCTACGACTTCGAGATCACCAACCTGCCGGAAGCGGGCGCGACCGTACGGGTCGCCATCCCCCAGGCATCACCTATCGGTAATTCTCCCGAGTACCGGAAGCTACTGCCGGACTCGGGCTGGAGCAATTTCATGGAAAACGACAACAACACGCTGCACTCGGCGCCTGGCAACGACAACGGCTGCCCGCCGCCCGGCGACGACGCCTGGCAGCCCGGGCTCACGCCGGGTCACCTCTGCCTGCAGCTCGGCATCGAGGACGGTGGCCCCAACGACGGCGACGCCGCCGCCGGACCGAACGGCATCGTCAAGGATCCGGGCGGCGTCGCCACGCCCAGGGGCGAGGTGGTCGTGGGCCAGGGCAGCGGCGCGACCGGCCCGGCCGCCCTGCTGGCGTTGCTGGGGACTGTCCTCGCGATCTTTGCCCGGCGGCGCGCGCTCGGGGCAGGAACGCGCGATGCCTCTCTCGCCCGCCGTGGCAGCGCGCGCTCCGGCCCGCTCCTCGTCCTGCTCGCCTGCAGCCTCCTCGCCGTGCCGTCGCCCGAGGCCCGTGCCGACGTGTTTGTCGGGGTGGGCGCCGGCATGTCCATGCTCGACCCGGGGACGGAGGGCACGCCGTTCTCCGTGTCCGACAACGGGGACTTCGGGTACAAGGCCTTCGCCGGCATCGACCTGTCGTTGATCAGCCCGAACCTGTCGGTCGAGGCGTTCGGCGCGGACCTCGGCCGGGTGGCCCTGAACCAGACCGGACACATCGAGTACCGCGCCTGGGGTGCGGGCCTGGTCTACGGTATCGGCAGCGTGAACGCGCCCCGCGTGTCGGCGGGGGTGGAGATCGGGGCGAGCCGCCTCCAGATCGACGGCGACATACCCTTTCGCCTGGAGGAGGAAACGTCGGTGTTTTTCGGGCTGTCCGGCAGCTACGCCATCCAGCGCCACCTGTTCCTGCAGCTTGAATACGACTACTTCGCCGAGGATGCCCAGTTCATCTCGCTCAGCATCGTCAAGCGTTTCCGCACCGGCGCCGACTCCGACGTCAAGACATTGCCTTTACCCAACCGATAGCCGAGCGCACCTGCAGGGCCGTGCCGCGCGATAATGCGGTTGGTTTGTGCGACTATTCGCCTGCAGCAACAGAGGAGATCCGCGATGGGATTCGCACTCTCAGACATGATTCTCACCAGTCCCGCGTTCGAGACCGGCGGCCGCATTCCGCGGAAACACACCGGCGAAGGCGAGGACGTTTCGCCGGCACTGACCTGGTCGAAGGTACCTGACGGCACGCGCTCGTTCGCGCTGGTCTGCCACGACCCGGACGCGCCGCTGGTCAGCCCCGGCACCTACGGCTTCGTGCACTGGGTCCTGTACGGCATCCCGGGCTCGGTGTCGGAGCTCGGCGAAGCCGTCGAGGACTACACGGCCGGGACCAACAACTTCGGGAAAACCGGCTACGGCGGACCGATGCCGCCGCCCGGCCACGGCACGCATCACTACTTCTTCTGGCTGATGGCGCTGGACGCTGAGCCGAACCTCGCGCCCGGCCTCACGCTGTGGGAGCTGCTCGAGAAAATCGAACCCAACGTGATCGGCATGAATCGCCTGGTGGGCACCTACTCACGCAGCGCCTGAGAGCCCCTGCCGGCGATCCGCTCACCGAATCGCGCCGGCGGTCGTCCGCCGCGGCCGGCTGCAGCCGGCGGCGCCGGGCGGCCTCCTACTGCCGCTTCCGCCGCCTTACCACGGCGCGCCCGCGCTTCTCCAGCACGGCCTCCACGACCAGGTAGGACAGGAAGAGCACGCTTGCCAGGAGCGCCGTCTGCACGACCTCGAGGGTTGGAACACCCTGTAGCGACGACATGGCGAGGCCGGTCGAAACGCAAAACACGAACAGGATCGATCTGGCCGTCACGCCCGAAAAGTTGAACATTTTTTATGCCGTCCGCAAGCTGGATTCCGCGCCGGTGAGCGGAGTTGCTGTCCCCGGGCGGGGAACATTACCGAAGCAGGGGTGGCGGGGCAAGCCGTTCTGCGGCCGGACGCGGGAGGCCGGCTCGCGTCCGCTGCCTGGGCTCGGGGAGGTTTCGGATCTCAGGAGGCGTCGGCCAACTCGGGAATGGCCCTGCGGAGCCTCAAGTACATGAAAGCGTAGAGAAACAAGCCCGTCATGGTCGCGGACGCGCACATCAGGAACACGCCCCGGTAGCCGAGGCCGAGGGCCAGGATGGTGGCTGCCACGTTCGGTCCGATGATCTGCCCCAGCCCCTGGGCCGCGGGCATCAGCGAGGCGAAGCGGCCGGAGCGGTCCACGTTCGCGACCGTTGCCATCTGGTACACGTCGACGAAAATCCACAGGAAGTTGAACATGAACACGCTGGCCAGGATGTTGACGTTGTTGATGCCGCCGGCGAGCATCGCGACCACGGCCGAGTGCGCGGCGAGCGTGACGAGCAGCGGCCGCGCCAGCCCGAAACGGTTGCTGGTGATCGTCGCGAAGAGGCAGCCGAGAAGGCTCAGGAACGATGACCAGACGAGCACCCTGCCGACCCAGTCGGGGTCGGCGCTCGACAGGGATCGATCGGCACTCGCCAGCTCGATGTAGGTCCAGTAGGCACCGATGTTGACGTACGTTACCGCAATCGCCGCGAGCACCAGCCAGGGCACGTACGAGGGTACCGGCCCGTCCCCGGGCGCCGGGGAAACGGGGATTCGGGAATGCGGCGGGCAGCGGCGCTACGCGCGGGCGGCCGCGGCGGAATCCAGCCGAGGAACGGCAGCGAAAGCGCGTACGCGCCGATGAAAACCAGGTAGACACCGTTCATCGAGAGCTGCGGCAGCACGTGCAGCTCCAGCGCCTGCGAGAAGGCGAAGGCAAAGAGCATCATGTTGAAAGCGCGCGCGGGCCGGGACGTGGCGCCAAGCGTCGCGACGGCCACGGCGGTATAGACACCGCTGCCGAAGCCCGCGAGCAGCCTGAGCCACAGGACCTGCTCGTAGTCGACCAATACCGTGCAGAGCGCGTTCGCCAGGATCGCGAGCGCGGCCGAGCCGAGCACGAGCAGGCGCCGGTCGACGCGCGCGATGAACAGCGCCGTTACCGCCGCACCCAGCGACAGCCCGCCGAGGTCCGCGCCGGCGACGCGTCCCACCTCCACTTCCGAAAAGCCGAGGAGGCCGACCCAGGCGCTGCTGATCACCGGGATGCCGACCAGCACGCCGTAGCCGACCAGCGTCATGTAGAGGGAAACGGAGATCGAGCGCCAACCGTCGAAAACGGTGCGGCCGACGGGAAGGGAGTCGCCGCCGGTCATCGCTTGAGGGAGCGGTAACCTGTGGTTGCAGGCATCGTGCAGGCGTGAGCTGTAGCCGGTGTTGCGCTATGGTAGCAGCTCGCGCATGCGACCGGTCGGCGCCGGCTGTCATCAGGAGGTTATTTCCATGAGTGCTCAAACAGTCGTCATCACCGGTGCGAATCGCGGCATCGGCCTCGCGATCGCCCGTATCTACCGGGAACGCGGCAGCCGGGTCGTCGCCCTCTGCCGGCAGAGCAGCAGCGAGCTGCGGGACATCGGCGCCGAGATCGTGGAGAACGTGGACGTCACGTCTTCCGGGGCGCTGCAGCGCGCGGCGGCGGGCGTCGACAGCGTCGACCTGCTCATCGCCAATGCGGGCATTCTGAGCAGCGAATCGCTGGACGACGTCGCCGATGAGCGCGAGGCGATCGAGCAGCAGTTCGCTGTCAACGCGCTCGGCCCGCTGCTGACGGTGCACGCCTTCAAGGACAAGCTGGCATCCGGCGCCCGGGTGGCGCTCATCACGAGCCGCATGGGGTCGATTGCCGACAACGGCTCCGGCGGCAGCTACGGCTACCGGATGTCCAAGGCGGCGCTCAACGCGGCCGGCCGTTCACTGGCACTCGATCTCGCACCGCGCGGTATCTCGGTGGGCCTGCTCCACCCCGGCTACGTCCGCACCGACATGACCGGCCGCTCCGGCAACGTCGAACCCGCCGAGGCCGCCGCCATGCTGGTATCCCGAATCGACGAACTAAACCCCGACACCACCGGCACCTTCAGACACGCCAACGGCGAAGCCCTACCCTGGTAAAAAGGTGTCAGGTTTATTTCCTTAAAAGGTGTCAGGTTTATTTCCTTAAAAGGTGTCAGGTTTATTTTTCGGCTTATAGATGTCTAAAAGTGCCAGGTTTATTTCGGCTGTATTGCATGATTCGAGGATGCCGAGCTCGGCGGGACCAGTGCTAGCATGAGGATTCCTTGGAGCTGTCACGCGAGTCCCCGTGCCACGCTATCCTCGCCTGTTCCTGCCGGAGATGCCGGTTCATATCGTGCAGCGTGGGCACGACCGCCAGCCCGTCTTCGTCCAAAAGCAAGACTTCGAGTATTACCTCGACAATATGGTCGAAGCCAAGTCCAGGTACTCAGTAAAGGTATTCGCCTACTGCTTGATGACCAATCACGTGCACTTGCTGGCAAGCCCGGGAAAAGATGCCAAGCTGATCTCGAAGTTCATGCGGCTCCTCGCTGCCCGGCAGACGCGCTATACCAATAAGAAGGAAGCCCGTACCGGTACGCTGTGGGAGGGCCGGTTCAAAGCAAGCCTGGTCGATTCTGCAGCCTACCTGCTTGCCTGCTGCCGCTACATAGAGCTGAACCCGGTACGCGCTCGGGTGGCTTCGGCACCTGGGGACTACCGGTGGTCAAGCTACCGACATCATACGGGCAGGCAGACTGTTGAATGGCTTGATCTTCATCCCGAGGTAGCGGCACTGGGCACTACGGCAGCTCGACGGTGGTCCGCATATGAGCGACTTGCAGCAACGGGAGTCACACAAGCAGAGCTTGAAGCAATTCGGGTTGCCGTAAGCCGCAACCAGGTCACTGGCGATGAGGTTTTCAGGGAGGCGCTGGCCAGGAGAGTGGGTCGACGCCTGTCAGCTGCATCGCCGGGGCGGCCGGCAACGGCGCATGAAGAGGCCGAGCGACCAAAAAAATAAACCTGACACCTTTTAGAAAAAAATAAACCTGACACCTTTTTAGGTTGCCAGGGCTCGGCGGATGCCGCGGACGGCCTGGCGGATTCGGTGTTCGTTTTCGATCAGGGAGAAGCGTACGTGGCCATCGCCGGACTTGCCGAAGCCGATGCCGGGGGATACCGCGACGTCTGCTTCCTGGAGCAGCAGTCTCGAGAACGCGAGTGAGCCCATCTGCCGCCGGGGCTGCGGTATACGGGCCCACACGAACATGGTCGCGCCGGGCTTGTCGATGAGCCATTGACCGGCCCCGGCTTTGGCCAGCCCGTCGACCAGGCAGTCGCGTCGCGCTTCATAAGTGGCAGCATGCTCGGCGACGCAGGCCTGCGGGCCGCGCAGCGCCTCGATGGCGCCGACCTGGATGGGAGTCGGAATGCCGTAGTCGAGGTAGCTCTTCATGCGTGCGAGCGCCCGGATCATCGCGGCATTGCCGCAGGCGAAACCGACCCGCCAGCCGGCCATCGAATGGCTCTTGGAAAGCGAGGTGAACTCGATAGCCACGTCACTGGCGTTCGGTACCTGCAGCAGGCTCGGTGCCTGGTAGCCGTCGAAAGTAACCTCCGCGTACGCAAAATCGTGCAGGATCATGACCCCGTGCTCGCGCGCCAGCTGCACGACCCGCTCGAAGAAGGCAAGCGAGGCCACCTGCGTCGTCGGATTGTGCGGGAACGACAGGATCAGCAGCTTCGGCCGCAGCACCGGGATTGCGCGCTCGAGCTCGACCAGGAACTCGTTGCTGTTCACGAGCGGGAGCGTTCGCAGCTCGCCGCCGGCTATTTTCACGGAGTACTGGTGGATCGGATACCCGGGATCCGGGCACAGCACCACGTCGCCGGGGCCGATCGCCATCAGCACGAAATGCGCCAGCCCCTCCTTGGCTCCGATCAGCGCCACCGCCTGCTCGTCGGCATCCAGCGCCACCTGGTACTTTCGTGCATACCATTCGCATATGGCGCGACGAAGGTTGGGAACGCCACGCGAGCTCGAGTAGCGATGCGTCTTCGGGTTCTCGGCGGCCTCGCGGATCTTCGCCACGATGTGCCGCGGCGTCGGCAGGTCCGGGTTGCCCATGCCGAGATCGATGATGTCGCGGCCCGCCCGGCGAGCGGCGAGCATGAGCTCGGTCACCTCCGCGAATACATACGTCGGCAGGCGCTCGAGACGGTGAAAGTCGAACGGCCCGGCAGTCGCGGTACTTCCGGTCATGACAAGCTCGCGCGCCGCGAGCACCCGGGGTCCTGCGCATCCTTCTCGAGTGCAATCATCGTTCTTGTTGTGGGTTCAAAGAGTGCCGTCGACGCGTTTTACCAGATATCGGCTCATCGCTACCAGTGCCTGGAGCAGGCAAACGCCGGGTCGCGACACGTTCCTGTTGCAGGCCGGAGGACCCGCGCATCGCCCGGTTCCGTCGCGGTGACCGGACGAGGCTCATCGACCTCCTGCCGCAGAACGCGGCCAGGAAGCCGACGGCACCAGCGTGAGCTCCACCGGCACCGCGCCGCTCGAGAGAAAGCGCCGCTCGAGCTCCGCGGCCGCCAGCGGTTTCGATAGCAGGTAGCCCTGGATTTCGTGGCAGCCGCGGGCACGCAGCCACTCGAGCTGGCCCGGACGCTCCACGCCTTCCGCCGTGACCGTAAGGCCCAGGCTGCTCGCCAACGACAGGATCGCGTTGGCGATCGCGGCGTCGCTCGTCGAACGGTCGACGTCGCGCACGAAGGCCTTGTCGATCTTGATGCGGTCCGGCGGGAAGTGCGTCAGGTACGCGAGGGAAGAGTAGCCCGTACCGAAGTCGTCCAGCGCGATCCGGCAGCCCAGCTGGCGGAACCGCTCCAGCACGCTTTTCACCGCCATCGAATCGCTCACCAGCAGCGTCTCGGTGATTTCGATCTCGAGCAGCGAAGTCGGCACGCCGGCTGCCGCGGCCTCCGTTTCAACCAGCCGCGCCGGGTCACCGTGCAGCAGCTCCTTGCCGGAGCAGTTGATTGCCACCGGCACTCGCCACCCCTGATCCAGCCACTTGCGCGCCTGGCGGCACGCGGCGCGCACCACCCATTCGCCAAGCTCGATGATCAGGCCGCTGTCCTCGGCAATCTCCACGAAGCGGGACGGCGGAATCTCACCAAACTCCTTGTCGCGCCAGCGCAGCAGCGCCTCCACCCCGACGAGCCGGTTGTCGCGCAGGTCGAACTTGGGCTGGAACACCAGCGTCAGGAGGTCCTCGTGCACGGCGCGGCGCAGCCGTGCTTCGAGATCCAGCCAGTCCTGCAGCCGCCTGCTCATGGCCGGCGTGTAGGCGGCGATCGGTCCGGCAGCGCCGGATTTCGACTGGTACATCGCGGTATCCGCGTGCTTCACCACCGTGGCAACGTCAGCGCCGTCATCCGGGTACACCGCAATCCCGATGCTGGGCGCGGAGTAGAACTCCAGCGATTCGTACGCGATGGGTTCCTCGAACGCCGCGTTGCAGGCGGCGGCTATCTGCATGCCGACGTCACGTGCTTTGGCGTCCTGCACCGCGATGATGAACTCGTCGCCGCCGAAGCGCGCGACCACCATCCCGGGATGCCGCGCGGCAAAAAGGTCCAGGGTATGCGTGAGGCGGCTGGCGAAGATCCGCAGCACCTCGTCGCCGACGTCGTGACCGAACGTATCGTTCACGCGTTTGAAACTGTTGAGGTCGAGGTAGACGACGGCGGCCGACTCGTCGAGCCGCGCGGCGCGCTCGAACAACGCGCCCGTGAGATCGATGCAGCGCTGCCGGTTGGGAAGCCCCGTCAGGGTGTCGTAATACGCGAGCCGCTCGATGTGCTCGGCCGCGGCGGCGTTGCGCAGTATGTATTCCAGCCGGCGCGGCAGCAGGGCCCAGTTGACCGGCTTGGAAATAAAATCCGTCGCGCCCGCTTCGAACGCGCACCCGATCGCCTCCGAGTCCTGGTGCCCGGTCACCATCACGATCGGCACGCTCCGGAAGCGCGGATCGGCTCGCAGGCGCCGGCACACCTCGTTGCCGTCGAGACCCGGCATGTCCACGTCGAGCAGCACGATGGCAACATCGTGCTTCAGCGCCGCGTCGAGCGCCTCGGCGCCGTTGGCGAACGAGAGGCTCTCGAGGCCGACCGCGGCCACGGATTCGCCGAGCAGCACGCGGCCGAGATCCTCGTCGTCGGCGATGATCGCGAGCCGGCTCGTGGTGTCCAGGGCACTCATGCCGTGGCCCTCAGCTGCTGCGCTTGCAACGTCTCGAGGAGCGGTCCGTGTGCCGCCGCCAATTCCCGGCCGAGCTCGCGAGCCAGCGCGCCCTTGCCGGCAATGCAGTGCCGCTCCAGCGTCCTCAGCTGCCCGGCATAGGCAAGTGCCCCGACGTTACCTGCCGCCGCCGCCATCTTGTGACAGACGGCCGCGGCAGCGGCCAGGTCGTCCCGCGCCAGGGCGGCATCGAGCTCGGCGAGCGACTGCGTCGAGCTCGCCCGGAACAACTCCACGAGCCTCCCGTACAGGTCGACCCGCCGGCCCGCCGGGAGCTGTCTCAGCACCGAAACGGCATTCGAGTCGACGCTCGCCAGGGCCGCGGCCTGCGCCCGGTCATCGGCGCCCGCTTCGGCGCCAGCTCCCGCCGCCTGCCCGCGCGTGGACGGCGCATCACCGGCACGCTGCAGCCAGCGGCGCAGGAGGCTCGCGAAATCCTCGAGCGTGTAGGGCTTGCTCAGGATGTCGTCTATGTCCGCCGCGAGGCACCGCTCGTGATAGTGGGCCGCGTCGTGCGCGGTGAGCGCGACGATCGGCACACGCGCCCGCGTTTGCGCGCCGGCAGTGCGTCGCTGCTGCTGGCGGATCAGCGCCGAGGCGGCAAATCCGTCCATGCCGGGCATGTTCAGGTCCATCATGATCAGGTCGTAGCGTTCCGCGGCGGCGCGCGCGACCGCTTCCGTGCCGCTCTTGACCCACACGGACGTGCATCCGAGCGCGGCCAGGTAGCCTTCCGCCACCGCCGCGTTCACCGGCTCGTCCTCGACCAGCAGCACGTGGCCGCTCAGGCGCGCAGGAGCCTCCGCGGCGGCCGGCTTTGCGTCCGCCGCCGGCGGCGCCGCGCCGAGCGCGGCGGCCAGCGCTTCGTACAGCGCGCTCCGGTGCACGGGCTTCAGAACGATCTGCTCATCGGCCAGCCGCGTACCCAGCGCCTGCGCGTCGACGTCGGCGGCAGCCGCAATCACGACCAGCCCGGCTGTTGCGGCATCCGGCGAGCCGAGCAGCGTCTGAAGCGTGCCCGGATGGCTGCCGGCGTCGACCACGAGCACGTCGGCGTCATCCGGGTACGCGTCGTCCGGGAGTACCGTGAGGCCGAGCGACGATGCCTGCCGCGCGAGCGACTCGGCGAGCGACGGACGGCGCGACAGGATGCGCACCGACCCGGCAAGCCGATCGGCCGTCTGCCGCCCGGCGGCCGCTGCAAGCTTCAGCGGCAACGACAGGCAAAACGACGAGCCGATCTGCGGCTCGCTTTCCACGGTCAGCCGCCCGCCCATGACCTCCGCCAGCTCCCGGCAGATGGCGAGCCCGAGTCCGGTACCGCCGAAATGGCGCGTCGTGCTCTCGTCCCCTTGCACGAAGGGCTCGAAAACTTTGCCGACGGCGGCAGCGTCCATGCCGATGCCCGTGTCCCTGACGGTGAGGCGAACGAGCGCCCGGTCCGCTTCGAGTGCTTCGATGTCCGCCTTCGCGGCGACTTCGCCCCGCTCCGTGAACTTCACGGCGTTGCCGATCAGGTTCATGAGGACCTGGCGCACCCTGAGCGGATCGCCAAGCAGCGTGTACGGCGTAGCCGCGGGCGGGCAGGCGACCAGCTCGATGCCCTTCGCCTCGGCCGCGCCCGCGAACAGGCTCGTGCATTCCTCGAGAAGCTGGCCGAGATCGATGGGCAGCTCCTCGAGCGCCACCTTCCCCGCCCGGATCTTCGACAGGTCCAGCAGGTCGTTGACGATCTGCAGCAGGACCTGCGCCGACGAGCGGATCGTCTTCGTGAGATGCGTTTGCGCCGGCGAGAGCGCCGTGCGCGACAGGAGCTCCGTCATGCCGACGACGCCGTTCATCGGCGTGCGCAGCTCATGGCTCATGCGGTCCAGGAAGTTGCTCTTGGCCTGCGCCGCCTCCGCGAGCTGCTGGTTGCTTATCCGAAGCTCGCGCGTGCGGAGCTGCACTTCCGCCTCGAGGCGTTCGCGCGCCCGCACGACCTCGCGGAATTTCTGCCGGTGCCGGCGGATCCGGTGAGCGACGAAGCCGAGGAACGCGAGCGCGTAAACGACGTAGGCGACGGGCGAGGCCCACGGTGCGGGATCGCGATGGATCGTCAGGCGCAACGGCGCGCTCCAGACGGAGTCGGAATTGGCGGCGCGCACCTCGAGCACGTGGTTGCCGGGATCCATGTTGGTGAGCGTGATGCGGCGCTCGGCGCCGAGATCGATCCAGTCCTCGGTCAGCCCGCTCATCCGGTAGGCCAGGCGGTTATGCGCCGGCGACGTAAAATCGAGCACGCCGAAGTCGAGCGAAACGATGCTGCCGCGATAGTCGAGGTCTATGCGGTCGCGCAGCCAGTAGGGCGTTTCGCCCCCGGCGGGGACGCCCAGCACCTCCACGTTCGTCAGCGCGAGGCGCGGCGGGTGCCGGTTCTCCGACAGCACCGCCGGATCGAAAATATTGAAGCCGCCCGGCCCGCCGAACGCCACGCGGCCGTCTCGCAGCTTGAAGTACGCGCCGTACGAGAACTCCTCGCCCTGCAGGCCGTGCTCACGATGGTAGTTCTCGATGGCGCCGGTTCCGGGATCCAGGCGCACCAGCCCGGTGTTGCTGCTCAACCAGAGACGCCCGGTGGCATCGGGTACCACGCCCCACAGCGTGTCGCTGGAGAGGCCGTCCTCGCTCGAGAAAACCTGGAATTCCATTCGCTCCGGCGCCGCCGCGGGGTCCCTGACGCGGGCGAGCCCGCCGCCGGTCGCCACCCAGACGCCCCCGTTCTCATCGGCCGCGAGCGCGTATACCGTGTTGTCCGGCAGCGTCGCGGGATCGGCCGGATCGTTGCGGAACACCTGCAGCACCGTGCCGTCGGCGCGCGCGAGGTTGAGCCCCTCGCCCAGCGTCCCGAACCAGAGATGGCCTCGCGCATCCTCGACGATCGCCGTTACCACGGACCCGCTGACCCCACCCGGGCCGTACGGAAGCCGGCGGACGGTCCGGGTGACCGGATCCAAAACGTTCACGCCGCCACCCCAGGTGCCGATCCAGAGTGCGCCGCTGCGCGACTGGAATATCGACAGGATCTCGTCGTCGCTGAGCGAATCCGGATCGGCCGGCTGCGCCGGAATCGCCTCCATCCCGCCGTCTTCGCTCAGGACCTTGAGCCCGCCACCCATGGTGCCGATCCACAGGGCACCACGGCCGTCCTGCCAGAGCGAAGCGACGGGGTGGCTGCCGAGTGCGTTTTCCCGCCCGACGAGCGCGTCGAGAGGCGTGGCCATCCCGGTGGCGGGGTCGAAGCGCACGAGCCCGGCAAGCGAGGCAATCCACAGGCCACCTTCCGGAGCATCGGCAAAAGCAGTGACGGACTGGTTCTCCAGCCATGCCGGCCGGTAGCCGCCGAACTCCCAGCTACGCGGATTCCAGCGGCTCACGCCGCCGCCGCGGGTGCCGATCCAGACCAGCCCGGCCGTATCCTGGTACAGCGACATCACGAACGACACGCGCAGCGACGCGCTGTCGTTCGGGTCACGGCGATGATGGGTAAACGTGCCGGTGGAACGATCCAGTAGATCGAGGCCGTCCGCGGTACCGACCCAGAGACGGCCCGAACGGTCCTCCAGCAGCGCCCGCACGTCGTCGCCGGCGAGCGATGCCGCATCCTCCGGATCGTGGCGGAACGCGTCGAGGATACGGCCGTCGCGCTCGATGTGCAGGAGGCCCGAGTTCAGGGTCGCGATCCAGAGCGTGCCGTCCCCGGCCTCGAGCACGCGAGAGACTTCCTTGCCGGCCAGCGACGAGGCGCCGATGCGCGAGAGCCTGCCGGTTTCGGCACCCCATCGGTTCAGGCCGTTGTCCGTGCCGATCCAGACGTTGCCCGCGCGATCCAGGGCGAGCGTGAAGATGCCGTCGCTGGCGAGCGAGGCAGCATCGCCAGCGTCGTGGCGAAAGTGCTCGATGCGCCCCGTTGCGGGATCGAGCCGGTCTACGCCGGCATCGGACGTGCCGATCCAGACGAAACCGCGTCCGTCGACGAGCACGGTGCGTGCCCGGTTGCTGGCGAGCGAGCCCGGGTCGCCGGGATCGTGCCGGAAGCTCGTGAAGCGGTCCGTGCGCCGGTCCCATTTCGCGATCCCGTCGCCGTTCAGCGCAACCCAGATGTTGCCGTCCCGGTCCTCGGCCACCTGCCACACGTAATTGCCGGGCAAGGAGCCGCTCTCCGTCCGCGAGTGCGCGTACCGGTAGAGCTCGCGGCCGTCGTAGCGCACGAGCCCGTTTTCGGTGCCCAGCCAGACGAAACCCTGCGAGTCCTGCAGGGTCGTCATCACGGTCGCCTGCGGGAGCCCGTCCTCGGTCGTTATGTGCTCCAGGAAAAGCGGGGAAGCGTCGGCCCGCGCAAGGGCCGGCGCCACGAGCAGCCACAGCAGTCCGGTCGAAAGGCAAAGCCGCCAACCGGCGTTCGATTGTCGAGTCGACGTCACGCGCCCAGTTTCCCCGAAGACGGCCGGCGGTACGTTGATGGCCGTCGCGATTCCCTGGCGCGCCACCAACACGGCCGCGGCATCACCATCCGGCTACTCGTTCGGAACCCAGGACGCGATCGACGCCGGCCGGGTCGGGGACAGCTCCGACGGGGGCTCGTTCCACCACGGCAGCTTGCGGCTCCACAGGTAGCCTTTGCTCCAGGTGAAGCCGTTCGCCCAGGTGTAATGCTTGCTCCAGGTGAAACCCTTGCTCCACGTGAAGCCCTTGCTCCACGTAAAACCCTGGCTCCACTGGTAGCCCTCACCCCATGGATACCCTTTCGACCAGGTGAAGCCGTCGGATTCCAGCGGCTCGCCCCACCACCAGCCATCCATATCCATGATGTAGTAGTTGCCGCGCCAGTCCTGGTTGGCCGGGCCGCCGAAATGGCGGGTACCCGCCAGGTCGGCGTGGATATCGAGGCCGACGTTGGCACAGCCGGTCGCCGGACTGTTGAGCGCCGACGTCGCGTCGATCAAGCCGGCACCCTGCTGGAACACGCTGTACGCGAGCCGGCCGTTGGCTTTCACGGCGGGCCGCGTCGAGGCGATCAGCCGGCACTTGACGGCGTCGGGCGTGAGCCGGGGCTCCTGCTGGAGCATCAGCGCCACCACCCCGGAGGTCACGGCGGCCGCCTGCGACGTACCCGACATCACGAAGAGCTGCTGGGCAACGTTCATCGAATCCGGGTCGATGTTCGCGAGGTAGCTGCTGCTCGACATCGACGCCGCCATGTGGCCGCCCGGTGCGACCAGCTCCGGTTTCACGAAACCCTCGAAAGTCGGGCCCGCCGATGAAAAGGACGCGAGACTGTCGTCCGTCCCGTCGTATGGCGTATAGCTGTCCGTGAGGGCGCCGACGGTGATCACGTACGGCACGTTGCCCGGCACGTCGATGGTCATCGGGTCCGGGCCGTCGTTGCCGGCAGCCGTCACCACGACGATGCCGGCGCGCCACGCGGCCATCACCGCCTGGTTCAGCGGATCGTCCCAATAGAAGGACTGCGGCTCCGCGCCGAACGACAGGTTCAGCACCCGGATGCCGTACGCCTCGCGGTTCGCGACGACCCAGTCGATGCCGGCGATGACGTCGACGTAGCGGCCGGCGCCTTCTCCGTTGAATGCCCGCACGATGACCAGGTTCGCGCCCGGCGCGACGCTGTGATAGTCGCCGGAGAGCGCCTGGGCCCCGCTGGCCAGGATCGACGTAACGTGCGTACCGTGGCCGTACGGATCACCCCTCACCGGACCGGAGCCGCCGTTGGTCACGTCGATCGAAGCGAGGATGCGATTGCCGTAGAACTGGGTGGTGTCCCTCCACAGCCCGGTGTCGAGCACCGCGACCGTGACGCCGCGGCCGGTGATCCCGGCCCGGTGGAGCGAATCGGCGCCGATCAGGCCGGGGTAGTTGGTTTCATACAGCAGCGGGAGGCCGAGGATGCCCGTGCCGTCCTCGAGGACAGGCAGCGAGCTGGTGAGGTCGACGACCGGCTCGGTGACCGTGCCGACGACGGGCAGGGTCGTCACGGTCGAGAGGACGGGAGCGGCGACTTCCTGCGTGGCTTCGACCAGCGGGGTTTCGGCGAGCGTCGAGTTCGTCTCGTTGACGGTGGCTTCCACCGCTTTCTCGACGGCCTTCACGAGATCGTTCAGGAAGTCGAACCAGCCGCGGGTGCGAACCGCGCGGTCGGCGTAGACACGCACGCCCGGGTCCGCGCGCAGGGCGTCGAGCTGCGGCCCGGTGAGCCGGGCGGAGACGGCGTCGATGACACCGAGCTCCCGTCCGGGCTCGGCGCCGGCGCGCCGGACGTGCGTTTGCGCCGCCTCCAGGGTCTCGCCCTGCACGATGTACGTGGACGGTGCGTCAGTGGGCTCACCTGCCGCGGCAGCAGCCGCCAGCAGCAGGGCCAGCGGCGCAAGTAGTAGACGTTCCATGTTCTTTTTCCCCGCAAGGGCTGTGCACGCATCTCACTACATGCGGCCCCGGACGACCCGGGCACAGGCAGCCCCGGGCCCGCGCGTTTTGTGACGCGGTTCTCATAACGGGCGGGTCAAATTCGGGAGAGAACCCCGACCCTCGCGGGGTCTCGAGCGGCTACGCGGAGCCCCGGGCGGGCGGGAGCGCGACGCCGGCGTCCGCCTCGAACCCGCCGTACAGGTCGCCGAGGCCGTACCGGCACCCGAGTTCCAGGAGCGCGTCCCGCTGTGCTTCGTCGTCGACGCCGGTGGCGATCGGCGTGAGCGATAGCGCCGTGGCCATCGCGATTCCGGCGCGACACACCTTGCGGGCGACGGCATCGTTGCGGAGCGCCTGCACCCAGGCGCGATCGAGCTGCAGACCCCACACCGGCGCTCGCGCGAGCGCCGCGAGCGAGCCGGCATCCCGGCCCACTTCGTCCACGACGAACTGCACCCCGAGCCGGTGCAGCGAGCGAAAATCGTCGGTGTCGCGCGCGACGAAAACCTTTTCCGCAACGCGCAGCTCGAGCCGCTCGGGAGGTAAGGCGGCGTCGGACAGCGCGCCGTGCAGGTCGGCGACGAAGTCCTCGTGCAGGACGTGATCGGCCAGCGGGCCGAGCGAGATGCGCACGTCCGCCTCCGACTGCGCGCCGAGCGCGGCGAAGTCCTGCGGCAGCTGCGCGAGGATGCTGCGGGAGAGGCTGATCGCGAGGCCGGTCGCGCGCGCCACGGCCAGGAACTCCATGGGGCGAATCTCGCCGCGCAGCGGGTGGTCCCAGCGGGCATAGCCGACCCACGCGACCCGGCGGCCGGTCTGCAGATCGTGCCGGCCCGCATAGCGGAGCCCGATGGCACGGCTCGCGATGGCATCCCGGAGCTCGGTCGCGATATCGATCCGGGCGAGTGAACGCAGTTGCATCGTATCGCTGAAGAAGAACACGTCGCGGGAACAGGCGCGCCGGGCCTCCGCGGCGGCGGCCCGCGCGTGGTCGAGCAGCACGCGGGGAGTCGAGGCGTCAACGCCGAGAATGCTGACCCCCGCGTACGGCGTGAGGCGGAACTCCGCGCCCCCGATTTCGATGGGCTCGCGCAGGCTGGTGCAGATTTCCGCGACGCAGGCTTCGACGGCATCGCGATCGGCGCTGTTCACCACGACCCCGAGCAGACTATCGCCGAGCTGGCCGAGGTAGCAGCCCGGAGAGCCGTCGTCCGGCGCGCCCTCTCCCTCCGGCAGCCTGGCGAGCGCCGCCGTCAGGATCTGCTCGGAGATGCTCGTCGTGATGATCTGCGCGATATCGGTGATCTCGTCGATGGACAGCACCGCAACGGCGATCGGCTGCTCGCGAAGTGCGGCGACCGACGTCGATTCCTTGAAGCGGCGCAGGAAGCCACGGCGATCGAGCTGCAGCCGCCGATGCTCGCCGGTCCAGTCGACGCCGTCGCCGAGCGCGGGACGGATGACACAAAGCGCCCGCGTCGGGCTTTGCGGGCTGACGCGAATCTCGTAGCGCTTGTCGCTTTGCCGGAACCGCGCCTCGACCGCGCTGCGGTCGGCAATCGCCTTGCGTGCAAGCTGGCGAACGAGGGTCGCGGTCGACCGGGACCAGGCAGGCACGAAACCCCGTCCCTCGCCTGCCCGGCGTCGGCCGAGCTCCGCCACCGCTCGTCCCCCGGCGTGCGCCACGGGGGTCCCGTCGCGCTTTACCAGCAGCACGAGATCGGGCAGCGAGTCCATGAGGTCCGGCTCCGGCATCCGTCCACTGTAGCGGGAAGCCCGTCGGGAGACTCCGACGCAGGTCACGTGCAGGCCTGTCCGATGCCGGCGGAGCGCGCGCCGCGTGCGCGCTCACGGCCACGCGGCGGGCTTACGGGCAGGCCGGACGGCCGCGGCAGCCAGCCCTCGCCGATCGGTGGCGCTCGGCTATCGGAGGTGCCACTGCACCTCGAGGAGTACCGTGCGCGGGATCCTGCTGCGGGTAGCGATGGAACCGTATTCCCCGTGATCGGCATCGAGCAGGTTCTGCCCAACCAGCGACAGCTCGAGATTCGGCTGCAGCCTCCAGCCGAACCGCGCGTCGAGCGCCGTGTAGGAAG
The DNA here is from genome assembly GCA_964424805.1 of uncultured Woeseiaceae bacterium. Classification (GTDB taxonomy): domain Bacteria; phylum Pseudomonadota; class Gammaproteobacteria; order Steroidobacterales; family Woeseiaceae; genus IDS-8. Next base: position 17,350 of record CAYRKH010000029.1, read on the forward strand.
GCACATCGGGCGCCGCCAGCGCCGCGACGTGGCGCACCGCCACGTCCAGCTCGCCGTCCTCCGCAATCGCCAGCGCCGAGCGGAGCTGCCAGCTGTTGGAGGGTGCCTTGCCCGCCGCGCTGGTGGCCGTGCTGTCGTTGCTGCCGGGCTTCAGCTCGAGGCGGGTCCGCGCCGCCATGTACCCCGCGGTGAGCCGCCACCGGGGCATCGCCTGGTAGGCCCCCCACATTTCGATACCCGTTACCGTGCCTTCCATCTCGTTGCGAAAGGTCAGGAACGTTCCGCTGGGCGCAATCTCCGTGGTGCGCATGTGATCGAAGTCGCTGTGGAATGCGGTGACCGCGTAGGAGATGCTGGATGCCGGCTGTCCCCGGTAGCCCAGCTCGGCGACGTTCGCAATCTCGGAGCGCACGTCGGGACCTCCATCCAGGAGGAACGGGGGAGCGCTCGGGAAGTGGGAGTCGGCGTCCAGCCGGGACGGGCCCCGGACGGCGCGCGAAACAGCGGTCCAGAGCAGGTGATCCTCCGCCACTTTCCAGGCGAGCCTTGCGTTCGGCAGGAATTCGCTACCCGTGTAGGGGTTGCGCTCGATGCGGGCGCCGAGCGTCAGGTGCAGGTCGTCCGCGATCGTGATCTCGTCCTGCGCAAACAGGCTGCCCCAGTCCTGGTTTACGCGCTCGGGCAGGAAGGCGAAGATGCTGCTGGTGCTTTCCGCGCGGTCCCGGCCGTGGCGATAGCTCATGCCCCACGCCAGCGCGTGCGGGCCGATCGGCGCGAGCGAATGCTGGAACTGCAGGTCGAAGATATCGACGATGTCGTCCAGCGTCGGCGGGATCGTGCGCTCGGTCCGGTCGTAGTAGGCCTGCAGGCTGTAACTGGCGCCGTCGTCGAGAAAGCGCTCCCAGCGGGCCGTCAGGTTGATGCCCGTGGTCTCGACGGTATCGAGCGCAAGGTTCGTGTCGGAGATGGAGATCGCGCCGGGCTCGGGCTGGCCGAACCGTCCGCTGTACGCGTTGGCCTGTACCATCAGCGTCTCGTCCGGCTGTTTCCAGTCGGCCCGAAACCCGAGCTGGCTCCGGTGCCAGCCATCGTCCACGGCGCTGCCGTCGGCCGTCGACAGGTGGTCATGCTCGGAATATTTTCCGAATACGCGGAAGCTGCCGCCCGCCGCATCCGCGCCGTAGCGGAACGCGGCGCCGCTGTTGAAGTTGCCCGCGTGGGCGGCCATCAGCGTGCCTCGCGTGTCCCTTGCCGAGCGGGTGATCACGTTGATCACGCCGTTCACGGCATTGATTCCCCACAGCGTGCTTCCCGGTCCGCTGATGACCTCTATCCTCTCGACGTCCTTCAGCATCACGTCCTGCACGTCCCAGAACACGCCCGAGAACAGCGGGGAATAGACCGAACGCCCGTCGACCAGCACGAGCAGCTTGTTGGGCGCGCTGGTCGTGCTGCCGTTCAGCCCGCGGGCGCCGATCGCATACCCGCTGCCGTGGAGCCGGGCGACGTGCAGGTTCGGGGCCATCCGCAGCGCTTCCGGGAGGCTGGTGGCGCCCGAGCGCCGGATGTCTTCCGCCGTGATGACGAACACCGAGGCCGGCGCATCGGCGAGCCTGGACGGCTTCACCGAAGCGGACGTGACCCTGATATTGCCGAGCTCTTCCAGCGTCATCGTGGTGAAGTCGACAGGTTCTACCTGCGCGCTCGCCGCAAACGCCAGGAGGACCAGCGGCGCGGTACAGGCAGTGGGCCACGCGGTCGTCCGACGCGGGCGCTTGCCGCCTCGCTGGTTAATTTTTGTTATTCGCATCCGTCCATGGTTTCGCCGCGCCACCTGTGCTCCGGACGTGACTCTAGAGCCAAATGCCGGCGACCTCAAGGACACGCTTCCCGCCGGCGCGTGCGAGACCCGTGCTGATCACGGTCTGCCCGCGACTCAGGCCGCAACCGGGCGGCTCGTCATTCCGGGCCCAGCACGATCTCCGCGAAGCGATTGAAGCCCGCCCCTCCCTGGGAACCGGCATCGTACGCGTACCCGTAGACTTTCACCCCGTCCGGGCGAACGTACACGCTGCCGCGTACCCAGGAGGCGTCGATATCGTCGACCTCGAGGACCGCGGGCTGCCAGCCGCCGCTGTCGTGGGTGCTGTAGAGGTGCCGATCCGACTCGTCGATGAACAGCACGCGCACGCCGGTGCCGTCCGCGACCGCATCGGCGCCGACCTGCTGCGAGTCGACGGCGTTTTGCACCACGGGACGACTCGTCACCCGGACCGCCGGGGACGGCAGCCTGTCGCCGGACACGCGGCGCTCCCAAAGCGTGCCGTCGGGCCGGCGATAGATGATGACCACCGTGTCGGTCTGCGGCAGGTAAACCAGCGGCAGCACCGACCCGTAATCGTCTTCCGATGTGCCGAGGCCCGCCGCGAGCTGCTGCGGCTTCGTGAGCCGATTGTCCGGCAGCAGGCGCCGATGCCAGGCGGTGCCATCCATACGGTAGTACGCGAGGTGCACGACGTCGTCGGCACCCAACACCGCCTGCGGGCCGGCCACGTCCGGGGTGCCGTCGCCGGCATCGATGACGATCTCGTCGCTCCAGTCGCCGGCCGGCGAGCGCACGGCATAGCCGATCGTATCGCCCACGTGGAAGAAGACCATGCTGCCGTCGGAGCGCACCGCCATGGAAGCCATTTGCGCCCGCGCCGTTACCCGGGTCGCGAGCTCGTCCGTCACCGCCCAGCTATCCGGATGGGTCGGATGATCGGAGGTGCGGAACGCGTGGTGCAGCGTCGCTTCCGTAACCTGGTGGACCATGTGCAGGGTGGCGCCGACCAGCTGGGCGTCCACGGATTCGAGGTCGCCGGTTGCCGGCCGGTTCGCTCCGTCGACTTCGCGCCAGCTCCGGCCGCCATCGGACGACTTCACCACCATGAACAGGTTGTCACTCTCCGCGGGCTCCATGATGAAGTAGAGGTCGCCGTTCCCGGCCTGCCAGGGGCCGATCCGTCCGGGCGTCTCCACGAACGTGCCGCCGAGATGCCCGGCGGGCACTTCGAGGGTGACCGCGGCAGCCGGTCCGCCGATCGCGTCGCCGATCGCGTTGGTCATCCGGAAGTCGAAGGTATCGCCGCTGTCGTTGGTCACCGCGCCGTCGGCGAAACGACGGATGACCAACGGCCACTCGAATTCGCTGTGGCCGCCGGGCGTCCCTCGTGCGGGTACCTGTTCCGCGAGGTTTATTCCCGACCCTGCGGCGAACGGGCCGCCGGCGCCTTGCAGAAGGTCGCTGGTCGCTTCGCCGTCGCGGTACGCCTCCGTGGATACGATGCTGACGCGCGGGCTGCTCGGCTGGCCCTCGATCACGAAGCCGCGGAAATCCACGCGAGCGCCGGGCGGCACGAAAATCCCCAGGTCCGACGGCGTCACGGTGCTGCCGACGGGTTCGGAAAACTCGAGCGCGTCGTCCCCGAAGTTTATCTCCAGCATCCCGGCCTCGTACTTGACCTCGATTTCCTGCCATTCGCCGGCCACGAGGCCCGCGGACCGCTCCGCGACTATCGTTTCGGCGCCGTCGACCAGGCGGCCGACGCGGATGCTGCCCGTCGACACATCCATCACGGCGCGCCAGTGATTGCCGGCGTCGTCGAAGCCGAACACGAGCCCGGCGGCGCTGCGCTCCCCGACCCGGTACTCCGCGCCGAAAGAAAACTCGTCCAGCTCCCACGGCGGCGGATAGAGCGCGACGAGGGCTTCCGCGCCCGCGGCCGCGCGCAGCACGTTCTGTTGGCGGTCCTCGACCACCGTGATGCTTTCGACAGCGCCGGTCACGACCCGCCAACCCTCCGGGGCCGAGCCCGGAATCGCCTCCGCAAAATCCATTTCGAACTCGCGCAGCGGGTACGGGAAGTCGTGTGCCTCGACCGCGATCCACTCGCCGCCGTTGCGCCGGTACTGCAGGCGCAGTCCGTTCGCGTCGGACATTCCTGCCGGTGGCTCCACCTCGAAACGCAGGCGAAAAGGTCGGTCCGCGACGACCGTGACGTTCTCGTTCAGCTCACCGGCCCAGCCGCGATCCGCATTCAGCGGCGCGCTGAAGTCGGCGCGTACCCGGAACCCCGGCCCGTCCGCGCTGCCGGTGGCGACCGGCAAGACGCTGTCCGCGTGCACGAACGCCGCCGGTATCGAGGCGAGCGCGAGAATGGCGGTTATTCTGTTCATTATGACCCCCTGGTCCAGCCGGTTCGGCGCGCTCGAAGCGCTTGCTTAGCAGCGCATCGAACGCCACGCCGTCACTGTAGCGCTTGAAGCTTAAGCGGCCCTTAAGCCCGGGCGTGTCGCCGGGAACGGCGCCGATGCGGGAAGGGATCGCTTCAGAACGCCCGGGCGGCCCGCTCTTCCAGGTCCAGGTGCAGCCGGGGGAGGAAAAACTGCACGACCGGACCCACGAGGATGGCGAACGCGACGGTACCGATTCCGAAAGTGCCGCCCAGCATCCAGCCGATGACGAGGACCGTAACCTCGATCACCGTTCGGGTCAGGCGTATCGAAGGGCCCCGTTTGGCGATGCCGGTCATGAGGCCGTCACGCGGTCCCGGCCCGAGGTGGGCGCCGATGTAGAGGCCGGAGGCGAACCCGATCATCAGGATCCCGGCGGCGAGCAGGAGGATGCGCCAGGCCATCGCCTCCGGTTGGGGAAGCGCAAAGGTCGAGAGGTCGATAACGAGGCCGATGATCACGGCGTTGAGCAGCGTGCCGACGCCGTACGGCTCGCGAAGCGGCAGCCACCCGACCAGCACGATCAGCGAAACGATGATCGACCAGAGGCCGACCGTGAGGCCGAAGTGCCGGGCCAGCCCCTGGTGCAGCACGTCCCACGGCGGCACCCCGAGGCGCGACTGCAGCATCAGCCCGACGCCCAGCCCGAACAGGACGAGCCCGAGGACCAGGTTGACGAAGCGCCGGACGAGGCGCGGACCCCGGACGGGGATGAGGTACGACGTGGGCATGGATCAAGGCTTCAGGAGGGACGCAACCCGGTCGCCCATTATGAACGAACGATCCGCGGGGAGGCGAACCGCGCAGGCTGCCGATCGGGGCTGGCGGAGGCGCGACCGGGGCACGGGCAGGGCGCCTGCCGCCAGGGGGCAGCAGGCGCCCTGCCGGAACCGCTAACGGCTCATAGGACGTTCCACGAGAACTCGAGCCCGATCGTTCGCGGCCGGTTGGTCGATCGCGTGACGAAGGGCTCGCGATAAGGGGATCCGCTGGTGTCCTCATAGCGCCGCCAGAGGTCGGCGTCCTCGTCGAACAGGTTGCTCACGAAAAGCCGGACCTCCCAGGCATCCCGGCCGAGGCGCGCGGACAGGTCGGTAAGCGAGAAGGCGTCCTGCTCGAGAAAGCGTATGTCCGGCCACAGCGTGCCGTCCTGCAGGGGCAGGAGCGGCCCGAAGGTCGAGAACGATTCGCCGGTATAGCTGGTCGAGAGGGTAATGCCGGCGCCCCAGCCGTTCCCCAATCCGAAGTCATAGTCCGCGATGAAGGATGCGGCGTGCTCGGCAACGTACGGCACGCGATCCCCGGCGCGGCCGAGCTCGGCGATCGTTTCCCTGAGCTCTGCGTTGGTCCAGGAATAGCCGACGGACATGGTGAGGCCGTCCAGCAGCAGCTCGCGTGCCTGCAGCTCCAGCTCGATGCCGCGGACTTCCGCCTTGCCCGCGTTACCGAGGAGCGAGAAGCCGAGATCGGTCATTACGAAGGTCTGGATGTCGCTCCAGTCGATGTAATAGGCCGCCGAGCTCACGTAGACCCGCCGGTCGAGCAGGGCGAACTTGCCGCCGATCTCATAGCTGACGATGCTGTCCGGGTCGTAAGCGCGCTCGTCGAGCGGTACGCCGGTGTTGGGCGTCACGAGGTTGAAGCCGCCGGGCCGGTAGCCCTCGGCGATGGTCGTGTAGACCAGGCTGTCCGCCGACAGGTTGTATGACGCATTGAAGCGGTATATCTGCCCGTCGTCGTCGGCGACGCCGAAGCTGAATTCATCGGGAAACGGCGTCGTGCGCGCAAAGCCGTTCTCGTCACGCGCGTCCACGCCGAAGTACTGGTCGATCGCGTAGAAGGTCTCACGCAGCCTGTAGTCGAAATGCCGGGCACCGACGGACACCCGCAGGTCCGGCGTCAGCTGCAGCCCGAGCTCGCCGAACACGGCCCACTGCCGGATCGTCGAAGGATCGGCTTCGAAGTAGTATTCCTTGTCGTCGTTCAGCGGTGCCCAGATGATGTCGGTCTCGAACGCGTCCTGCCCCGGGAACGGGATCGGTACCCGTTCCTGCAAACGTTCGGTGGTGTCCCGATCGTACCAGTAGGCACCGGCGAGCCAGTCCCATCGCCCGGTGTCCTTCGACACGAGGCGGAGCTCCTGCGAATACGTATCGGCGAAAACCAGGCGCTCGGTGGTGACCGTCATCTCGGGCAGCTCCTCGGGAAACAGGAAGCTCGCGAATACCTGGTCACGAATGTAGAACGTATTGTCATCCAGGCCGTGTGCCCGTTCGTCCACGTAGGAGCTGCTGGAGGTCAGCTCGGCCCAGCCGAAGTCGTAGGTAACCGCCAGGTTCGTCAGGCCCACCCGCTGAGTCCCCCCGCCCGGCGGCCCGTACGTGTCCATTGCGTGCTTGCCCAGCCCCTCGATGCTGAAGGCGCTGTCGCCGTATTTGCCCCGCTGGTAGTAGTGGGTCAGCTCCAGCTCCAGCCGGTCCGTCGGCCGGGCAAGCACCGCGAGGCGCCCGGACAGCGTGTCGTCCCAGTTCACGTCCTCGATACCGAGCCTCGCGTTGTCGATGTAGCCCTCGTTGTCGAACTTGCCGAGGCTCGCCCGGACGGCGAGCTTGTTCTCGATCAGCGGCAGGTTCACCCGGCCGGTCAGCTCGTAGTTCGTGCCGCCGTGCGCGGTCGACGAGACGCCCGTGCCCACCCGCACGCTGGCGTTCTCGAGATCGGGTGAAGCGGAAATGTAGCGGATCGTTCCCCCGATGGCGCCCCCGCCGTACAGCGTGCCCTGGGGCCCGCGCAGCACCTCGATGCGCTCGACGTCGAGGAGCTTCAGGTCGAGCAGTCCGAGATAAAGGTCGACCTGCGTATCGTCGACGTAGGTGGTGGTGGTCTGGCCCAGGGTCCCCGAGTTGCCGCCGGTCGTGAGGCCGCGCAGCACGAATTCCACGCCGTCCCGCGCACCGCTGTCCAGCATGGAGAGCCCCGGAATCATGCGCGCGAAATCGCGCTGGTCCCGGGCGCCTATCAGCTCGAGGGTGTTCCCCGGGATCGCCTGGATATTGTACGGAACGTCGCGGACGCTCTCGTCGCGCCGGGTGGCGGTTACGGTGATTTCCTCGAGCGCCTCGCCGCCGGGTTGCTGGGCGGGCGACAGCGCCGGAAGCGCGACCAGTCCGGAAAGCAGGAAGGCAAGCTGTTTTTTCATCTTCGATTCCCCTGTTGAGAGCGGCTAGCGGCGCGCGAACGGCAGGTCGTAGAGACCGTAGGAGTGGAGCGAGAAACCGGCGGCCGGTCCGGAGTACTCGCGGAAGCGCAGGCTTGCGTCGATGTCCGGAAGGTAAAACTGTCCTGGTTCCGCCGGCTGCATCGGCAAGCCGTCGGCACAGCCTTCGAGCACGAGCCCCGCGCCGCGCTGCACTACCACGCATCGCGCCTGCGCTTCCTCGCTCCAGTAGGCGCCCGCGAAATTCGACAGGTTCGCGGGCTGCCACCCGGGTGCGGGACGGGAGGCCTCTTCGTCTTCGGCGGAAAGGTCCACGACGGGCGCGGCCCCGTCCAGGAAGAGGTCTGCAAGGGCCACGGTGAACCGGCTCGCATACGCGTCATTGCGATTGCAGAAGACGTTGGCGGCAAACCGCTGTTCCGGGAAATACAGGAAGTGGCTGCTGTAACCGGCCCAGCCGCCGCTGTGGGCGACAGTTGGCCGGCCGTTGTGCTCGCCGATCACCAGGCCCGCGGCGTAGTCGAGGCGCTCTCCGGAGGCAAGCACGCCGGTTTCCTGCATGCGTGCCATGAGCTCCCGGCCGCCGACCTCGCCCGAGCGGAAGTTCTCCACCCAGCGGAACAGTTCCCGGACGGTGGTGTGTACCTGCCCGTCGCCCACCTGTTCCCAGGCGGATTCGTCGATCCGGAAACCGTCGCCGTCCCTCGTGTAGCCGCGCGCCAGCGCCGGCAGCCCCGCCGGGTAGCGATTGACGATCGTGGTGCTCGACATGCCAAGGGGATGGAAGATGTTCTCCTCGGCGAACTGCTTCATCGACATACCGCTCACGCGCTCGACGACGGTCGCCAGCAGCACGTAGCCGCTGTTGCTGTACGCATACTCCGTGCCGGGCGGGGCGTTGGCGGCCTGCTGCCTGGCGAGGAGCTGCACCGTCTCGTACTGCGTCGCGCCGTCGGCAGTCGTGCGGCCGCCAAGTAACAGGAGGTCCATGTAATCGCGCAGGCCGCCGGTGTGGTGGATGAGATGGCGCAAGGTGACACCTTGCGCGGACGCCGACAGCTCCGGCACGTACTTCACCAGCGGGTCGTCGATCGACAGCTGCTCCCGCGACTCCAGCAGCAGGATCGAAAAGGCCGTGAACTGCTTCGACACGGAGGCGATGTTGAAGATGGAATCGGGGGTCAGCGGTTTGCGCGCCTCGATGTCGGCAAGCCCGTGCGCCGAGGCGTGAATCACCTCGCCGCGCTGCATGACGGCGGCGCTGCACCCCGGCTCGCCAGGCCGCACGAAGGTCTCGAAGAGCCGCGCCACGTCGGTGACCCGGTCGGCGCCGGCCTGCGCGCAGGCCGCCGGGACGGCGCCGAACGCGGCGAGAGCTGCCGCCGCCAGGATGCCCGCTCCGATTCCCGGCCGCGCCCGCCCGGACCTCGCAGGTCTTCGCCCCAGCACTCGTTCCATAGCCTTCCCCCGATGATGATTGTTATATGAATAACAAAAGTTGAATTTGTTGTCCAGATAACATTATGCTCCGCTAATCCTGACCTGACTGAAAAGGAGCCCGGATGCTCGCCCTGAAAGCGCCCTACCTGCTGTTTCTCGGCCAGGCGCCGTCCCTGAGCGTGGCGAAGACGGCTTCCGGAATCGCCGACTGGCGCCCGGAGCTTTGCTGCGGGCAGCTGCGCCTGCCGGGCTGCGGGGCCGACACCGGCCTCCCGGACCTCGACCTGGAAGAGGCGCGCCGGCGGGGCGCCGGCAGCCTGGTCATCGGGGTGGCGCCCATGGGCGGCCGGTTCGAGCCGTCATGGCTCCCCGTGCTGCGGGACGCGGCCGCTGCCGGGCTCGACATCGTGAACGGCCTGCACGTCCGGCTGGCAACGGTCCCCGGCCTCGCGGAGGCCGCCGAACGCAGCGGCGCGCGCCTGATCGACGTGCGGGTGCCGCCGGACGGCCTGGAGGTGGGAACGGGTCGGCCGCGCCCCGGCCGGCGTTTGCTCACCGTCGGCACCGATTGCGCCGTGGGGAAGAAATACACGGCGCTCGCCGTCCATCGCGCGCTCACGGAACGGGGCCACAAGGCAACGTTCCGGGCCACGGGCCAGACGGGCATCATGATCGCGGGCGGCGGCATCCCGATCGACGCCGTCATCAGCGACTTCATTGCCGGCGCCGCGGAGGCGCTGTCGCCGGCCAATGAAGCGGACCACTGGGACATCGTCGAAGGACAGGGTTCGCTGTTCCACCCGAGCTATGCGGGTGTAACGCTGGGGCTGATTCACGGCACGCAGCCGGACGCCCTGGTGCTTTGTCATGACCTGTCGCGGAGCGAAATCGAATGCGTACCGGGACAGGCGATCCCGCCGCTCGGGGTCTGCGTGGAACGGTACGTCGACGCCGCCCGCCTGACCAATGCGCGCGTTCGCTGCATCGGCGTCGCGCTGAACAGCCGCGGCCTGGCCGAGGCCGACTATCGTCAGAAGCGCGCGGCCATCGAGGCTGAACTGTCGCTGCCGTGCGTCGATCCCGTGCGCGACGGAGTGGATGCGCTGGTCGCGTCCCTGGACGATGAGCTCGGGCAGGCCGGCGCAGCAGCGGGCAACGTTGCGTAACATCCGGAGGCGATGATGCAAAGTACCTTGCGGTGGTGGGTAACGGGACTGGGCGTCCTGCTGGTTGGCCTCGCGGTCTCCTGCGGGCAGGACGGTCCCGATGCCGGCACGCCGGACGAGCCCGGCGACGCTGCCGGCACGCTGATCGTCAACGCCCGCATCGCGGATGGAACCGGCGCGCCGCTCTACCCTGCCGCCGTGCGGATCCGCGGAGACAGGATCGTCGCCATCGGCGAGCTCTCGGCCGACGGGGCGGAAGAAGTCATCGACGCGGCCGGCAGGGTGCTGGCCCCCGGCTTCATCGACATCCACAACCATTCCGGCGGCCTGCTCGCGGAACATCCGCTCGCCGAGTCGCAGGTAGCCCAGGGCATTACCACCCTCATCCTCGGCGCGGACGGCAGTTCGCCGTGGCCGATCGGCGCGTGGCTGGACGCGCGCCGGCAGCAGCCTTCCGCTGTGAACCTCGCGCTGCTCGTCGGGCATGAGACGGTCCGCGAGCAGGTCATGGGGGAGGATTACCGGCGCCCCGCGAACCCCGGGGAAGTGGAACGGATGGCGGCGATGGTCGAGGAGGCGATGCGAGCGGGCGCGGTGGGGCTCTCGAGCGGCCTCGAGTACGAGCTTGCGAGTTACAGCACGACCGACGAGGTCGTCGCGCTGGCCAACGCGGCGGCCCGCCACGGCGGGTTCTACATGACGCACATCCGCGACGAGGCCGACCGGAGCTTCGAGGCGCTGAAGGAAGCCATCGCCATCGGGCAGCGGGCCGGCATACCTGTCCAGCATTCCCACATCAAGCTTGCATCCGTCGACGTGTGGAACCGGGCGGCGGAGTACATCGCCCTGGTCGAAGACGCGCGGCGTGAAGGCCTGGACTACCTCGCCGACATCTACCCCTACGACGCCTGGAACTCCAACATCAAGGTCCTGGTTCCGAACAAGCGCTACGAGGATCCTGAAAGCGTCGCCGAGGCACTGGCCGACGTCGGCGGCGCCGAGCGCGTGAGGATCGTGAGTTTTGCGCCGAACCCGGCGTATGAACGGCAGGATCTCGCCGGGCTCGCAAAGGCTGCCGGCGTTACGCCCGTCGAGATGTACATACGCATCATCCGGGAAGGGGACGCGGCGGGCTCGGTCGCCCGCGTGATCGGGCAATCCATGGTGACCCCCGACATCCAGGCCTTCGTGGAGCAGCCCTGGGTCATGTTCGCGAGCGACGGGTCGATAGACGGCATGCATCCGCGCGGGGCCGGTACTTTTCCACGCGTCCTGCGCGAGTACGTGCGCGAGGCCGGCTGGCTGACGCTGCCGGCCGCGATTCGCAAGATGACGTCACTGCCGGCAGCGCGGCTGGGCTGGAACGACCGGGGCGTCATCCGCGAGGGCGCTCGGGCAGATCTCGTGCTCTTCGACCCGGACTCGGTCACGGACCGGGCTACCTTCGAGGAACCGCAACTCCTCGCTACCGGTATCGACCTCGTCCTGGTTAACGGCACCGTCGTGTGGCGCGACGCGAAACCGACCGGCGCGCGTCCGGGCCGCGTGCTGTGACAGCATGTCCACGGTTGTCTCATCGCGGCCCGTCCCCGCATACTAGGCGCTTGCGCTCCTTCGAAGAAAAATGACTGCCCGAAGCCCGGTGAGCGAAGAAAGCTTTCCGCATCGCTACCAGGTCCTCATACGAGATCGCCTGGAATCCCTGAGCGCTGCCGAGCAGGTCGTCGCGTCCCATCTTGCGGCACACCCCGACGAGGCGCTGTTTGAAACGGCCGAGTCGATCGCGAGGCGCATCGGCGTGAGCGCCATGACGGTGGGGCGTACCCTGAAAGCGCTCGGGTACCGCGGACTCGGGGACCTGCGCAGCGAAATGCGGACGGAGATGACCGACACGGCGGGGGCCCCCTGGCGCAGCACCGCATCCGCCTCCCCGGCACCCAGCGATGACGACCGGACGCGTGCCATGCACGCCGCCATGGAAGCCGTAGAGGCCGTGTATGCAATGGCCGAGGGACCGACCTGGAAGCAGGCCGTGGAAGGGGTAGCGGGCGCCGACCGCGTGTTCGTGGCCGGCTTCCAGACGGAGCGGGGACTCGCGATCGCTTTTGCCGACCTGCTGGCCTATGTCCGGTCCGGCGTCCGGTACCTGGCGGTGGACAACCGCGCGTTCGCGGACCTGCGAGCGGACGGTACCGCAAAGAGCTGCCTCGTCATCGTCGACTGCCGCCGCTATTCGCGCTGGTTCCGGCTGCTGGCGGAGAAGGCGGCTGAGCTGTCGGTGCCGCTCGTTATCGTCACGGATCCTTACTGTCACTGGGCAACGGAGTACACGTCCTGCGTGCTGCAGGCGAGGACGGACTCCGGACGTTTCTGGGACAACAACGCCCCGATTGCAAGCCTCCTGAACCTGCTGGTCGAAGACGTGATCGAGCATCTCGGCGACGCGGTTTATCCGCGGCTCGATGCGGCTTCGGAATTCGGCAATCTCTTCGTGGGCTTCGAGCGGGGCACTCACAACCGCCGCTCCAGGTAGCATCAGGCAGGGGAGAGAACTCATGGCTGCTGTTGTCGATCAATCTTTGCCTCCTTCGGCTCACATGCCGCGCAGCACGCGCGCGCTCGACTATGAAGTCGTCGCACGCCCGATCGGCGTGCTTGCCGACGAATACGAGTGCGGCGACGTCGAACCGCTCCACAGCCACCGCCGCGCACAGCTCCTTTATGCGTGTGCGGGCGTGATGTCCGTGCTCACGGAAAGCGACGTCTTCATCGTGCCGCCGCTCAGGGCGCTGTGGCTGCCGGCCAACACGCCGCACGAGGTGTACTGCCGCGGCCGGGTGTCGCTGCGCACCCTGTACGTCAAGCCGGAAGCCTGCCGCCTGCGGATGCAGTGCCGCGTCGTCGAGGTATCCGAGCTTCTCCGCGCCTTGATCCTCGAGGCAAGCCGGTTCCCGCTCGAGTACGACGTGCAGGGCCGCGAAGGGCGGATCATGGCGCTGCTCCTCGAGGAGGTCATGACCATGCCGGTCGCTCCGCTGGGCGCACCGATGCCTTCCGACGAGCGGCTTGCGCGAATCTGCCGCACGATCTTCAACGATCCCGCCCGGGACGACAGCGTCGAGGAATGGGCCAGCAGCGCGAGCATGAGCCGCCGTACCCTCGCCCGGCTGTTCCGCCGCGAAACGGGGATGAGCTTCGGGGCCTGGCGCCAGCAGGTGCGCATGGTGAGCGCGGTATCGCGGCTCGCGGCCGGGCAATCCGTCACCAACGTCGCGCTCGACGTCGGCTACCTCAGCCCCAGCGCCTTCACCGCAACCTTCCATCGCACGTTCGGCACGACCCCGAGCCGCTACTTCGCCCCCCGCGCGTAGGAGCGCGCATCGCGCGCGACGCCACGGGTGGTTGCATCACCTGCGGCGTGCGGTGAGGCACCGCCGTGGCATCGCGCGCGATGCGCGCTCCTACAGGGTGACCCGAACGCGACGAAGTTTGATCGGGGCGGAACAGGCCCGACGCGGGGTTCTTGCTAGGCTGCTCCAACGCATATAACGGTTGCCGGAAGGGGCGCGGGTAATCCGCATATGCCGCCCCGGCAGACCGGCTCCACGGGCGAGTGAATGAAGCCGCAAAAACCGAACGAACCCGGGCACGGCAAAAGCCTGGAACCTGGAGGCTACGCCGCTGACCCGGCACGCGCGGGAACCCGCGGGGACGGGCTCGACCCGGACATTCGCCGATTCGTGGCGGTCATGTCGGACCTCTGGAAGGAGCATCCGGCGCTGAACCGGGTTTCCCTGACGGAAGCACGGCAGATAGCGGAACGGGCGCGGGCCCACTGGACCTACGGGGGCCCGGAGATGGCGACCACGCGGGAGACGTTCGTGCCGTTAGCCGGCGGTGAGGTTCGCATCCGGGTTTACGATCCGCGCGCAGACGGGAACCGGCCGGCACTCGTCTACCTCCACGGCGGCGGCTGGACGATATTCAGCATCGACACGCACGATCGCCTGATGCGGGAATACGCGGCCAGGGCCGATATCGCCGTCGTGGGCGTCGATTATTCCCTGTCGCCGGAAGCCCGCTTCCCGCAAGCGATCGAGGAGACGGTCGCGGTCGTTCGGTGGCTGCGCCGGAACGGGCCGTCGGTGAACGTCGACCCCGGCCGTATCGCGATCGGCGGCGATTCGGCCGGCGCCGCAATGGCCGTCGCCGCGAGCCTCATGCTGCGCGACGAGGGCGAGCGGGACGCCGTCGCCGCCGTTCTCCTGAACTACGGCTGCTTCGACGCCGGCTGCGCGACCGATTCCCACCGGCGTTACAGTGAGGGCAATTACCTGTGGGAGCCGGGCGAGATGGAAAAATACTGGCGAAACTACCTTCGCGATCCCGCCGACGCCTCCAATCCGCTGGCCTGCCCCCTGCGCGCCGACCTGCGCGGCCTGCCGCCCGCCTTCCTCGCCATACCCGAATGCGACGTGATGTACGACGAGAGCATGCAGATGGCCGAGAAGCTGCGGCAGGCCGGCGTGCGCGCCCAGTCGGTGGTTTATCCCGGCGCCACGCACAGTTTCCTGGAAGCGGTCTCGATCGCCGCGATCAGCGATCGCGCTTTCGACGAGGCCTCCCGCTGGCTGTCGGACGTGCTGCGCCTGGACGTCTACACGAAACAGGTGACATGAAGCCGATCGCCTTTCCACGAGCCCGCCATCGCCTGCTCGTCTGCAAATCGGCCGAGCAGGTGCTGGAGGAGAACTCCGCCCACGCGCTCAAGCGCACGCTCGGTCCCGTAAGCCTCGTTGCGATCGGCGTCGGCTGCACCATCGGCGCCGGCATTTACGTGCTCACCGGCGCGGCCGCGGCGAACTTCGCCGGCCCCGCGGTCCTGCTGTCTTTCGTGCTCGCGGGCCTGGCCTGCGCATTCGCGGGGCTCTGCTATGCGGAGCTGTCGTCCACCCTGCCGGCGGCCGGCTCGGCCTATACCTACTCTTATACGACGCTCGGTGAAGTATTCGCCTGGACCACGGGCTGGCTCATGGTGCTCGAGTTCGGCATTGCCGCCGCGCTGGTCGCCGTCGGGTTTGCCGGCTACCTGGTGAGCCTGCTGCAGGATTTCGGGATCGTGGTGCCGGCCGCCCTGTCGACGCCGTTCCTCGCTGCCGTGCCGGGTCCCGAAGGCCTCGTGTTTACGACCGGGCACGGCCTCAACCTCATCGCGGCGGCCGGCATCGCCGTCATCGCCGTTCCGCTGGCAATGGGCGTCTCGGAATCCGCGGCCGTCAACAGCCTGTTCGTCATCCTGAAAGTGACGGTGCTGCTCGCCTTCGTGGCGGTCGGCGCCTGGTGGGTGAATCCCGACCTGTGGACGCCGTTCGTGCCGCCGAACGAAGGCGGCTTCAGCTACGGCTGGCCGGGCGTCTTCCGGGCCGCGGCGATCGTGTTCTTTTCCTATGTCGGCTTCGAGACCGTGGCGACCACCGCGGCCGAAGCCAGGAACCCTCACCGTGACCTGCCGATCGGGATACTGGGAACGCTGGTCGTCTGCACGACCATCTACATGGCGGTAGCCGCCGTACTGACGGGCATCGTCCCGTTCCGGGCGCTCGGCGTTCCGGATCCGCTCGCGCTGGCGGTCGATGCCATGGGCCTGCCGTTGTTCGGGCTGGTCATCAAGGCGAGCGCCGTTCTGGGCCTGGTTTCGGTGATGCTGATGGCCACCTACGGCCAGAGCCGGGTGTTCTACTCGATGTCCCGCGACGGCCTGCTGCCGCGGCTGTTCTCGACCGTGCATCCCCGCTTCGGCACGCCGTTCACGGGCACGATCTTTCTCTGCACGCTCATCGCACTGACGGCCGCCCTGCTGCCGATATCGCTGCTGGCCGATCTCGTCAGCCTCGGCATCGCCATCGGCTTCTCCGTCGTCTGCCTGAGCGTCATGTGGCTGCGCACCACCAAGCCCGACCTCGTGCGGCCGTTTCGCGTCCCGTTCGGCGGATTCCGGATCAGGGGCGTGTGGGTCGGCGTCGTGCCGCTGCTCGGGATCGTGTTCGCGATGATGATGATCCTGCCGCTGATCCTGGACATCACCGGCAAGGCGCTGGCGGGCAATCCGATCCCGGCGATCCTGCTGTCGGGCTACCTGGTCGTTGGCGGCCTCATCTACGTTCTGTACGGGATGCGCCATTCGAAGCTGGGCGGCCGGCGCGCCAGTACACGCGAAATCGTGTAGCCCGGCCTGCGTGCAGGCGACTCTCGTGCCAGTAGGAGCGCCAGGCGCGACCTGCGGGTGCTGTAGAATTGCAGGGAGCGTTCATCGGACACGCCGGGCAGTTCGCACTGTAGGAGCGCGCATCGCGCGCGAAGCCCCGGCCGAGGCGCTGCACCGAAGATCACCGGAGGAACGAGTTGGCATGAGCACCGAGGAGCGGGAGCGGTGGGACGAGAAGTACCGCAGCGGAAGCTACGCCGGGCGCACGCACCCGACCGCCCTCCTCGCCGAGCACCTGCCGCGGACGGCCGCCGGGCGTGCACTGGACGTCGCCTGCGGCGCGGGCCGCAACAGCCTCTTCCTGGCAGCCCGCGGCTGGCGAGTGGACGGTGTCGACATCTCGCCGGTCGGACTGGCGCGGGCGCGGGAACGCGCCGCTGAAGAAGGACTCGAGGTCCGCTGGATAGAGGTCGACCTCGACGACCCGAACTCGCTGCCGCCCGGTCCCTACGACCTGGTCGTGATGGTGCGATACGTGAACCAGCGCCTGCTGCCACACCTGCTCACGCGCCTCGCTCCCGGCGGGATACTGCTGGTGGAGCAGCACCTCGAAGCGGAAGAGGACGTCATCGGGCCGAGGTCCGGGCGCTTCCGGCTGCGGCACAACGAGCTCTTGCGCGACGTGATGGCCTCGAGCGACGCCGGCCGGGTCGTGTACTACCGCGAGGGCCTCGTGACCGACCCGGACGGCCGCCTCGCATCACTCGCGCAGCTCGTGTTCGAGGCCGGCAACGCCGCGAGCCGGTCCCGGTAAGCGATCCGGCTCAGCCCTCGTCCACCGGCAACTGCCGGTACAACGCATCGAATCGACGTTCCAGTCGCTCGTTGGTGCCGCGCAATCGATCGATGACGCTCCTGGCCCAGTCGAAATACTGGCGCTTTCGCTCGTCCGTCCAGTCGGCGGGCGGGCTGGAAATGATGTCGCGCAGATTCGCGATCTTGTCGGCGATCTTGACGAGCTTCGCGCGATGGCTGGCATTCCCGGCCCGGCTCACCTGGATCTGCTTGCGCGCGACCTTGCCGACCCATTTCGTATCCGTGACTTCGGCAACGATATCGGCGACCTCCGTACCGAACTCACCGCGCAACTCCTGCGAGGTCGTCTCGGTATCTTCGATCGTGTCGTGAAGCAGTGCTGCCGCGAGCACGATCGGGTCGTGAACGTCGCCCTCCTCGCTCAGGAATTCTCGCGAGCGCGATCGGATGGTTGATGTACGGTGAGGCGTCAGTGTCCTTGCGGCGCTGGTCTTTGTGTTTGCGTGCCGCGAAATCCATGGCGCGTAGCACGAGGTTGAGAGCGTACGTGTTGTCGGTCATGAACGCCTCCGACGGGCACTACCCATGGCATTCCAGGCCTCCGAAAGCATCAGTGTCATGCCGAGCGGCGTGGGGCATGGCGCACCCTTATCCATCATTCTGCTGCAGGTTATCATCCGGACAGGGAAGCTGCTGCCGGAGACAACGGGAAATGACGGCGGAAAGACGCGTATGTGTCGACTTCGAAGTGGATTTCACCAACGGCGGCGGCATCCGCCTGGACATCGAAGCGGCTGAATCGTCGACCGTTCACGGCCCACTGGCTGTAGGAGCGCGCACTGCGCGCGATGCCACCTGGCGCCGCTTTAGCATCGCGCGCAATGCGCGCTCCTACGTTTATGTAAAGCGGCTGTCGCAAATCGCCTGAATCCGCGTCAGAAGCTGACACGCAGCGTACAGTCGGCGGACGACCGCCCGCCGCGGCGTAAACCCGAATGGACTTTTCGAATCAGCCGCTTAGTGCATTTACTCCCATGCCGCTCGTACCGGTGGCACGCGGCTTGCAACCCCTTCTCCCAACGTTGGATGGAAGGAGAAGGGGATGGGCACGGAAGTGATCCAGGACTGGACGGACAGCACGGTGCTGCTCAAGTTTGGCCGGCGCCGGGAGGTTCGCTACAAGGTCTATCGCGAGGGCGAAAAGCTGCTGCAGGAAATCCGCGACGTCGAGGACCACCCGATCCACACCCTCGAGCTGCCCAGCCGCATGCTGATGGAGAAGCAGAGCTACGAGGTACTGCTGCGTTACGTGTTGCTTGGCATGATGCCGCAGGCCGCCGCCAGCGACTGAGCTCCTAAACCGTTGCCGGCTCGATGTTGCTGTTCAGCCGGAACAGATTCGCCGGATCGTACTGCGCCTTGATCTCCGCCAGGCGCGGGTAGGCCGGACCGTAGTTCTCGTCCGCGGCCGGGCCATCGAACTCGATGTTGGTGTAGTAGCCGCCGGTGAACGGCTCGAGCTGCGCGAACCACTCGCGCGCCCGGGCCATCGCCTCGGCATCGTGCTCCGGATCGGTCCAGGCGCCGGCCACGATGAGCATCGTTTCCGCGTTCCGGTGCGGGAAGGCGGTCGCCAGCTCGTCGACGCGCTTGACCGCTCCGCCCGCTGTGTGCGTGAAAAGCGCAAGCCGCGGATCCGGCACGAATGATTCGACCAGTGCGTCGACCAGCTCGGGCGTGATCTCCCTGGTCATGCCGCTCTTCGCATACGAGCGGATGCCGTGCGCGAAAG
>CAYRKH010000030.1:0-35609 GCA_964424805.1 uncultured Woeseiaceae bacterium
CCCCGGAGCAGGCCGACAGCAGCGGCGCGCAGAGGATGGCGCCGGCAAGCGCGAGCAGCGGTCGTTTCATGCAGGTCCCGGCACAAAAATCATGGAAGCAGAGGTTATGACAGGCAAGATTCCGATATTACTGCACTCTGGTGCCGGAAGGCGTGACGAATTGCCGATTGGAGGCCGAAAGCGCTACATTGACCTCCGATCCGGAGAGATGCCATGACCGAGGAATTGTTTCGCGAGGATTCTTATATAAGAGAGTGCTCGGCAACCGTGGTGGCCGCCGACGAGGACGGCATCGTGCTGGACCGCACGGTGTTCTATCCCATGGGCGGCGGCCAGCCGGGCGACACCGGCCTGCTGCGCTGGTCGGCCGGCACCTCGGCCGTCATCGACACGCGCTACGGCAAGAACCGCGAGATCCGGCACATGGTGGCGCGGGGCAGCCCGCTGCCGCCGCCGGGTGACACCGTGCAGGCGTCGATAGACTGGGATCGCCGCTATCGGCACATGCGCATGCACACCGCCCTGCACCTGCTGGGAGCGGTGCTCCGATACGGCGTCACGGGGGGCAACATCGGTGCCGACCGCAGCCGCCTCGACTTCGACATGGAGGACGGCGTGGACAAGGAGGACGTGGCGCGTCGCATGCAGGCCTGGGTCGATGCCGGCCACGCGGTGAGCTGCCGCTGGATCACGGACGCCGAGCTCGAGGCGCAGCCGGAGCTCGTCCGTACCATGTCGGTGCAGCCGCCAAAGGGCGCGGGGCGCGTGCGCCTGCTGGAAATCGAAGGCGTGGACCTGCAGCCCTGCGGCGGGACTCACCTCAAATCGACGGCCGAGGTGGGGCGGGTCACGATCGGGAAGGTAGAGAAGAAGGGACGGCGCAACCGCCGGGTTTACATCGAGCTGGACTGAACCGGCGGGCCCGGGTCACGCAGCCCGCCCGAGCACCCCCGGCGGCACGTAATCGAAGATAAAGGTGATGCGATCCTCGCTCCCCTTGTTCGCCACGCTGTGCTGCAGCTGGTTGTTCAGCTCGTAAGCCTGGCCCACCTCGAAGCGGTACGGTCGCCCGTCGATGATGAACCGTACCCGCGGATTGGTCGTGATCGGCACGTGGATGCGATGCCCGTGGTGGAAAGACGGATGCGAGTCGCGATGCGGCCTGATCTTGCCATTGACGAGCAGCTTCGCCGCCATCGCCCGTATGATCGTGCCGCCCTTCGGGTAGCAGCGGCCGATGATGTCGTGCATCAGCGGCACCGCGGCCTCTGCAAGCCGGTCCCAGCCCGGCTCCTTGCGAACTTCTATCTCCGGCCAGCCCTGCCCGTCGGTAAAGACCATGACGATCGATTCCGTTTGCCGGTGCACCTCGTAGGACTGCTGGCGCACCTGCTCCTCGCGCCACGCCGCCTCGTCCTGTGCCAGGATGACGCGTGAGAGCGCGGTGACGTCGACCGGGCCGAGCTCGCGTATGGGATCGCCGATATCCACGCCGCCTGCGCTACTCAGTCGAAGTACTTGCGGTACGTCACGCCGACGGTGAGCGGCTGGTTGACGGACACCCGCGTCTGCGCCCAGCGGTCGTTGTAGAACTGCGCGGCGCGCTCGTCGAACACGTTGTTGACGAACAGCGCGCCGCTCCAGCCGTCGGCCTCGATGCCGAAGCGCAGGTCCGTGATGTTGTAGGCATCCTGGTCGCGTACCGGGTTGACGAACACGATCGCCTGTATGCCGGCAACCGAGCTCACCGCTTCGCCGTTATAGGTGTGATCCACGCGGACGAACGGCTGGCCGCCCAGCAGCTTCCGCTCGAACTGGTACTGGATACCGAGACTCGCTTTCCAGTCCGGCATGATCGGAAGCTCCGTCCCCTCGGTCACGGTGACGGCGGTATCACTCTCCGGGAACAACACGGCGTCCTTCGAGATCTCTCCGTCGTTCCAGCCCAGCGTGCCGCTCACGTCCCAGCCGGGGCCCGGAAGCCAGCTCGCCTGCAGCTCGACGCCGTTGAGCACGGCTTCGGGGAAGTTGACGATGCCCAGCGTAAAGATGTCCGGCGCGGGATCCTCCGCCTGCAGCTGGATCCCCTCCCAGATCATGTGATACGCGGTGGCGTTCAGCCTGAACATGCCGCCGGCCGTAGTGGTCTTCAGGCCGAGCTCGTAGTTCTTCATCGTGTCCGAGTCGAACGCGTTGAACGGCTGGCCCGGACCGAAGATCGACGTCGCGCGCCCGGCATTGGCGCCGCCGCGCCGGAATCCTTCCGAATAGGTGAAGTACCCCATCGTGTCCTCGGTCATGTTCAGCTCGAGGGTGATCTTCGGAACGAAGCCCGTCTCGTCCGCGCTGCCGACCGCGTCGGCGATGCAGAAGTCGACGCCGCAGTCGGGCTCCGTGCCCAGCGGGAACAGCGATCCCTGTTTCAGGGTGCGATCGAGCTGGATGTCGAAGAAGCGCCCGCCCAGCGTGATGTTGAAGTTGTCCGTCAGCTCGAACCCGATTTCGCCGAAGACCGCGAACTGCTCGAACGTGCCGTCGTACACGCCGGTGAACCAGTTGCCGCCGGAGGGCGGCGCGGGAAGCGGAAATGCCGGATCGTAGGCGTAAGCGAGGTAGTTCAGGTACGCAAATGCCGGCGAGGTATCGAAGTCGGTATTGCCGGAATAGAACAGCGCGTGCCCTTCCTCACGGTTGTAGAACACACCAACGATACCGCTCCACCGGCTCTCGGAATCCGCCGGCGTGCTGAGTCGCGCTTCGATGGACCAGCGCTCCGTGTCTTCGCCGTTGAACGCGAACGCGTGCGGATCGCCGCCAAAATCGTAGATAGTAATGTCGTAATAGGCATAGTACGCCTGGAACGCGGCATTCAGCTGGTTGAACGCGAACTGGTAAGCCGTGGCGTCCGCGTTGTACACCGTCTCGCGGTTGAAGTAGGCGCCCGCGATCACGAAGTCGGCAAAGCCGAGGCTGCCTTCGGCGGTCAGGCCAAGCTGGTACCACTCGTCCGTCCACGTATCGCGGTTGAAGCGGACCTGCTCGAGGTCGCCGATCGTTCGGCCTTCGAAGAAGTTCTCGGCAAGGTCGACGTCGCCGAACCCGTCTGCCTCCCTTTTCTGGTAGATGGCGGTGGCATCGACGACCCAGTTGTCGTTGACGACGGTACGCAGCGCCGCGCGGCCGCCGGTGTTCGTCGCCGAGTTGATGTCCTTTTCCACGAACTCGGAGTTGTCGAAAGTACCCCCGGGGCTGGTCGCCAGGACGTTGTCGATGTAGCCCGCTTCCTCGTTGATGAAGCCGACGAGCCGCAGGGCTACGCGGTCGTCCACCAGCGGCATGTTCACCATGCCGCTCAGGTCGTACCCGGTATCGCCGTCGATTACCTGGTTGACGCCGACGTCGATCCAGCTCGAGAACGCGGAGGCATCCGGTTTATTGGTAATGACGCGCAGCGAGCCGCACTGCGACGCATCGCCGAACAGCGTGCCCTGCGGGCCGCTCAACGCCTCGACGCGCGCAACGTCGATCAGGCGCACGTCGGGATTGCGCCCGGCCGCGGTAATCGGCTGCTCGTCGAGGTAAAGCGAAGTGGTCGAATTGGCGCCGAACGACAGGCCGGAAATGGTGCAGCCGCGCATCAGCACCGTGGTGCCGCCGGGCTCGCGCCGGCTGAAGGAAAGCCCCGGGATCTTGCCGACGTAATCGTCGAGGGTCTGGAAGCCCTGGCGCACGATGTCGCCTTCCGTGAACGCGGTGATCGCGAGCGGCACGTCCTGCAGGCTGGCTTCGCGTTTCGTCGCCGTAACGACGATTTCCTCGAGCTGCGGGTTTTGCGCGTACGCGACGGACGTTCCGCACGCTGCCGATACGGCGACGGCGATGGCACTGCGACTGAAGAGCGGCGCGGCTTCCTGGTGCGACATCAGGTTCCCCCTGGTGGAGCGTCCGCCATCCCACAATGTGGAATGCAATGAATCGCGAACGATCCCTGCGATGTGACCGCCCGATTCTAGCCCTGTCCCGGATTGCAATTCCAGAACTCTTGCTATTAATTGCAATTTTGACAGTGAGCCTGCAAGTGACCGTCCTGATTGCAACTTCCGTCGTACGCGGCAGCCGGCAGGGAGAAAGCCACGGCGGCGTGTTCCTGGTCGACCTCGAACGCGAACGCGCGGTGCAGGCAATCGACTGGAACACGACCGACATCGACTGGCAGGGGCGCGGCTGGGATCGCGGCCTGCGCGGGATTGCGTTCGACGGCGACCGCGTGCTCATCGCGGCCAGCGACGAGCTTTTCGTATACGACCGGGAGTTCAACCGGCTCGGCTCATACCGCTCGCCTTACCTGAAGCACTGCCACGAGATAACGCGGTTCAAGCGGAGGCTGTACCTGACGTCAACGGGGTTCGATTCGCTGCTCGGATTCGATCTCGACGCGAATCGCTTCTGCTGGGGGCTCGCGATAGGACGGTCGAACGACTCGTTCCGCGCGGTACCCTTCGACCCGGCCGGAGAGCACGGGCCGCCCCCGTCGAATGCGCTGCACCTGAACAGCGTGTACGCCATGGAACGGGGCCTGTACGCGAGCGGACTGCGGACCGGCGGCCTCCTCAAGTTCGACGGCCGCACGATCACGATGGTGGCGACCTTGCCGCAGGGGTCGCACAATGCGCGACCATATCGCGACGGCATTTTGTTCAACGACAGCCAGGCGGACATGGTGCGCTTCGCGTCGCCCGGTTCACAGTGCGCGTTCCGCGTGCCGCGTTACGCGGAACACCAGCTCACTCACCGTGACGCAGGGGATTCGCGGCTGGCGCGGCAGGCCTTCGCGCGCGGGCTGTGCGTGGTCGACGACGACGTCATCGCGGGGGGATCATCGCCGTCGACGATCGCGCTGCACGACCTCAAGCGGGTCAAGACGACGATGACCGTAACGCTGTCCCACGACATCCGAAACGCGATCCACGGCCTGGAAGTCTGGCCCTACGAGGATTTCTGACGCCTACTGTGGGAGCGCGCATTGCGCGCGAAGCCACTTCCAGCGAACGGTGGCATCGCGCGCAATGCGCGCTCCTACGGGTAGCGGGGCAGCACCGGCTCCAGCACCGCCTTCAGCTCGTCCAGCTTGTCGGCATAGTTTTGCCAGAAGCCGACCGAGCGGCTATGGATCGGCTGGCGCACCTGCTCGGAGCTGGCCGTCCTGACCGGGCGCTCGGTTTCGTGGAAATTCAGGCAGTTCTCCTCGAACGGCAGCTCGCAGTACTCGAGCAGCCGCCTGACCTGGCTTTCGACGTCGTTCACCAGCTCCTCGTACTGCACCGTCAGCACCCGGCCGGGCAGCACTTCGTGCCAGTGATCCATCATCCGCTGGTACTCGAGGAAGTACTCGCCGATATCCGCCAGGTCGTAGGTGAACGTCTGCCCTTTCGCGAAAAGCTGGCGGAAGCAGCCGAGGCAGGAATCGAGCGGATGCCGCCGCGCATCGATGATCTTCGCGTTCGGCAGCACGAGGTGCAGGAAGCCGACGGCCGGGAAATTGTTCGGCATCTTGTCGATAAAGCGCGGCTTGCCCTCCGTGCGGTGCATGGCGGCGAGGTCGAGGTAATCCTGGCCCAGCGCGTGGAAATGTTCGCCGGACAGCTCGCGCACGGCTTCCGGGTAATTGACGCCGTCGGCCCGGTTGCGGTTGAGGGACATGGCCACCCGCCCCGCGTACGGCAGCTCCGAGGTGCCTTCGACCTGGCTGTGGCTCGCGAGGATCTGCTCGATCAGCGTCGAACCGGAACGCGGCAGGCCAATGACGAAAATCGGCGACGGGTCGGGATTACCGACCCCGGCGTTTCTTTCCAGGAGCTCGCGGTCGAAAACCTCGATGATGGAATCGTTCACGACCTCCGTGGCCACGGGGTCGTACTTCTCCTCCATCCGCTGCGCCCGGTTGCCTTCGACGTAGTAGTCCCAGGCGCGCTCGTAATCGCCCCGGTCCTCCAGCGCCTTCGCCATCGCAAACAGGAAATTGACCCGCGACTGGTGGGTGAGACCGGTGCTTTTGAGACGTTTCTCCATCTCCGCGATATCGGCGTCGGAGAGCCTGTAGGTTTTCAGGTTGGCGAGGCTCCAGTAGCTCTCGCCGCTGTCCGGCCGCAGCCGGATGCACTCGCGGTAAGCCTCGATTGCCTCCTCCTGCCGTCCGACGGTCTTCAGCACGTGCCCCAGCCCGAGGCGCGCGGCCGCGAAATTCGGCCTCAGCTCCAGCGCCTTCTCGTAGGCATCGATCGCGCGGTAGGTCAGCGCGGCCGGCGCGAGGGTGCCGGCGAGCTGGAGATGCGCCTGCGGGTTGCCCGGTTCCATCCCGGCGACTTTCTCACAGTACCCGATCGCCTCGTCGAAGCGGTTCTGTTCCTTGCACAGGCGCGCGAGATCGGCCATGGCGCCCGTGAAATCCGGCGCGAGCCGGATGGCGCGCCGGAACAGCCGCTCGGCGTCGTCGTGGCGCCTGGCGCTCAACGCGACGCGGCCGAGCAAGCGTATCGCATCCACGTTCTTCGGATTGGCCCGGATGATCTCGCGGTAGAGCCGCTCGGCCTCGTCGAAACGCCCTTCCTTGTGGTGCTCGGCCGCGAGCGCGAGCTTGCCGCGCTCGGGATTGAGGGCAAAGGACCTCTCGAAGGCTTCATCGGCTTCCCTGGCGATGCCGAGCACCGCGAGCGCCTTGCCGAGATTGAACCAGCCCTGCTCGAGCTGCGGGTCGAGCCGTACGGCGGTGCGCAGGATGTCCGCCGCTTCCCGCGGGCGCTTCAGCTCCAGCAGGACGAAGCCCAGGTCTTCGTGAGGCTTCGCAAACGTCGGTGCGATCCGGATCGCCTGCCTGAGCGACTGCTCGGCGTCCTCATAGCGCCTCAGCTTGGTCAGCACGGCACCCCGCATGGCGACGATGTTCACGTCGCGCGGGAATTTCTGCAGCAGGGCGCGGCAAAGGCCCTCGGCATGCTCGAGCTCCCCGCGGCTGACGAGCTCCACCACTTCGTTGAAACGCCCCTTCGAGGTCGATAGCGGCGGCATGTTCAGTGTTCAACCGGTTGCATAATGATGGGTCCGCTGATAGCTGCCTCTGCTAGACTTCCTCGCGCACAATTATAAGGTGATCGAGATGCGCAGACTCCACCCTTTCACGGCCCCCCTGCTCATTGCCGCCGTCCTGGCGGCCGGCTGCGACGAAGTCGAACCCCGCGCTTCCGCGGAACAGCAGGTCGCCGATATCGTGTTCCAGAACGGCAGGATCTATACCGTCGACGCCAACCGCTCCTGGGCGGATGCCGTGGCGATCGGTAACGGGCGCATCGTCTACGTGGGCTCCGATGCCGGGGCGGAGCCGCTGGTCGGACCGTCGACGCGGGTCATCGACCTCGAAGGGCGCATGATGCTGCCGGGGTTCCAGGACGTGCACATACACCCGATCGGCGGCGGCATCGAGGCGCAGGCCTGCAACCTGAACGGCCTGGAGACGCTCGACGAGTACATTGCCACCATCGAAACCTGCGCCAGGGACAACCCGGACCAGGCATGGATCACCGGCGGCGGCTGGTCGATGGCGGTCTTCGGTCCCGGTGCCAACGCGAGCGCCGCGCTGATCGACGAGGTCGTTCCGGACCGCCCGGTCTTCCTGACCTCCGCGGACGGGCACTCGGCCTGGGCCAACAGCAAGGCGCTGGAAATCGCCGGAATCACGGCCGATACGCCGAACCCGCCCGACGGCCTGATCGACCGCGGCCCGGGCGGCGAGCCGCTCGGCAGCCTGCAGGAAGGCGCCATGTACCTGGTGAGCCGGCACGCCCCGGCCGTGGACCTCGAAACCCGCACCGACGGGCTTCAGTACGCGATCAACATGCTGAACGACTACGGCATCACCTCCATCCAGGACGCCAGCGTCGACGAGGAGGACCTCGAGGCCTACCGGGCGCTGGACGAGCGCGGCGAGCTGAGCCTCCGCGTCGTCGCTTCCCTCTGGTGGGAGCGCGACAAGGGCGTGGAGCAGATCGGCAACTTCGAACGGCTGCGGGAGCAGTACACCGGCGGGCGCCTGCGGGCAGGCACGGTCAAGATCATGCAGGACGGTGTCATGGAAAACTACACCGCCGTCATGCTCGAGCCCTATATCGGGCAGGACGGGAACAAGGGCATACCGATGGTCGAGCCGCAGAAGCTGAAAGAAGCGGTGACCGCGCTCGATGCCGCCGACTTCCAGGTGCACTTCCACGCCATAGGCGACGGCGCCATCCGGCAGTCGCTGGACGCGGTGGAAGCCGCCCTCGAGGCGAACGGCGATCTCGGCAACCGGCATCACATCTCGCACCTGCAGCTCATCGACCCCGCGGACATTCCGCGCTTCGCCAAGCTGCACGTCGTCGCCAATTTCCAGCCGCTCTGGGCGTACGCCGACAGCTACATAACCGACCTCACCATTCCGTTCATCGGCGCTGAACGGGCCCGCTGGCTGTACCCGATAGGCAGCGTGCGCGACGCCGGCGGCATGATCGCGTTCGGCAGCGACTGGTCCGTTTCCTCGGCCAATCCGTTCGAGGAGATCGAAACCGCCATCACGCGCCTCGGCGCGCTCGGCGAAACCACCGAGCCGCTCCTGCCGCAGGAGCGCATCGACCTGCCCCTGGCGCTCGCGGCGTTCACCATCAACGCCGCCTACATCAACTCGCAGGAGGACAGCACGGGTTCCATCGAAGTCGGCAAGTACGCCGACCTCATCGTGCTCGACCAAAACCTGTTCGAGATCGACCCCGTGGACATCTCCGAAACCAGCGTACTCATGACGATGATCGAAGGTAAAGTCGTCCACGGAGACCTGGCCAGCCTGTAGGAGCGCGGACTGCGCACGATGCGCGCCCAACGTAACGTAGCATCGCGCGCGATGCGCGCTCCTACAAACCAGTGCCGGGCATTTGAGCGGAAAGCGGGATGAGCAACCAAAAAAAACGTTTTCTCTTCGTCTCCATCGGTGCCCTGATCAGCGACATCGCCTGGCAGGTGGTGCGGGAAGGGCACTCGGTCCGGTACTGCATCGAGAGCGAATCCGAGAAGAGCATCGGCGACGGCTTCGTGCCGAAGGTGGACGAGTGGGAGCCCCACGTCGACTGGGCGGATGTCATCGTCTTCGACGACGTGCTCGGCATGGGCGAGAAGGCGCAGAAGCTGCGCGCGGACGGCAAGATCGTGGTGGGCGGCACGGCCTATACGGACCGGCTCGAGGACGATCGCTCCTTCGGCCAGGAGGAGCTGAAGCGGCACGGCGTTTCGATCATCCCGTTCCAGGAGTTCACCGACTTCGACTCGGCCATCCGGTACGTCGAGCAGAACCCGTCGGCCTACGTCATCAAACCGAGCGGCGAGGCGCAAAACATCAAGCGGCTGCTGTTCGTCGGCCGCGAGGACGACGGCAAGGACGTCATCCACGTGCTCCAGTCGTACAAGGCGGTGTACGCCGACACCGTCAAGGTGTTCCAGCTCCAGAAGCGCGTGCGCGGCGTGGAGGTGGCGGTGGGTGCCTTCTTCAACGGCCGCGCCTTCATGCAGCCGATCAACGTCAACTTCGAACACAAGCTGCTGTTTCCCGGCGACATCGGGCCCTCGACCGGCGAAATGGGTACCTGCATGTACTGGAGCGGTCCCAACCGGATCTTCAAGGCCACGCTCGCGAAGCTCGAGGCGCGCCTGGCCGAGGAAGGCTACGTCGGCTACATCGACGTCAACTGCATCGTGAACGGCCAGGGCATCTACCCGCTGGAGTTCACGGCGCGCTTCGGCTATCCGACGATCAGCATCCAGGCCGACAGCATCTCGATGCCGATGTCGGATTTCCTCCTCGGCATGGCGAACGGTTCCCTCAGCACGTTCAAGTTCAAGCGAGGCTTCCAGGTGGGCGTGCGCGTCGTGGTGCCGCCGTTCCCGTTCCAGGACCCGAAAACGTTCGAGGCGAACTCTAAGGACCGGGTCGTCATCTTCCGCCGGCCGAACTACGAGGGCATTCACATCGAGGACGTAAAGCTCGTGAACGGCGAATGGCTCATCACGGGCAACTCCGGCGTGGTCCTGATCGTCACCGGCCAGGGCATCTCGGTCAAACAGGCCCAGGCGCAGTGCTACCAGCGCGTGACCAACATCCTCATTCCCAACATGTACTACCGCAAGGACATCGGCGACCGCTGGCTCGAGGACCACGACAAGCTGCACACCTGGGGCTACCTGCGGGAAAGCTGAGTTTCCGCGGTGCCCGTCGCCTGTAGGAGCGCGCATTGCGCGCGATGCGCGGCCCGCCAAGCGTGGCATCGCGCGCAATGCGCGCTCCTACAGGTTTTACATGCGCGGCGGAAGTCCTTCTATGTGCACGATGGCATCGCTGTAGTGGCCGTTGAACCGGGTACGGCCGGCAAGGCTGTAGGCGCCGATCTGGCTGAATTCGATGTGATCGCCGGGGCGCAGGTCCGCCGGCAGCTCCACCTCGCCCGGCAGCACGTCGGTCGCGTCGCAGGTCGGGCCGAACAGCTTGAAAGACTGCACCGGCCCACCGTGTTCGCGGCCCTCCCGGAACGCCCGCGCCGGGTAGCGGTCGTGCCCGCGGAAGCGCAGTTCCCAGAAGATGCCGTACATCCCGTCGTTGAGGTAGAGGCGATCGTCCTTGCGCAGCAGCACCTCGACCACGGCGGACAGCCCCGGCGCGGCCAGCGCGCGTCCGGGCTCGCCGAGCACCTCCCCGCCCTGCGCCAGCGGGAGCTTGCGGGCCGCCTGCCCGATGGCGGCGAAGTATTCGCCGAGCGGCGGCACCGGGAAACCGGGGTAGGACCGTGCGTAGCCGCCGCCGATGTCGATCAGCCGTACGCGCATCCCCGCTTTGTCCAGCACCTCCGCCGCCAGGTCGATCGCGTAGGAATACGCGTCCGGGCTCGTGACCCCCGTGCCCACGTTGAATGCCAGCGCCGGCTCCGCGCCGCGATCGGCGATCGCTTCGAGCAGCCCGGGAATCGCGTCCGGCGGCGCGCCGAACTTCGACGACAGCTCCTGCATCGCGGACGCGTGCTGCGTCGCCATGCGCGCGAAGACGACGGAGCGGCCCATGTCGATCTCGCTGGCGAGCAGCGGCAGGCCGTCCGCGTGGTCGATCATGAAATGCCGCACGCCGAAGCGGTCCTGCGCTTCACGCGCCGCCCCGCGCAGGCGCGCCGGGATCATGAAATACGCCGTGGAGCCCGGACACTGCCGATGCAAGAGCTCGATCTCCGGAAGTGATGCGCAGTCGAAGTGCCGGACGCCGCCGCTGTTCAGCAGGCGGACCACGTCCGGATGATCGTTGGCTTTGACCGCGTACAGCACCCGGCCAGGGAAACCGGAAACGAACTCACGCGCGGCCTCGACGTAAGCTCGGGGGTAGATGCAGTACACTGGCTGCGACGGACGCGTTTCGCGCAGCAGGCTGGCCACGTCGGGAAACGTTCGAATGGGCTCGTTCATTGCGGGTCACCGTAAAACAGCTCGAGATTTTCTTCCGGACTGTGCGCGGTAAGCAACGAGACCGCGACGAGCACCGGGAGGCCTATGAGCCACCCGGCGTACGAGGACGCAAAGCCGTACGGCTCGCCGGCAGCCGCCCAGGCGACGGCCGCGCCGCCGCCGGCCACCATGCTCCAGAACGCGCCTTTCGCCGTGGTACGGCGCCAGAACAGGAGGCCGAGCATCGGGAAGAACAACCCCGCGGCGCCGAACGTGTAAGCATAGAGGATCAGCTCCAGCACGTTCGGCACCAGCCACGCAATGCCGATGGCCAGTACGCCCATCACTACTGTCGCGACGCGCGCGACGCGGAGCATGGACCGGTTCGACGCCTGCGGCCGCAGCCGCTTCTTGTAGATGTCGTTGGTGAAGATGGCGACCGGACCGATCAGCGCCGAGTCCGCGGTCGACATCACGGCCGCTATGTAGGCGGCGATGACGAGGCCGGCGATGCCGGGCGGCAGCAGCTCCATGATCACGAGAGGCGTCGCGAGCTCGGCGTCGCCGAGGTCCGGCATCAGCATGTGCGCGATCATGCCGATCAACGTGCTGCCGACGGCGAACAGGGGCCATTGGATCGGAACGCCGGTCAGGAAGAAAGACTGCCTGGCGGTACGCTCGTCGCGCGCGGCAACGATGCGCTGCATCGCGGCTATGGAGATGAACCATACGGGAAAGATGGCGAAGAACCAGCCGAGGACCGTCTTCCAGCCGACGGCACCCCATTCCACCATGGACGCCTTCCCGGGCGTGGCGGTGAAATGGTCGCGGATACCGCTCCAGCCGCCCACTTCGATGAGCCCGATCGGCACGGCGATGAACAGCACGCCTATGAACAACACCACGAACTGGAACACGTCGGTGTAGATCACCGCCTTCAACCCGCCCATCGCAGTATAGGCCAGCACGATCCCGCCCGTCAGCACGATGGCGACCGTCAGGTCCACGGACAGCGTCGCCTGCATCAGCTTGCCGCCGGCGATAATCTGGCCGCCGACAAAGGTGAACCACGCGAGGCCCACGACGATGGCGGCGAGCAAGCCCGTCCGCCGGTCGAAACGTGCTTCGAACAAATCGCCGGTCGTGAGCCCTTTCATCCGGTCCGCCCAGCGCTTGACCTTGGGCACCATCAGGAACGACACCATGATCACGCTCAGGCCCGAGATGGCAATGAGCCACGACCCGGAGATGCCGAGCGTGAAGCCGAGCCCGCCCATGGCGATGCTGAAGCCGCCACCGATGTCGGTGGCCGCCGTCGTCGCCGTGGTCTGCACGAGGTTCATGTTGCGGTCGGCGGCGAGGAAGGACTCGCTGCCCGCGTCGGCCCGCTCGGCGCGTGCGACCCGCACGCCGATCCAGAGGAGTACGGCGAAGTAGAGGGCGATCGCGAGAGTGTCCAGTAGGTGCAGTTCAGTCATGGCATCACACTGGCCGACGGTAGCATCGCGGTTCAATCATGGCGCACTATCCCCTGTAGGAGCGCGCATCGCGCGCGACGCCACGACCGGCCGGGATAGCATCGCGCGCAATGCGCGCTCCTACAGGCCAAGTTCGTGGCGTGCGAGGAAGCCGCGGAGGAAGGATTCGAGGTTGTCGCCGAGCTCGTCGCAGAGGTAGCCGCCTTCCTGCACGATCACCGTCGGCAGCCCGAGCGCCGCGATCTTCTCCGCAATCTGCCCGAAGCCTTCCGTCGAGATCGCCAGGCCCTGGAACGGGTCCCCCTCGAAAGCATCCAGCCCCAGTGCCACGACGAGCGCCCCCGGCGCGAACGCCTCGATGCGCAGGAGCGCCCTGTCGAGCGCCTGGAGGTATTCCGCGTTGCCGGTGCCGCGCGGCAGCGGCAGGTTGAAGTTCGTGCCGAGGCCCGGCCCGGCTCCGCGCTCGTTGGCATAGCCCCAGAAGAAGGGATAGAAGCGGACGGGGTCGGCATGGAGCGACACGGTGAGCACGTCCGCCCGCTCCCAGAAGATGCCCTGCGTGCCGTTGCCATGGTGCACATCGACGTCGAGCACGGCGACGCGGCTGTGGCGCGTGCGAAGCAGCTCCGCCGCGATGGCGGAATTGTTCAGGTAGCAGAAGCCGCCCGCCAGGTCTTTCGACGCGTGATGGCCGGGCGGACGCGACAGCGCGTAGCAGGCACCGGCACCGCCCAGCACTTCCTGCGCCGCCTGGATCGCCGTGTTGGCGCTCCAGCACACCGCGTCCCAGGTTTCCGCGGAAATCGGGCAGTCGCCGTCGTACGTGTGGTAGCCGACCTGGCCGACGGCGGACGCCGGGTAGCCGCAGTCGCGCCGGTCGGGATGGATGTTCGGCATGACATCCTTCGAGGCGTTCGGGATCCGCTGCCAGCGCTCATAGATGTGCTTCAGGAAGTGCAGGTACTCGGCCGTGTGCACCGCGGCGATCGGCCCGAGGCCGTGATCCTCCGGCTCTTGCAGCGAGAGTCCGCTCGAAACGGCGGCGGCCAGCAGCCTCTCCGCCCGTTCCGGAACCTCGGGATTCGGCTGGGGCAGCCCGTTCGACATGAAAATTTCGGGCGCGTGCCGTTTCTGCGCTTCGGAAAAAATGACCTTCATTCAGTCCCCCTTGCCGGCCAGCAGCTCGAACGCCGTGCCAGTGGCCTGGAAAATCAGCTCGGAGCCGGACAGCTTCAGCCCGAGCTTTCGATAGAAGCGCTGCGCACCCTCGTTGTCGCGATCGACGGACAGCCGGACGTGCGTTGCGCCTTGTTTCCGCCCCAGCGTTACCGTCTCCGCGATGAGTCGGCGGCCGAGGCCCGTGCCCCGCGCGGCGTCCGCCACGTAGAGGTCCTGCACATAGACACCGAGCTCGCCTCGCCAGGACGAAAAATTATAAAAGAACAGCGAGAGCCCCACAGGCTCGCCGTCCCGCTCCGCGATCAGCGCGTGAAAGGCCGGCCTCTCACGGAACCCCAGCCGGCGAAGGTCCTCGGCCCTGCTGCGCATCTTCTCGCGCAGGCCGGTGGAATGCGCGAGCTCGAGCAGCATCGCGTGCAGGCTCTCCGCATCGTCCGCGGTCGCCGCCCGAATGGTGATCCGCGACGCCGGTAGCGCTCCCGCGCTCAAAAATTCACCTTGTCGGCGCCCTTGAGGCCGAGGATCTCGCGCGCCTCTTCGGGTGTCGCGATGCCGAAACCGAGCTCTTCGAGCACGCGCCGGATCTTCGTTACCTGCTCGGCATTGCTCTTCGCAAGCGTGCGCCGCCCGATCAGCAGGCTGTCCTCGAGCCCGACCCGCACGTTACCGCCGAGGATGGCGCCCATGGTGGCGAGCTGCATCTGCAGCCGGCCGGCGCACAGCACCGAGAAGCGGTAGTCGCCGCCGAGCAGGCGATCGGCGGTGGCCTTCATGTGCATCAGGTTCTCGGGTGCGGCGTCGATGCCGCCGAGCACGCCGAGCACGAACTGCACGAACAGGGGCTTCTTGATCAGCCCTTCCTTCAGATAGAACGCCAGCGTCTGGATGTGCCCGACGTCGTAGCACTCGAACTCGAAGCGCGTGCCGTAGCCGTCGCCGAGCTGGTGGAACACCTGCTCGATGTCGGCGAACGTGTTGCGGAACACCACTTCCTTCGTGGCGTCCAGCAGCTTCGGCTCCCAGTCGTGCTTCCATTCGGAGTGCCGCCTCTTCATCGGGAACAGCCCGAAGTTCATGGAGCCCATGTTGAGCGATGCCATTTCCGGCTGCGCCCGGTTGGGCGCCGCCAGCCGCTCCTCGAGCGTCATGAGCGAGCTGCCGCCGGTAGTGATATTGACGACCGCGTTACACGAGGCGGCGATCTTCGGCAGGAACTGCATGAACACGTCGGGATCCGCGGTCGGCTGGCCGGTTTCCGGGTTGCGCGCGTGCAGGTGCAGGATGGCGGCGCCGGCGTCGGCCGCTGCAATTGCCTGCTCCGCGATCTCCTCCGGCGTCACCGGCAGGTACGGGCTCATCGTCGGGGTATGGATCGAGCCCGTTACGGCGCAGGTGATGATGACCTTGCTCACGACGCTAACCGTCGTTGACCGGCAGCGCGTGCGCCGCCGCGAACGCGTCGAGGCTCGCGACGAGCATCGACATCAGCTCCTCGATTTCCGCATCCGTGATCGTGAGCGGAGGACACACCATGAAGTGATCGCCGACGGCGCCGCCCCGGGTGCGTCGGGAATAAATGATGAGCCCGCGGGAGTAGGCCTCTTCGACCAGCGCGAGATGCGCGTTCATCGCGGGATCGAGCGGCTGCATCGTTTCGCGGTCGCTGACCAGCTCGAATGCAAGCAGCAATCCTTTCCCGCGCACGTCGCCGACGAACGGGTAGCGTTGCACCAGCCCGCCGAGCCGCGCCCGCAGGTTGCGTCCCTGCGCTTCCGCGTTCGCCATCAGGTTCTGCTCGAGCAGCTCGCGCGTGACGGCAAGGCCGGCGGCACAGGCCAGCGGGTTGCCGGCGTAGGTAAACCCGTGCGCGAAGCCGCCGCTGTTGATGACCGCCGTCACGATCTCCCGGCGTGCGGCCATGGCGCCCAGCGGGGCGTACCCCGCTGCCATGCCTTTCGCCAGCGCGACGATGTCCGGCTGCAGGTTCCAGTGCTCGCCCGCGAGGAATCGCCCGGTGCGGCCGGACCCGCTCATGATCTCGTCGGCGATCAGCAGTACCCCGTACTCGCGGCAGATTTCCTGGATGCGGCGGTACCAGGAGTCCGGCGGCACGAGGGCGCCCGTCGAGGCGCCGCCGACGGGTTCCATGATGAACGCGAGCACCGTATCGGGTCCCTGGCGGACAATCTCGTCGCGCAGGTACTCGGCATAGCGCAGCCCGCGTTCTTCGTGAGTCAGCGAGTCACGGTCGAGGTAACAGGTCGCGGCCGGAATCTTCGGCATTACCCGGATCATGTCGCGGAACGGCTCGACGAACTGGTGCATGCCGGTAATCGACGCCGCGCCCAGCGTCGAGCCGTGATAGGACGGGAACAGCGAAATCACCTTGCTGCGCCGCGGCTGCCCGGTGGCAAGCGCGTACTGGCGCGCGAGCTTCAGGCAGCTTTCGATGGCCTCGGATCCGCCCGACACGAAGAAGATCCGGTCGATACCTTCGGGCATGAGGGACGCGGTGAGCGCCGCCAGCTCCTCCGCCGGCTCGCTCTCGAAGTGCAGGCGGTAGGCGAAGGTTGCATGGTCCATCTGGCGCTTCATGGCTTCGAGCACGCGCGGGTTCGAATGGCCGATGTTCGAGACCATGGCGCCGCTGGAAGCGTCGAGGTAGCGCTTTCCGTTCACGTCCCACAGCCACACGCCCTCGGCACGGTCGACCCGCGGACGGCGGGTGCTGTCGTGGTAGAAAAGGTTGCTCCCGGCTATGTCTTCGGCCTTGCGCATGACGGTCTCGCGGCTGGTTTGCAGCTACTTTAGCAAGCGCCGGAGCCCCCTGCGCCGGGATTCCACATCGTGTAGGAGCGCGCATCGCGCGCGCCCCATATCGCCAACGTGGCATCGCGCGCAATGCGCGCTCCCACAGGTCCGGCAGGGTGCGATCGGCTTCAGGCGGGCATGGTGCGATCGACCCGGATGAAGAACCAGAGCCCGGCGCTGACGAAGGCGAACACGGTCCCGGTGATGATCGCCGCGGTCCAGCCGAACGTCGCGGCGATAAAGGGCACCAGCAGCGCGTTCACGAAGCCCGCGGAGTTGCCGCCGGTGTTCATGACGCCGCAGGCCGCTCCCGCGTTGCGGCCGCCGATGCTGATGCCGGCCGCCCAGAACGCCGCCTCGGTGATCTGGTTGCAGAGGAAGCTCATGGCCAGGCAGCCGACCGCGATGTAGGCGTTGCCGGTAATCGCCGCCACCAGCACGAAAATCCCGGACAGGGTGAGCGCGACGGCGGCCGGGCTCGCGCAACCACGCCGCATTCCGAGGCGGCGGCAGAGGAAGTCGCAGACGAAGCCGCCGAAGGTGGCGCCGATCGCCGCCGCGATCCACTGCACCGACGTAAAGACGCCGGCGGTAGCGGCGCTGAAGCCGCGCACTTCCACCAGGTAGTAGAACACCCAGTTGAACATCAGCCAGAAGATGTAGTTCATGCAGAAGTAGGCGAGCGTCAGCAGCAGCACGTCGCGGTTCTTCAGCACCCGCAGCCAGCTCGGCTGGTCGGTATCGGCTGCCGCCACCGACGGGCGGTTCGCCATGATCAGCGTCGCTTCGGCTTCGTTCACCGCGGCATGCTGCCGGGGTTCATCCCGCATGTACCACCACCAGAATCCGGCGCCGATGAAAGCGAGCGGGCCGAGCATGACGAACGACGCCTGCCAGCCCCATTGCGTAATCATGATGGCAAGCGCCGGCGCCACCGCCGCGTAGCCCAGGGTCAGGCCCGTGCTGGAGAGGCCGTTCGGCAGCGCCCAGCTGCCGATCGGGAACCAGCGCTCGATGACGGCGCCGGTCAGCGGGTAGATCGGCGCGTGAGCGGCGCCGACAAGGAAGCGGATGCCGACCAGCGCCGCGACGACCGTCGCCGCGCTGGCGCCGATGCTGCCCGCCGCGGCCGTGAGCATGATCAGCAAACCCCACAGCACCATGACCAGGGTCATCGCGCGGCGCGTGCCGAGCTTGACGCCGAGAAGGCCGCCCGGGAACTGGAATATGGCATAGCCCGCCGCGAATGCGGCGAGGATGTAGCTGAGCTGCCTGTCCGTCAGTCCCAGGTCGTCGACGATCGCCGTGCTCGCGATCGACATATCGGACCTGAGCACGTAGGACACGAAGCTCACGAGCACCAGCAGTGCAAGGACGCGCCAGCGGACACCGGTCGCGCCGGTCATGCGTTTGTACCCATTGTTTTCCCCCGTTCGACTATTGTTCGTGCGGCATCTTGAAGACCAGTCCGCCCTTGATCACCACATCGACCCCCTCGAGCACCGTGATGTCCTCCAGCGGATTTCCGCGAACCGCGATCATATCGCCGTAGCGGCCGGCTTCAACCGCGCCGACCCGCTCGCCCCAGCCCATATAGCGAGCCGCCACCGACGTCGCTGCCTTGATCGCGTCCATCGGCGTCATGCCGCGCTCCACCATGATCGCGAACTGGCGCGCGTTGTCACCGTGCGGGTAGACCGCCGCGTCGGTGCCGAAGGTGATCGGCACGCCGGCCTCGTATGCCCTGGTGAACACCTGGCGCTGTGCCTCTACCGTTTCCAGGTTCTTCCGCAGGAATTCCTCCGGCCAGCCCTCCCGGCGGCCGGCCGTATCGATGTAGCTGCCGTTGTAGATGTCCATGGAGAAGGCCACGTCGTGCTTCGCCGCCAGCGCGATCGCTTCCTCGTCGGCGAGCGAGGCGTGCTCGATCGAGTCGACGCCCGCGAGAATGGCGTCCCTGATCGACTGCGCGCCGTGGGCGTGCGCGGTGACCTTGATGCCGGCGGCATGCCCGACCTCGACTACTGCCGCAATCTCTTCCTTCGTCATTTCCGGCGCCCCCGGCACGCCGCCGTACGCGAGGACGGCTCCCGAGGCGATGACTTTCAGCACGTCCGCACCGCCCGCGACCGCCTCCTCGGCCTTGCGGCGAAAGGCTTCCGGCCCGCGCGCGACGCCCATGCGGACGCGCCAGGGGATGTCCGCTTCGGCGACCCCCGGGATCAGCAGGTCCCCTCCGCCGCCGGGAACGGTCAGGTAGAAGCCCGCGACCTGCATGCGCGGCCCGGCGACCTCGCCGGCGTCGATGCGATCGCGCAGGTCGCGGCCGGACCAGCCGATGTAGGCGCCGACGTTGCGCACGGACGTAAAACCGGCAAACAGCGTGATCTCCGCGTTCGCCCGGGAGATACGGCGCTGCTCGTCGGCGGAGCGGGTAAAAAAGGCGCTGAGGTCCGCCGTGGTGCCGGCGCGATCGGTGAGATGGGTATGGGTGTCGACCAGTCCGGGCAGGCAGGTATAGCCGGACAGGTCGAGCACCGGCGCTTCCCGGGTATCCACGCCGCCGTCCAGCACGGCCGCGATACGCCCGGAGCGGATCGCCACGACCCGATCCTCGAGTGCCGCGTCGGCGATGCCGTCGATGAGCAGGCCACAGCGCACGAACAGGCTGCCGCTGTCGGGAACGTACGGCGCGCGGGCAACGTGATCGGCCGCGCCCGGCACCGCCAGCATCAGCAATACAACCGCGCACGCTGGAACGCGCATCGCGCGCAACGCGTCCGTCCCCCACGACGCCACCGTCTTCCGCAATGCGACGTTGCCTGTAGGAGCGCGCATTGCGCGCGAGGCTACCTTGCGCACCGTGGCATCGCGCGCAATGCGCGCTCCTGCAAGGATGTTTCGTTCATCGCGCGCCATGCTTCAGGCGGGATAGCGGTCCAGCACCGCGTGGCCCAAAGCCCGCCTCAGGGGCTCCAGGTGCTTTTCGAAGTGGCGCCAGTGCTCGAGGCCTTCGCGGTAGACCGGCCGGCGCACCTGCTCCGCGCTCGGCGTGCGGATGGCGCGCTCGGTTTCGAAAAAGCGCAGGCACTGCTCTTCGAACTCGAGGCCGCAATACGCCAGCAGCCGGCGGATCTCGGACTCGGTGTTCTCCACCATCTCCTCGTACTGCACGCGGTGTACGCGGCCCGGCAACACCGC
This sequence comes from uncultured Woeseiaceae bacterium, assembly GCA_964424805.1. Classification (GTDB taxonomy): domain Bacteria; phylum Pseudomonadota; class Gammaproteobacteria; order Steroidobacterales; family Woeseiaceae; genus IDS-8. The sequence goes on from CAYRKH010000030.1 coordinate 20,169, forward strand.
GTCCCAGTGATCCATCAGGATCACGTAATCGCGGTAATAGCGGCCCAGCTTGTCCAGGTCGTAGGTAAACGTCTGGCCGCGGGCGAAGAGCTGCTTGTAGCAGGAGAAGCAGCCGCCCATCGGGTGCCGCCGCGCATCGATGATCTTTGCCCGCGGCAGGATCAGGTGGATGAGGCCGATATGCTGGAAATTGTTCGGCATCTTGTCGATAAAGTACGGCTTGCCGCTGCGCTGCACGCGCGTCGACCGGAGATACCCCTCACCCAGGTCCCTGGCCGCCTCGCGCGTCAGCGTCTTCAGGACCTCCGGGTACTTCGAGGCGGGGTTCTTCCGCGACTTCTCACCCAGGCGCCGCGAGATCGCGATGATGTCGGGCAATTCAGCCGTGCCCTCGACCTGGCTGTGGCTGGCAAGGATCTGCTCGAGCAGGGTCGAGCCCGCGCGCGGCAGCCCCACGATGAAGATCGGGTCGGCGGCATCGGAGCCCCAGCCTTCCCGCGTGGCGAAAAATTCACGGTCCAGCGCCTTGATCTGGCGCGCGGTATTGAACACGTTCACCCTGGCATCCCAGCGATGGTGCTTCCCGCGCACGTCGTTGCCCCGCTTGTAGAAAGCGAACGACTCGTCGTACCGCGCCCGATCCTCCAGCGCCTTCGCCAGCGCAAACGCGAGGTGAGCCTCGTCCTCGGGATCACGCTTCCCGGCCGCCAGTCCCGCGCGCATGCGTTCGATGTCTTCATCCGTGAAGCGAAAGGTCTTCAGGTTGGCGAGGCTCCAGTACGCTTCGCCGCCGCTCGCGCTCAGCTCGATGCTCGCGCGGTACGCCGCGATCGCTTCGTCGAGCCGCCCGACGGTCTTCAGCGTGTGCCCGTAGTTGAGGTGAGCGCCCGCGTGGCGCGGATAATCCGCGAGCAGCCGCTCGTAGATCTCCAGCGCCGCCCGGTGGTCGCCCCGGCGCACCAGCACGCTGCCCTTCAGGATCAGGTAGTTCGGGTTCGAAGGCTCGGCGCGTAGCAGCTTGTCGACCTGCTCGAGCGCGGCGTCGAGTTCGTGGCGCCGGAACAGCACCACCGCGTATCCGTGCCTGGCGATGTGAAAGCCGGGCGCGAGTTCGAGGCAGCGCTCGAGCAGGTTCCGCGCATCCTCGAGCTGCCCGACCTTCACCCCGATCGCCGCCAGCAGGCGCATCGCGACGACGTCGAGCGGGTCGCGCTTCAGAACCTCGCGCGTGAGCCGCTCCGCCTTCGCCAGGTTGCCGCTGCCGAGACACGCCACGGCTTCGGCGACTTCCGGATGGCGGGTCGACAGCGCCAGGTGCTTCTCGAAAGCGGCCTCGGCCGCGGTGTCGTCACCGGCCGCCGCAAGCTGGTCGCCCAGCGTGCGCCAGGCGCCGCTGTGCTCCGGATCCAGCCGCACGGCCTTTTGCAGCACGTCGATCGCCTCGGCGCCGCGACCGGCCGCACCGAGAGCGAGACCGAACTCGTGCAGCACGTCGGGCGAGCTGCCGTGGCGGGCCGCGAGCGGCGCGAGGATCGCGATTGCCTGTTCCGCATCGCCCTGCAGCCGGTATGCCGTGCCAAGCACCTGCTGTGCCGCTTCCGCCTGCGGACAGGCCTCCAGGATCGCACGCGCCTGCTCGGCTGCCTTGACGCAGTCCTGCTGCAACAGCGCGACGGCCTGTTGCAGCGCGACCTCGAAATCATCGCCCGGTTGCGGGACTACTGTCGCCATCGTCAATCCATGGACGCTAACCGCGCCAATGCCGCGGCCGTCCGTGAAAATTCCTGCACCTCGAGCCTTTGCAGCTTCGGCTAACCAGCGACCGGCTGCCACTTGGGCGTCCACATTGTGGAACGCACCGATAACGCCGAGGCATATATTAATCGGCTATGTACTGCGGCAGGAAATTCGCTGCTATGATCTTCCCGAAAGTCGATGCGACGATCACGATCGTCATGTCGCAGACCGCTCTACCAGCGGAAGAGCCTGCTACACCTCCGTTGCCGAGAGCTTTTGTATGCGGGGGACACTAACATGAAGCAGTACCGACGCACACCGCTGTCCAGGGCGGTGTCCGCAGCACTCACCGGCTCCGTTATGGCAGCCGTCGTTGCCATGCCGGCACAGGCACAGGAAGAGCAGCAGCGGCAAGGCCTGGACGAGATCATCGTCACCGCGCAGAAGCGCACGCAGAACCTCCAGGACGTCGCCGTATCCGTGCAGGTGCTCGGCGAGACCCAGCTGCAGGACTTGAACGTCGACGGCTTCGACGACTACATCGAGTTCCTGCCCTCCGTTTCCTACACCTCCAACGGCCCCGGCTACGGCATCCTGTACATGCGGGGCATCTCGAGCGGCGGCGACGGCGTGCACTCGGGCTCCATGCCGAGCGTCGGCGTCTACCTCGACGAGCAGCCGCTCACGACCATCAACCAGGTGCTCGACCTGCACATCTACGACATGGCGCGGATCGAGACGCTGCCCGGGCCGCAGGGCACGCTGTTCGGGCAGGGCAGCCAGGCGGGCACGCTGCGCATCATCACCAACAAGCCGGTCCTGGAGGAATTCCAGGGCAGCTACGACCTCGGTGTCGACACGGTCTACAAAGGCGACCTGGGCTACACGCTGGAAGGCATGGTGAACCTGCCGATCACGGAACGCGCGGCGCTCCGGCTGGTCGGCTGGCACAAGGAGGAAGGCGGCTACATCGACAACATTCCCGCGTCGCTGACCTATGCCGCCAGCGGCATCACCATCGACAATGCCGACGTGGTGGAAGAGGACTTCAACACCGTCGAGACCTCGGGGGCCCGCGCTATGCTGAGGATCGACCTGAACGACAACTGGACGTTCACGCCGGGCGTCATGTACCAGCAGCAGGAAGCGAACGGTCTCTGGGCGCACGACCCTGAAGACGCGGGCGACCTCAAGGTCGTGCGCTACTTCCCCGACACGCAGGACGAGGACTGGATACAGGCGGCCGGCATCCTGGAAGGCAACCTCACCGACAACCTCCAGTTCGTGTACTCGGTGTCCACGCTGGACCGGGACCTGGACAGCACCTACGACTACACGGGCTATGCCGAGTACATCGAGGACCTGTACGCCTATTACGGCTACGCGTGCTACCACTACGAAGCGGACGGCACCTGCGCCGATCCTTCACAGTTCATCGACAGCAACGAGCGGTTCACGCGCCTGAGCCACGAAGTGCGCCTGCAGTCGACGGGTGAGGGGCGCTTCCACTGGATCGTCGGCGCGTTCACCCAGAAGCAGGTCCACGATTTCGACCTGCAGTGGATCGTGCCGGACATGGACCCCGCGCAGTCGGTGATCGAAAACGGCGTGACGACCTGGCAGACCTACCAGATACGCACGGACCGTGACGAGGCGTACTTCGGCGAGGCCACCTTCGACCTGAACGACGCCTTCAGCTTCACGGCGGGATTGCGTCACTTCAAGTACGACAACCGGCTGTACGGGTTCAACGGTTTCCTCGGGCACTGCACCGGGTTCACCGTCGACGGGCAATTCGTGCAGGACGACGAAGGCACACCGCAGTACCCCTGTTTCGAAACCCGGATCCTGGACGACTCGACGAAAGGCAGCGGCAACAGTTACAAGGCCAGCCTCGAGTACCGCGCCAGCGACGACGCGCTGCTGTACGCCACCTACTCGGAGGGTTTCCGTTCCGGCGGCGTCAACCGCGCCCGCGTGCCCGGCATCCCGAAATACAAGCCCGACTGGGTCTACAACTACGAGCTCGGCTGGAAAACCACCTGGCTCGACGGGCGCATGCGCTTCAACGGCGCGGCGTACCGCGTCGACTGGGAGGACTTCCAGTACGCGTTCCTGGATTTCGCGGTATCGAACCTGACCATCATCGGCAACGTCGGGCAGGCGCGCACCTGGGGCGCGGAGGTCGACCTGTCCTGGCTGGCCACGGACGACCTGAACCTGACCTTCGCGGCCTCGTACAACGACGCGACGCTGCAGGAACCCTACTGGCGCAGCGACCTCGACCGCCAGTCGGGCGAGCCCCCGCGTGCGCCGGACGGAACAAGGATGCCGTTCGTGCCGGAGTTCCAGTTCACGTCCATCGGGCGTTACTCGCTGGACTTCGGCGCCCTGCCCGGCTACGTGCAGGCCGCGGTGTCCTGGACCGGCGACAGCTGGAACAATCTCGAAGTCGCCGATCGCTCGAAGCAGGACGGCTACCTGCTGCTGAACCTGTCGACGGGCATCCAGGCAAATAACTGGACGCTGGACCTGTTCATCAACAACGTCACCGACGAACGGGCCCAGATTTTCGTCTACGACCCGAGCTACCCGACCCTGATCGACTCCAGGACCGTTACCAACCGTCCGCGGTCGATCGGTATCCGCTTCGGCCAGAGTTTCAACTGATCGGCCGCCCGATCCGCGTCGGGGAACAAACGCGCATGGCCATGGGAACCCCATGGCCATGTTTTTGTGTGCAGGATGAAACCTGACGGAGACGTGACGGAGTGTCAGCTTGAAGCAAACTACAAGAAGCCTTACCAGCCCCGCAAACCGAATCCTGGTCCCGATGTTTCTCGCGCTGCTGTTCGCAGCGCCCGGCGCGCTCGCGGAGCGTGCGCCGGTCCTGAAGCAGATCGCGGTGCCGCACGATTACTACTTCCGCGAGATGTACCTGCCGCAGCTCACCACCGGCCCCTCCGCCGCGACCTGGTCGCCCGATTCGAAAGAGCTCGTCTATTCGATGCAGGGCAGCCTGTGGCGGCAGTCGCTGGCTTCGGAGACGGCCACGCAGCTCACCGCGGGTCCGGGCTACGACTACCAGCCGGACTGGTCGCCCGACGGCGAGCGCGTCGTGTTCGTTCGCTACGTGAACGACGCGATGGAGCTCTACCTGCTGGACCTCGGCTCCGGCGAGGTGACGCCCCTCACCGATGAAGGCGCGGTCAACCTGGAGCCCCGCTGGTCGCCCGACGGCGAGCGGCTGGCCTTCGTGTCCACGCGCGGCACGGGCCGCTTCCACGTGTTCGTCGGCCGCATCGACGGTAACGGGCTCACGGCGGCACGGCCCCTGGTCGCCGAGCGCAAAAGCGAGGTCGAGCGCTATTACTACAGCCCGTTCGACCATGAGCTGAGCCCGAGCTGGTCGCCGGACGGCGATGCCCTCATTTACGTGAGCAACCCGGAAACGCCCTACGGCACGGGCGCCATCTACCGCCATCCGCTCGACGGCGAACGGGTGCTGGTTCACGACGAGGAAACGACGTGGAAGGCGCGGCCGGACTGGTCGCCCGACGGCAATCGTATTGTCTACGCCTCCTATCTCGGCCGGCAGTGGCACCAGCTCTGGACCACGTCCGTCTCGGGGTCGGCCTATCCTTTCCCGCTGACCTACGGCGATTACGACGCGGTTTCCCCGCGCTGGTCGCCCGACGGATCGAAGATCGCCTTTATCGCCAACGAGGGTGGCAACACCGAGCTCAGGATCCAGGACGCCGTCGGCGGCGCGGTCGAGACGCTCGCGATCTCGGAGCGGCGCTGGCTCGAGCCGATGGGCAGGCTCGCCATCGAAATCGTGGACGGGAGCGGCGAGGTCACCCCCGCGCGCGTGGCCGTGCTGGCCTCGGACGGGCGTGCCTACGCGCCGGCGAATGCCTGGATGCACGCCGACGACAGCTTTGATCGCGAGCTCGCCGGGTTCGAGACGCATTACTTTCACACGCCGGGCGACGCGGTCGTCACGCTGCCCGCCGGCGCCGCCGAGATCACGGTCTGGCACGGGCTCGAGAACGCGGTCGAGAAGCGCCGGGTGCAGGTCGCGGCCGGCCGGACGGCGAGCCTGCGGGTTGCGCTGGAGCCGCTCGACCTGCCGGGAGACTGGCAGGACTGGCAGAGCGCCGACGTGCACGTGCACATGAACTACGGCGGCACCTACCGGAACACGCCGGAGCACATGGTTGCGCAGGCGCAGGCCGAGGACCTCGGGCTCGTGTTCAACCTGGTCGTGAACAAGGAACAGCGCTTCCCGGACATCGCCTACGCCTCGCCCGAGCCCGACGGCGCCTCGACCGAAAGCGTTGCCCTCCTCCATTCACAGGAGTACCACACGAGCTACTGGGGGCACATGGGTCTCCTGGGGCTGGACGATCATATCCTGATTCCCGGGTACTCCGCCTACCCGTATACCGCGGCGGCGAGCCTGTACCCCGACAACGTGGCGGTCGCCGACATGGCCCACGCGCAGAACGCCGCCGTGGGCCACGTGCATCCCTTCCTCGCGCCGCCCCCCGATCCGGCGCGTGACGCGAGCCTCACGAACTCCCTGCCGGTCGACGCCGCGCTCGGCAAGATCGACTACTACGAGGTCGTCGGCTTCGCCGACCACCGGGCGTCCGCCGACGTCTGGTACCGGCTGCTGAACCTGGGCTTTCGCATCGCGGCCGCCGGCGGCACGGATGCGATGGGGAACTACGCCTCGCTCCGCGGCCCGGTCGGCATCAACCGCACCTACGTGCCGGTGGAGGCGGGTGCCGCGGATGCCGCCGCCCGGCGCGACACCTGGCTCGCCGGGCTGAAAGCGGGCCGCACCCTGGCGACGAACGGGCCCCTGCTCGGCTTCACGCTGGACGGCAAGGGCGCAGGCGCCGTGATCGAGCTCGGCGACGGCACGCACGAGCTCGACTTCAGCGGCTTCATGCGCTCGATCGTGCCGGTCGACCACCTCGAGGTCGTCTACAACGGCGAGGTCGTGAGAACGATCGAGCTCGACGATCCGACGAGCGCCGACGTGGCCGGCAGCGTGCGCGTCGACGGCAGCGGCTGGCTCCTGCTGCGCGCCTGGAACGAGGGCTCGCATCCGCTGGTGTTCGACCTCTATCCTTATGCGACCACGAGCCCGGTCTACGTCACGGTCGGCGGCGAGCGGCCGCGGTCCACCGAGGATGCGGAGTATTTCCTGGCCTGGATAGACCGGATCCGCGAATCCGCCGCGAACCACCCGGACTACAACACGCCGGCCGAACGTGCCGCCGTCCTGGAGCACCTGGACCGGGCGCAGCGAATCTACGAGGGCCTGCGTTGAGCTGATCGGCACCCGTAGGAGCGCGCATCGCGCGCGATGCCCCTTTAGCCGACCTGGGGCATCGCGCGCAATGCGCACTCCTACATTTCTTGTTTCCGGCCGCAACCTCTATATTGCCCCTCCATGAAGAACATCGGGCTCGTACTGGCGCCGCTCGTCGCGCTTGTCGTGGCCGCGCTGCTGTTCGTGGCGCCCTCGCGCCTGCGCAAGCGCCGGCGCGAACGGCTGTTCCGGAGCGGGTTGCCGGAGCGGCAGCGGCGGATACTCGAGCGCAATGTTCCGCTGCTCCGGCGCATGCCGGCGGAGCTCAGGCGTGAGCTCTACGGGCACGTCAACGTGTTCCTGCACGAGAAACGCTGGCTCGGCTGCGGCGGCCTGGAGCTCACGGAGGAGATGCAGGTCACCATCGCCGGGCACGCCTGCGTCCTGCTCCTGAACCGCGAGACGGGCTACTTCCCCGGGTTCAGGTCCATCTACGTCTACCCGGACACGTATCTCGTCGACGACGTCGAGTACGACGGGGAGGTCGAGATCCACGGCCGCGACGCCCGCGCCGGCGAATCCTGGCCGGGCGGCCCCGTGATCCTGTCCTGGAGGGACGTGCAGGACACGATACAGGGCAGGGCTCCCGGGCAGAACGTCGTCCTGCACGAGTTCGCGCACAAGCTGGACGAGGAGAACCCGGACGACGAAGGGCTGCCGGTCCTTGCCTCTGCCGCGCATTACCGCGAGTGGGCGGAGGTCATGACGCGGGCGTGGGAGAACCTGGAGGAAACGATCGCCTCGCACGAGCAGCCGGCGATCGACGACTACGCCCTCACCTCGCCGGCAGAGTTCTTTGCCGTCGCAACGGAGTCGTTCTTCGAGCAACCCACCGCGATGCAGCGACAGTTCCCCGAAGTCTACGACCAGCTCAGGAAATACTTCCGCGTAGACCCCGCGACCTGGCAGCCCCCCCTGTAGGAGCGCGCACCGCGCGCGATGCCACACCGGCCGCCTCAGCATCGCGCGCAATGCGCGCTCCCACAGAAGCACAGTCGCGGCCCCCGGCCACCGTAGGAGCGCGCATCGCGCGCAATGCGCGCTCCTACAGCACGCGTTTACCGTGCGACCCTGATCACCGTGCCGTTAATGAAGTCGTTGATCGCGTCGAGGACGTCCTGCCGCTCGACCCGTTCCAGCCGGGCTTCGAATTCGCCCGGGCTCGTGAGCTGCCCGTGCCAGAGCCATTCCGTGGCCAGGGCGCGGGCGAGCTCCGCGTTGCTCTGGGCGGCACTCAGCTTACGCCCGGCGAGGTGCGCCTTCGCCTCCTCCACCTCGGCGGCCGTCGGCGGATCGTCCTCGAGGCGCCGCAGCTCCTCCCTCAGCAGCGCCTCCAGCGCCTCCAGCTTCTGCGGGTCCACGCCGACTGCCAGGGTGACCCAGCCGTCGCCGCCGTCGGAGCGGTAGCGGCTGTCGATGTAATACGCGAGGCCGCGCCTGGAGATCGCCTCCTTGCCGAGCCTTCCCTCGTAATCGTGGCTCAGGATGTACAGCAACAGGCGCCACGCCGTGGCGCGCGGGTCATTCGGTGCCGGCGCCGGCACGATGTACCCGAGCTGCGCCTGGACGACCGGGTGGCCGATGTTCAGCTCGAGCGTTCCCGGTTCGAACCGGTTTACACGGGGTTTGGGTTTCGGCGGCGCATCGACGTCACCGAAGTAGTGTTCCAGCAGCGTCCAGGTCTCGTCCGCGTCCACGTCGCCGCTGACGACGACCAGCGCCGGCACCGGTGAACCGTCGGCGCTGCCTTCAGCCGACATGATCCCGTCGAATGCCTGCGCGAGGCGCGTTTCGGGATCGGTAGACGGGGTCTCGCCGCCGCCTCGCGCCACCTTGACGGCAGCCAAATCGTCGCGCGCCCGTTCGAGCGTCGCGGGAAGCTCGCCGGGACGGAGGCGCCACGCCATCGACGCGTGCCCCGCGACCGGCTCCCCGGGCCGGAGCCGCGGACCTTCGAGCCCCGTACCGCGCAGCACGACCTGCACCTTCACGGAAGATGAAACGTCCGAGTGCTGCACGATCGCGGGCAGGCCGCCGGTGAGCGAGCGCACGATTGGCGCCGGGACCGGCACGTCGTCGAGCGGCGCCGGCCCGGCCATCTCGACCCGCTTTTCCGGTGAACGCGGGACCGGGGCGGTATCCGGCGCCGGCGCGAAGCGTCTCGGCAGGTACCAGCCGATAGTGCGGGCCTCCGGCCGCAGGTACCGACGCGCCGTGCGCTGCACGTCCTCGGCCGTGACTTCCGCCACCAGGCGCGGCAGCTCGAGGAGCGTGTCCAGCGCGCCGAGCCCCGCGAAGAACGCGAGCTGGTGTGCGGCGTCTTCGGTCGTCTGCACGTCGTATACGAGCTCGTCGAGCACCGCCGCAATCGCGGTCTCGACGGTAGCCGCGTCATGCGGCTCGCGGCGGAGCGCCTCCAGCCGCCCGGCAATGTCTTCTTCCAGCGCCGCCTCGGAGGCGTCGGCATCGATCGTGCCGCCGACCACGAAGACGTAATCCTGGGCGCTCGGCGGGTACCAGGTGGTCATTTCGCCGGCAGCCCCGTGAAGCGTCGAGCCCTCGCGGACCGGGGCGCCCCAGTCGTTCTGCGCGAAATTGACCCCTGAACCGCCGCCCAGCACTTCCTGCAGCACCAGGAAGGCAGGGAAATCGGGGTCGTTGGACGAGGGCGCGCGCCACGCGATCATGAAACGCTTGCGGTCCACGTTGCCGTAGAGCCGCACCCGCCGAATGCCTTCCTGCCGCGGTTCGATCGTGCGCGGCAGCGGCGTGGCGGCTCCCGCCGGAATATCGCCGAACAGTTCCCGGATGCGCTGCAGCGCCGCCTGCGTTTCGAAATCGCCGACGACCGACAGCACCGCGTTCGCCGGCCGGTAATGGCGCTCGTAGAACGCGACCACCTCCTCGTGCCGCAGGTTCTCGATATCGCTCTCCCAGCCGATGGTGTTGTTCCGGTAGGGATGCGCGATGAACGACGCGTACATCACCGCGTCCAGCAGCATGGACGTGGGGTAATTCTCGTAGCTGTGCATTTCCGCCAGCACCGCACCCCGCTCCGCTTCCATGTCGTCCTTCGGTATGTCGAGGCGGGCCATGCGATCGGCCTCGATCCGGAGCAGGAGGTCGAGGTGCTGCTTCGGCACCGTGGCAAAGTAGGTGGTCTCGTCGGTCCAGGTGTAACCGTGCCACTCGCCGCCGCGCGCGTAGATCGAGCTCACCACCCCGGTGCCGGGGAAGTTCTCCGTATCGCGGAACGCCATGTGCTCGACGAAGTGCGCGATGCCGGTCTGCCCGTAGGACTCGTTGCGCGCGCCGACGCGGTAGAGCATCTGCACGCTCGCCACCGGGAAGTTGCGGTCCTCGAGGAGGATCACGGTCATGCCGTTATCGAGCTCCGTGACCGAGGCGTTCCGGAGGTCGATTTCCGCGAACGCGCTGCCCGCGGACAGTATCGCCAGAACGGCGAGCCCGATCCCGCGAAATTTGTTCAGTCGTTGCACCCCGTGTCCCCCGCTGCCTGCTTTCCGGGGATTCTAGCGCCCGGCGCGGCGCGCCTCAGGGGCGGTTCACCATGTAAAAGCAGGATTGGACAAAATGGACTCTCCGGGTACCGTAGCCTTACACTCAGGCGCCTTTCAAAACCCAGGAACAACAGCCGAATGGGATCACTGGCACGCATGACGATCGCGGCATTCGCCGCCGCGCTCATTCCCGCACAGGCGGCGCTTGCCGAAGCGACCGCGCACGAGCAGCTGGCACGCGACATCCTCGCGGAGCTGGTCTCGATCAACACGGCACCCAGCGGCGGCAGCGACATCCGCCCGGCGGCGAACGCCATGGCCACGCGCCTGAAGAACGCCGGCTTCAGCGACGAGGACATCGACATCGTCGGCACGACCGACAAGCTCGTCAACCTGGTCGCGCGATACCGGAGCCCGAACCCGCAGGACGATCCGCTGCTGTTGATGGCGCACATCGACGTGGTGGAAGCGCTGCCGGAGGACTGGACCGTGCCGCCCTTCACCCTGACCGAGAAAGACGGCTGGCTGTACGGCCGCGGCACGACCGACAACAAGGCCGGGGCCGCGATCCTCGTCGCGAACTTCATTCGCCTGAAGCGGGAAGGCTTCGAGCCGGCACGCGACCTGATCATCATGCTGACCGGCGACGAGGAAACCACCGGCGCCGGCGCCGCGCTGCTGGCGAACGAGGAGCGCGAGCTGGTTGACGCCAGGTACGCCCTGAACACCGATGGCGGCATGGTCATCACGGAGCACGGTGAGCCGCAGGCCTTCGTCATGCAGACCAGCGAGAAGGTCTACGTCAGTTACACCTTCGAAGCCACCGACCCGGGCGGGCACAGCTCGGTACCGCGCAACGACAGCGCCATCTCGCGCCTGTCACGCGTGCTCGTGGACCTCGAGGATTTCAATTTCCCCATAAGCCTGAACGAGACGACGCGCGCGTTTTTCCGCCACTGGGCACCGCTTGCGCCCGCGGACGTGCAGCCGACGATCGAGTCGCTGCTCGAAAACCCGGCGGACCCGGAACTGTCCGCGAGCCTGGTGAAATGGCCTTACTACAACGCGCTGGCGCGCACCACCTGCGTCGCCACCATGCTCGAGGCCGGGCACGCGGAGAACGCATTGCCGCAGACCGCGCAGGCGACCGTCAACTGCCGCATCGTGCCCCAGTCCTCCGAGGAGGAAACCCGGAACGTGCTGGCCGCCATTGCCGCAAAGCAGGGGGTCACGGTGGAACAGATCGCACCGACGACGCCCAGCCCGCCGTCGCCGCTCGACCCGGAGATCGTCGAGCCCATCCGCGAGGTCGCCGAGGCGATGTGGCCGGGTATCCCCGTTATTCCGGAAATGAGCACCGGGGCCACCGACGGCCTGTTCATGCGCAACGCGGGAATACCGGTGTACGCGGTGTCGGCGATAGCCGAAGACCCGGACGACCAGCGAGCGCACGGACAGGACGAGCGAATCGGGATTGCGGCGTACTACGACGCGCTGGAGTACTGGTACCGGCTGGTGAAAAAGCTGTCGACGCTGTAGGAGCGCGCATCGCGCGCGATGCCACGTTCGGCGCTTTAGCATCGCGCGCGATGCGCGCTCCTACCCGATCGTGTCGCGGAACAACCGCAGCCAGTTCTGCCCCAGCAGCCGCTCCAGGTCTCTCGCGCGCCACCCGCGCCGCTCCAGCACGCGCGCGATGTTCAGGAAGCGCGACGGCGAGTCGAGTGCGGGGATCCACGGCGGCCAGCGCACCTCGTAGCTCGGCTTGAACGCCCGGAGGCGCGGCTCGTACCAGTTCTCGCGCGTCGCCCACGATTCGATGCCCTGCGGGGGGAAATCGCTCGACAGCCCCACGTGCTCGTGCCCGGCCACCGAGGCGGCATGCTCGATGTGATCCGCGTAAGCCTCGATGGTCGTTTCCCCGCCGGGGTCCGGCCCGAGGAAGTACCCGAGCGCCGCGATGCCGACCACGCCGCCCTTCTGCGCACAGGCGCGGAGCTGCTCGTCGGTCTTTGCCCGCGGGTGCCCGCGCCTCAGCGCCTCGCACATGGTGTGGGTCATCGCGACGGGCCGGCTTGAAAAGGCAATGCCGTCGAACGTCGTCTGGCGGCCGCAGTGCGACAGGTCGATCAGCACGCCGATCTTGTTCATGCGCTTCACGACCTCGACCCCGAATTCGGACAGCCCCGCATTGGTACGCTCGAGGCAGCCGTCGCCGAGCCGGTTTCGGTAGTTGTACGTGAGCTGGAAGCTCCGCATCCCGAGCGCGTGCAAGGCGTCGACGTTGTCCACGTCGTCCTCCAGCATCGTCGCATTCTGGAAGTTCATGACGACGGCCGTCTTCCCTTCGCGTTTCGCACGTTCGAAATCGGCGGCCGACAGCGCCACCAGCAGCGCGTCCGCGTGCCGCGCCGCACGCTTCCGCCACCCGAGGAGCGCATCGATGGCGGACTGCAGGTTGCGCCGCGGCAGGCTTTCCACGATCCCGGAGTAGCCCGCGGCACGCAGGGCGTCGAGCTCGGCCCTCGTCCAGTCCTTGCCGAACGACAAGGCGTCGATCACCAGCGCATCCGCGTAGAGGTCCGCCAGGCGGTCCTCCGCCGCGGCCGGCACCATGGCAAGCGTGATAGCGCCGGCCGCGGTGCCCAGCGCCTTCCGTCGCGTCATCCTGATGCCCATGTGTCCAGTGCCCCCCCCCAAGTGATGCCCGCAGGCCGATTCTCGCAGAACGGCGACGCTGCTGGCATCCCCGCGGATTTTTCAGGAATAATGCGGCGTCCCGGATCCCGATGGCACCGATTTGGTCGCATTTCCCACGGCGCCGGATGCGCACGCCATTGCGGTGATGCTGCTCGCCGTCATTGCAATCGTATTGTTCAGCCTGCAACGCGTGTCGCTCGAATCGTCCGGGCTGGCCGTGCTGACGGCGCTCGTGGTCGGTTTCCAGCTCTTTCCCGACCCGCCGAGCTACGGCGAGGTCGGACCCGCGGATTTCCTGGGCGGCTTCGGCAACCCCGCGCTCATCACGATCATCGCGCTGCTGGTCTGCAGCAAGGCACTCGAGGTCACGGGGGCGCTGCACACCGTGACGCGCGTGCTCGGCAACCTGTGGCTGAAGGCTCCGCGCGGCGGGCTCCTGCTCACGATGTTCGGCACCGCGGTCGCCAGCATGTTCATGAACAACACGCCGCTGGTCGCGATGATCCTGCCGGTCCTGGTCGCGGTTTGCATCCGTACGCAGACGCCGGTCAACGGCGTGCTGATGCCGGTCGGCTTTGCCACCATCATCGGCGGCATGGGCACGACCATCGGTACTTCCACCAACCTGCTGGTCGTCGACCTGGCCGAGCGGCTCGGGATGCCGCGCTTCGAGATGTTCGATTTCACGCTGCCGGTGGTGATCGCGGGCTCCGCCAGCATCCTCTTCCTGTGGCTGATCGGCCCGAAGGTCCTGCCCAACCGAGCCGCGCCGATGAGCGATGCCGCCCCGCGCATCTTCCGCGGCGTCCTGCACGTCAACGAGACCAGCGCGGCGGCGGGGCGAACGCTGGCCGAGGTCCGGGCGATGACGAACGGCCGTATCCAGCTCGAGCGCATCGAGCGCGGCGAGGACCTGTTCATCGCGCGCCTGCCGACAACCACCCTGCGCAGCGGCGACCGCCTTTACGTCCGGGGCGACTCGCGCCAGCTGAAAGAATACGAGCAGCTGCTCGGCACGCCTTTATGGCGGCAGGAATCCTCCACGAGCGAAGCCGCCAGGCGCTGGATCGAGGAGAAGTCGCAGCAGCGGCTGGCGGAGATCGTCGTGACGTCGGCCTCCAGCCTCTACGGGCAGACGCTCGGGCAGTCGCGCTTCCTCGAGCAGTACAGCCTGTCGCCGATCGCGGTGCACGCGCCGACCAGCCGCCTCGGCGAACGTGCGGAGACGCCTCGCAACCTGCAGGACCTGCGCCTGCGCGTCGGCGACGTCGTGCTGGTCCAGGGCGACTCGGCGTCGATCAACGACCTGAAGCAGAGCGGGCAGGTCCTGGTGCTGGACAGCGCGATCGACCTGCCGCATACCGCGAAAGCCGGCGTCGCTACGGCGATCATCGTGGGCGTGGTGCTCGCCGCCGCGGCGGGCTTCCTGCCGATCCTGGTCAGCTCCCTGGTCGGCGTGGTGCTGTGCATCGCGACGCGCTGCATCGAATGGCGGCAGGTCCGCGGCGCCATCGATACCAACCTCGTCGTGATGATCGTGGCCGCGCTGGCGCTCGGTGAAGCGCTGATGGCGACGGGAGCGACGGCGTGGGTAGCCGGCCTGTTCGTCTCCGCGGCGGGCGACCTGCCGCCCGGCTTCATCATCGCGCTCCTGATGCTGGCCGCGGCGCTCATCACCGAGATCGTCACCAACAACGCGGTGGCCATCCTGATGACGCCGATGGCGTTCAACATCGCGGCGGGCCTGGGGATGCCGGCCGAGCCGCTGGTGCTCGCCGTCATGTTCGGCGCCAACATGAGTTACCTGACGCCGGTCGGCTACCAGACCAACCTGATGGTGATGAATGCGGGCGGTTACCGCTTCACCGATTTCGCACGGCTCGGGCTGCCCCTGCAGGTGGTGATCTGGGTTCTGCTGTCGTGGCTGCTGGCGATGGGCGTCGGCGTCCGGTGACACACACGGATTCCACGGCGCTGGCCGCCGCGCGAATTAAAGTGCAGGAGCGCGCAATGCGCGCGCTGCCCCAATCGGTGTTTCGGGCCTCGCGCGCCAAGCGCGGGGCAGCGGGCTAAACAGTAGATCGGGCAACCCCGGGG
>CAYRKH010000031.1:0-29114 GCA_964424805.1 uncultured Woeseiaceae bacterium
CCGGCCCGTCGGTGAGGCGGCCGTCGTCCAGGACCTGCAGCAGGACGTTGAACACGTCCGGGTGCGCCTTCTCCACCTCGTCCAGCAGGATCACCGAGTAGGGCCGCCGCCGGATAGCCTCGGTCAGGTAACCGCCCTCCTCGTAGCCGACGTAGCCCGGCGGCGCGCCGATGAGCCGCGCGACGGAGTGCTTCTCCATGAACTCCGACATGTCGAGGCGCACCATGGCATCGTCGGTATCGAACAGGAAACTGGCGAGCGCCTTGGTCAGCTCGGTCTTGCCGACACCGGTGGGACCGAGAAACAGGAACGAACCGATCGGGCGTTTCGGGTCGGAAAGACCCGCGCGCGAGCGCCGTACCGCGTTGGCCACCGCCGTGACCGCCTCGTCCTGGCCCACCACGCGCTGCTCGATGGTTTCTTCCATCTGCAGGAGCTTTTCCTTTTCGCCCTCCAGCATCTTGGCCACGGGAATGCCGGTCCACTTGGAGACGATCTCGGCGATCTCCTCCTCCGTGACGTTGTTGCGGACCAGGGTCGTCTCCTTCGACTCGGCCTGCACGGCACTCTGGAGCTGCTTCTCGAGCTCGGGAATGCGGCCGTACTGCAGCTCCGACATGCGCGCGAGGTCACCGGCCCGGTGCGCCGTCTCCAGCTCGACGCGGGCGCGCTCCAGCTCCTCCTTGATGTGGGTGGTGCCCTGCATGGCAGCTTTCTCGGCCTTCCAGACTTCCTCCAGGTCCGAGTACTGCTTCTCGAGCTCGGCCAGCTGTTCCTCGAGATCGGCGAGCCGCTTGCGCGAGGCGTCATCCGATTCCTTGTTGAGGGCCTCGCGCTCGATCTTGAGCTGGATGATGCGGCGGTCGAGGCGGTCCATGGGTTCCGGCTTCGAATCGATCTCGATGCGGATGCGCGAGGCGGCTTCGTCGACCAGGTCGATCGCCTTGTCGGGGAGCTGGCGGTCGCTGATATAACGATGCGACAACGTCGCGGCTGCGACGATGGCGGGGTCGGTGATCTCGACCCCGTGGTGCACCTCGTAGCGCTCTTTCAGGCCGCGCAGGATGGCAATCGTGTCCTCGACCGTCGGCTCGTCGACGACCACCTTCTGGAAGCGGCGTTCCAGTGCCGCGTCTTTCTCGATGTACTGCCGGTATTCGTCGGTGGTGGTCGCGCCCACGCAGTGCAGCTCGCCGCGGGCGAGCGCGGGCTTCAGCATGTTGCCGGCGTCCATGGCGCCTTCGGCCTTGCCGGCACCGACCATGGTGTGCAGTTCGTCGATGAACAGGATGACCTGGCCCTCCTGCTTGGCGAGATCGTGCAGAACCGCCTTCAGCCTTTCCTCGAACTCGCCCCGGAACTTGGCGCCTGCGATCAGCGCACCCATGTCGAGCGCCAGGATGCGTTTGTTGCGCAGGCCCTCGGGGATCTCGTTGTTCACGATGCGCTGCGCAAGCCCCTCGACGATCGCCGTCTTGCCGACGCCGGGTTCGCCGATCAGGACCGGGTTGTTCTTGGTGCGCCGCTGCAGGATCTGGATCGTGCGGCGGATCTCGTCGTCACGGCCGACAATCGGGTCGAGCTTGCCCTGCTCGGCGCGCTCGGTCAGGTCGATGGTGTACTTCTCGAGCGCCTGGCGGGTCTCTTCCGCGTTCGGGTCGTCGACCTGCTGTCCCCCGCGCAGCTCGTCAATGGCGCGCTCCACCGCGCCGCGAACGGCGCCGGCCTGCTCCATGATTTTCCTCAGCGGCGATTTTTCGTCGAGCGCCGCGAGCACGACGAGCTCGCTCGAGATGTACTGGTCGCCGCGCTTCTGGGCGAGGCTGTCGGTGAGGTTCAAAAGCCGGGTCAGGTCATTGCTGATGTGCAGGTCGCCGCCGGCGCCCTCGACTTTCGGCAGGCGGTCGAGGAGGTCGCCGAGCTGGGAGCGCAGGAGGTTGACGTTGGCGCCGGCCTTGGTGAGCAGGCCGCGGACGCTGGACCCCTGCTGGTCCAGGAGCGCGACCAGGAGGTGCGCCGGCTCGATGAACTGGTGATCCTGGCCGACGGCGAGCGACTGCGCGTCGGCGAGCGCCATCTGCAGTTTGCTTGTCAATTTGTCCATGCGCATGGGAGTGTCAGCCTCGGGCGTGGTCCTGCCCCGATTATTGAGCCAAAACCGCTGATTTCAAGCACAAGACCGCCGGCCGGCGGCGCCCTGCCGCCCTGTAGGAGCGCGCATTGCGCGCGATGCCACCGCGCTGAAACGCCGACCCTTCGCGCAATCCGCAGCAGCTTTCGGTCGCGCGCGGTGCGCGCTCCTACAGGGGGCGACAGACGAACGTCGCCATGCGCCCGCACCGGCCGTCGCGGCGGTAGGAAAAGAATGCGCCGGGCTCGCCGAAGGTGCAGCGCGAGCCTCCGAAAACGCGGGTGACGCCGCAGCGCTCCAGCCGCAGCCGTGCCAGCCCGTAGAGATCCGCCTGCCAGCGCCCGCGCTCGTTCTGCCGGAAATGCGCCGCCGCGCGCGAATCATCCAGCACGAAGACCTCCCGCACCTCGTCCCCGACCTCGAAAGCGGCCTGCGAGATCGCCGGGCCGAGCCAGGCGAGCAGGTTCGGTGCGGGGGTACCCAGCGCGGCCACCGTCGCCTCCAGTACGCCGGCGCTCAAGCCCCGCCAACCGGCGTGCGCCGCCGCGATCTCCTCGCCGTTTACCGACGCGAGGACCACCGGCAGGCAGTCCGCGGTCAACACCGCGCAAACCGCGCCGGGGCGATTGCCGACGATCGCGTCCGCGGCCGGCGCCGGCGCAGCGCTATCGGCCCTCACGACGCGAGTGCCGTGAACCTGGCTCAGCCACGGCGGTTCCGCCGGCAGCCCGCAGGCCTCGACGAAGCACCGGCGATTGGCGCGCACGGCGTTTTGATCGTCACCCACGTGCGCGCCAAGGTTCAACGACGCGTAGGGCCCACGGCTTTTACCGCCGTCGCGCAGCGTCGTGCCGGCGACGACGCCCGGTGGCGCCGGCCAGTCCGCTTCCAGCCAGCGCACCGCGCTCATTCCGGGCTGCCTCGAAGCGCCTCGAGCAGTTCCGCAAAATCGGCCGGCGGCGGCGCTTCGACGGCGATCGGCTCCCGGTCGTGGATGAACTCGAGCCGCGCGGCGTGCAGGGCCTGGCGGCGGAAGCCCTGGAGGACCTTCTTCAGGCGTTCGCCGGCCGCCGCCGGAAGCGCCAGGCGCCCGCCGTAGAGGGGATCGCCCAGCAACGGGTGACGACGCCACGCGAGGTGTACGCGGATCTGGTGCGTGCGCCCGCTTTCGAGCTGCACGCTTATATAAGTGTGGGCCGCGAACCGCTCGATGACGCGGTAGTGCGTGACGGCGGGCTTGCCGTCCTCGCGCACGCTCATCCTCAGGCGGTCCACCGGGTGGCGGCCTATCGGCGCGTCGACGGTGCCGCCGCCGGTGAGCACGCCGCAGCACACGGCTTTGTAGTGGCGGGAGATCGCGCGCTCGCTCATGAGGCGCACCAGTGCCGTGTGCGAGCGCAGGTTTTTGGCAACGAGGAGCAGCCCGCTGGTGTCCTTGTCCAGGCGATGCACGATGCCGGCCCGCGGCAGCTCGGCGAGGGCGGGGACCCGGTGCAGCAGCCCATTCATGAGCGTGCCGCGGAGGTTGCCCGCGCCGGGGTGGACGACCAGTCCGGCCGGCTTGTTGACGACCAGCAGGTCCTCGTTCTCGAAGACCACGTCGAGCTCCATGGCCTGCGGGAGGCTCTCGACCGCGATGCTCGCCTCGGGCTGGAGCGTGACCGACTCGCCGCCCCGCACCGGGTCTCGCGGGCGCATCGGCTGCCCGTCGACGGTGACGAGCCCCCGCGCGATCCAGCCCTGGAGCCGGCTCCTGGAGTACTGCGGAAACATCCGGGCCAGCGCCTTGTCGAAGCGCTCTCCGGCGAGTTCCGGCGGGACGGTTTGTCGGTAATGCTCTTCGGTCACGAGGGCGCGCGTGCTGCCGGCCAGCCGTGGAGTTTACGGTATACTCGCCCCTCCTATCGTTACCAGTTGCCAAAGGCCGTTCAGCCACCGGAAAAGACGATGCTCGCACCCGTACGTTTCCGCCTCATTGCCACCGCCCTGGCTTGCGCCAGCCTGGCGCTGCTCGGCGCCTGCGCCGGCAACGACGAGCAGGAGAACGACCTCGTCCGGAACGTCACCGAAGCCTACGAGACGGCGCAGCGGGCAATGGAGAACCAGAACTACCGGCGTGCGATCCCGATTTACGAAGCCCTGCAGGCGCGGTTCCCGTTCAGCGACCTCAGCAAACGTATCCAGCTCGAGCTGATGTTCGCCTATTACAAGGCCAACCGGCCGGAGCAGTCGATCGATCTCGCGGACCAGTTCATGCGCGAGAACCCCATTCACCCGCAGGTCGACTATGCGCTCTACATCAAGGCGCTGAACCACTTCAACGACGATCCCGGGCTCCTCGAAGGTTTGTTCAACAAGAACATGGAGAACCGGCCGCCTCGCGACGCTGCCCTGGCGTTCTCGCTATTCAAGCAGCTCGTGGAACGCTATCCCGCCAGCGATTACGCGGAAGATGCGCAGCAGCGGATGGTCTTCCTGAAGAACCGGCTGGCGGCGTACGAGAACAGCGTCGCGACGTTCTACCTGGAGCGCGATGCCTACGTAGCCGCGCTCAACCGGGCGAAAGGCGCGCTCGAGCAGTACAACGGGGCCACCGGCAACCGGAAATCGCTCCAGATCATGGTCAGGGCATACGAAGGATTGGGGATGCAAAAACTCGCCGCCGATACGCGGCGGGTGCTGGACAGCAATTTCCCGGGGGAAAGCTGAGGCCCGCGCGGCAGGAGCTTCCGGCCGCTTCTTCCGAGATCATTCGCCGGTGGTGGGGACCAGGTGGACGACTTCGATTCGATTCGTCGCTTCTACGACGAAGAGTACTACTCGGACGGGAAGGCGAGCACCGATCTTCCGTGGCACAGCCGAAGGGTTGCCGCGCGGCTGGGCGACTTCTCCGGCCGGCGCGTGCTCGACGTCGCGTGCGGCACGGGTGAATGGCTGGCCTGGTTCCGGCAGCGAGGTGCGGAGGTATCCGGCGTCGATCTCTCCGGGAAGGCCATCCACAGGTGCCTCGAGCGATTCCCGGGGGGGGACTTTCATTGCAGTCCGGCGGAATCGCTGCCTTTCGACGACGACTGCTTCAACCTGGTCACCTGCATGGGTTCCCTGGAGCATTTCCTCGACAAGCGCAAGGCGCTCGAGGAGATGCGGCGGGTAGCCGCCCCCGGCGCACGATTTCTCTTTCTCGTGCCAAATGCAGGGTTCCTTACCCGCCGGCTGGGGTTCTACGACGGCACCCGGCAGACGAAAGCGCGGGAAGACGTGCTGTCGCTCGACGCCTGGCGCGGTCTCCTGCACGAGGCAGGGCTCCACGTAACCGACCTCTGGCGGGACCTGCGCCCCCTGTCGCGTCACTGGATCTGCCATGGGAGGGTCGTGGCGTGGCCGGTCCGAGCCGCGCAGGCCCTCGCCCTGGCGGCATGGCCAATCGCCTGGCAATACCAGGTCTACCACTACTGTCGAGCGGTCGATGAGTGAGACGGCGCCCCCGTCGAATCCTTCGCGCGTCCTCCTGGTCACCCGCAACCTGCCGCCCCTTGTCGGCGGCATGGAGAAGCTGAACCTCCACCTGGTGCAGGAGCTGGCGCGGCAATCCGACGTCATGGTGGTCGGCCCTGCAGGGTGTGGGACGTTCCTGCCTTCCGCACTTTGCGTGCGCGAGGTGCCGCACAAGCCGCTGTGGCGATTTTTGCCTGCCGCATTGCGGCAAGCCGCGATGCTGGCTCGACGTTTTCGCCCGCAGTGCGTCATCGCCGGTAGTGGCCTGACCGCGCCGCTCGCCTGGCTCGCGGCCCGGATCTGCGGCGCAAGAGCCGCCGTATACGTGCACGGGCTGGACCTCGTTACCCCGCACAGGATCTATCGGTCCCTATGGCTGCCCTTCCTGCGCCGAATGGATTTGTGTCTTGCAAACAGCCGCAACACCGCCGCGCTGGCGGCATCGATCGGCATACCTCGCGCGAAAATTGCGGTAGTGCACCCCGGTGTAGAGCTGCCGCGAGGGGAGGATGCCCAGGCCGCGGCGGAAT
This sequence comes from uncultured Woeseiaceae bacterium, assembly GCA_964424805.1. GTDB lineage: Bacteria > Pseudomonadota > Gammaproteobacteria > Steroidobacterales > Woeseiaceae > IDS-8. The sequence continues at coordinate 6,157 of CAYRKH010000031.1, forward strand.
TCCGGCGGCAGCACGGACTGGAGGCGAACAGGATACTGTTGTCGGTTGGCCGAATGACACGCCGGAAAGGGTTGCTCGAGTTCGTCGACCGCGCGCTACCTGTCATCACCGAGGCATACCCCGGAACAGCGCTGGTCGTCATCGGTAACGAGGCTCCCGATGCGCTCGCCGGGGCCGGCGCAGGGACGAGCGCGCAGATTGAAGCGATTGCTGCTACCAGGGGGCTGAGCGTCCGGCTACTCGGTCCGCGCGACGAATCGGTGCTCGCCTCTGCTTACCAGGCGGCCGATGTGCACGTGTTCCCACTGCGCGAGGTGCCCGGCGACGTCGAGGGCTTCGGCATGGTGGCGATCGAAGCGGCATCGTATGGCTTACCCACGGTTGCTTTCGATCTCGGGGGGGTCAGCGACGCCGTCGGCGAAGGCCGGTCGGGCTGGCTGGTGCCAGCGCACGATTATCCGGCATTGGCTCAGCGCGTCATCCAGGTGCTGGCGCAGGGTTCCAACGAGAGCATCCGGGAACAATGCCGCACCTTCGCAGCAGCTTTTGACCGGGCGCATTTCGGGGAGCAGGTGCGGACGCACATCGGGGAGCTGTGCCAGCTACCGCGTGAGCGATACGGTACCGTTGAATGAACCGCGGACGGCGATTGCCATGACGCGGCGGCCGCTCACATTCCTGCAGGGACCCATCGCCCGGGGCACGGCGCGCACGACGTCTGTCCTGGCCCTGCGCCTTGCGGTGCAGGCGGGCACCCTGTTGCTCGTCGCCCGGGTATTGGGACCGGATCAGTTCGGTGCATTCGCAGGGGTCGCCGCATTGGCCGTGGTCCTGGGTACGTTTGCCAGCTTCGGCACTCACCTGGTGCTGCTGAAGGAAGTATCGAAAGAACCTGCCCGGCGCACGCAGGTGCTGCCCTACGCGCTGCCGTTTACACTGCTCTGTGGCAGCGCTCTGACCGCGACCTACCTGTTTGCCTGCGCATTCGTGCTGCCCGAGGCCGGCGTGCCAGTGGCGGCACTGGTCGCAATCGGCGTCACCGAAGTCCTGCTGCAACCCCTGCTTGGCCTTTGCGTCTCGGAACATCTTGCGCTCGGGCGCGCCGCGCGCTCGCAGCTTCTGGCAACGTTACCCCTGGCGCTGCGCCTTGCCGCCGCGGCGGCGGTGCTCGTGCTGAACCCGGACGACCCGCTAACCACCTACGCCTATGGCTATTTCGCTGCGTCGCTGCTCGCGTTCGGCATCGCTACGGCTACGATGCCGGCACCCTGGCCTGCGTTGAATACCTGGCGCCTGCCGAATGCAGGCGAGCTGCGCGATGCGGTGGGCTATGCCGCGCTCAATGTAACCGCTACGAGTCCCACCGAGCTTGACAAGACGCTGGCTACGAGGCTGCTCCCGCCCGCGGCCAGCGGCCTGTACGCAGCCGGCGCGCGGATAATCGGCGCGGCGACTCTGCCGGTCATCGCCATGATGCTGTCCGCGTTGCCGCGACTGTTTCGCGAGGGGCAAACAGAACCCGAGCGCACCGCTCGCCTGCTACGCTGGGTCTTTGCCGCTACGCTCGGCTATAGCCTCGTGCTGGCGGCCATCCTGTGGTTCATGGCACCGGCTTTCGAATGGCTCTTCGGCCCGAAGTACCATGGCGTCGAGCGTATCGTCCACTGGCTGACCCTGGCCGTGCCGGGCATGGCGTTGCGGGTGGCGGCCGGCAATGTACTGATGGCCCTCGGCCAGCCGTGGATGCGCGTCGGTCTCGAGGTAACCGGCCTGATCGCGCTGGTTGCCGCCGCTGCCTGGCTTGCCACGCGCTTCGGGCCCGCCGGTATGCCCCTGGCGCTGGTATGTTCGGAGTCGCTGATGACGGTCCTGGGGTGGGCACTAATCCATAGGACCGCGTCGAGAGCCGGGATAAAACCTCACTCAACCCACTGACGCTACTTAATCAATGGGAACAGGCATCCAATTCCTGGCTTAATACCGCTTTCCATGATTCGCACCAATGCGAGTAGCTAAAGCCCCGCATTACGGTATCGTAACCGCAGCCGGCCAAACGGGACGCAAGCGACGGGTCTTTATACAGCCTGCCGACCGCATTGGCGATGGACCCGGCATCAGGGTCACAGAAGAGGCCATTGAACTGATCGATGAGGATATTCGTGATTCCCCCAACCGGTGTGGCGACAACAGCGCATCTGGCAGCCATTGCTTCGAGCAGACTGAGCGATGTTCCTTCTGAAGCCAACGATGGCACAATTGCGATATCGTGACGTAGATGAACGTCCAATGATTCTTGCGGGTCGTATTCGAGAATCCTGACCCTCGGCTCACCCGCGAACATGCCGCTAACCAGGTTCTTGAGCGGTCCACGACCTGCGAATGTAACTTCAATTTCCGGATGACGCTGGAGGAGCAGCCTGGCAGCGTCGGCCATCACCCTGGCCCCTCTTCTTTCCACCAAACGACGTGCAAACAGAACCCTGAAGTACGTTCTACGAGATGGAATCGCTGTTGATGGAGCGATGCGCGCAAAGTTCGGTACGGTGATCAGGCGGAAGGGCAGCCTGTAAAAGAATGTTCTTAGCCAGGTGGGGTACACGTAATCTACGCAGACGACCAGATTTACGGATCTGACAGCCCGAAGAGCCTCCCATCTCACCAACCGGTGGGCCAATCGACTGAACCGCAACTTTGCCAAAGGCCCGAGGCTGCTTCCGGAAGTCGGGTAATCAAATCCTATTCCGTGCTGAATCATCAGCCGCCTGTAGCCTTTAACAGGAAAACTGACGGGCTCTGACCCGCAGATAATCAATGTGGTGAGCCTGTCGTAGTCCCGAATGATTCTTCGAATCGGTCTGCGTGGTCTACGAACAAAGAGCCCCGGCTCCCATTCGATCGTCCTTATGTGAATACCGCGCCACTCAAAATGCTCATTAACGTCGCCGCACTGAATAATGGTAACCCTGTACCCGACATTACGAGCAAGCTCCGCGAGCTCACAAATATAAATTTCCGCGCCGCCTCGCGCTATTTCGCCTCCAGCTTTCACTACTGCCGTGAAAGACACCAATATGATGTTTCGTGGCCTCATGCAAAGCTACGCTGCAGCACCTTTACGATTCTTTTCGCGGCTTGTCCGTCGCCGTAGGGAGACGCACCTGTAGCCATGCTCCGGTAAAACCCGGAATCCTCCAGGAGCGAGCATGTCGCGCGAAGGATCGCATCCGTGTCGGTGCCGACCAGCTTCGCTACGCCTGCTTCAATCGCCTCCGGGCGCTCGGTCTTGTCCCGGAGGACGAGAACCGGCTTCGCCAGCGCGGGGGCTTCCTCCTGGACGCCACCGCTATCGGTGAGAACCAGGGTCGCTTCGCGCATCAACCGGACAAAGCCAAAATAGTCCTGCGGCGGCAATAGCTCTATCCTGGGGCAATTCGACAACTCACGGTGCGCGACTTCCTGAACGTGAGGGTTCGGGTGCACGGGATATACGATAGTCAAATCAACGTATCGATCCGCGAGTTGGCGCAAAGCGGAGAATATACTCCGTAGCGGCGCGCCAAAGTTTTCGCGGCGATGCACAGTCACAAGGACTTTTTTGCTACTCGCGTGTTCGTCTGGACCAATTCGCTCAACCGTATCCAACAGGGTATCGATCACCGTATTTCCGGTTACGTGAACGCTACTGTCGTTGACACCCTCAGCCCGCAGGTTGCCTGCTGCGCCCTCGGTCGGGGCGAAATTCCAGGTGGCGATTCGGGATACCATCTGGCGATAGCCTTCCTCGGGAAACGGCGCTGCCAGATCATTCGTGCGTAGCCCGGCCTCCACATGACCGAAGGGAATCTTCCTGTGAAAGGCGGTCAACGCCGCTCCCAACACGGTCGCAGTATCGCCCTGCGCCAGTACCGCGCCGGCACCTCCCTGCTGCAAAAGTTGATCCAATGCCGGCAGCATCCGGCCAATCAGCTCACTCGGCTGTTGCCCCGGGACCATAAGGTCCAGGTCATGGTCCACGTGAATCCCTAACCGATCGAGCATCTGGTCAAGCATGTCACGGTGCTGTGCAGTCGCCGCTACAACGCAGCGTGCCCAGTCGGTAGCACGTAGAGCAGCAACTACGGGTGCCATCTTGATTGCCTCGGGGCGGGTACCGATGATGCAGACGATGCTCGTGCTTCGAAACATGGCTTGAGTAGAACTAATTGGAAAAAGCGAGCTTGTTCGCGAGCTTACTTGCGATTTCCGGCCACGAGATACCAGGAGGAATCTCAACCCTGATACCGTTCGTCATCTGTGCAGCGATGACGCGCGCTATATCCCCGGCATCACCAGGTGTGGCCAGCATTCCGTCGAGCTGCGCCGCCTGCTCCGGAAAGTTCGCAACGAAGTTGGGTGAGCTCGTCGCGACCAGCGGCCGTCCGCAGGCTATCGCCTCAATGACCTTGTTTGACGCCCCGGCATCCATTAACCCCGAAAGTCGATAAGGTATGGAAAGTAAATCACAGCACGCCAGGGCTGTTGGCACTCGCTCGAACGGCAGGTTCCCCAGGTACCTGACACCGGGTTGCGTGAGATCGAGGTCCTGGCGTGCTTTTCCAGCCAGCAGCAGATCGACCGGCATCCCGTTATTCCGCAAGCGTTGGACGGCATCAATTAAATCGTCGACTCCCCGATCAGGTTCCATACTGCCAAAGTAGCCCACGAGCGTGGCCGATTCCGGTAACCCCAGCTCCTGCCGGCTGCGCGCCTTGTCCATTGGCCGGAACCGGCTGGTGTCCACACCGTTGGGTACCAGGTAGTCGTTCCCGGAGTTACATCGCAGCGTTGCCATGAGTCCCCTGCTCGCAAAAAGTCGGCAGTCGGCGTACTGCAGTAAGTACCGGAGAGGGTCGAAGCGCAGGAAGCGCCGATAGCCGTCGAACTCATCGTACTTGTCGTAAACGTCGAAAACGAACCTCGCGCCGAGCTGTTTCGCCATGCGAAAAGCCAGCAGGCCGATATAGCAGTCACCGCTGGCAACGATCACGTCCGGTTTGCGGTCGTCCGACTTTGACCGGACGATCGCCCGCCAATGGCGAATCCAGGACGCGCTTCGTAGCGGGGTGGATACGACTTCGAGCATGCCATCGCAAGCCCGCTCTTCATGCCGAGAATGGTAGTCAATGAGCCACAAACCCGTTGGTATGCCGGCCTCTGCCCAGTGCCACGGCAATTGGTAGATGCGGCCGAAGCGCTCCTTCAACGTATCGCGATTCGTATAGAAGCGCTTTCCGACGAACAGTACGTTCATCTCGTATGCGCCCGTCCGTTCGCAGGATGGAGCAAAGTGCCACACCCTACCCGCGCATCGCTAGGTTTTGCTGTACGTGAGCGCGGTGATCTGTTCAGAAACCAACCCTATGAGAAACACTATTACCGATGCACTGAAGATGAGCAGGCTCATATTCGTGAACCTGCCCATGGTCAAATAGGTATAGAGGTAATATCCAAGGCCCAGGAGAAAAAACGAGGCGCTCACCGGAAGAAATATCTTCAGGGGAGCATAGAGCGTCGCGATCCTGAATATGATTACCAGGAAGCGGATTCCGTCCCGCAGCGGCCTGATGTGGCTCGACCCTTGCCGCCGTTCGGCGCGTACCGGAACAAAGCCCACCGGATAGCCACTGCGCAAGAAGGCCATGGTAATCGTGGTCGGGTACGAGAATCCATTTGGCAGCAGGTAGATGAAGCGGTTGAAAAGGTGCGCCCGTACCACCCGGAAACCCGAGGTGAGGTCGGGGATGGGCCGACCACTGATCTGCGATGCGAACCGGCTATAGAAACCGTTCGCGACCAGGCGTCCCGCGTTTGCGTGCGACTTCGAGTCTCTCGCGCCCACCGCCATGTCGTAGCCTTGGTCCAGTTTCTCCAGGAGCCTTTCAATGTCCTGGGGGTCGTGCTGCCCATCAGCATCCATAAAGCACAGTACGTCACCGGTTGCCGTACGTGCACCGGTCTTTATGGCGGCCCCGTTCCCAAGGCTCTCCGGGTGCCTGACCACGATCGCACCCGCCTCGCGGGCAAGATCCCCCGTTTGGTCCGTTGATCCATCGTCCACGACTATGAGCTCTGCCCGGGGAAATCGCCGCCGGGCGCCTGAAACCACGTCACCGATGGTGTTCCCTTCATTCTTTGCGGGAATGACAATGGACAGCTTGACCTCCGGTTCGGCAGGTGTCATTGGGGCTGCACTTCCATGATCGCTGGCGTTCTTTCCGATTCCTCAAGCGCTGTTAAGTAGATATCCAGCTCCTCCAGTCCGCTTTTGCGGACGAAGCGCCTGAACGGGTGGAACGGCAGATCCTTCCTGGCATTGGCGATGTACTCGCGAGCGGTCTCGTATTCGAGGGCGTCGGCATGCGTTGTCACGATCATCATGTCCAGGGCTGCATCCGATCCGTAGTCGCCTGCTCTCCGGAGATGATGTATCGCCTGCTCGAATTTGCCCTCGTCGCGAAGCATACGCGCCATGAGCTGGTGGTGCAGCCGAATGTAGCCCCCGTTATCGATGTATCTCGGATTCTGCATTACCGCCTGGGCAAGCTTCATGACCGCCGCGCCGTTGACGCCCTCGCAGTCGATTCTGGTCGCCGTCGTGTACAGGTCCGAGAGCATATTACCCACCGTGAACGAGAAATCCACGCCGGGCAGGGCATCCGTGAGCTGGCGGAGCTCGTTCGAATGATCCGCTTGCGGCGCCGCGATACAGGACAGGTTGAGCGCCGGGATCAACACGTAGCCCGCCTCCGGATGACGGCTCACGATAGCGTGCATCGACTGGATCGCGCCCTGCGGTCCCTCTGCCGCAAGACGGTACTGTGCCGCCGTCGTCGCCGCGCGCACCGAGTCGGGGAACTGCACCTGCCAGTAGCGCGCGGCCAGCGGTGGATTTCCCCACAGCGACGCCTCGCCGAAAAGCACCGCTGCATTTGCCAGGACATAGGCGACGCCGACCGCAGCCGCGAGCCGCCTCCGCGCGGCGGGCAGGTACCCGAGCACCGCGCATAGTGCGAACAGCGGCCCGATGATCGGGAGATAGTTCCGGTGCTCGAAATAGAGCTCCAGCGGTACGAGCGTCGACTCGATCGAGTGGCCTGCCAGGAACCAGAGCACGGCGAGCGCAAACCAGGGGTGCTTTCGACGCTTGACGATCGCCGTTACAAGGAGCGCCGCCCACGCGACGAGCGCGGCGATCGTGACCGGATCGAGGATCGACCTGCTCACCGGATGGCCATCGTGGAAAGGTCCGAAAGCGCCAGGGCGAGGCAGGAACGCATTGAACAGGTATTCCCACAGGATGCGCGCCTCGGTGATCAGCCGCTCCCATCCGGTGAAATCACGAGCCAGGGCGGTCGACGGCGCATAGGGAACGCGCATGGCAATGTAGCAGGCGATTGCCGCCGTCGGTGCGACCAGGAACACGTACTGCCAGGTTCTCCAGCTCCTCCGAGCGACAAGCGGCCGCGGCAGCACCGTGACCTCCAGTACCAGCACGTACACCGGCAGCAGCGCACCGCTCTCTTTCGTCAGGGCCGCCAGGGCTGTCGCTACCGTGATGAAGGCGCTCATGAGAACCAGCGCCCGGCGGGGCGAACGGTCTAGCGCCTCCCGCGCCTGCAGATAAGCGCCCAAACCGAGGAGCGCAAACGTCGCTGACAGCGTCGTCATTCGCTGCACGATCATCAGGGATGCCGACGCCAGCAGCGGCATGAGCAGCCATATCGCTGCAGCGACGATCGCGACGAACAGCCTTCGCTCCTCGGGGATACCGCCCAGGATGGAAATGCGGTAGAGCACCCAGCAAAGCAGCCCGCCGTTGACGAGGTGGATCAGGATGTTGACCAGGATGAAAGGTTCGGCGGATTCTCCCCAGGCATTCGCCTGCAGGGCGAAAGTGGCGAGTGCGATCGTGCGGCCGAGCGGCCCCGCATCCCCGGAGAAGATGAACAGGAGCGCGGAGTGCAGGTCTTCTATCTTTGCGAGTCCGCCGAGGTTCGAGACGTCGTCGAGCAGGAATGCTCCGCCCAACGCGGGTGCATAGGCCGCGAACCCCAGCGCTGCAACCAGGCACAGGGCGAATACGGAAGCTGCCCCCCGGCGTGTTATGGTCATCGCCTTCTCTGCTTCGAACCGAGCCGGCAGTTTACAGTGCCGGAGGGTGCCACGGTGTGACACGTCCGGCATGTTGCCGGAGGGGCGCAGTTCGAGGGTTACGGTTCGGGAAAGGTGTACCGGGAAGTAATCGGGTATCGCCAGTCCCGCCCGAACGCCCGTTTGCTTATGCGGATTCCCGGAGGCGCCTGGCGGCGCTTGTATTCGCTCCGCTTCACCATCTCCAGCACCCGGGTGGCGGTTTCCCGATCGAAGCCCCTCTCGGTGATCTCCTTCACGGACAGGTCTTCCTCGATGAACGCCGCGAGGATAGGGTCGAGGACGTCGTACGGCGGCAGCGTATCGCTGTCGCGCTGGCCGGGGCGCAGCTCCGCTGAGGGTGGCCGGGTGATGGTACGCTCCGGGATTGCCGGCGAGATGGAATTGCGGTAACGCGCGAGCCGGTACACCAGGGACTTGCTGCAGTCCTTGATCGGCGTAAAGCCGCCTGCCATGTCGCCGTACAGCGTCGCGTAGCCGACCGCCATCTCGCTCTTGTTGCCGGTCGACAGCAGCATGCGGCCGGTCTTGTTCGAGATTGCCATCAGCAGGATGCCGCGGCAGCGGGCCTGGATGTTCTCCTCGGTGACGTCGGCCTCCCGGCCCTGGAAGACCGGCACCAGCGTATCGACGATCGCCTGGTAGATCGGCTCGATCGGCAGGACGTCGTAGCGCACCCCGAGCATTTCCGCCTGCGCCGCCGCGTCCTCCTCGCTCATGGGACTGGTGTAACGAAACGGCATCATGACGGTTCTCACCTGCTCCCGGCCGAGCGCGTCGCAGGCTATAGCGAGCACCAGTGCAGAGTCGACGCCGCCGGAGAGCCCCATCACGACACCCGGGAAACCGTTCTTGCGAACGTAGTCGCGCGTGCCGGTCACCAGCGCGCCATAGACGCTTTCCTCGAGTGCGGGTGTCGGTGTGATGTCCCCGCGTTCCGGCACCACGCCGGCAGGATTGGCGGTGAGCTCGAGCCGCAGCAGCTTTTCCCTGAACGGCTCGGCTCGCATCGTGATGTCGCCCGCCGCATCCATGGCGAACGAGCCGCCGTCGAACACGAGCTCATCCTGGCCGCCGACTGAATTGACGTAGACGAACGGCACGCGAACTTCGGCAATACGCGCCCGTACGACCTCCTCGCGGACGTGCTGACTTTCGACGTCGTAGGGCGACCCGTTGATGGCGATGATCGCCTCTGCCCCGGCGGCACGGCTCATCGCGGCCGGCCCGGAACGCCACGCGTCTTCGCAGATCAGCACCCCGAGCCGAACACCGTTCAAGCGAAAAACGGCGGCTTCCTTGCCGGCCGAGAAGTAGCGTTCCTCGTCGAACACGCGGTAGTTCGGCAGCATGTGCTTTCGGTACCGCGCGAGCACCTTGCCGTTGCGGGCCACGAGGCAGGCGTTGTAGATCTCGCCGTCGTCGTACTCGGGGTAGCCGAGCAGGATCGCGATGTCGCGGACGCTCTCGCGGATGTGGTCCAGCGACTCGGTGACCCGTCGGCGCAGGCCCGCATGAAACAGGAGGTCTTCCGGCGGATAGCCGCAGACGCTGAGCTCGGGGAAGACCACCAGGTCGGCGTGCAGCTCGTCGCGGGCGCGATTCGCGTAATCGAGGATTTTCCCGGTGTTGCCGGCGACGTCTCCGACTACGAGGTCGACTTGCGCGAGGGCGAGTGTGACGGAGTTTGTCATCTCGGGGGCGGTGACTTCAGAACCGGTGCCATGGCCAGGTCATTAACCCTAAAACGCGTTTTTCAACGCCAATGGGCCCAATAAGGGCACGAAACTACGAGGATGAAATAGTAAAAAAGACTGAGAATCAGCTAACTGAGTTGGTCCGACCCCTCAGCAGCTCCGCCATCGTGTTGCCGAGTTCGGCGGGGGAGCGCACCGTGGCGACGCCGGCGGCATCCAGCGCCTTGAACTTGTCCTCTGCCGTGCCCTTGCCGCCCGCCACGATAGCGCCCGCGTGGCCCATCCGCTTCCCGGGGGGTGCGGTGACGCCGGCGATGTAGGCGACCACGGGCTTGCTCACCTCCGACTGGATGTACTCCGCGGCCGCTTCCTCGTCGCTGCCGCCGATCTCGCCGACCATCAGGATACCGTCGGTGTCGGGATCCGCCTCGAACAGCGCGAGGCAGTCGATGAAATTCATGCCCCGCACCGGGTCGCCGCCGATGCCGATGCAGGTAGTCTGCCCGAGCCCGCATTGCGTCGTCTGGTACACCGCTTCATAGGTCAGCGTGCCGGAGCGTGAGACGATCCCGATGCGCCCCTTCTGGTGAATGAAGCCCGGCATGATGCCGATCTTGCACTCACCGGGCGTAATGATGCCGGGGCAGTTCGGGCCGATCAGGCGGCAGTCGTAGTCGTCCAGCGCGGCCTTGACCTTCACCATGTCGAGCACCGGGATGCCCTCGGTGATGCAGACCACCAGGGCGACGCCGGAATCCGCGGCTTCGAGGATGGCGTCCGCGGCGAACGGCGCCGGCACGTAGATCATGCTCACGTCGGCGCCGGTCTCCTCGACCGCCTGGCGCATGGTGTCGTAGACCGGGATGCCGAGGTGCGTTTCGCCGCCTCGTCCCGGTGTGACGCCCGCCACCACCTGCGTGCCGTATTCGATGCACTGCTCGGCGTGGAAGGAACCCTGGCTGCCCGTAATGCCCTGGCAGATGACTTTGCTGTTCTTGTCGACTAGTACGCTCATTGTTCGCTTTCCGTCATGCCGCCGCGCTGACGACTTTTTTCGCCGCGTCGGTCAGGTCTTCCGCGGGAATGAGGTCCAGGCCGCTCTTCTTGAGCAACTCGCGACCCTTTTCCACGTTCGTACCCTCGAGGCGCACCACGACGGGAACCTCGACCCCGACGTCCTTCACCGCGGCGATGATGCCTTCCGCGATCAGGTCGCAGCGGACGATGCCGCCAAAGATGTTCACGAGGATTGCCTTGACCTGCTCGTTCGACAGGATGAGCTTGAACGCTTCGGTTACGCGCTCGCTGGTCGCGCCGCCGCCGACGTCGAGGAAGTTGGCGGGATCGCCGCCATGCAGCTTGATCAGGTCCATGGTCGCCATGGCGAGGCCGGCGCCGTTCACCATGCAAGCGATGTCGCCGTCGAGCGAGACGTAGTTGAGGTCGTGCCTGGCCGCTTCGCGTTCCTTGGCGTCCTCCTGGTTCGGGTCACGCCACTCAGCCAGCCGTTTTTGCCGGAAGAGCGCGCTGTCCTCTATATTAATCTTGGCATCCAGCGCAACCACGTCGCCGCCCTTGGTGACAATCAGCGGATTGACCTCGACCAGGCTCGCGTCGCACTCGGTGTACAGCCTGTACAGGTTGCGCACCAGCCTGGCGAACTGCTTGCTTTGTGCCTTGTCCAGGCCGAGCCCCAGGGCGAGTTGCCGGACCTGGTAGTCCTGCACGCCCGCGGCCGGCGAAATCGCAACCGTGAAAATCTTCTCCGGCGTATCGGCCGCGACCTGCTCGATGTCCATGCCGCCGGCGGCCGACGCAATGAAGGCGATCCGGCTGACCGCGCGGTCCACCAGCATGCTGAGGTAGAGCTCGCGCGCGATGTCGGAACCCGTTTCAACGTACACGGTGTCGACCGGCAGGCCGTCCGGACCCGACTGGTGCGTGACCAGGCGGCTGCCCAGCATCGCGTCCGCGTGGCGGCGCACCTCGTCGAGTGAGCGCGACAGCTTGACGCCGCCCGCCTTGCCCCGCCCGCCAGCGTGCACCTGCGCCTTGACCACCCAGAGTTCGCCCTTGAGCGCCTCGGCGGCCGCGACCGCCTCGCCAGGCGAGCGCGCCGGGCGGCCTTCGGGAACGGGAATGCCGTATTCGGCGAACAGTTGCTTCGACTGGTACTCGTGGAGATTCATTTCTGGATTTTGTCCCTGGCGCCTTGATTAGCTGCAGGAGCGCGCATCGCGCGCGATGCCACGGGTGGTCGGCTCGCCTTGATGTCAGGTTGACTCGAGGGCCGTGGCATCGCGCGCAATGCGCGCTCCTACAGTCGGGGCGGCGTATTTTGGAGCAAAGAGGCCGGCGACGCAAAACGACTGGCCCGCAAGGACAATCCCCGGCGGCCTGCGTATCATGGCGCCCGGGGAATTGGGGAACGCAACGGCGACATGGCACAGGGCAAAATGGCGAGCGCGACCGCGCTGGGCGGCGACGTCCTGCGGCAGCGGCCGCTGGACGAATCCGACCTGACCTGGCGCGTCTTCCGCGCCCTGAACCTGTTTCGCCTCCTGGTCGCCGCCGTGCTGCTCGCGCTCTTCTTCGCCATCAGCGAAGACCGGATCTTCGGGGACCGGTATCCCGCCCTGTTCACGGCAACCGCCGGCGGCTATCTCGTGTTCGCCGTTCTGTCGGTGTTCGCGATTCGCCAGCGGCTGCCGGCGGGGCCTCTCGCCATCCTGCAGATCACCGCGGATATCGCCGCCATCGTGACGCTGATGCACGCGAGCGGCGGGATCAGCAGCGGGCTCGGCGGGCTGCTCATCGTGTTCATCGGCGCGGGCAGCTTGATCGTGCCGCTGCAGGTGCCGGCGTTTTTCGCGGCGCTGGCGACGCTGGCCATCCTGGGCGAGCAGTTCTTTTCCCAGATGGCGGGCATCAGCAACCCGGGCGCTTATTCCGCGGCGGGCGTGCTCGGCGCCATTATCTTCGCGATCTCGATGTCCGCCCGGCCGCTGGCCCGCCGCCTGCACGAAAGCGAGGAGCTGGCGCGCCAGCGCGGCGTCGATCTCGCCAACGTGTCGGAGCTCAACGATTACATCGTGCAGCACCTGCGCGAGAGCATCGTGGTGCTGGACGGGAACAACCGCGTGCGCCTGATCAACGCCTCCGCCGCGCGGCTCCTCGGCGCACCGGCCGACTGCGGCGGCATGGACCTGCAGGAGATCGCGCCGACGCTGGCGGACTACGTCGTCGCCTGGCGCGGGAACCCGCAGCTCAAATCGCACGTCGAGTTCACGATGATCGCGGAGGACGGCAGCGCCCGGCTTGCCGCGCACCTCGCGCAGCTCGGCCGGGACGACGAGCGCCGGGGGCCGGTGCTCGTGTTCCTCGAGGACCCGAGCTACATGAATGCCCGCGTGCAGCAGTCGAAGCTCGCCTCGCTCGGCCGGCTGAGCGCCAGCATCGCGCACGAGATCCGCAATCCCGTCGGCGCCATGAGCCATGCCGGGCAGCTGCTGTCCGAATCGAAATCGCTGAGCGAGGACGACGTGCGGCTGACGGAGATCATCCGCTCGCACGCCGAGCGGGTGAGCCACATCATCGACAACGTGCTGCAGCTCTCGCGTCGGGAGTCCAGCCATCCGGAGCGCTTCGAGCTGCAGCCGTGGCTGGAGGATTTCGCGGCGGAGTTCACGAGCACGCTGGAACTGCAGGAAGGCGAGCTGTCGCTTCGCGACGTGCCGGCGGGCCTCGAGGTGCGCATGGACCCGAGCCACCTGCGGCAGGTGCTCTGGAACCTCTGCGACAATGCCGTCAAGTACGCGAGCGAAACGGGCGGAATCGAGGTCCTGCTGCGCGCCGGCCGGATGCAGCGCAGCGGCCAGCCTTATTTGGAAGTTCTTGACCAGGGTCACGGCGTCCCTCCAGCCAGCGTCGATAAGATATTCGAGCCTTTCTTTACCGATCGCCACGGCGGGACAGGGCTTGGCCTGTACATTTCCCGGGAGCTGTGTGAGCTGAATCGCGCCACGCTCGTGTACCAGGCGCGCGAGGGCGGCGGCAGCATTTTCCGGATCGCGTTTGCCGATCCCGGGCGCTGGGAAGCCGTAGAGGACGAATGAGCAGGGAGAAAAGATCGACCGCGCTGGTCATCGACGACGAACCGGACATCCGCGAGCTGCTGGCGCTGACGCTGGGCCGCATGGACGTCGATACCGTGCTCGCCGGTGACCTGGCAGCGGCCCGGCGCCAGCTCGCGGAGCGCGAGTTCGACATCTGCCTGACGGATATGCGGCTGCCGGACGGCAACGGGCTCGAGCTGGTGGAGTGGATCCAGAAGCATGCGCCGGGCATGCCGGTGGCCGTCATCACGGCCCACGGCAACGTGGAAACCGCCGTGCAGGCGCTAAAGCTCGGCGCCTTCGACTTCCTGACGAAACCGCTCGACCTGCAGAACCTGCGCAACATCGTGGAAAACGCGCTGAAACTCGACCGCCGCCCCGGGGCCGGCGACGCGCGGCTGCTGGGCGAATCGCCGCCCATGCGCCAGCTCCGGGACATGATAGACAAGGTGGCGCGCAGCCAGGCGCCGGTACACATCTCCGGCGAGTCCGGCACCGGGAAGGAGCTGGTCGCGCGGCTGATCCACGACTCGGGGCCCCGCCGCGACGGCCCGTTCGTGCCGGTGAACTGCGGCGCCATCCCGGCCGAGCTGATGGAGAGCGAGTTCTTCGGCCACCGCAAGGGCTCGTTCACGGGCGCCGTGAGCGACAAGGTGGGCCTGGTGCAGGCCGCAAACGGCGGCACCCTGTTCCTGGACGAGATCGGCGACCTGCCGCTCGCCATGCAGGTGAAGCTGCTGCGGGTGATCCAGGAACAGGGCGTGCGGCCCGTGGGCGCGTCGCGCGAGGAGCAGGTCGATATCCGGGTTCTGTCGGCAACGCACATGAAGCTCGGCGAGTTGGTCGCGAACGGCCGGTTTCGCGAGGATCTCTACTACCGCATCAACGTCATCGAGCTGCGCGTGCCGCCGCTGCGGGAACGCGGCGACGACGTGCTGCTGCTGGCGGACGAAATCCTGAAGCGGCTGGGCTCATCGCTCGCGATCCTCGACGAGGGCGCGAAGTCCGCGCTGTGCCGCTACCCGTTTCCCGGCAACGTGCGCGAACTGGAGAATTTGCTGGAGCGGGCGGTCACCCTGTGCGCCTCGGGCACCGTTACCGAAAGCGACCTGAACCTCCAGGGGCGGAGCGGCATGCCGTTACCGCCGGAGGCCACGGGCTCCTGGGCGCTCGGCGACCAGGTCGAGGACGTGCAGCGCCAGGCGATAGTCGCCGCCCTGGAAAAAACCCGCTACAACAAGACCGCCGCCGCGAAGCTCCTCGGCCTCTCCTTCCGCCAGCTCCGCTACCGGATCAAGAAACTCGACATCGAGTGACCCGCGGGAACTGACAATTCCTGTCACTTAGTGACAGCACGGGTCCGCCGTTGTCGCCAAACGCCGCCATCAGGGGCAAAAAAATACCTGCGCACAACCTATAAAAGCCAACAATAACAATAAATTATGAATTCTACGCCACTTCTGGCACGGCTATTGCTATGTACTTTGTACAGGCGGCAACGCCGTGGTGTTCCAACGCTAACAACCAACATTTCCTCAGGGAGATAGATGAAATGAAGAAGGTCCAGCAGGGTTTTACCCTTATCGAACTGATGATCGTTGTCGCGATCATCGGCATCCTGGCGGCCATCGCCATTCCGGCCTACCAGGACTACACGATCCGTGCGCAGGTCTCTGAAGGCCTGGCGATCACGAGCGCCGCGAAGGTTGCCGTAACGGAGTACTGGCAGGACCGCGGTGTGTTCCCGCCCAGCGCTGCGGCGGCTGGCCTGCCCGCGAATGCCACCGACATCGCCGGCCGGTACGTCAGCCAGGTTGCGCTCACCGCCGACACGGGCGTCCTGACCGTCACCTATTCGAGCACCGCTCCGCAGGCGGCGAACAATGAAATCAACGGCGACACGATCATCCTGACGCCGCAGACGTCAGCCGGTGCCGTCAACTGGGAGTGCTCGAGCACGAGCATCGACGCTAACCATCGGCCTTCGTCCTGCCGTTAATACTCGGCTGGTCTGAGACTGGAATGCCCCGGCAAGTCCGGGGCATTTTTTTTTGCCCTGCGATTGCCGAGGCAGAACGCCCTGTCGCAGAATTGGCCGTATGACGGATCCATACGAAACGACCGGGCGCGCCGCGTCGTGAGGCACCAGAATGCCGGCTTCACGGCGATCGAGCTGGTAATCGTCGTCGGCATCATTGGTGTCCTGGCGTCGCTCGCGATCTCCGCCTACCAGACTTACACCGTGCGCAGCCAGGTCTCCGAAGCGCTCGATCTTGCCGGGAGCCTCAAGGCGCCGATCGCCGACTTCTTCAAGCGCACCAGCTTGCCGCCCGCCGATCGTGTCGATGCCGGCTTGTCGGCGGATCCGGCGGACACGAGCGGACGCTACGTGTCGCAGGTGGCGGTGATCAACGGCCGGATCGACATCGCCTTCGGCCAGCAGGCCAATCCGGATATCCTGAACCAGACGCTCTCGATTACGCCCTACGTGGGGCCCGGCGGGCAGGTCCTCTGGCGCTGCGGGCGGGCGGCTCCGCCGGAGGGGCGGCCGATGGGCAGCGACAGCGCAAACCCCGCCGTTTACCAGCCGGGCGACCTCGATCCGCGGTACCTGCCGTCGGGTTGCCGGTAAACCGCCGGGAAGCCCTCCTGAAGGCTTTTCAGACTATATTCCCCAACTGTGACCGACGGCACAAAATGCAGTTGATCCGGGCATTTGGATCGGTGAGACTGTAACGTCCACGAAAACCCAGCGGCCGGGTTGCCGGCCCGCGGACCACTTAATTCTAAATGGCAGCTACGGCACCACAAGTAACCCTATCCGGCTTGCCGCGACGCCTGGTGCAGGACGGCATCATCTCGGAAGACAGCCTTGTTGCGGCTACCGAGGCCGCCCGCAAGGAAAAGCTGCCCCTCGTTCCCTACCTGGTCGCGCACGACCTCGCGGATTCGCGCGCCATCGCGGTCGCGGCGTCGCACGAGTTCGGCGTGCCGCTGTTCGACCTGGACGCCATCGAGATCGACCTGGACGTGCTGCGGTCGGTAGACCAGAAGCTCCTGAACAAACACCGCGTGCTGCCGCTGCTGAAGCGAGGCCAGCGCCTGTTCCTCGGCATCTCCGACCCGACCAACCTGCAGGCGATCGACGAGATCCGCTTCCAGACCAGCCTGCGGATCGACCCGGTGGTGGTCGAGCAGGCGAAACTGGAGGAGCGCATCACCAAGGCGCTGGAAGCGGTCGACACCTCGATGTCCTCGCTGGACGACGAGGATTTCGAGGCGCTCGATAACCTCGAGGTGTCCAGCGGCGAAGATGAACACGAGGACGTCACCCGCGATGACGTCGAAGACGCCCCGGTGGTGCGCTTCGTCAACAAGGTGCTGCTCGACGCCATCAAGCGCGGCGCCTCCGACATCCATTTCGAGCCGTACGAGAAGATATTCCGGGTCCGTACCCGCCTGGACGGCGTCCTGTCCGAAGTCGCGCAGCCGCCGGTGGCGCTCGCGAACAAGGTCTGCGCGCGGCTCAAGGTCATGTCGCGGCTCGACATCGCCGAGCGCCGGGTGCCGCAGGACGGGCGCATCAAGATGCGGCTGTCCAAGAACCGGGCCATCGACTTTCGCGTCAACACCTGCCCGACGCTTTTCGGCGAGAAGATCGTGCTGCGTATCCTCGACCCGAGCAGCGCGAAGCTCGGCATCGACGCGCTGGGCTACGACGAGCGGCAGAAAACGCTGTACATGAAGCACCTCGCGAAGCCGTACGGCATGATCCTGGTGACGGGGCCTACCGGTTCCGGTAAGACGGTGTCGCTTTATACCGGGCTGAACATCCTCAACACCGAGGACCGGAACATCTCGACCGCGGAGGACCCGGCCGAAATCAACCTCCCCGGCATCAACCAGGTCAACGTCAATCCCAAGGTCGGGCTGACCTTTGCCTCGGCGCTGAAAGCCTTCCTCCGGCAGGACCCGGACGTGATCATGGTCGGCGAGATCCGCGACCTCGAGACGGCGGAAATCGCCATCAAGGCCGCCCAGACCGGCCACCTCGTGCTGTCGACGCTGCACACGAACGACGCCCCGCGCACCCTGACTCGCATGGTCGACATGGGCGTCAAGCCCTACGCCATCGCCTCGTCGGTCAGCCTGATCATCGCCCAGCGGCTGGCACGGAAGCTTTGCGACAACTGCAAGGAAGTGAAGAACATCCCGAAGGAGGCCCTGGAGAAGGAAGGCTTCGACAAGGATGAACTGAACGGCCTCACGATCTTCAAGGCGGTCGGCTGCAAGCTGTGCAACGAAGGCTACAAGGGCCGGGTCGGCATCTTCCAGGTGATGGAGGTGTCGGAAACCATGGGCCGCATCATCATGGAAGGCGGCAATGCCATGCAGATCGCCGACCAGGCGGCCAAGGAAGGCGTGGTAGACCTGCGCCGCGCCGGTTTGAACAAAGTCAAGGAAGGGCTTACCAGCCTGGACGAAGTGAATCGCGTTACGATCGAATAGTTTCGCAGCACTCGGGGGCGCCCGGATTACGGACGACATAAAGCAATGGCGGAAACAGCAGTAGGCAGCATCCCGTTCCTCTGGGAAGGCACGGACAAGCGGGGCAAGAAGGTCAAAGGCAAGAGCATGGCGGCGAGCGAGGCCGCCGTGCGCGCTGACCTCAGGCGCCAGGGCGTCGTCCCCAGCCGGATCAAGAAACAGAGCAAGGGCCTGTTCAGCGCTCCGGCCAAGATCACGACGGCGGACATCGCCATTTTCAGCCGCCAGCTCGCGACCATGCTCTCCGCGGGCATCCCGCTCGTGCAGGCTTTCGAGATCGTCGGCAACGGCCACGAGAACGCGGCCATGCAGAAGCTGATCCTGGCCGTCAAGGGGGACGTGGAAGGCGGCAGCTCGCTGGCCGAAGCCCTCGGGAAACACCCGCTCTACTTCGACGATCTCTTCATCAACCTCGTGGAAGCGGGCGAACAGGCAGGCGCGCTGGAAACGCTGCTCGACAAGATCGCGACCTACAAGGAAAAAACCGAAGCGATCAAGAAAAAGATCAAGAAGGCACTGACGTATCCGGCGGCGGTGCTCGTCGTTGCCTTCATCGTCACCGTCATTCTGCTGATTTTCGTGATCCCGGCGTTCGAGGACCTTTTCCAGGGCTTCGGCGCCGACCTGCCGGCGTTTACGCGCCTGGTGATCGACCTCTCCGTGTTCGTCAGGACACAAGGCTGGATGCTGGCGCTGATGCTGATCGCGGCCGTGACCGCCTTCTTCTATTTCAAGAAGCGATCGCGGGCGATGCGACAGTTCCTGGACCGCATGGCGCTCAAGATACCCGTCATCGGCCCGATCCTGCAGAAGGCCGCGATTGCCCGCTACGCGCGTACCCTGTCGACGATGTTCAGCGCCGGCGTGCCGCTCGTCGAGGCACTGGAATCCGTCTCGGGCGCGACCGGCAACATCGTGTACGAGCTGGGCGTCCTGCGGATGAAGGACGAGGTCGCAACCGGCCAGAGGCTGCAGCAGGCCATGGAGAACACCGACCTGTTCCCGAACATGGTGATCCAGATGATCGCCGTCGGCGAAGAGTCCGGCTCGCTCGACGAGATGTCGGCGAAGGTGGCCGATTTCTACGAGGACGACGTGGACAACGCCGTCGACAACCTCAGCAGCCTGCTGGAGCCGATGATCATGGCGATCCTCGGCGTCCTCGTCGGCGGGCTGGTGGTGGCCATGTACCTGCCGATCTTCAAGATGGGCTCGGTGGTCTGAGCAACCCCGCTGTAGGAGCGCGCATTGCGCGCGATGCCACGCGTGAAAATGCGGGGGTCGCGCGCGATGCCGCGGGGGTCGCGCGCGATGCGCGCTCCTACAGGCGACGATCGGGATGATTTACGAAGTTTTCGCGAGCTCGCCGCCCCTCTTCATCGGGGCCGCGTTCCTGGTCGCGCTGCTCGTCGGCAGCTTCTTGAACGTCGTCATTCACCGGCTGCCCATCATGCTGGAGCGGGAATGGCGGGCGCAGTGCGCCGAGCTCGCGAGCACGCCGGCGGCCGAGATCCCCGAAGGCCGGTTCGATCTCGTGGTACCCCGCTCCCGCTGCCCGTCCTGCGGCGCCCCCATAACCGCCGCGCAGAACATCCCCGTGCTGAGCTACCTGCTGCTGCGCGGGCGCTGCGCGCATTGCAATACCCGGATCTCCGCCCGCTACCCCGCCGTGGAGCTCCTGACCGCGGTGCTGGCGGCGATTACCGCGTGGCGCTTCGGCATCGGCTGGGAAGCAGCGGCCGCCATGCTCCTGACCTTCTGCCTGGTCGCGATCAGCGCGATCGACGTCGACCACCAGATCATCCCCGACTCCATCTCCCTGCCGCTCCTGTGGATCGGCCTGTTCCTGAGCCTGTGGCACCCGATGCCCGGCGCGGACGTGCTGTTCATCGATCCGAAAAGTAGCATCGTCGGCGCGCTGGCGGGTTACCTGAGCCTCTGGTCCGTCTATCATCTTTTTCGCCTGCTCACCGGCAAGGAAGGTATGGGCTATGGTGACTTCAAGCTGCTCGGGGCGCTCGGCGCCTGGCTCGGCTGGCAGATGCTGCCGCTGATCATTCTCCTCTCCGCGCTGGTCGGCGCCCTCGTGGGCATCAGCCTGATCGCGTTTCGCCGCCACGACCGCAACGTGCCGATACCCTTCGGCCCTTACCTCGCCGCCGCCGGCTGGGTAGCGCTGGTGTGGGGCGAGCAGATCGTCGACTGGTACCTCGGTTACGCGACCTGATGGCCCCGAAACGTCCGCTTCGGATCGGGTTGACCGGCGGCATCGCCAGCGGCAAGTCGACGGTGGCCGACCTGTTCGCCGCCAGGGGCGTGCCGGTCATCGACACCGACGTCATTGCCCGCGAGGTGGTCGAGCCCGGCCAGCCGGCGCTGGCTGAAATTGCACGGGAGTTCGGGCCGGAAATACTCGACGAGGAACGCCGCCTCCAGCGGCGCCGGCTGCGGGACCTGGTTTTTCGGGACGATAAGCGGCGCGAACGGCTGGAAGCCATCCTCCACCCGCGGATCCGGGAGGAAACGGAGGCGCAGGCGGCCGCGGCCGGCGGCGCCTACCAGGTCATCGTGGTCCCGCTGCTCGTGGAGTCCCCGATGAAAGCGACGATGGACCGTATCCTGGTGGTCGACGTGAGCGAGGAAACCCAGCTCGACCGCCTGCGGGAGCGCGATGCCGAAAGCGAGGTGCAGGCGCGCCGCATGATCGCCGCGCAGGCGAGCCGCGAGGATCGTTTGCGGATTGCCGACGACGTCATCGACAACGGCGGCACCCTCGAGGCCACCGCCGAGCAGGTGGAACGGCTGCACCGGCAGTACCTCGCGCTGGCCGGCTAGGCGCCTCCGGACAGTCCGCGCGAGCGGATTTTCATCCAGGGATTTACACCTTCGGGACCGTACTGTCGCAAATGACAGTCGGTTGCCCTCGGGTCCGCGGCTGGCGCAGAATACCGGCATGGTAAGAGCAGCCTCCCGCTTACAGGCACCGAATGCCGGCGTGCGCCAGGTGCAATACGAACAGCCCCTGAGCGAGCGCATGCGTACCTTCCTGCGGCTCGAGTTCCTCTACCAGCAGCTGCTCTATAACTGCGAGCTCGAGGCCGACTGGGCCACCCGGGCGGCAACGACCTGCCTCCTCGATATCGTCGCGATCCTGATGCGAGGCGACGTGCGCAGCGACGTCTTCAAGGAGCTGGACCGGCACATTGCGACGCTCGAGCGCTACAAGAGCGAGCCCGCGGTGGATACGAAGCGCCTCGACGCGCTGGTCCATAACCTTGCCGACAGCCGTAAAGGCGTCAACGCCATCGGCCCGCAGTTCCTGCAGCCGCTGAAAGACAGCGACTTCCTGAACGCGATCAAGCACCGAAGTGGCATCCCCGGCGGCACCTGCGAGTTCGACCTGCCCGTCTACAGCCACTGGCTGCGTTACCCTCACGAGCGCCGGGCCCGGGACTTCGCGCAGTTCGTGGACGTCATCCGTCCGGTGTGCGACGCCGTGGTCGAGCTGCTGTGGCTGACGCGCGAAAGCGCCCAGACGAAAAGCAAGCTCGCGATCAACGGGATGTACCAGTACAACGTGCAGAAGGGGTCGAACTGCCGGCTCCTGCGCGTCTCGCTGACCGAGGGCAGCCCGCTCTTCCCGGAGATCAGCGGCAGCCAGCACCGGTTCACGGTGCGGTTCCTCGAATGGTCCTCGATCGACCGCCGCGCCGCGCAGACGGGACACGACGTAAGCTTCCAGCTCAGCATCTGCTGAACGGGCCCTGTAGGAGCGCGCACTGCGCGCGATGCCATGGCGTGTGGGAGCGCGCACTGCGCGCGATGCCACGGCGTTTGCTCATCCACACGCGGCCGGTGATGCCGTCGCGGGTGGTATCGCGCGCGATGCGCGCTCCTACAGGGGCAATGCGCGGTCCTGCAGGGCCGTGATGACGGGCACGTTGGCGGGGAGCAGTTCGTCGGGCCGGAGGGAATCCACGGGGACCCAGCGGAGCTGCTGGCCGAGGAGCGGCCGGCACTCGTTGCGCCATTCCGTGACGAGGAAGAAATCGATACCGACTCGCCGGTCGGGGTAGTCGTGCTCGACGCTGAGGAAGTGCTCGCAGGCGCCGATCTCGACCGCGAGCTCCTCGGCGAGCTCGCGTCTCAGCGCCGCTTGCGGGGTTTCGTCCTGATCGATCTTGCCGCCCGGGAACTCCCACAGCCCCGCGAACGGATGATCGTGCAGCCGCTCCGCGATCAGCACGCGCTGTTGCGCATCGATGAGAATCCCGGCCGCAACCCGGACACGCGTCCTGTAGGAGCGCGCATTGCGCGCGATGCTGGTTATCGGGGGCGGTGCATCTTCAGCGTCCGTGGCATCGCGCGCGGTGCGCGCTCCTACAGGTGCCGTGGGATCGCGCGCGGT
>CAYRKH010000031.1:29214-35455 GCA_964424805.1 uncultured Woeseiaceae bacterium
CCGTGGCATCGCGCGCGGTGCGCGCTCCTACAGGTGCCGTGGGATCGCGCGCGGTGCGCGCTCCTACGTCAGGCGGCCGTGGCACTGCTTGTATTTCTTGCCGGAGCCGCAGGGGCAGGGCTCGTTCCGGCCGACCTTGCGCTCCGAGCGCACGAAAGGCGTGTGCGGCAAAGGCGCCGCCTCCGCTTCCGCCGTCGCGGGCAGCGGCTGGCCCTGGGTCTGCGCGGCGGCGAGTTGCTCCAGCGCCGCCGCCTGCGCGTGCCGGAACTCCATGGCTTGCGCGGCACGCCGCTGGGCCTCCATGCGCTGCACGTCCTGCTCGCTCTGGATCCGGATGCGCGACAGGACGCTCGTTGTGTCGTGCTTGATCTGGTCCAGCATGGCGCCGAACATCTCGAACGCTTCCCGCTTGTACTCCTGCTTCGGGTTCTTCTGCGCATACCCGCGCAGGTGGATGCCCTGCCGCAGGTAATCCATGGCGGCCAGGTGCTCCTTCCAGTGATGGTCGAGCTGCTTCAGCATCACTTCCTTCTCGACGTGACGCATCAGGCCGGAGCCGATCGCCTTCTCCTTCTCGTCGTAGCTTTCCTGCAGCGCCGCGGTGACGCGCTCGCGGATCGCTTCGTCGTTCAGGGTCTTGTCGTCCTTCAGCCACGCGGCAACGTCGACATGCAGCCCGAAATCCCGTTCCAGTGCCTGGGACAGCCCTTCGGGATCCCACTGGTCTTCGAGGCTGCCGGGCATGATGTACTGGTCGACCACGGCGCCGGCGACCTCTTCGCGTATGGCCTTGATCGATTCCCCGATCTCGTCGGCTTCCATCAACTCCCTGCGCTGGTGATAAACCACCTTGCGCTGGTCGTTGGCGACGTCGTCGTATTCCAGCAGGTTCTTGCGGATATCGAAGTTGTGCGCTTCCACTTTCCGTTGCGCACGTTCGATCTGGCGCGTGAGCAGCTTGCTTTCGATGGCTTCGCCTTCACGCATGCCGGCGCGCGACAGCAGCGACTTCGTGCGGTTCGGATCGCCGAAGATGCGCATCAGGTTATCTTCCATCGAAAGATAGAAGCGGCTCGAGCCGGGGTCTCCCTGGCGGCCGGAGCGGCCGCGGAGCTGGTTGTCGATGCGCCGGGATTCATGCCGCTCGGTGCCGATGATGTGCAGGCCGCCGGCATCGAGCACGGCCTGGTGCCGCTCCTGCCATTCGGCGCGGACCTGCTCCGGATCGGCATCCTCGCCCGCTTCCGCCAACGCGGCGTCCAGGTTGCCGCCCAGGACGATGTCCGTGCCGCGGCCTGCCATGTTGGTCGCAATGGTAATGGCACCCGGGCGACCTGCCTGCTGCACCACGATGGCCTCGCGCTCGTGCTGCTTCGCGTTCAGCACCTCGTGCTCGATCTTCTTCTTCTTGAGGAGCGACGACAGGTACTCGGACGTTTCAATGGACGTCGTGCCAACGAGCACCGGCTGCCCGCGTTCGCGGCAATCGTTGATGTCCTCGATGATCGCCTGGAACTTGTCCTTCTGCGTGAGGTACACGAGATCCGGATGGTCCTTGCGAATCATCGGCTTGTGCGTCGGTATCACGACGACCTCGAGCCCGTAGATCGACTGGAACTCGAAGGCCTCCGTGTCCGCCGTGCCGGTCATGCCCGACAGGTTGTCGTACAAGCGGAAATAGTTCTGGAAAGTGATCGAGGCGACCGTCTGGTTTTCCTGCTTGACCGCCACGCCTTCCTTGGCCTCGACCGCCTGGTGCAGGCCGTCCGACCAGCGCCGGCCGGGCATCGTGCGGCCGGTGAACTCGTCCACGATGACGATCTCGCCGTCCTTGACGATGTACTCGACGTCGCGGTGGAACATGACGTGCGCGCGAAGGGCGGCGTTCAGGTGGTGAACGAGGCGGATGTTGCCGGCATCGTAGAGGCTCTCGCCTTCGCCGAGCAGCCCGGCCTGGGTCATCAGCTCCTCGACGCGCTGGTGCCCCTCCTCGGTCATGTGCACCTGCTTGGCCTTCTCGTCCTTCGAGTAGTCGCCCGGACCGTCCTCCTCCTTCTGCTCGGTCAGCTTCGGGATGAGCTTGTTGATCTTCAGGTAGAGGTCCGTGTTCTCCTCTGTCGGCCCGGAGATGATCAGCGGGGTTCGCGCTTCGTCGATGAGGATCGAGTCGACCTCGTCGACGATCGCGAAGGCGAGATCGCGCTGCACCCGGTCTTCCACCGAGAAAGCCAGGTTATCGCGCAGGTAATCGAAGCCGAGCTCGTTGTTGGTGGCGTAGGTGATGTCCGCCGCGTACGCCGCGGCCTTCTCCGGATGCGGCTGGCCGCTTTTCGCCACGCCGACGGTCATTCCGAGGAATTCGTAAACCGGCGCCATCCATTCCGAGTCGCGCTGGGCCAGGTATTCGTTGACGGTGACGATATGCACGCCGCGCCCGGCAATGGCGTTCAGGTAGGCCGGCAACGTCGCCATCAGCGTCTTGCCCTCGCCGGTGCGCATTTCCGCGATGTTGCCGTCGTGCAGCACCATGCCGCCGATCAGCTGCACGTCGAAGTGGCGCATGCCGAGGGTACGCTGCGCGGCTTCGCGCGCCACGGCAAACGCTTCGGGCAACAGGTCGTCCAGCGTCTCGCCCTTTGAATAGCGCTCCCTGAATTCGGTGGTCTTCGCCGCCAGCTCGGCGTCCGAAAGACCCTTGAGGCCATCCTCAAGGCTATTGATGCGCTTGACGATTTTCCCGTATTGCCTGAGCAGCCGCTGGTTGCGGCTGCCGAATATCTGGGTCAGAAAACTGGCCACGCGGCCTCCTGGGCGTCTGGGGGTGCACGCGGGTCAAGGAGCCTGCCCGGGCACCTTGCCGTCACACAAAGACGGGTATTTTACGGACTGGGCGCGATATTGCACCACGCGTCCCCCCTCGATTCACGGTTCAAAGCAGCGCCCGTTCCGGCGCCGCATCGGGGCTATATGCGCCTGACCGGGAGGATCTCAAGTGTCGTGGCGGAGGCGCCCTGCAGAGTGTGGCGGGCGGGGCTATTCGGCGCTTTGGCGGATGAAGTCGACCGGATTGACCTGGTGGCCGCCCTTCAGGACCTCGAAGTGGAGGTTGGGGCCGGTGGCGCGGCCGGTATCGCCCATCAGCGCTACCGTCTGCCCCTTCTTGACCTCGTCGCCGACGGAGACGAGGTTTTCGGAATTGTGCGCGTAGCGGGTCGAGTAGCCGTTACCGTGATTGATCTCGACCAGCTGGCCGTAGCCGTAGCGCTTGGAGGACCAGGTGACGATGCCGTCCGCCACGGCGATGACCTCGGTCCCGGCTTTGCCGGCGAAGTCGATGCCCTTGTGCGTCGCGGTTTTGCCCGTGAAAGGATCGGTGCGGCGGCCGAAGTACGACGACATCCAGCCCGACTTGACCGGCCGGCCCTGGGGGTACACCCGATCCACGAGGTTCTGGCTCATCAGCATGCTCTCCAGCGCTACGAGCTGGGCCTCGCGATTGGTGAGCTGATCGCCCAGCCGCCGGATGGCCGCCAACACCTCGTCCGGCATGGCGGTGGCGGCGAGCGACGGCTCTTCCGGACCGCCCAGCGCGGGCTCCGAGTCGAAATCGAACTCGCCGTCGTCGAGATCGGCCATCTCAGTGAGGCGGCGGCCGAGCGCGTCGAGCCGGATGATGCGCGCGTGCATCTGGCCGATGCGGATCGCGAGCGCATCCATCGTGTCTTCCGTTTCCTGGCGAGTAACCTCGATCGCCGCGCGCTGTGTCGCCAGCTCGTTGGCGAGCGACGCGGCCTGCTGCAGGCTTACGCCGGAGCCGTTATGCGACGAGTACCAGTAGCCCCCGGCGAAGGCCGCACAGCACAGGCTGCCGACGACCAGCGCGGCCGCGCATACGGCGACCCCGCCGGACAGGTTCAACTGCCGCGGCTTGCCAAGCCCCTTGCCGAAAACCACTACGTTCATTTACGCCCCGAATGCGTAATGCCTGTAACATAAGCTGACAGTGCGGCGATCCCGTCGGGCGCTTGGGCCGGCTGCCGGGGCTGGCGCCGTTTGTTGTTGGTCGGCCTGCGTCCAATGGTCACTTCGGTAGCCCCGCTATCTTAGGAACGAGTCCCTTAGATCGGTGGTTTTGCGTCCCAGGCTTTCGCCGGGTTTGCCTTTGTCGAGAAAATGAATATGCATAATGTGTCCGTTTTTTACAAGTTCGGAGGCGGCGAAGCTTGATTCCGGTCACTGCGCCACGAAGCCAAAAGGCCGACTGCGTCACACTTCCATGCCCCTGACCCGGCTCGAGAAACTGCTGGGAACCCCGGACGGCGGCCCGCTCGGGAAGGTGGTCGGCCGCGCCCGTGCCATGGAGGACCTCGCCGCCCGCCTGCGGGCGGCGCTCGACCCCGGCACGGCACCCCACCTGGTCGCTGCCAACGTGCGGGAGGACGGTGAACTGGCCGTCGTCTGCAGCTCGCCGGCCTGGGCCGCCCGGCTGCGCTTCGAGAGCGAAGCGCTGGTCGAGGCCGCCCGTTCGGCGGGTCTCGAGGTACAGCGCTGCAGCGTCAAGGTCGCGCGCCCGTCGCCGCGGTGATGATCGCGCCTTCGCCGCCCTGAACCGGGGCGCACCGGCGCGCTTCAGGCATAGGCCGGGGTCGCATAGGAGATTGGCGACTTCTTCTGGTCGCTGAACGTCACCTCCTCCCAGGCCTCGCTGTCGGCAAGCAGCGCGCGCAGCAGCTTGTTGTTGAGCCCATGGCCGGACTTGTTGGCGGTGAACTCGCCAATGAGGCTGTGGCCGAGGAGATAGACGTCACCGATGGCATCGAGGATCTTGTGAATGACGAACTCGTTCGCATAGCGGAGCCCGTCTTCGTTCAGGATGCGGTAATCGTCGAGCACGATCGCGTTGTCCAGGCTGCCGCCGAGCGTCAGGTTCTGCCCGCGCAGCGTCTCCACGTCACGCAGGAAACAGAAGGTGCGGGCACGGCTGACCTCCTTGAGGAACGAGGTCGACGAGAAATCGATTGACGCGGTCTGGCTCAGCTTGTTGAAGACCGGATGATTGAAGGCAATCCGGAAATTGACCTTGAAGCCGTTGAACGGCTTGAGCTCTGCCCACTTGTCCCCGTCTTCGACCCGGACGCGGCGACGGATACGGATGAATCGCTTCGGTGCGTTCTGTTCCTCGATCCCGGCCGACTGCAGCAGGAACACGAACGGACCGGCACTGCCGTCCATGATCGGCACTTCGGGGGCAGAGAGGTCGACGGTCACGTTGTCTATCCCGAGCCCCGCCAACGCCGACATCAGGTGCTCGACCGTGGCGACCTTGACGCCGTCCTTTATAAGAGTGGTACCGAGCATCGTCTCGCCGACCAGCGCCGGGTCGGCGGGGATGTCGACCGGCTGGTCGAGGTCAACGCGCCGGAATACGATCCCGGCGTTTTCCGGCGCCGGCCGCAGCGTCATGTACACCTTCTCGCCGGTGTGCAGGCCGACGCCCGTAGCGCGAATCGCCGTCTTCAGTGTGCGTTGTCGCAGCATGGCTAAAAACTCTGTTAGTCACGTACCGGCTGGACGTTGAACCGGTAAATGAGCGGCGCTTCAATGAGTTACGAACGATGGCCAAATAAAATCGGCGCGCAAGGTTAGCATATCGGCGGCGCCGGGACCAAAGAAACGTCTCATTTTCAGGGAGGTTAGGGAAATGGGGACGGCTATCCCCATTTCCCAGCCTCCGGACGCGAGTGAGCGGAGCAACGCCTGCCGGTCAATCGGCCTGCCGACGCAGGAACGCCGGAATATCCAGCAGTTCCTCCTGCAGCCCGCCATCGTACAGGCCGTCGCCAACCGCCCGCTTGCGCTGCACCGTCGGCTTGTCGAGCGCCTGGTAGTTGGGCTCGGCCGCCGGTACCGGAACCGGCGCGGCCGGTTGCGGAGCCGGGCGCCGCACGACCCGCATCGGTGCGTTGGCCTTCGCGATCTGCTGGCCGAGGCCCGTGGCGACAACCGTCACCCGGATCTTGTCGCCCATGTCCGGGTCGATCACGGTGCCGATCACCACGGTGGCCTCTTCCGACGAGAATTCCTTGATGGTGTTGCCCACTTCCTGGAATTCGCCGATCGAAAGGTCCATGCCCGCGGTGACGTTGACCAGCATGCCGTTGGCGCCCGCCAGGTTGATGTCCTCGAGCAGCGGGCTCGAGATCGCCGCCTCTGCCGCTTCGCGCGCGCGGTCCTCGCCCGA
>CAYRKH010000032.1:0-27002 GCA_964424805.1 uncultured Woeseiaceae bacterium
AGGCAATTACTGCCGGCGGCTCGCAAGCGATCACCGCGGGCGGCTCACAGGCGATTACTGCCGGTGGCGCACAGGCAATCACTGCGGGTGGCTCACAGGCGATTACTGCCGGTGGCGCGCAGGCGATCACTGCGGGCGGTTCGCAGGCAATCACTGCCGGTGGCTCACAGGCGATCACTGCCGGTGGCGCGCAGGCGATCACTGCCGGTGGCTCACAGGCGATTACTGCCGGTGGCTCACAGGCGATCACTGCCGGTGGCTCACAGGCGATCACTGCGGGCGGCTCGCAAGCGATCACTGCGGGCGGCTCACAGGCGATCACTGCCGGTGGCTCGCAGGCGATTACTGCCGGTGGCGCGCAGGCAATCACTGCCGGTGGCGCGCAGGCGATCACTGCGGGCGGTTCGCAGGCAATCACTGCCGGTGGCTCACAGGCGATTACTGCCGGTGGCGCGCAGGCAATCACTGCGGGTGGCTCACGGGCAATCACTGCCGGTGGCTCACAGGCGATCACTGCTGGTGGCTCGCATGCAATTACCGCAGGTGGAGCACCGCTTTTAGTGATTGGTCAAGTTGAAGCAGCTGAATCAGACTTCATCTCTGTTTTGGGCCAAACAATATTTAGGGATGGGAGCGTTTCATTTGATTTGAAGGTCGGTACGCTCGTGGCAGTGTTTGGAAACATCGACTCTTCAACTGGCAGTATTTCGAATGCTATTGTCGTCCCGGCCACTGGGGATCTGTCCTACCTCCGCGGCACTGTTGACGAAGTGAATCCGTCGATGGGTCGGGCGGTAGTCAGCGGCGTAACCGTCGACTACACCGCGCTGCTCGCAAACGGCAGCGCACCGAGCGTTGGTGAGGTAGTAGCCGTTCAAGGCCGTTCGTACAGCCAGTTGGGTCTGCTTGTCGCACAACCCTTCTGATTGCAACGTGGCAAAAAAAAAGTCGGCGTCCCTGCCGACTTTAGATCTCGTATCTACTGTGAAGGAGATGCGAGGGTTGGAGGAGTCGTCCCTGAGCGATTAGAGGCGACTCGAGTGCAACTATAGAGGCGCAGTAGTTGTTTTGCTGTGAGCAACCTCACAAAAAGAATTGCACTGATAACGAAAGGGCGCCGAAAGGCGCCCTTTTGTTAAATGGCTTGGGATTAAGTAAAGCTAGTCGGCTTCTTGCCGCAGTTCGTCGAGGTGCGCCTGGAATTTCTTCTGTTGGAGGCTCTGCGTAACAGCGTCCCGCACGCTCGCGAGTGCCGGCGGCGCGGCGGGCCGTGAGTCCTCGCGCAGGATGACGTGCCAGCCGAACTGCGTCTGCACCGGCTCCTTGGTGTAAGCGCCGTCCTCGAGTTTGGCGACGGCATCCGAGAACGGCTCCACCATCTGGTTGGGTGAAAACCAGCCGAGGTCGCCGCCGCTTTCAGCGGACGGGCCGGTGGAAGCTTCCTTCGCGAGCTCCTGGAAATCGGCGCCGGCATCGAGCTTCTTGATAGTTTCCTGCGCGGCGGATTGGGTCTCGAGGAGGATGTGGCGAGCCTTGAACTGCTCCGTCGGCGCGAGCTTCACCTGCTCGTCGTACTCGGCCTGGATTTCCGCTTCCGTCGGTTGGTTGGCCAGCAGGAACTGTTCCGCGGCGGCCTGGGCGAGTACCCCGCGCTTCTGCAGCTCCAGCTGCGCGGCGACCTTGGGATCCTGTTCCAGCTCCTTGGCCGATTCCTGGGTCGAAAGCAGGTAGATATCCGTGAGCTCTGCGGCCAGTGCTTCCCGCTCCTGGGGCGTCACCTCCGCGAGCGGTTTGTTGACGCGATTCTCGATGTAGACGTCGAGCACGGCGCTGTCGATCGCTGTACCGTTCACCGTTTTGACGGTTTCAGCGGTGCCGGCGGCGCTGGTGGCAAGGGCGGCGACGCCCGCCGCAACGAGGAGCAGCCGCCTGGCAGCTCCGGTGGAGCCGTGATGTACGTTCATAGATTTGTCCTCGTAAGGGATGGCCGGAAAAGCCGGCGTTTCAGCGCTCCGTCGGAGCCCTGGCATGGATGCGGAGTGCGTGGATATCGGACTCGAGGAGGTCGTTCAGCGCATCATAAACCATCTGGTGGCGCCGGAGCCGGCTGGCTCCATCGAAAGCGGCCGATACGATCGTGACGTCGAAATGACCCTTACCGTCCTTTGCCCCCTCGTGGCCCACGTGCAGGTGAGACTGGTCCTTCACCAGGAGTTCCACTGGAGCGAAGGCCTGCTCCAGGCGCTGCCGGATCTGCGCCTCCCGGCCCATGCTCACGGCAGCACCCGTCGAAAAGGCTTTACGGCTACGCGGGCGTAGACGCCGGCCGATACGTACGGGTCCGCATTGGCCCATTCCTGCGCGGCGTCCAGCGATTCGAACTCGGCGATCACCAGGCTGCCTGTGAAGCCGGCCGGGCTTGGATCCTCGCTGTCGATCGCCGGGTGAGGGCCTGCCACCAGCAGCCTGCCTTCGTCGAGTAACTCCTGCAGGCGGACCAGGTGATCCGCGCGCGCCGCTTTGCGACGCTCGAGGCTTCCTTCGACGTCCTCGGAGAGGATCGCGTACCACATCAGCTTTGCTCCCGATCGCTTTGCACGACCTCGTTTTTGCGCATCGCGCGCGTTAGCCAGATACTCTGGATGACGACGAATACGAGGGTCAACCCCAGCATGCCGAACAGCTTGAAGTTGACCCAGAACTCCTCGCTGAAGTTATAGGCAACGAACAGGTTGATGGCGCCGACCACGATGAAAAAAGCGACCCAGATGAGGTTCAGCTTGGTCCACTGATCCGCTGCCAGCTCTGCCGCGTTGCCGAGCATGCGCTGGACGATCGTCCGGCCGCCGATCCATTGGCTGCCCAGGAACACGAGTGCGATCACCCAGTTGAGCACCGTCGGCTTCCAGTAAATGAAGTCGGCGCTCCGGAAGTACAAGGTAGCGCTGCCGAGCAGCAGCACGAGCACGGTCGACGCGGCGTAGATGCGGTTCAGCTTGCGCGTCATGAGCCACTGCACGAGCAGGATTACGGGCATGACCGCCATGAGGACCGCGGTGGCGAAAAAGATGTCCTCGAAAAAGTACGCGGCGATGAAAATGACTATGGGAATGTAGTCAAGCAGTAATTGCATTCCTGGGATACCGGGATCGGGAGCGGGGCGCATGATAACGGAAACCGGCGATTCCCGGAACAAACTGCCGTTCGGATCGCTCTGCCGTTACACTTTCGACATGGCAAGGATCGTCGAAGTTCATCCCCGGGACCCCCAGGCGCGCCGCGTCGCGGAAATCGTGGCGGCCATCCGCAGCGGCGGGCTCATAGCCTACCCGACGGCCTCCAGCTACGCCCTCGGCTGCCATATCGGCGACAAGAAGGCGATGGAGCGGATTCACCGCATCCGGCGGACGGACAAGACCCACAACTTCACCCTGGTCTGCAGCGATTTGTCCGAAATCAGCCTGTACGCCCGCATCGATAACTGGGCTTACCGGCTGCTCCGCTCGCTGACACCGGGGCCCTACACCTTCATCCTGAAGGCAACCCGGGAGGTTCCGAAGCGCCTGCAGAACCCGAAGCGCCGCACCATCGGGCTCCGGGTGCCGGAGCACGCGATCGTGCATGCGATGCTCGAAACGCTCGGCGAACCGATCATGAGCTCCACGCTGAGCCTGCCGGGCGACGACCATCCACTGACCGATCCCTGGGAGATCGACCGGCGGATCGGCCACCAGGTCGAGCTGATCGTCGACGGGGGGCCCACCGGGATCCAGCCGACCAGCGTCATCGACCTGTCCGGGGACCGCGTGGAGGTGCTGCGCGTGGGGCGTGGGGACGTGAGCTCCCTCATGCCCTGAACGCGGCGGCACGGCCGGTAAAGTGCGATAGAATGCGGGTATTGCGCCCCGGTAACCCCATGAAGCCCGAACTCAAAGTATTGACCAGCAAGGACGCGCCAAAACCAGCTTCCGCCGTGGAGGACGGACCGTCGCAGGGTGAAATGCCCTTCGCCATCGTCGACGGTGAACCGGTTACCCAGCTGCCGCAGGATCTCTACATTCCGCCGTACGCGCTGCAGGTGTTCCTGGAGGCGTTCGAGGGGCCGCTGGACCTGCTGCTGTACCTGATCCGGCGCCAGAATATCGACATCCTCGATATCCCCATATCGGAGATTACGCGCCAGTACGTGGAGTACATCGAGCTGATGAAGGAGCTGCAGCTCGAGCTCGCGGGCGAGTACCTGCTGATGGCCGCGATGCTGGCGGAGATCAAGTCGCGCATGCTGCTGCCGCGGCCGGTGACCACGGAAGAGGAAGAAGAGGATCCACGCGCCGAGCTCGTGCGGCGGCTGCAGGAGTACGAGCGGTTCAAGAAGGCGGCGGAGGACCTGGACAACCTGCCGAGGATGGAGCGCGACGTCTTCGTGGCTTCTGCCGAGGCGCCGGAGCGCAAGGTGGTCGAGAAGTTGCCGGACGTGACGCTGAAGGAGCTCCTGATCGCCTTCCACGAGGTCCTGAAACGTGCGGAGATGTTCTCCAACCTGCAGCTTCGGCGCGAGCCGCTTTCCGTACGGCAGCGCATGTCGGAGATACTGGTCCGCATCAAGGCAAACGTGTTCTCGAATTTCGCCGAGCTTTTCGATCCGGAGGAAGGGCGGATGGGCGTCGCCGTGACCTTCCTCGCCATTCTCGAGCTGCTGCGCGAATCCACCATCGAAGTCGTGCAGGCGGATGCCTACGCGCCGCTGCACGTGCGCGCCGCTTCCAAGGTGCGCCTCGTGGCCGAAGACGCCAGCGCCTGAGCTCTCATACCGTAGCCAACCGGAGACAGTACTCGTCAATGGACGAAAACGAGATCAAGCTTTTCATCGAGGCGGCACTGCTCGCGGCGGGACGCCCGCTGAGCGTCGACCAGCTTCACAACCTGTTCGAAGCGAACGCGCAGCCGGAGAAATCGCAGGTCCGGGACGCGATCGCCGCGCTGCAGTCGGATTACGAGCATCGCGGCCTGGAAATCGTCGAAGTCGCCTCGGGCTTTCGCACGCAGGTCAGGGCGTCGATGGCCGACCGGCTGCATAAGCTTTGGGAGGAACGGCCGCCGCGCTATTCGCGGGCGCTGTTCGAGACCCTGGCGCTCATCGCCTATCGCCAGCCGATGACGCGCGGCGAGATCGAGGAAGTGCGCGGCGTCGCGGTCAGCTCCAACATCATCCGCTCGCTGCAGGAGCGCGACTGGATTCGAGTCGTCGGGCATCGCGACGTCCCGGGACGCCCGGCGATGTTCGGGACGACCCGGGCCTTCCTCGATTATTTCGGCCTGAAGAAGCTCGACGACCTGCCGCCGCTCGCCGACCTCGCCGACTGGGAGAGCCTGCGCGTGCAGCTCAACCTGCCGGCGGTGAACGAGGAAGAAGCAGGGGCGGCGGAGGCCGAGCCCGAGTCGGCCGAGGTGAGGGAGCTGCCGGTCACCATCCACGTGGAATCCAGGGAAGACGGCGAGGAGCCGCCCGCAGAGGGAGACGACGAAAACGCGGAGCCGCTCCAGTCCTCACCGACGGGGTGACGCCGGTGTAGGAGCACGCATCGCGCGCGATGTCGTATCGGCTGCCGTGGCATCGCAACGCGCGTTATTCAGGTTGGCAGGGTTGTACAACTCCACTGCTATCGCTGGAAGCATGTCGGAACGAATTCAAAAGGTCCTGGCCGCCGCCGGCCACGGCTCACGCCGAGAAATCGAAAACTGGATCCGCGAACAGCGCCTACGCGTCGACGGCCGCATCGCCGCGCTCGGTGAGGCCGTAAGCGGCGATGAAGTCATCACCCTGGACGGGCGCCGGCTTTCCATGCGGCGAGCCGGGGAGGCGCATCGGCACCTCATGTACCACAAGCCCGGCGACGAGATCACCAGCCGCTCCGACCCGGAAGGCCGGCGCGTCGTGTTCGACTCGCTGCCCCCGCTGAAGGGCTCACGCTGGATCGCGGTCGGCCGGCTCGACATGGCCACGACGGGGCTCCTGATCTTCACCACGGACGGCGCGCTCGCCAACGCGCTGATGCACCCCTCGTCCGAATTGCTCCGGCGTTATGCCGTGAGGGTGCAGGGCGCGCCTGCCAACGCCGAACTCGAGAGGCTTCGCTCCGGCGTGGAGCTGGAAGACGGCCGCGCCGCGTTCGAGGCGATCGAGCGCGCCGGCGGCGAAGGTGCAAACCGCTGGTTCACCGTCAGCCTGCGGGAGGGCCGCAACCGCGAGGTTCGCCGGCTGTGGTCGGCGATCGGTTACGAGGTCAACCGCCTGATCCGGGTGAGCTACGGTCCCCTGGACTTGCCGCGGCGCCTGCGGCGCGGCAAGTACCAGGCGCTCACCCCGGCGCAGGTACGGTCGCTGTACCAGTCGGCCGGAATGGCGCCGCCGCAGGCGGCCGTGTCCACGGGGCGGAACACCCGGCGCCACCACGGGAGCAAAGGAGCCAAACCGCATTTCCGGAGGGCGCGATAGATTCCCGAAAACGAGAAGCGGAGCGGCGGGAACTCCGGGAGGCTGCGGAAGCTGCGGAGGTCACGGTGGACGTTTCAGCGGAAACGTCGTCATTCGCGCAGGCCAGACTCCGGAATATTCGTCATCGCTCTCGGCAGCGGCCGGAGCGCGGGGACAAGATCCCGGGGCGCCTGTTCGATCGGCGGCGTTATTGAGCGTCCAGGCTCTGCCCGGTCACTCCCTTGCTGTCTTCGCCGAGCAGGTAGATATACGGCGCCAGGATCTCGTCCGGCGTTTTCAGCTTGTCGCGATCCTCGGCCGGGTAGGCCTGTAGCCGCATATCGGTGCGCGTCGCTCCGGGGTTGATGCAGTTGACGCGGATCGGCACGTGCCGGTTCTCGTCGGCGAGAATTTGCGTAAGCGCCTCGGTGCCGAACTTGGATACGGAGTAAGCGCCCCAGTACGCGCGGCCCTGGCGCCCGACGCCGCTGGTCGTGAAGATGATCGACGGGTCGGCCGAATTCCTGATCAGCGGAAACAGCACCTGGGTCAGCGCGAACGGTGCGGTGAGGTTGACGTGTAGCACGCGCTGCCATTCCGCGGCGTCGTACTGCTCGATCGAAAGCCGCGGGCCGAGGATGCCGGCGTTTTGGACGAGCCCGTCCAGGCGCCCGAACTCCTCCTCGATGCTGGAAGCCAGCGACATGTATGCGTCGCTGTCGGCGCTGGCGAGGTCCAGCACGGCGATCGACGGCCGTTCGGCTTTCTCCAGCGCCGTGATCTCGTCGTACACCGACTCGAGTTTCTTGACGTTGCGCCCGTGCAGGATCACGCGCGCGCCCAGCCGCGCCACGCGGATCGCGAGTGCTTTGCCGATGCCGTCGCTCGCGCCGGTGATGAGGATCACCCGGTCGTCGAGGATGCCGGCGGGGGGGTCGTAGGTTCTTGGATCCATGGCCCGAGTCTAGCCGGAGGCCGGCTTTTCCGACAGTTCGACCGGTTTGTCCGTATCCGCCTCGGGCTCCTCGCCCACGTCTTCGTTCTCCGCGGCGCTTTCGAGCATAGCGCGCGGCAGCGACTCCAGCGGTTCGAGCGGTTCGAGCTCCTTCTTCGGCTTCATGCCGAGCTCGACGAACTTGCGGGCACCCGGCAGCACGTTGCGCTCCAGCGAGCCCACCGCGCGGTTGTAGTGATCGACGCTGCTCGCGAGCTGGCGGCCGACCCGGTTCAGGTGGCCGGTAAACACGGTCAGCCGGTTGTAGAGCGAGCGCGCCAGGCGCTGGACCTCTTCCGCGTTCTTCGCCAGCGCAACCTGGCGCCAGCCATAGGCGACGGCTTTCAGCAGCGCGACGAAGCTCGTCGGCGTCGCCAGGATGATCTGCTGCGCGAGCGCCGATTCGATCAGGTCGGGGTCCTCGTTCAGCGCCGCGCTCAGGAACTGGTCGCCGGGGATGAACAGGATGACGAAGTCCGGGCTCTGCTCGAACTGGTTCCAGTAGGTCTTGCTCGCGAGCTTGCGGACGTGCTCGCGCAGGTTGCGGGCGTGCCGCTCGAGCGCGGCCTTCTGCTGCGCGTCGTCCTTCGATTCCATCGCTTCGAGGTACGCATCCAGCGGCGTCTTCACGTCGACCACCAGCTCGCGCCGGTCCGGCATGCGCACGATCATGTCCGGGCGGATGACCTTCTCGTCGCCGGTGTTCTGGACCTGCTCCTGGAAATCGCAGTGCTCCACCATGCCGGCGAGCTCGACCAGGCGGCGCAGGGTGATCTCGCCCCAGCGGCCGCGGACCTGCGGGCGCCGCAGCGCGTTCACGAGGTTTTGCGTCTCCTGGGCGAGCGATGCCTGGTTGAGCTTCATGCTCTCGAGCTGCTGCCGGATGCCGCCGTAGGCCTCCGCGCGCGCTTTCTCGAGCGCCGCGATCTGCTGCTGCGACTGCTGCAGGGCGTCGCGGATCGGCTTCACGAGGTTCTCGACCGCCTGCTCGCGCTCGCTCAGCTCGCGCTTTGCCTTCTCCTGGTGTGCCCCGAGGTTCTGCTCCGCGAGCTTCAGGAAATGATCGCTGTTGTCCCGCAGGGACCGGTTGGCGAGCTCGGAGAACGCCGCCGTCAAGCGGGTGGTGGCGGCGTCGAAGGCGGCCTCGCGCTCGCGCTGAAGCGCCTCCTGGTCCTTGACGCGCAGCTCGAGAATCGACAGCTCCTGCTCGAGCCGGCGCCGGCGCGCCCGGGCGGCCAGCCACACCGCCAGCCCGCCGAGCAGCAGGCCGACGGCCAGCGCCGGGCCGCCGACCTGGAGATACAGCGGGTCAAGCGTGATGGTCGGCATCGGGGTCCCCCGTGGTGGCGGCGGTCGCCAGGCCGGTAGCGTCGAGCACCTGCCGGATCAACTCCGCGGTCCCGGCCGCGACCAGGTCGGCGCCCCAGGCGGCCGGGTCGTCGCCCGGCGTGATGTAACCCCAGGCGGCGGCGATCGTATGCGTGCCGGCTGCCCGCCCGGCCGCAATGTCCCGCTCCGCGTCGCCCACGTAGATGGTGCGGGCCGGCGCCACGTTCATCATTCTACAGGCGAGGAGCACGGGCGCGGGGTGCGGCTTGCGCTGCGGGAGCGTGTCGCCGCTGACGGTCGCGGCAATGCGATTGCTCAAACCGAGCTGTTCGAGCAGCGGCTCGGTCATGCGCTGCGGCTTGTTGGTGACGACCCCCCAGGGGCAGGCGTGCGCATCGAACCGGTCGAGCAATTCCGGCATTCCAGGGAACAGCGTCGAGCCCACGCACAGGGCCTGCTCGTAGCGGTCGAGGTACTCGCGGTACAAACGCTCATGCTCCGCCTCGGAGGCCTCGGGGAACCCCAGCCGGACCAGGCCCATGGCGCCGTTCGACACGTGCGAGCGGACCCGCTCGTAAGGCAGCGGATCGCAGCCGTTGTCCTTCTGCAGCCCGGCGAGTATCGCCACCATGTCGGGGGCCGTGTCGACCAGGGTGCCGTCGAGGTCGAAGAGGACCGCTTCGGCTTGCTTGGGCGCCGCGCCGCCGTTCTCGCCTCTCATTCGGCGCCCGGGCGGCTGAAGTGCAGGAGGTAGTTGACGTCGACGTTCGGGCCGAGGGAGTACTCGCGGGTCAGCGGGTTGTAATGCATGCCGATACTGTGCTCGAGCGCGAGGCCGGCGTTGCGGCCCCAGCTTGCCAGCTCGGACGGCCGGATGAACTTCGCGTACTCGTGGGTGCCGCGCGGCAGCAGCTTGAGCAGGTACTCGGCGCCCACGATGGCAAAGGCGAACGACTTCGGGTTGCGATTGATGGTGGCGAAGAATACCTGGCCGCCGGGACGCAGCAGTTCCGCGCAGGCGGCGACCACGGACGAGGGCGAGGGAACGTGCTCCAGCATTTCCATGCAGGTCACGACGTCGTACTGCCCGGCGCGTTCGGCGGCGAGCGCTTCGGCCGTCGACTGCAGGTACTCGATTTCGAGGCCCGATTGCGCGGCGTGCAGCCTGGCGACGGCGAGCGGCGTCGGCGCCATGTCGACGCCGGTCACGGCGGCGCCGGCCGCGGCGAGCGACTCCGTCAGGATACCGCCGCCGCAGCCGATGTCGGCGACGCGGGCGCCCGCGAGCCCTGCCCTGTCGCGGATGTAGCCGAGGCGCAGCGGGTTGATCGCGTGCAGCGGGCGGAACTCGCTTTCCGGGTCCCACCAGCGGGAGGCGAGGGCGTCGAAGCGGTCGATTTCGTCCTGGTCGATGTTGGGTGCCGTACTCATTTACTGGTTGCCCGTTTTGGCGGCTATGCGCTGGTGCCATTCCGCGCTGCGGCGCAGCACGTCGTTCTCGTTGATGCCGGACAGGCGCCGCTGGTCGACTAGCTGGCGGCCCGCGACCCAGACGTCGGTTACCTGCTCCGGGCGGGCAGTGTATACGAGCTGTGACAGCGGGTCGTAAACCGGCTGGCTGTTGAGGGTCATCAGGTCGACGCAGGCGAGGTCCGCCCATTTGCCCGCCGCGATCGAGCCGGTCACGTCGTCGAGCCCGAGCGCGCGGGCGCCGTCGAGCGTCGCCATGCGCAGCGCTTCGGGCGC
Source organism: uncultured Woeseiaceae bacterium (assembly GCA_964424805.1). Taxonomy (GTDB): domain Bacteria; phylum Pseudomonadota; class Gammaproteobacteria; order Steroidobacterales; family Woeseiaceae; genus IDS-8. Next base: position 10,545 of record CAYRKH010000032.1, read on the forward strand.
GGTGAGCGCCGCGGCATTGCCGGCGACGGTTTTGGCGAGCAGCGCCGCGGTTTGCATTTCGCCCAGCATGTCGAGCACGTTGTTGCTGGCGGCGCCGTCGGTGCCGAGGGCGACGGTTATTCCGGCCGCCCGCATCGCGACTACCCGGGCGATGCCGCTCGCCAGCTTGAGATTGGAGCGCGGGCAGTGCGCGACGGCGACGCCCGCCTCGGCGAGCTCGTGGATTTCCTCGTCTTCCAGGTACACCGCGTGCACGGCCATCAGCGAGGCGTTGAGGAAACCGAGTTCCTTCAACCGCGCCAGCGGCCGCTTGCCGGTGGTGCGAACGGCGTCCTCCACCTCGTGGGCGGTCTCGTGCAGGTGAATCTGCACCTGCACGTCGAGCTGGTCCGCCATCACCCTGAGCTCGCGGAACAACGCGTCGGAGACGGTATAGGTGGAATGCGGCGCGAAGCAGCTGCTGATCAGCGGGTCGTCCGCATAGCGGTCGTGCACCAGCTCGGCGCCCTTCGCGAGGTACTCGGGGCCGTCCTTCGCCCAGGCCGTCGCAAAGTCGATGACCGGGGTGCCGATGACGGCGCGCATGTGGCACTCGGCCGCCGTGCTCGCGATGACCTCGGGAAAGAAATACTGGTCGCTGAAGCAGGTGACACCGGAGAGCAGCATCTCGGCGATCGCGTGACGCGTGCCGTCGCGCACCATCTCGGCGCTGGTCCAGCGCTTCTCGTTCGGCCACACGCCGTCGGCGAGCCAGCGCTCCAGCGGCAGGTCATCGGCGATGCCGCGGAACAGCGTCATCGCGGCGTGCGTGTGCGCGTTGACGAGGCCCGGGATGAGCAGGTGATGGGGGCGGGCGACGACCACCCCCGGCCGGTACTTCTGCCGGGCCTCCGCCGCGGGCAGCACCTCGACGATGCGGCCGTCGTGGATCGCGACCGCGTGATCCTCGAGCACCGTTTCCGGGGGGGCGACCGGCGCGCACCAGTGCGGAAGTATCAACGTATCGCAAGCCTGCATCCCGCCGATGATACCCGCGATTGCAGGCGAGCGTTCCGCGACCCGGCGAAGCGGCGGAGGACCCGTGAAAATTGTGCGGGAAACGGCGTGGTTACGCGCTTTTTTGTCTGCAGCAACATCGGCGCTGTGGTATGATTCGCGCTCGGATTGGGGCTTTGATCTCTCCCTCGGCGACGCCGGGATTTTCCGAACTGAACCCGGTTACCTGGATTTCCGGTTCCGCCCTCGGGGCGGGGTCGCTCCGGATTCGTGACTGATTTTTGTGGTGCCTATGGCTGGAATTGCGCAGGAAATACTGTCCGTAAGTCTCGAAGACGAGATGCGGCAGTCCTACCTCGATTACGCGATGAGCGTGATCGTGGGCAGGGCGCTGCCGGACGTGCGCGACGGGCTGAAGCCGGTGCACCGGCGTGTCCTGCATGCCATGCGGGAGCTCGGAAACGACTACAACAAGCCCTACAAGAAATCGGCCCGCGTCGTCGGCGACGTCATCGGTAAGTACCACCCGCACGGCGACACCGCCGTGTACGACACCATCGTGCGCCTGGCGCAGCCGTTCTCGATGCGCTACATGCTGGTGGACGGGCAGGGCAACTTCGGCTCCGTGGACGGCGACATGCCGGCCGCCATGCGTTACACCGAGGTCCGCATGGCGCGCATCGCCCATGAGATCCTCGCCGACCTCGACCGGGAAACGGTGGATTTCGTGGACAACTACGACGGCTCGGAATCCGAGCCGTCGGTCATGCCGACCCGCATCCCGAACCTGCTGATCAACGGCTCGTCCGGTATCGCCGTCGGCATGGCCACGAACATCCCGCCGCATAACCTCACGGAAACGGTCAACGCGACGCTCGCGCTGATCGAGAACCCGGCGATCGACCTCGCCGGCCTGATGCAGCACATCCCCGGGCCCGACTTCCCGACGGCCGGCATCATCAACGGCGCACAGGGCATCGCCGCCGCCTACCGCACCGGCCGGGGGCGGGTGTACATCCGTGCGCGCACCGCGATCGAAACGATCGACCAGCGCGGCAAGGAAGCGATCATCGTCACCGAGCTGCCCTACCAGGTGAACAAGGCGCGGCTGATCGAGAAGATCGCGGATCTCGTCCGCGAGAAGCGCATCGAGGGCATCACCGAGCTGCGCGACGAGTCCGACAAGGACGGCATGCGCATCGTGATCGAGCTGCGGCGCGGCGAAGTCAGCGACGTGGTGCTGAACAACCTTTACAAGCAGACGCCGCTGCAGAGCGTGTTCGGCATCAACATGGTAGCCCTGCACGAAGGCCAGCCGAAGCTGATGAGCCTGAAGCAGGTGCTGGAGGCGTTCCTCGCGCATCGCCGCGAGGTCGTCACCCGGCGCACGATCTACGACCTGCGGAAGGCGCGGGACCGTGCCCATATCCTCGAAGGGCAGTCGGTGGCACTCGCCAGCATCGACGAGGTGATTGCCCTGATCAAGGCATCGCCGTCCCCGGCCGAGGCGAAGCAGGCCCTCGTGGCGCGCGACTGGGCGCCCGGCGCGGTGACCGGGATGCTGGAGCGGGCCGGCGCCATCGATACGCGGCCCGACGAGCTGCCGGAGGGCAGCGGGCTCATCGGCGGGCGCTACCGCCTGTCCGAGGTCCAGGCACAGGCGATCCTCGACCTGCGACTGCACCGGTTGACCGGCTTGGAGCAGGAAAAAATTATCAACGAGTATAGGGAGATACTCGACAAAATTAAGGAATTATCGAACATCCTTGCCGACCCCGACGAGCTGCTGCGGGTGATCAGGGACGAGCTGGTGGAGGTCCGCGAGACCTTCGGCGACGCGCGCCGCACCGAGATCGTCGCGGATCACAGCGATCTCAGCATCGAGGACCTGATCCCGCCGGAGGAGGTGGTCGTGACGCTGTCCCACGGCGGGTACGCCAAGGCACAGCCGATCGACAGCTACCAGGCGCAGCGGCGGGGCGGCCGCGGGCGCTCCGCGACGCGCGTGAAGGACGAGGACTTCATCGACAACCTCTTCGTTGCCAATACGCACGATACGCTCCTGTGCTTCTCGAGCCTCGGCAAGCTCTACTGGCTCAAGGTCTACCAGGTGCCGCAGGCGAGCCGCGGCGCGCGCGGCAGGCCGATCGTCAACCTGCTGCCGCTCACCGAGAACGAGCGTATCAACGCCGTGCTGCCGATCCGGCAGTTCGATGCCGGCAGCTTCGTCTTCATGGCGACCAGCGCCGGACGGGTCAAGAAGACGCCGCTCAGCCTGTTCTCGCGGCCGCGTACGAACGGCATTATCGCGATCGACCTGCGCGAGGACGACCGGCTGGTCGACGTCGCCATCACCGACGGCAAGCGGGAGATCATGCTCGTTGCGAGTAACGGCAAGGCCATCCGCTTCAACGAAGGCGACGTGCGGGCCATGGGGCGCGGTGCGGCCGGCGTGCGCGGCATCCGGCTGGCGCGCGAGCACGAGGTGATCGCGCTCACCATCGTGGGCGACGGCATGCTGCTGACGGCGACGGAGAACGGCTTCGGCAAACGCACCGCGATGGAGGATTTCCCGGTGCAGGGCCGGGGCGGGCAAGGCGTCATCGCCATCCAGACCACGGAGCGCAACGGCCGCACGGTCGGCGCGCTGAAGGTCAGGGAGGACGACGAGATCATGCTGATCAGCTCCAGCGGCACGCTCGTGCGCACGCCGGTCGCCGATATTTCGATCATTGGACGCAACACGCAGGGCGTGCGCCTGATCCGGGTAGAGGAAGGTGACCGGCTGGTCGGGCTGGCACGCATAGAGATGGTCGAAGACGAGGAGTAGGAGCCGCTCTCACATGACACGCGTATTCAATTTCAGCGCCGGCCCGGCGGTTCTGCCGGCTGCCGTGCTCGAACGCATCCGCGACGACATCCCCGACTGGCATGCCGGCATGTCGGTCATGGAAGTGAGTCATCGCAGCCGTGAATTCAAGGCCGTGGCCGAGCAGGCGGAGCAGGACCTTCGCGACCTGCTCTCCGTTCCGGACGATTACGCCGTGCTGTTTCCGCAGGGCGGCGCCGCGCTGCAGTTCGCGATGGTGCCCCTGAACCTCGCCGCGCCCGGCGCAAAGGCCGACTACGTCAACACGGGCCACTGGTCGACCAAGGCCATTGAGGAGGGCCGGCGCCTCGCCGACGTGAACGTCGTGGCCGACGCCGCCGGCAGCAACTACTGCGACATCCCTGACCCCGCGAGCTGGAAACGCTCGGCCGAAGCCGCGTACCTGCACTACACGCCGAACGAAACCATCGGCGGAGTGGAATTCCACTTCGTGCCCGAGGCCGGCGACGTGCCGCTGGTGGCGGACATGTCGAGCACGATCCTGTCGCGGCCGATCGACGTGTCCCGTTTCGGCGTGATCTATGCGGGCGCGCAGAAGAATATCGGGCCGGCCGGCATCACCGTCGTGATCGTGCGCAAGGACCTGCTCGAGCGGGTCCGCGACGGCGTGCCTTCGCTCCTCCAGTATTCGACGTATGCGAAATCCGGCTCCATGAGCAACACGCCGCCGACCTTCGCATGGTACGTCGCCGGGCTGGTGTTCGCCGACCTGAAGGCGAAAGGCGGCGTCGAGGCGATTGCCGCCGTGAACGAGCGCAAGGCGCGCAAGCTGTACGCTGCGATCGACGCATCGCCCTTCTACAGCAACCCCGTGCAACAGGACTGTCGCTCCTGGATGAACGTGCCGTTCGTGCTGCAGGACCCGGAGCTGGACGCAAAATTCATCAGCGAAGCTGAAGCGGCGGGGCTCATGAATCTCCGGGGGCACCGCGCCGTCGGCGGCATGCGCGCTTCCCTGTACAATGCGATGCCCGAGGCGGGCGTCGACGCGCTCATCGACTTCATGCAGGATTTCGAAAAACGCCTGTAGGAGCGCGCATAGCGCGCGATGCCCTCCGATCGCAAACATCGCGCGCGATGCGCGCTCCTACAAGGCTGCAGGATGGAACACGGCTCCATGTTAAGGATACAGACGCTCAACAATATCGCCGTTGCCGGGCTGCGCCGCTTCCCGCGCAAGCGCTACGAGGTCGCCTCGGAGATATCGCGGCCCGACGCCATCATCGTGCGCTCGGCCAACATGCACGGCATGGATATCCCGACGTCGGTCGCGGCCATTGGCCGGGCGGGCGCGGGTGTGAACAACATCCCGATCACGGAAATGAGCAAGCGCGGCGTGCCCGTCTTCAATGCGCCGGGTGCCAACGCCAACGCCGTGAAGGAACTGGTGGTCGCGACGCTGCTGCACGCCGCGCGCAACATCGGCGCTGCACGCGACTACGTGCGCAACCTCGAGGTGGAGGACGGCGAGCTGTCGAAAGCCGTCGAGGCAGGCAAGAAGCAGTTCGTCGGCTTCGAGCTGCCGGGCCGCACGCTGGGCGTCATCGGTCTCGGGGCCGTCGGCGTCGAGGTAGCGAACGTGGCGCTCGCGCTCGGCATGAAAGTGGTCGGTTTCGATCCGGACATCACCGTCAAGCGGGCCTGGCAGCTGTCGGCGGCCGTCCAGGAAGTGGACACCCTCGACGGGTTGTTCAAGGTGTCCGATGCGGTTACCGTGCACGTGCCCCTGGTGGAATCGACGCATCACCTGGTCAACCGCGACCGCCTGGCGCTGATGCCGAAGCACGGCATCGTGATCAACCTCGCGCGCGGGGGCGTCGTGGACAATGCGGCGGTGCTGGCCGCCCTCGATGACGAGCGCCTGCACGCCTACGTCTGCGATTTCCCGGCCCCCGAGCTCCTGCGCCATCCCAGGGTTACGGCCTTGCCGCACCTCGGTGCCTCGACCCGGGAGGCGGAGGAAAACTGCGCCGTGATGATCGCGGACAACATCCGCGAGTACCTCGAAAACGGCAACATCCGGCATTCCGTCAATTTTCCCGAGGCCGTCATGCCCCGCTCGGAAGCGCATCGCATCACGATCGCGAACGCCAACGTGCCGAACATGGTGGGGCAGATTTCCACCTGCCTGGCACAGGTCGACCTCAACATTGCAGACCTCCTGAACAAGTCGCTCGGGGAGGTCGCCTACACCATAGTCGATCTCGACGGTCCGGTACCCGAGGAGACGCTCGCGTCGCTGCGCCGCATCAAGGGCGTCCTCGCGCTGCGCGACCTCGGGACGGCGAAGTCCTGACCGGGATGGCCGGCGGCAAGGACATAGACCCGGCGGCGACGGACCTCGCATCCATGCGCCGGCGCATCGACGAGGTCGACCTGCAGATCCAGGCGCTGATCAACGAACGCGCGACCTATGCGCAGCAGGTCGGCGTGACCAAGGGGCCGCTGGCGGCCGCTGTCGACTACTACCGCCCGGAACGGGAAGCGGAAGTCCTGCGCCGCGTGCGCGACCGCAATGAGGGCCCACTGAGCGACGAGGAGATGCTGCGCCTCTTCCGCGAGATCATGTCGGCCTGCCTTGCGCAGCAGGAGCCGCTCAAGGTCGGCTTCCTCGGTCCGGAAGGCACCTTCACGCAGGCGGCCGTGTACAAGCACTTCGGCCATTCGGTGCGCGCGCTGCCGTTCGGCACGATCGACGAGGTCTTCCACGACGTGGAAAGCGGCGCCGCGGACTTCGGCGTGGTGCCGATCGAGAACTCGACCGAGGGCACCGTCAACAACACGCTCGACATGTTCCTGACCTCGCCGCTCAAGATCGGCGGCGAAATCGAGCTGCGGATCGAGCAGCACCTGCTGGGCTGCATGCCGACGCTGGCCGCGATCGAACGCGTCTGCGCGCACGAGCAGGCGCTCGCCCAGTGCCGCGGCTGGCTGCGCGAATACCTGCCGGGAGCGGACCTCATCAGCGTCAGCAGCAACGCCGTCGGCGCGCGGCGGGCGCGCGACGAGCAGGGCACCGCGGCCATCGGCGGCGACGCCGCCGCCGAGGTATACGGCCTGCGGCACCTGGTCCGCAACATCGAGGACCGCGCCGACAACGCGACGCGCTTCCTGGTGATCGGCCGCGAACTGTTGGCCGCGAGCGGCGACGACAAGACCACGGTGATGGTGTCGACCAGCGACACGGCCGGCGGCGCCGGCGTACTGCACGCGCTGCTCGAGCCGTTCGCCCGCTTCAACATCAACATGACCCGCATCGAGTCGCGCCCTTCGCGCCGCAAGAACTGGGACTACGTGTTCTTCCTGGACCTGGACGGTCACGCGGAGGAGCCGCCGCTGTCCGATGCGTTGCAGGCGCTGCAGGCGATCAGCTCACTGTTTCGCGTCATCGGCGCGTACCCCAAAGCCGTCAGCTGACGGGAGGTGCGGCATTGGACTTCGTTACGGAACCCGCGGCACCGGCTGGCGGGATCGTCAAGGTACCGGGCGACAAATCGATATCGCACCGCGCGCTGATGCTCGCCGCCATCGCCGATGGCACCAGCCGCATTACCGGCTTTCTCGACGGCGAGGACTGCCTCGCGACGCTGGCCGTGCTGCGGGCTCTCGGCGTCCGGATCGAACGGGAAGGCGACGAGGTCACGGTGCACGGTGCCGGGCTGCGCGGGCTGAAGCCGGCGGCGCACGACCTCGACCTCGGCAACTCCGGCACCGGACTGCGCCTGCTGGCCGGGCTCCTGTGCGCCCAGGCGTTCGACTCGGTGCTGACCGGTGACGAGTCGCTGCGGCGCCGTCCCATGGACCGGGTCGCCGGGCCGCTCGAGCGCATGGGCGCCCGGATCGAAAGCCGCGGCGGAAAACCGCCGCTGACCGTGCGCGGCAAGCAGACGCTCACCGGCATCTCCTACGACCTTCCGGTCGCGAGCGCGCAGGTAAAATCGGCCATCCTCCTCGCGGCGTTGTACGCCGAGGGCGAAACCCGGGTCGGTGAGCCCGTCGCAACGCGCGACCACACCGAACGCCTGCTGAAGGACATGGGCGCGGACATCGAGTGGGGCGCCGGCAGCGTCCGCCTCCGCGGCGGCACCCCGCTGCGCGCGCGTGACGTGCAGGTCCCCGCCGATCTCTCGTCCGCGGCGTTTTTCGTGCTGCTGGCGCTCATCAACCCCGGTTGCGAGGTGCTTCTCGAAGCCGTGGGCGTGAATCCGACCCGTACCGGGTGTCTCGACATCCTGCGCGAGATGGGAGCCGATATCCGGCTGGAGAACCCGCGCGTTTTCGGCGAGGAGCCGGTCGCCGACCTCCGGGTGCGCTCATCCGCGCTGCGCGGCATCCGCGTGGACCCGAAGTGGGTACCCAGCGCCATCGACGAGTTTCCGCTGCTGTTCGTCGCGGCGGCGGCCGCGCGGGGCAGCACGCATTTCGAGGGCATCGGCGAGCTGCGCGTCAAGGAAAGCGACCGGATTGCCGTGATGGCACGCGCGCTCGAGCGGCTCGGGATCCGGGTAGAAGAATCGGCCGACGGCGCGATCGTGCACGGCGGCCGTATCGGGGGCGGTACCGTCGACAGCGCCGGCGACCACCGTATCGCCATGTCGCTGGCCGTCGCGGGAACGGTGGCGGCCGAACCGCTCCGCATCCTCGACACGGCGAATGTCGCGACCTCGTTTCCGGGCTTCGCGGAGAGCCTGCGGGCCCTTGGCGGCGGGATTGCGACGGATGCGGGGCAGGACGCATGAGCGCGCCGCCGGTCCTCGCCATCGACGGGCCGAGCGGCTCCGGCAAGGGCACGATCTCGCGGCAGGTGGCGGAGGCGCTGGGCTGGCACCTGCTGGACAGCGGCGCGTTGTACCGGCTTGCCGCGCTGGCGGCCGCCCGGCGGGACAAGGCGCACGCGCCGGCGGTTGAACTCGCGCGTATCTCCGGGGGTCTGAACGTCCGCTTCGGCAGTGACCGGCAGGGCGGGGAGCGGATCTGGCTGGACGGCGAGGAGGTTACCGCGGCGATCCGGACGGAGGATTGCGGCCGGGAAGCCTCGCGGATAGCGGCCCTGCCGGAGGTGCGCGAGGCCCTGGTCGGCCTGCAGCGGGACTTCCGGCGCCCGCCGGGCCTGGTCGCCGACGGCCGGGACATGGGAACCCGGATCTTCCCCGACGCCTTCCTCAAGGTGTTCCTCACGGCCAGTCCCGAGGAGCGCGCGAGGAGACGGCATAAGCAGTTGAAGGACAAGGGGATTGATGTTAGCCTTCCCGCCCTTTCGCGCAGCATCGCCGCGCGCGACCGGCAGGACGCCGAGCGATCGGTGGCCCCGCTCGAGGCGGCCCGCGACGCCCGATTGCTGGATTCCAGCAACCTGACGATCGAAGAGGTCACCCGGACCGTGCTGGACTGGGTGAAGGAAGAGCTGCCCGAACGGGCTTGAGTACGTATCGGTTCGCACAGGGAGTGCGGGTCGTTTTCTAGCAACCGTCCGCCGAGGGAACGGGTCAGGACGCATGGGCGAGGGCTTTGATGCCCTCTGGTTTAATCTGATGTCTGAAAGTTTTGCAGAGTTATTTGAAGAAAGTTTTGCCAGCCAAATCATAAAACCCGGTTCGATCATCACCGGTGTTGTCGTGGCAGTGACCGACGACAAGGTCATCGTCAGCGCGGGACTCAAGTCCGAGTCCGTCATCTCTATCGAACAGTTCCAGAACGAGAAAGGCGAAACCACGGTTTCGGTCGGTGACGAGGTCGAAGTCGCCCTCGATGCGATCGAGGACGGTTTCGGCGAGACGCGGCTGTCGCGAGACAAGGCGATTCGCGCCCGCACCTGGACGGAGCTTGAGAAGGCGTTCGAGAAGGGCGAAATCGTCAACGGCGTGATCAACGGCCGCGTGAAAGGCGGCTTCACGGTCGAGATCGACAACGTCCGGGCGTTCCTGCCCGGGTCGCTGGTCGACGTGCGGCCGGTGCGCGATCCTGCCTACCTCGAGGGCAAGAGCCTCGAGTTCAAGGTCATCAAGCTCGACCAGCGGCGCAACAACGTCGTCGTCTCGCGCCGGGCCGTGGTGGAGCAGGAATACAGCGCCGAGCGCGAAGAGCTGCTCGAGAGCCTGCAGGAAGGCAACGTGGTGCACGGCATCGTCAAGAATCTCACCGACTACGGCGCGTTCGTCGACCTCGGCGGGATCGACGGCCTGCTGCACATCACCGACATGGCCTGGAAGCGGGTGAAGCACCCGTCCGAGGTCGTGAACGTCGGCGATGAGATCGACGTCAAGATCCTGAAGTTCGATCGCGAGCGGCAGCGTGTCTCGCTGGGGATAAAGCAGCTCGGTGACGACCCGTGGCACGATCTCGGCCGGCGGTACCCGCCACAGTCGCGGATCTTCGGCAAGATCACCAACATCGCCGACTACGGCTGCTTCGTCGAGATCGAGGAAGGCGTCGAAGGCCTGGTGCACGTCTCGGAGATGGATTGGACGAACAAGAACGTCAATCCGGCCAAGGTTGTGCAGGTGGGCCAGGAAGTCGAGGTCATGGTGCTAGAGATCGACGAGGAGCGCCGGCGGATCTCGCTTGGCATCAAGCAGTGCCAGCCGAATCCGTGGGCGGAGTTCCAGGCAACGGTCAACCGCGGCGACAAGGTGAAAGGCCAGATCAAGTCCATTACGGACTTCGGTATTTTCATCGGGCTCGACGGCGGCATCGACGGCCTCGTGCACCTGTCCGACATCTCGTGGGACGTGCCCGGCGAGGAAGCCGTGCACAACTACAAGAAGGGGCAGGAGATCGAGGCGGCCGTGCTGGCGATCGACGCCGATCGGGAGCGCATCTCGCTCGGTATCAAGCAGCTCGACAAGGACCCGTTCTCGGGCTGGCTCGCCGAGCACCCGAAGAACTCGGTGGTCAAGGGCACGGTCACGGAAGTGGACGCGCGCGGCGCGGTCGTCGACCTCGGCGACGGCGTGACCGGTACGCTCCGGGCGTCGGAACTGGCGCGCGGGCGCGTTGACGATGCGCGCACGGTGCTCAAGGTGGGCGACGAGATCGAAGCGAAGTTCACCAACGTCGATCGCAAGAACCGCAGCGTGGCGCTGTCCGTGAAGGCCAAGGAAGCCCACGAGGAAGCGGAGGCGCTCTCCAGCTACAAGTCGGAGGCGGGCGCTGCGCCGACGGGCACCACCCTGGGCGAACTGCTCAAGGAGAAGATGTCAGGCGGCGCCGAATAGCAAAAAGGACTGGCCCGGACCCACGGGTCCGGGCTATATTTCCTTATCTATCGTAACGTTAGATGGCCCGAGTTACACGGTCCGGCACAACAGCAACGACAAGCGAAGCGTGTTATGACGAAATCCGAACTCATAGAAGTGATCGCCAGGAAGCAGAAGCATCTGCCGGCGAAAGACGTCGAGCTGGCCGTCAAGCACCTGCTGGACCTGATGAGCGACGCCCTGGCGCGCGGTGAACGGATCGAGATCCGGGGCTTCGGCAGCTTCTCGCTGCATTTCCGCCCGCCGCGCATCGGCCGCAACCCGAAGACCGGGGAAGCGGTAGCCCTGTCGGGCAAGTACGTCCCCCACTTCAAGCCGGGCAAGGACCTGCGTGAGCGGGTGAACATGAGCCGCGAATTCCCCATCAAAAGCTGACCACTGTAGGAGCGCGCACTGCGCGCGATGCCCCGGCGTCCAGCCAGGCCACGCACCACCGGTGGTAGCATCGCCCGCGATGCGGGTTCCTGCAGGGGACCGGGCCCGTTTAACATAGTCGCGATCCCGACGGAGCGGGCGAATGCTCAAGAAAATCGGCGCAGTCCTCCTCATCCTGGTCATCCTGGGCGTGATGCTGGTCTTCACGCGCCTGAACCCCGGGCTGGTGGAGGTCGACCTCGCGTTCGGCACGGTGGAAACCTCGATCCCGCTGGCGTTTACCGTCACGTTCGCGGTCGGCTGGTTGTTCGGCCTGCTGTGCACGGTCGTGTTCGCGGCCAGGCTCCTGAACGATCGCCGGCGCCTGCGCAAGGCGCTCAGGAGAACCGAAACCGAGCTCAGCAGCCTCCGGCACCGGCCGCTGTCCGATGCCGACTGAATCGACATTCCTGCTCGCCGGGCTGTTCCTGCTGCTCGCGGCGGCCGGATGGGCGCTCGGCCGCTTCGGCGAACGCGACGAGCAGCAGGAGCCGCCGCCGCCGCTCAACATCGATTACCTGAAAGGCCTGAACTTCCTGCTGAACGAGCAGACCGACCAGGCGCTCGAGCACTTCCTGAAAATGGTCCGGGTCGACGACAAGACCATCGAGACCCACTTTGCGCTCGGCAGCCTGTTTCGCCGGCGCGGGGAGGTCGATCGCGCCATCCGAATCCACCAGAACATCATCGCGCGCCCGGACCTTGCGTCCGAGCAGCGGGACCAGGCGCTGTTCTCGCTCGCCAAGGACTACCTGCGCGCCGGTTTGCTGGACCGCGCGGAGAAGCTGTTCGTCCGGCTGTCGCAGGGCTCGCGGCACCAGGTCGAGGCCCTCGAGCAGCTTTGCCGCATCTACGAGCAGGAGCGGGAATGGCAGAAGGCGATCGAGGCGGGCCAGCAGCTGGAGGTGCTGAGCGGCCGCTCGCTGGCCTTGCAGATCGCGCACTACTACTGCGAGCTGGCCGACCAGGCGGCCGCGAAGAACGACTACGCGGCCGCACGCGCGTTCGTCAAGAAGGCGCAGAGCGGGCGCCCGCGCACGCTGCGCGGTGCGCTCACGCGCGCGGAGATCGCGCAGGCCACGGACGATCCGAAGACCGCGCTGCGCCTGTATCACCGGGTCATCGAGGAGCACACCTACCTCATCACCGAAGCGCTGCCGAGGCTCGTGGCCGTGCACGAGCGCGAGGGCTCCCTCGACGTGCTGGAGCGGGACCTGGAGGCGCTGCTCGCGAAACACCCGGACATGTCGCCGTACATCGCGTACACGGCGATCGTCAACGACATCGGCGGTATCGGCGTGATCGACCGCTGCGTGGAGAACTACATGCTGGAGGACCCCACGCTGACCGATTTCATCGACCTGCAGCGGTTGCACGATGGCAGCGGGGAGGATCGGGACGCGGCGCTGCGCAAGGTGCGAGCCGCGCTCAACAGGCTCGCCGCTGCCATGCCGCGCTACAAGTGCACGGAGTGCGGGTTCTCCAGCAAGCGGCTGCTCTGGCAGTGCCCGAGCTGCAAGAACTGGGAAACCCAGCGCCCCGCCTCCCGCGTCCAGTTCGACTCCCTCCTGGACCGCTCCGCCACAATGTAGGAGCGCGCACTGCGCGCGATGCTCATTCGGCAGCCGTGCTATCGCGCGCAATGCGCGCTCCTACACGGTCTTTTCCACGCGAAGTCCGGAGTTTTGCGGGCGGCTCTGCGCCGCGGCCCGGCCTAATCTCGCTTCCGAACGCAGCGCCGCCCCGGCGCTGTGCCGATCGTAACGACACCTTGAGGAAGCGAACCATGAACAACATCCAACGAGCGTTGCTACTGCCGATCTGTTCGCTGGCGTTCCCGATGCTGGCGCTCGCGGCGCCGGTCGACGTCAACAGCGCGGACGCAAAGACCATTTCCGCGGAGCTGAAGGGCATCGGGATGGCCAAGGCGCTCGCGATCGTCGAGTACCGCAAGCAGCATGGCCCGTTCAAATCCGCCGACGATCTCGCGCAGGTCAAGGGCATTGGCCTCCGCACGGTGGAGATCAATCGCAAGGACATCCTGCTGCGGCCAGCGGCCGGGCAGGGCGGCGAATAGCGCCCGGGGCGTGGACCGGCCTGCCCCGGCTCCTGCGGTAATCCGGCCGCAGGAGCCGCGTTCGGTGCCGCACCGCTCCCGCGGGAGCGCGAGATTCGCTATCATCTTCCCTGCACGTCCCTGTTCATCCCCGTGGAGTCTCCATTGAAGCAGCCGATCCGTTCTGCCGTGTTTCCTGTTGCCGGGCGGGGCACCCGGTTCCTGCCCGCCACCAAGGCGAGCCCCAAGGAAATGCTGCCGATCGTCGACAAGCCCTTGATCCAGTACGCGGTCGAGGAGGCGATCGCCGCCGGGGCGACCAAGCTCGTTTTCATCACCGGCAGCTCGAAGCGCGCCATCGAAGACCACTTCGACTCCGATCCGGAGCTGGAGAAGGCGCTCGCGAACTCGGGCAAGGAGGAGCTGCTGCAGTCGATCAAGGGCATCGTTCCGCCCGAGGTGGCCTGCATCTACATCCGCCAGGGCGAGCCGCTGGGCCTCGGCCACGCCGTGCTGTGCGCGCGGCCGGCGGTCGGCAACGAACCCTTCTACGTGCACCTCGCGGACGACCTGATCGCAAGCGCCGTGCCCTGTCTCACGCAGATGGCGCGGGAATACGAGCGGCACGGCAGCAGCATCATCGCGGTAGAGCCGGTGCCGCCGCAGGACACCTCGAGCTACGGCATCGTCGCCGTCGAGGAGCAGGCCGACGGATCACGGATTACGAACATCGTCGAGAAGCCCGCGCCGGACAAGGCGCCGTCCAACCTGGCGGTCGTCGGCCGTTACCTGCTGTCACCCGGGATCTTCGACAAGCTCGAGCAGACGGGCCGGGGCGCCGGCGGGGAAATCCAGCTCACCGACGGCATCGCGGACCTCCTGAACGACGAAGCCGTGTACGCGTACGCCTTCGAAGGTGAGCGCTACGACTGCGGCAACAAGCTGGGCTACCTCAAAGCCACCGTCGCCTACGGCCTCGAGCACCCTGAAACCGGCACCGCGTTCCGCCAGCACCTCCGCGAACTGTGCACCCTGTAGGAGCGCGCACCGCGCGCGACCGGCGACCAGAGATCTAACGTTCCGGCCGAGGCCACCGCACCTCGTAATGACGCACGAACCGCGGCTTCGCCAGCAGGAAGTCATCGTCTTCCGGGTAGTAATGCGCCAGCCGAATGTCCTTACCCGCAAACGCCTCGATCGCTTCCCCTGACTCCCACAGCGTCAGCAGCGTGAACTCGGTCGCCTCGCCCGTCTTGTCCACCAGCATCCAGATCCCCCGGTTCCCGGGCGTCGCGCCGTAGTCCGCGATCCCGCTGGTGTGCAGGAAGGCTTCATAGGCGTCCGCCTTGTCGTGCGGCACGCGGCCGCGCCATTCACGCATGATCATGCTGATCCTCCCAGCGGTTGGCGCCATCCGGAAAGCCATCGGACTCCGGCCGAATGACGCAGAACGCGTTGCCGGACGGGTCCTCGAGAACCCACCAGCGCTTGATGCGGTACTTGCGCCTCGCCCCGGCGCTTTCCAGCCGGTCGGCTTCCGCGCCGACGCGGTCGCTTTCGATGTCGAGGTGATAGCCGGGGCTGTTTTCGACCTTCTGCAGGCGCACGAACAGCGGACCTTCGATCTGTCCCAGCGTGAGGTAGCGCTGGTTCGGGGCCGGGCGCCGCGGTTTCGGCAAACCGAGCGCGCGGCGCCAGAAATCGATCGACTCCTCGAACCGGTCGGCATGGCAGTCGATCATCAGCGTGCTGACGCGGCTGTGGTGTGTTTTGGCAGGCATGCGGGCAGCTCAGGCCGGGAAGCCGGCGCGCCGCGCGGCGGCCCGGCGCAGGGCCCGCCGCTCTTTGCGTCGGCGATACCACCTGCGAAGTAGCGGCCAGAGCGGTGCGTAAAGATTCGGGTCGAGGTCCAGGGCATTCATAACGGTCTCTGCTGGAAGGGGGGCGGGGACACCGGTAAAACATTGTTTGGAGGTTACAGGGTAATCCTCGCGCTGTAACCAGTCAAGCCTGATATACTGGTTACCATGAATACAGCCCTGCAGAACATCGAGGTGATCGGCGGCCACCCCGCCATCGATTTCGTCAATACCGTCCGCTCCTGGCACTGCGACCCGCCGCCGGATTACCTGCGCGATTTCGACGACTTCATCGACTGGAACCTCGTCTCGGGCCTGCTGTGGCCCGAAGCGGCCGCGACGTTCAAAGCGGCTCCGGCCGCGGCGAAGGCCCGGGCCTACCGCCAGGCGATCGCACTGCGCGGCGGCCTGCATCGCATCCTCGCCGCCACGGCGGCCGGCGTGCCGCTGCCGGCAGAACCCCTGGAGCAGTTGAACGCCCTCATCCGCCGCACCGTGACCTGGCGCCACCTGGCGGCGAACGACGCGACCGGCTCTACCACGCTTTGCTGCGTCTGGGACTTCAGCGGGGCACCGCCGCTGGCGGCACTCGGACCGGTCGCCTGGGCGGCCGTCGACCTGCTCGAACAAGGCCCGCTGGACAGGCTGAAGGAATGCCCGGGTGAACGCTGCGGCTGGCTGTTCCTCGACACGTCGAGGAACCGGTCCCGCGCCTGGTGCTCCATGAAGACCTGCGGCAACACGGCGAAGGTGAAGCGCTATCGCCGGCGGGCGAAGGCGTGAGCTGACCCGCGCCGATGGACGTACTGTGGCAAGCGCCGGAGGACGCCGTCGCCGCCCTCGTGCTCGCACACGGCGCCGGCGCCGGCATGCGCCACCAGAACATGCAGTCGCTCGCCGACGCGTTCGGGCGCCAGGGCATTGCGACGCTCCGCTTCGAGTTCCCGTTCATGCAGGCCGGCCGCCGGCGCGTCGATTCGAACGCCG
>CAYRKH010000032.1:27102-35205 GCA_964424805.1 uncultured Woeseiaceae bacterium
CGCTTCGAGTTCCCGTTCATGCAGGCCGGCCGCCGGCGCGTCGATTCGAACGCCGTCGCCACGGCCACGATCGCGGCAGCCTTCGAGGACGCGGCGACGCGCACCGACCTGCCGCTATGGCTGGGCGGCCATTCCTTCGGCGGACGCATGGCGTCGCACGCGGTGCTCGACGAAGGCTTTGAGCCGCGCGGCCTGGTCTTCTGCTCGTTCCCGCTGCACCCGGCCGGCAAGCCCTCGGACGATCGCGCCGGGCACTTGCCGGCGATCAGCCTGCCGATGCTGTTTCTTTCCGGCACACGCGATGCGCTTGCCGACCGCACCCTGCTCGAGGCGGTCGTGTCGGGCTTGAAAACCGCGGGGCTACACTGGCTCGAGACCGCCGACCACGGCTACCGCGTCCTGAAACGCTCGCGCCGCACCGACGAAAACGTATTCGACGAAATGGCCCGCATCGCGCGTCAATTCATCGGGCCACGTGACAAGGAGGGCGGCAACAACATGAATTCCGGTAGCGTTCAGCGCTAATCATGCAGACAGCTCCAGCGGCGGAACCTTTGCCAGGCACTCAGTATCCAGAGGGTCAGCCCCAGAACGGCCCAGGCCATCATCGCCGTGCCCGCATGCGCCTGCTCATTCTGGAGATAGACAGTGCAGAGTTGCCGGGGGGCATCCCGATAGAGCATGCCGACGACGAACATCATCCAGAACCAGTTCAGGACGAAAAAGGCCTGGATCACGGCACCGGCCGCCTTCCACGATAGTCCGGTCAAGAGGCCGGCCGCCACAAGGCTGGCCACCTTGAGTAGCGAGACGACAGGAGACAGGACCGCATAGTCGAGGGCTGACGGCACCATCCAAAGCGACATGACCAGCATGGAGAACGTCAATCCCGGCACCCCTTCCATATTCCAGGGCGCCAGCCCTTGAGCCAAACCGGGGCCGGCCGCCCAGGCAGCAAACCATCCCAGGATGAAGAGCAGGGGCAGCTCTATCCCCATATGCCGCAGCATCGACTGTTCAAACCAGGGCATAAACAGCGCCAGAGCCGCGAGCAGCACTCCCGGAACCGCCCAATGTCGATATAGCCGTTCGGGAATGAAGCCCTCGACCAGCCGGGGATTCATCACATCGCACTCTTGCGACGAGCCAGGTAATCAGCCAACGCAATATCCGGGCGGTCTACGTCGTAGGCACGGGACAGCATCCCTGTCTCATCGATCTGGAACAGGGCGGCGTTATGGGAATAATCTCCTGGGCCGTCAGGCAGTACGATAATGCCGAAGAGCTGCAGCATGGTGGATAGATCCCCCTGGTCCCTGACCGTGGCGAATCGCCACAGACCGGGATCGGCACCCATGCGCCGGGCATACTCAGCCATCACCCCGGGAGTATCGTTCGCAGGGTCGAAGCTCAGCGTCAACAACCGCACCTGGTTCTCCAGCCCCAGTGAACGTATTGCGTGCTGCATCCATGATTGCCCTGATGTACTGGTGCGACAAATCGACTGGCACCGCAGATAGACCAGGGTCACAAACGTCACCTGGCCGGAAGGTTCACCATAGAGGGTCAGCGAGTGCTCTTCACCATAGGCATCGACCAAGGCCAGGTCCGGTAAAGTCCGTGGATGACGCTCCAGTTGCACACGCCGGATGCCATCGGACGTTACTGCCGTGAACTCCGACGTAACAGCGGAAAAGGCCAGCGCTCCCAGGATGAGTACAACGATTAATGCCAGACCGGAACGAACGTAAGGGGTGTTCACAGGCTGCACGCTGGCTCTGTATGCGTCACGGTGAGGCGGCTTGGCGTTGCCTGATCGTGAATTGCCTGAGTTCTTCTTCCCCGGCCCATGGTTGACTGCGGGTTGCGGTTATCGCTCGCACGGCTTCAACCGTCGAGGCATCGATAGCCAGGCTGTCGTTGCCCCACTCACTGCGTATGAAAGTCAGGATGGCCGCAAGCTCCGCATCGCTGAACTGACTTCCGAACGCGGGCATCACACCGTTGTAGGTGGTGCCGGATACTGTTATAGGCCCGGTCATCCCATGCATGACGATTTTGGTGAGGACCTCCGGATCACCGGTAACCCACCCGGTTCCCGCCAGCGGCGGGAAAACACCCGGTATTCCCTGCCCACTGGCCTGGTGGCAGGCTTGACAGGCATTCGTGAACAACTGTCGGCCATCGATGGCTTGCGCCGCGCTGGCGGTGTCGGTCGACAAGGCGGCAAGGTTCCTTTGATCACCCAGCCCGGCCTGTGTGTCGGGGTTCGCGGAAAAAATGTAGTAGACGCCCCAGCCGACGAGTGCCGCGATCAGGCCCAAAAACAGCCGTGGGACGGGATTGTTCAGCTCGTGGGGATCTGCGTTTTCAGACGCGCGGGTCTGCTTTTTTGCACTCACGGCCGCAGTCCTCGCTCTGAATTCGGCACTCCGGACGAAACGGCTCCCGTCTCCGTAGACACTACGGGATAAGTTCGATCCAGGCTGACCAGGTAGGCAACCAGGTCCATGGCTTCGGGCCTGGCAACCACCACCTGCCCCTCTTCCAACGTGCCCGGCGGCAGTTGCACGACTCTTTCGTCCTCGACTACCTGATCCGCATCCTTCACTTCGAACAGAAAGGGATAGGAAGGCATGTTGCTGCCCGGCGTGTAAGCGCGGGGCTGGAACAGATGACCAAGATGCCAATCCACACTGGGCTGGCGTACACCGATGTTGAACAGATCCGGCCCGGTGCGCATGGTGCCCAGCAGCGGTGGATCGTCATAGAAGTAATCGGCCGCTACCGATGGCCGCCCCCAGCCGCGACTGGCGTCCGCTATGCCGGCACCCGTGGTGCTGGGCTGCTGGGTATGGCAGGCGATACAGCCGTGCGCCAGGTACGCCTGGCGTCCCCTGAGCTCCTGGCTGGTATACGGGCGCAGTTCCGCCGGTGGCGGTTCATTCTTGAGCTGCAAAAACGGCACTACGATCAGGGCTGCGGTAGCCAATGACAAAGTCACCATTGCGCCAACGATAAGCTTGAATTCGTTTTCCATGATGCGTCACTCGAGAGAAGCAGAGGCTGTTGCCGTGGGAGCGGCGATGGCATCCTCGGTCACGGCGAAGACCCCCGAGCGCACGCTGATGAGCACTACATGCAGTGCAAAGACGAGGTGGCCGAGCGTCATTACGGCACCACCCAGCGAGCGGCCTTGCAGCCACGGCATCGTCACCTCCACGGACTCCATGAACGTGCGTGCGGGATCCAGCAAAACGAGGCCCTGGAGCACACCGCCAATGCTGAGTGTCACCATGTAGATGCCGTAGCCGACCACAACCAGCCAGAAGTGCCAGGCGATCAAGCTGGGCTTCGGCCAGCGCGTATTCAGGATTCGCGGCATCACGAAGTAGGTACCTCCGAAGATGACCATCGATACGAACCCGTACATACCCAGGTGAGCGTGCGCTACCGTGAAGTGGGTGAAGTGGGTCACGGAATTCACTGAACGCAACGCCTGGAACGAGCCCTGCAGCGATGCCAGCGTGTACATGACGGCGCCGAAGACGATGAAGCGCAGCACGGGAGAATGACGAAGGGCGTTGAGGTGTCCCTTGAGAGTCAGGTGCTGATTCACTGAGAATGCCAGCACCGGAATGATCATCATGATGCTTTGCACGATGGACAGTGTGACCAGCCACTCCGGAACGGGGCCACCTATCAAATGATGAGCGCCCACCTGTCCGTAGAAGAATGCCAGCGTCCAGAAGCCCAGCAACGACAGGTTGTAGGATTGCACCGGGCGGCCGATGACCTTGGGCAGGAAATAGTAAATGGCCGCTATCGACAGGGGGGTATAGAACAGGCCCAGCACGTTATGCCCGTACCACCAGTTCATGGTGGCGAGTTCCACGCCGAAGTGAACCCCGGGCACCTTGGCGACGATATACAGCGTTGGGAACCAGAACAGTGCCGCACCCATGTACCAGACCGACACGTACAGATGGTGGACGTTGCGGCGCCGCAGCATCAACGCCATGGGCAATCCAACCAGCATACCGCCAACGGCAAACAGTGCGCCGATCTGCCAGGGGATCTCCAACCATTCCAGTCCGGCGTTGATGCCGATCGCCAAACCACCGATGCCGGCGATCAATGCCGCATTCCAGAGCAGCGCTCCGAAAATAACCAGTCGTCCGCCCAGAAGCTGAGTCTTCAGGAGACGAGGCAGCATCCAGATCGAGATTCCCAGCAGGCCGAGCGGAGCCCAGCCGTAGGCGACGCCATTCAAATGGATGGTTCGCAGCCGGCCGAAGCTGAGCCAGGCGACGTCGGTGAGTAGATCGGGTGAATGCAGTTTCAGGGAACTCACCAGGCCGGCAAACGATGCAACGATCAGCCAGACGACAGAGCACGCGATCAGCACGAACGCGGGAAAGGCGCTGGAGCGATCCGCCGCTTCTCGAGCCGCCAGTTCAGCCGGGGAGGTCTGCGTCCCCCGATTTGCCAGATTGGGGCGAGACACTTGCGTCAGGGCGCTGTGTTGCGCCGGATCGGCCGACGGCTCTTCCGGCCTGCCAATCTCACCAGCCGAGAAGATCGCACGAGCACCGCTGGACTCTGTCTCGAACAATCCCTTCCGCAGAGACCATATGAAAACGAACAGTCCGACAACGGACAGAATGAAAGTGGCCAACAACAAAGCTGTGGGATTCATGGATTCCTGGGGCTCACCCAACATCGAAGCAGAGGTCATCCGTCTGAGCGGATTGCCTGGCCAGAATAATGGCGACATACCAAATCGTAAATGATCAGCTTTTTGTAAAAAGACCGTATCAGTTTCGCGGAAAAGCTCTAAAAGCCTTTAATTTACAGTTATAAAAGCTATTCATTAGAATAAAGAGCCAATTTCGCCAGAACCCTATCAATTGTCTTGCATGAAACTTTACGAAACCCTGGCTGCCGAGCTATCGGCCTCCATCCATTCCGGAGCGCTGCGGCCTGGTGAGAAACTGCCGTCCGTCCGCCAGGTAATGGCCAATCGCGGGGTCAGTGCATCGACGGTGTTCCAGGCCTACTATTTGCTGGAAGCACGGGGCCTGATTCGGGCACGAGAGCGTTCAGGCTACTACGTTTCGCGCGGTGCACGTCTCCTGCCGCCCGAGGCCGACACGCCCTCAGAGCCGGAAGAAGGGGCAGCGTCGGTGGACATCAGTGACAGAGTCTTTGAAGTGCTCGAGTCAGCCATGTCCCGCGAGATAGTACCGCTCGGCTCGGCATTCCCGAGCCCGCTGCTCTTCCCCCTGGATCGACTGGGACAAGCCTTGAGCAGCAGCGCCAGGAATATGGACCCATGGAGCACCGTCGATGACCTGACGCCGGGATATACCAACCTGCGCCGGCAGATCGCCCTGCGCTACCTCGCCAGCGGCCTGCATGTCCACAGTGACGAGATCGTCATCACCAATGGCGCACTGGAAGCCTTGAACCTGTGTCTCGCAACCGTGACCCGGCCCGGCGATGCCGTCCTCGTCGAGACACCCACTTTCTATGCGGCACTGCAATCACTGGAAGAACATCAATTGCAGGCTATCGAAGTTCCCACGCACCCGCGTGAAGGCATTCAGCTGGAAGCCCTGGAAAAAGCCATCGAGCGACACCGCCCCAAGGCTTGCTGGCTGATGACCACTTTCCAGAACCCCCTGGGCAGCCTGATGCCCGATGAAAAGAAGCAGGCGCTGGTGGAAATGCTCGTGCACTACGACATACCGCTTATCGAGGATGACGTATACGGCGAACTGTATTTCGACAACAAGCGCCCCGCGCTTGCGAAGAGTTTCGACGAGGCCGGCATCGTGATGCATTGCTCATCGTTTTCGAAAAGCCTGGCACCCGGTTATCGTATCGGCTGGACAGCCCCCGGGCGCTACACGCGCGCCGTCGCCCACCGCAAACTGACCGCCAGCCTGGCATGCCCCGTTCCCACCCAGATGGCGCTCGCCCGCTATCTTGAAAGAGGGGGATACGACAAGCACCTGCGGCGGCTGCGAAAAACCCTGCAGGCACAGCAGGTCACTTTCGCCCAGGCGGTCGGCCACTATTTCCCTCCGGGGACCCGGGCTACGCGGCCCACGGGGGGCTATTTCCTCTGGGTGGAACTGCCAGGGGAGTCCGACGCGCTGGAAATCCACAAGCACGCGCTGGCGCACGGTATCAGTGTGGCGCCCGGGCCCATCTTCTCGGCCAAGCGTGCGTTCTCGAACTGTTTACGGTTGAATTATGGTCATGTGTGGGATGCCAGGAGCGAAGAGGCAGTGGCCACCCTGGGCAGGCTGGCCAAACTGGCGGTCCACTCCCAGGGAGTGTTGACGCCTTGACGGCAGGAAGGTGTAAACCATGTGACCGGAATAGACCCGTTTAAGATGGCTCCCCGGGCCGGACTCGAACCAGCGACCAATTGATTAACAGTCAACCGCTCTACCAACTGAGCTACCGGGGAATTCTTCGGGTCCGCGAGCGCGGCAGGGGCGGCATTCTGGTCCAGCGACAACCTCAAGTCAAGGTAGCGGCTGCCTCCGGCGCACGCCAATCCATTTTACATCAAGGCTTTGCCCATGCGGGCTACCGCCTCCTGCAAGTCCTCGATCGAGCAGGCGAAGGAGATGCGGAGGTAGCCCGGGGCGCCGAAGGCGCTGCCCGGCACCGTGGCGACGTCGGCCTCCTTCAGGAAATGCGCGACCAGCGCCGAGTCGTCGGCGAGCCCGAGCTTCTCCAGCGCGCCGGTGACTCGGGGAAACGCGTAGAAAGCGCCGTCGCTCCGGCGGCATTCGAAGCCGGGGAGGGCGCTCAGCGCCTCCACGACGTACTCGTGCCGGGAACGATAGGCGGCCGTCATCTTCGCGACCTCGGCGTGGTCGCCGTCGAGGGCCGCGGCGGCCGCCGCCTGTGAAATGCTGCAGGGGTTCGAGGTGCTCTGGCTCTGCAGGGTCTTCATGGCCGTGATCACCGCCTTCGGTCCGCCCGCGTAGCCGATGCGCCAGCCCGTCATGGCATAGGCCTTCGACACGCCGTTGATGGTCAGCGTCCGGTCGTACAGCGCGGGGCAGGCGTGGGCGAAGCTGCAAAACGGCTCGTCCCCCCAGTAGATGTGCTCGTAAATGTCGTCAGCCAGGACCAGCACGTCGGGGTAGTCGAGCAGCACGTCGCCGAGCGCGGCCAGCTCCGCCCGCGAGTAGCAGGCGCCGGTGGGGTTCGACGGGCTGTTCAGGAATAAAAGGCGCGTGCGCGGCGTGATCGCGGCGCGCAGTTCCGCCGGAGAAATCTTGAACCCGTTGGCGATTCCCGTGTCGATAATGACCGGCTCGGCGTCCGCCAGCCGCACCATGTCCGGATACGAGACCCAGTAGGGAGCGGGCACGATCGCCTCGTCGCCCGGGTTCAGCACGCTGAGGCAGGCATTGAACAAGGTGTGCTTGGCCCCGTTCGAGACCAGGATCTGGTCGAGCTCGTAGCGCAGGGAGTTCTCGCGTTCGAACTTGCGCTGCACGGCGGACTTCAGCTCCCGCGTTCCATCCAGCGGCGTGTAGCGCGTCTGCCCCGCGCGGATGGCCTCGATCCCGGCCAGGCGCACGTGCTCAGGCGTCGGGAAATCGGGTTCGCCCGCACCGAGGCTGATGATGTCGCGCCCCTGCGCGCGCAGCTCGGCGGTCAACGCGACGATGGAGCTGGTGGGCGAGGGACGCACCCGGGCCATGCGATCTGAAACTGATAAACTCAAGGACCTGCCTCCGGTAGACGACAGCGAATGGTACGCCAAGCCGCACAACTCCCCAAGAAGATCGACGCGCAGGGCAAAGCCCGCCTGGTGCTCTCGTCGCGGTACAACCCGGCGGGGGACCAGGAGGCGGCGATCGGAGGCCTGGTGGAGGGCCTGGAGGACGGGCTCGCGAAGCAGACGCTGCTCGGCGTTACGGGGTCCGGCAAGACCTTCACCATGGCCAGCGTGATCGAGGCCGTGCAGCGCCCGGCGATCGTGCTGGCCCCGAACAAGACGCTCGCGGCCCAGCTCTATGGAGAGTTCCGCGAGTATTTCCCGAAGAACGCGGTTGAGTACTTCGTCTC
>CAYRKH010000033.1:0-35095 GCA_964424805.1 uncultured Woeseiaceae bacterium
GCGCCGCCGTCAGCGTCGTCTTCCCGTGGTCAACGTGGCCGATCGTGCCAACGTTCACGTGGGGCTTCGTGCGTTCAAATTTTCCTTTGGACATTGCCTTTGTTCCTGGTCTGTGACAGATCGGGGTCAGGCTTAAGCCTGACCCCGGTGGTGACTAACTCGCCAACCAGGGATCAGCCTTACGCTGACCCCCTGTCTCACTTGTCGAGCGGGGTCAGATCGCAAATCCGGCCCCTGGAGCCCACACCCGGATTTGAACCGGGGACCTCTTCCTTACCAAGGAAGTGCTCTACCCCTGAGCTATGTGGGCGAAGTCCCAAGGCCCGAGCCCGCCAGACTGGAGCGGGTGATGGGAATCGAACCCACATCATCAGCTTGGAAGGCTGAGGTTCTACCATTGAACTACACCCGCGCTTCGAGCCTCTCCCGGTGAACGGGCCGTAACCGCGCCGCACGCCATGCCACGGGCGCGCAGTGAATCGGACAGTCCCGGCGATCAAACTGTCTGATTTCAAATCCGAATCAGTTGTCTTCCCTTGGAAGCCGGGCAGGACCGGGTCAACCGAACCCCGCTGCGCCTGCTGCCGACATGCCTGCCTGCCGAGCTGCCGCTACCTTCCACCGCGATGCAACGATCTGGTGGAGGGGGTAGGATTCGAACCTACGTAGGCTAAGCCAGCAGATTTACAGTCTGCCCTCGTTGACCGCTTGAGTACCCCTCCGCGGACACAAGCCGGCTATTGTCTAACCCTGTTACGCGACTGTCAACACGGGATTCGGGCGGAATCCCGGGTGCCGGCCCGTCTACATCGACCAGTGCCAGGGCTCGTAGATGAAGCCCCACGGATTATCCCGCGGATAGGTCATGGAGAAGCCGAAGCTCGCGGCGTTCGCCGTGAGCCAGCGGAAGGCGTCCGAGTGCTCGAATTCTTCCGTCAGCGGCCGGCTGCCCGGCGTGGCGATGTCGACCGCGAGCCCCGTGTGGTGCTGGCTGAAGCCGGGGGCGGCATTGACGCTCAGGATTTCCGCGATGGACTGTCCGCGGGACAGCTTTTTGCGGATGAGCTCGCCCTGGTAATCGAAGCTCCTGAAGCCCGAAACCAGCAGCAGCCGAATGCCCGCGGCCTCGGCCGACGCCGCCATTTCACGCCATTTTGCGGCCGCCACGGGCGCGAGGCGCTGCATCCGGCCCACCAGGTTCGGGCCGACGTCGACCAGGCGGTCCGCCTCGGGGAAATACGGCAGGCCGCGGACGGCGGCATAATCCGCCGGTATACCGAGCTCCCGGTGCAGGGCCTGGCAGGGTTCCAACAGCATGCGGCGGAGATTGGCACACGACTTGCCGCGTCGGCAAGCATCGCCCATTACAATTCCCGGGATGACATCCAGAGACGAGATTTACGCGGCCGGAGGCGTCGCGAAGGGGTCGTTCGAATTCAACGAAGCCGTCGCGCGCGTCTTCCCCGACATGCTTCGCCGCTCGATTCCCGGCTACGCCGAGACGCTGGCGGCGATCGGCGCGCTGGCGGCCCGCGCCGTGCTGCCCGGGACCCGGTGTTTCGACCTGGGCTGCTCGCTCGGTGCCGCAGCGCTCGCCATGCAGCGAAGCATCCGCCAGCCGGACTGCCGCATCGTCGCCGTCGACAGGGCGCCGGCGATGATCGAACGGTGCCGGGCGCTCGTTGCCGCAGGGGCGGACCCCGCCGGTCCGGAGATCGACGTCCTCGAGGAGGATGTGCGGGCCGTGGCCATCACGCAGGCCTCCATGGCCGTGATGAACTACACGCTGCAGTTCCTGCCGGTCGGCGAGCGCGCGGGGATGCTGCGCAGGATCGCCGGGGGCATGCTGCCGGGCGGCGTGTTCGTGCTTTCCGAGAAAGTGATCGACCCGGATCCGGCCGTGGAGGCGCGGCTCGCGGAGCTGCACCACGATTTCAAGCGCCGCAACGCCTACAGCGACCTCGAGATCAGCCGCAAGCGGGCGGCCATAGAGAACGTGCTGGTCCCGGAAACCGTGGAGACGCACCGCGAGCGGCTGGCGGCCGCCGGTTTCCGGCACAGCGGCGTGTGGCTGCGGTACTTCAACTTCGTTTCGATCCTCGCACTCAGGTGAACATGCTGGACCCGCCGGCGCTGTACGAGGACCTGGCCGCGATCGGGCTCGCCTCCTGGCGCGAGCTCGACGGCTTGCTGCGCGAGAAAACCGCCGACACGGCTCACGGCAAGCTGCCGGAGTGGCGGTCTGTCCTGGACAGCCTGCCGGCGGGCGGGCGAACCCCGCTGCGGCTGGACGGGCCCGCGGTTGCCGTCGGGGCGGAGCTGGCCGCCGCGGAGCGCGAACGCGTCCGGGAGCTGTTGCTGCGCCTCGCGCCGTGGCGCAAGGGGCCGTTCCGGGTGGGCGGCATCCCGATCGACGCCGAGTGGCGCTCGGACCGGAAGTGGGATCGGCTCGCCGGCGCGATCTCACCGCTTCAGGGCCGCAAGGTGCTCGACGTGGGCTGCGGCAACGGTTACTACGCGCTGCGCATGCGCCATGCGGGCGCCGGCGTGGTCATCGGCATCGACCCTACCCTTTTGTATCTCCTGCAGTTCCGGGCCGTTTCGCACTGGATGCAACCGGAGCCCGTGCACGTGCTGCCGCTCCGGCTGCACGAGCTGCCCCCGCACTCGCGCGCCTTCGATACGGTGTTCTCCATGGGCGTGCTCTATCACCAGCGCTCGCCCGAGGAACACCTCCGGCAGCTCGGCGGGGCGCTCCGCCCGGGCGGTGAGCTGGTGCTGGAGACGCTGGTTTTCCCGGGTGACGAGCCGGCAGCCGTCGCCCTCGACGGGCGCTACGCCCGCATGCGCAACGTGTGGCTGCTGCCGACGCTGCCGCTGGTCGAACGCTGGCTGCGCGACGCCGGCTTCACCGCCGTTCGCACGGCGGACATGTCCGTCACTACCACCGACGAACAACGCCGCACCTCCTGGATGCCCTTCGACTCCCTCGCCGAAGCCCTGCTCCCCGCCGACCCCGCCCGAACCGTCGAAGGCTGGCCCGCCCCGCAACGCGCTCTCCTGATCGGGGTCGCACCCGCCTAGAGGCTCCGGGGCCCACGCTTGACTCGGGAAGCGTTGCGGCCTAAATTTTCTGTTTCAACAGAAATAAGTGAAGAATATGAAGCTGACGCCGGCGGTGGAGAGGTATGTGCTGCACTGGGGGGAGATGGGCACCCGGTGGGGAACCAATCGAACGGTGGCGCAGATCCAGGCGCTGCTGTACCTGTCGCCGCGGCCGCTGCGGGCGGACGAGATCGTGGAGCTCCTGTCGGTAGCCCGCTCGAACGTCAGTACCAGCATCCGCGAGCTGCAGAGCTACGGACTCGTGAAGATGACCCATGTCCTCGGCGACCGCCGCGACTATTTCGAATCGCTGCACGACGTGTGGGAGCTGTTTCGCGTCATCATTGCGCAGCGCAAGCAGCGCGAGCTGAATCCCACCCTGTCCATGCTCCGGAAATGCGCGGAGGACGTATCCGGCGAAGACGAGACCGACGACGTCACGAAGGAGCGGATCCGCAACATGCTGCGCTTCGTCGAAACCACCAGCGAGTGGTACGAGAAGATCCAGGCGGTGCCCACGTCGACGCTGCAAAAGCTCATGAAGCTCGGCGCCGGCATCACGCGCTTCGTCAAGTAACGCGGCCGCCGCTCACTCCACCGGCGACTCCGTGCCCGCCGGGCAGGCGTCATAGGACGTGAACGCACCCGGCGCCGGCTCGCGGACCAGCCACTCGGCGCCCGTTTCGCTGCCGGTCTCCGGCCCGCCGGTTACCGCCCCGGCCGGACGCCGGAAATAACCGGCGGGCCCATAATCGCCCGTGACCGCTTCACCCGCAACGCAGGCGCTCTCGCGATAGTCCCCGGAGAGCAGGAAGCCTTCCATCACCGTCGAAGAGGCCCGCCAACCGACCGGGCGAGTGCCCGGCGCAATCCGTAGCAACGCGGTCGTCGCACCGCTGCCGGGATCCGAGCGCAGGACCTTGCGCTCCACCCCGTCTCCCGCGACGCCGGGGACCGGCTGCCACGGCACGACCTCGCGGCTCATGAACAACGGTGTGCGGATCACCGACTGCGGAGCGGCATTGTCCAGGAAGTACAGCAATCGGGCCCCGGCGTCGGTGCTCATCGGCATCGAGGTCGAGCCCGGCGGGAGGTAGGCGTAGTTGCCCGGCTGCAGCGTGAACTCGCCGAGCCGAATCTCGCCCTGGAGCACGTAAATTTCGACCGATTTGCCCGGCGAGCCGCCTGCATTCCAGTCCCAATCCGCGGGCAGCGTAAGCAGCAGGCTCGACACACCGCGGCGGCTGTCGAGGAATAAAGGCTGCGCGCGTGTCCCGGGCAGCGCGGCGGTAAACACCGGCTCGAGCTCGGTGGCCTGGATGAAAGCCGGGTAAGGCACGCGGGCGGCCGGGGGCGAGGCGCAAGCGCCGAGCAGCATCGCTGCCGCCAACACGCCCGTGGCGGCAATGCCGCGGCGGGTCCGGTCCATCCGGGCAGCATACCCGCCCCTCATCGCCGCACCAACCGCAGTAACGAGCCGACAGGCAGGAAGATTGCCACGACCATCGATGCTCCCCCAGCCGTATTTGCTCGGAATGCTACACCATCTTGTATAGCATGAGGCATTGCCCGATCCCGAACCGCTACAGCAGGTGCGACCGTGAGCAGAACCTACCCGACCACCGCGCGCAACAGGGTCCGCCAGCTGTCAGGCAAGGCGAGCTACGACCATGAGACGATCACCGGCATACTGCGTGCCGGCCTCGTGGCGCAGGTCGGCTTCATCCAGGACGGCGTGCCCGTGGTCGTGCCAATGATCTACGGGCTCGACGGCGATACGATCTACCTGCACGGCGCCCGCAAGGCACGCGTGGTGCGGCTGCTGGAGAAAAGTGCAACCGCCTGCCTGAACGTTACCCTGGTTGACGCGCTGGTCCTGGCCCGCTCGGCTTTCAATTCATCGATGAACTACCGCTCCGTAACGGCTTTCGGCACGCCGCGCCTGCTGGAGGACACCGGGGAGAAGCTGCACGCCATGCGCGTCATCAGCGAACACTCGATGGCGGGGCGCTGGGACGAGCTGCGTGAGCCGCACGCACGCGAAGTGAAAATGACCGGAGTGATTGCGATGACGATTGACACCGCGTCCGCCAAGATTTCGACCGGCATGCCGGACGACGAGCCCGAGGATTACGAAATTCCGGTGTGGGCCGGAATCCTGCCGCTCACCTCGACGTTCGGCATGCTGCAGGCGGATGACCGGGTAGCGGACGGCGTCGAACCTTCCGGGGTGCTGCTCGCGCTGCAGCAAAGGAGCCTTTGATGGCCGGCGCGACGAACCGGCAGGTACGGCTCGCGTCCCGGCCCTCCGGCTGGGTGACCGAGGCGAACTTCGAGCTGGCAGACGCGCCGGTGCCTGACGTGCCGGACGGCCACGTGCTGGTGCGGAACGTCTACCTCTCGCTGGACCCGTACATGCGCGGCCGCATGAACGACGCGAAATCCTACGTGCCGCCGTTCAAGCTTGGCGAGGTGCTGCAGGCCGGCGCGGTGGGGCAGGTGGTCGAAAGCCGCAATCCCGGTTTCGCCGCCGGTGACTGGATCAACGGCATGCTCGGCTGGGAGGAGTATTCCCTGTCGAACGGCCAGGGGCTGTACAAGCTGCCGTCCATCGACGCGCCGCGATCGTATCACCTCGGCATCCTCGGCATGCCCGGCATGACCGCCTGGGTCGGCCTGTTCGAGATCGGCAACGCCCGCGCCGGGGAGACGGTGTTCGTGTCGGCGGCCTCTGGCGCGGTGGGCAGTATTGCCGGGCAGCTCGCGAAGCTGCACGGATGCCGGGTGGCCGGGTGCGCGGGCTCGGAGGAGAAGGTCGCGCTCATGCAAAGCGAGTTCGGGTTCGACGCCGGCTTCAACTACCGCACCAGCCTGTCGCTGCCGAAGAGCGTCGCCGAGGTCTGCCCACAGGGCATCGACGTGAACTTCGAAAACGTCGGCGGCGAGGTTTTCGAGGCGGCGCTCTGGAACATGCGCAGCTACGGCCGCATCGTCCTGTGCGGCATGGTCGCCAATTACAACGACGAGCGCGCCGAGCCGGGCCCGCGCGGCATGCAGAGCGTGATCGGCAAGCGGCTGACCATTCGCGGCTTCATCGTCACCGACCATCCCGACGCCTGCAAGCAGTACGTCACCAAGGCGGCACAGTGGCTCGCCGAGGGCAAGCTGCGCTACCGGGAGAACGTCGTGCAGGGGCTGGAGAACGCGCCGGCGGCGTTCATCGACATGCTCAAGGGGAACAAGATCGGCAAGCAGGTCGTGCAGGTTGCCGACGAGGCCGGCTAGCAACCCAGCCGCCCGGGGTAGGAGCGCGCATCGCGCGCGATGCCACGGCCCCGAATGGAGGCATCGCGCGCAATGCGCGCTCCCACACGCGAAGTCCGCTGGCGGTGCCGCCTACTCGTAGCGGTAGTGCAGTTCCACTCCCCAGATGCGGCCCTTGTTGAGCGGTGAGAAGGTCGCGTTGGGACCGGCCAGGCCGAGGCCCGGTATCGGGAACGCCGGACCGCCCGGGAAGGTTGGCGGCAGCTGCGTGTCGCCGCCGATCGTGACTTCGTCCTTCAGGTTCTTGCCGAAGGCGGAAACGGTCAAGCGATCGTCCATGACGCTCAGGCTGACGTTCACGTTGAACATGTCCGCCCCCCGCAGCCGGCCGCGGTTATTGTCGGTATAGAACGAATCGTCACGATGGTAGCCGCTTCCCTGGACGGTCAGCGTGCCGAACGGCAGCTCCGACCGGTAGGTCAGCTGGGCGCCGTACGACCACGGTGCGAGGCGCGGTATCTCGAGGTTCTCGTCCTCGGCGTTCACCTGGCCGTCGCCGGAAATATCGAACAGGACCTTGTCGTAGCTGCCGTCGACATAGCCGAGGCTCGTCTGCAGGAACAGCGAATCGGTGAGCGCCGCATTGAACTCCATATCGAAGCCCGTCACGGTCGCATCGGCCGTGTTGCGAATGAGCTGCACCACGCCTACGAACGGGTCCGGCAGGTTCACCTCACGCTGCATGTCGTCGAACGTGTTGTGGTAGGCCGCGGCGTTCAGTCGCAGCCGGCCCTGGGCGAAATCCTTCTTGAGACCCACCTCGACCGAGGTCAACTCCTCCTGGTCGAACGATTCGTTCGGGATCGCCACGGCCGTGTGCCGCAGGTTGTAGCCGCCGCTGCGAAAACCTTTGGTCCAGAAGGCGTACATCTGCGTCGTGTCGCTCGGGAACACCTGCAGCCCGATCTTCGGCGTGAACGCGTTCCAGGTACGGGAATCGTCGAGATCGAACTGCGTGCAGCCGGCGCCGCGGACACAGGCGTTGAACGGTATCGCGGAAATCTGTGCGTCCTTTTTCTCGCGGTCGTAGCGCGCGCCGAGGTTCAGGGTGATCTCGTCGGTGAGCTCGATGTCCGCCTGGGTAAAGACGCCCACGGTGCTCATGTCCTGGAAACCGCCGCCGGTCGTGTCCCGCGACCCCGGGGGCGCAACCGGAATCAGCCGCTGCTCGAAATAGCCGAGCTCCTGCTTCAGGTAGAAGACGCCGGAGGTCAGGTAGACGTTGTCGAAGGAGCCGGAATACCGCAGCTCGTTCGACCATTGTTTGTGTTCGGTCAACGAGCGCGCGTGGAAGAAGTGGAGCGGCGATGAATCGATATCACCCAGCGTGGAGTTGCTGTAGTCGCGCCAGCCCAGGATGTTCACGATCTCACCGTCGCCGAAGCCGACGTCCACGGACACTTCCAGGACCGCCTGGTCCCATTCGGCGTCGTAGAACCCCGGTTCGTCGATCGCGAAATCGAAGCTTTCTTCGCTGAACAGCCCGGAGTTCTGCGAGGCCGGGCCGTCGCCGTCGGATTCGCCGTGGTAGTAGCGCAGGATAGCGTCCCAGGCTCCGCCCGGCGCGATCTCGTAGGCGGCGTGGACCAGCGTCGTGTCCGCCGCGCCGTGGTCGGCGCCGGTCAGGAGGTTCTGGTGCCAGCCGTCGTCGCTGTTGTGGTAGACGGCCAGCTTGCCGCCGGACGACTCGCCGAGCGGGCCCGCGATGCGCGCGGCGTAGTACTGGTTCAGCCCGGTCTCGGCGGCCACCTTCGCTTCGAAGCTGAGGTCGTCGGTCGGGCGCGTCGTGTGGAGGAGCACGGCACCCCCGGTCACGTTGCGGCCGAAGAGCAGGCCCTGCGGACCGCGCAGGATCTCGATCGACGAGATGTCGAACATGTCGAAAACGACGCCGCCGTTGATGCCGAGATACATACCGTCCATGAACACGCCCACCGCGGGGTCGATAGAGGGAATCGAGCTGTTGATGCCGATACCGCGGATCGTGAAGTTCGCCGTGCCACGGGTGGTGCCGATGTCCTCGAGCTGCACGCTGGGAGCGACGAAGCCGAGCTGCGACAGGTCGCGCAGGTGCATGGCGTCGATCTGGTTTTCGCCGTAGGCGCTGACCGCGAGCGCGGCTTCCTGCACGTTGATGCCGCCCTGCCGCTTGGTCGCCGTCACGATGATCTCTTCGAGGAAGTCGTCGGCCAGCCCTTGCGCCTGTACTCCCGTGGAAACCGTGAAGCCGGCAATCGCCAGCACTGCAGCGGCCGCAACGCGGCGCGCTGCCCGGAATGCGGTGTGCATCGTCAGGCCTCCGTCAATCAGGCTGTTCGGTGATGGTTGCGTTGCGTTTGTCTGTTTTGTTGCTATCACAACAAGCTCCCCCGGCGTCCGTCTGTGCCTCGAGTTTAGTGCTTTTCGGTACCGTATGGTACTGACACGGTTCGCATAACGATATGACGAGGTCGTCGTTGCGCCAACCCGGAACCGCGGCCCCGCCAAACGACTGTGGCAGAGGCGCAACAGTCGGCGGCCGGCATGGCGGCTCGGGCTCAGGGGTGAACGTGGGGAAAGCCGCTGTGCTCCAGCTCGTGCCGCAGCAGCGCTTCCTTGACGGCCAGGCCGCCGCCAAAACCGGTGAGATCGCCGCTCGCCCCGATCACCCGGTGGCAGGGAATGATGATCGGGATCGGGTTGCGGCCGTTGGCGGCGCCGACCGCCCGCACGGCTTTCGGGTTGCCGATGCGCCGGGCGATGTCGCCGTAGGACACGGTCGTGCCGTACGGGATTTTCCGCAGCTCCTCCAGCACCCTGAGCTGGAACGGCGTGCCGGCCGGGCGCAGCGGGAGGTCGAACGCCTGGCGGGTACCCTCGAAGTAGTCCTGCAGCTGCGCGCAGGCCGTGTCGAAGGGTTTCTCGGACCAGATCCACTCGGGCTCCGGCTCCCGCCGTCCCGAGCCTTCGGGGAAGCCGACGACGCAGAGTGCCTCCTCGAAGCCTGCCAGGAGCAGGTCGCCGATCGGTGTCGCCAGGTAGCGGTAGTACACGGTGTCATCCTCCTCCGGAGCCGGGCAGGGAATGCCACAACAGGGTGGCGGCGTAGGCGCGCCACGGCCTCCAGCGCTCGGCGCGGCGGGCCA
Source organism: uncultured Woeseiaceae bacterium (assembly GCA_964424805.1). Taxonomy (GTDB): domain Bacteria; phylum Pseudomonadota; class Gammaproteobacteria; order Steroidobacterales; family Woeseiaceae; genus IDS-8. The sequence continues at coordinate 9,555 of CAYRKH010000033.1, forward strand.
GTTCCGCGGGCACCATCCTTTGCGGGTGTCGCAGCGCTTTCAGCAGGCCGAGGTCGGTCGCGAGCCACGCGTCCGGGTGCTTCAGCGCCCGCATGGCGACGTACTGGGCGGTCCAGTCGCCGATGCCCCTGATGCGGCAGAGCAGGCGGCAGAACTCGGCCGGGTCCTGTGCCGCATCGAAGTGCAGGTCCCCTGCCAATACCGCGGCGGCGACGCGGCGGATCGTTTCGGCACGGCTGCGCACCAGCCCGACGGCCGTGAAGCGCGCCCGCCGCAGCCGTTCGGGGGTCGGGAACGTGCGGGTCAGCGCCTCGTCCGGCGCGCGTCCGGGCCGCGCGAGGGGCTCGCCGTAGCGGTCCGCGATGCGGCCTGCGAGGGTGGTCGCCCCTTTCACCGACACCTGCTGGCCGAGGATAGCCCGCACCGTGATCTCGAAGCCGCTCCAGGCGCCGGGAACGCGGATGCCGGGGGCGCGCCGGAGCAGCCGGCGAAGCGCGGCATCGCGGCCCAGCGTGTCGCCGATATCGGCGACCGGGGCGTCGAGATCGAACACCTCCCGCGCTCGCTGGATCATCTCGAACAGCGATTCGGTCGCCGCCCCGTCGAGTTCCAGCGTGAGGAAGCCTTCGCGCGCCGCCGGAGCGACGCGCAGGATGACGTGCCGGCCGTCGATCGCCAGCGCCCGGCGATAGGCCCCGCGCTCCACGCATTCCACCCCCGGGGTCGCCCGCTGGCGAAAGAATTCGAGCATCCCGGGCCAGTTGAACGGTGCGCGGTAAGGCAGGCGGAGCGTGAGCGCCGGCTCGCTGCCGTTCACCCCGGCCGCGAAGGGCGCACGGCGGCCGGCGCGGCGCAGCTCACCCGGCGGGCGGCCGTAGCTCCTCAGGAACGCATCGTTGAACCGGCGCACGCTGCCGTAGCCTGCCGCCACGGCGACGTGGCTCATGGGCAGGCCGGTATCATCGACCAGGCGCTTCGCGAAATGCAGCCGCTGGGTGTGCGCGACGGCAAGCGGCGAGGCGCCGAGGTGCTGCGTGAACAGGCGCCGCAGGTGACGGCTGGTGACGCCCAGTCTCTCCGCGAGCGATTCGACGTCGCCGCCGTCCAGGGCGCCGCCGGCGATGAGCCGGAGCCCGCGTCGCACGGTGGTCGAGGTGCCGTTCCAGGCGGGCGTACCCGGCGCGCATTCGGGCCGGCAGCGCAGGCACGGCCGGAACCCCGCCTCGGACGCGGCCGCGGCGCTGGGAAAGAAGCGGACGTTTTCCGGCTTCGGCGGCTTGACGGGGCAGATCGGCCGGCAATAGATGCCGGTAGAGGTAACGCCGACATAGAACTGCCCGTCGAAGCGGGGATCCCGGGCCAGCCGGGCGCGCTCGTAGATCTCGTTCTGCAGCATTTGGCGACGAGTATACGCCGGCGCCCCGCCGGCATTAGCCGGAATCGGACGTCAATCCGGGGCACGCCCGGTGCCGCGTCCCGTGGGCGCGCGGCCTTGGCCGCTTCCCCACGTGCCGGGCGCTGCCGGTACCGTGGCGTCGCGCGCGCTGCGCGCTCCTACCGGTCGATTCCTCCCAGGCACATGTACTTGATGTCGACGTAATCGTCGAGGCCGTACTGCGACCCTTCGCGCCCGTGGCCGGACTCCTTGATGCCCCCGAACGGTGCCATCGGGTTCGAGATCAGTCCTTCGTTGATGCCGACGATGCCGTATTCCAGGCCCTCGGCGACGCGCCAGACCCGGCCGACGTCGCGCGAGTAGAAATAGCTCGCGAGCCCGAACGGCGTGTCGTTCGCCAGCTCGATGGCTTCTTCTTCGGTCCTGAACCGGAAGAGCGGCGCGACGGGTCCGAAGATCTCTTCGCTGAAGACGCGCATGCCGGAACCCACACCGGTGAGGACGGTCGGCTCGACGAAGTGGCTGCCGAGCCCGGACCGCCCGCCGCCGAATGCCACCTGCGCGCCCTTTCCGCGCGCATCGTCAATGAAAGCGTACACGTCGTTCGCGGCCTCCTCGCTGATGAGCGGCCCGATCTGCACGCCTTCGGCGGCGCCGTTCCCCACCTTCAGGGCCGCGGTCGCTGACACGAGGCGTTCGGTGAACTCGTCGTAGACGCCTTCCTGCACGAGAAAGCGGTTGGCACACACGCAGGTCTGACCGGCGTTGCGGAACTTGCAGATGATGGCGCCCTTCACGGCTTCGTCCAGGTCCGCGTCGTCGAACACGATGAACGGCGCGTTGCCGCCGAGTTCCATGGAGGTGCGTTTCATGGTCTTTGAGCACGCCGCCACCAGCATCTTGCCGACCTCGGTGGAGCCGGTGAAGGTGAGCTTGCGGACGATCGGGTTGGAGGTCAGCTCTTCGCCGATCGCTTTCGTGTGGCCCGACACGATGTTGACGACGCCCGGCGGGATGCCGGCACGCTCGCCGAGCTCTGCGAACGCCAGCGCGGAAAGCGGCGTGTAGTTGGCTGGCTTGCAAACCACGGTGCAGCCGACGGCGAGCGCCGGCGCCACCTTTCGGGCGAGCATCGCGGTGGGGAAGTTCCACGGCGTAATGCAGGCAACGACGCCGACGGGCTGCTTGATGACGATCAGGCGCTTGTCGTTCGCGGGCGCCGGGATGGTGTCGCCGTACAGTCGCTTACCCTGCTCCGCGAACCACTCGACGTAGCTGGCCGCATAGGCAATCTCACCGCGGGATTCGGCGAGCGGCTTGCCCTGCTCGGCCGTCATGATGCGCGCCAGGTCCTCCTGGTTCGCCATGAGCAGGTCGAACCACCTGCGCAGGATGGCGGCGCGCTCGAGCGCCGTTTTGGCGCGCCACGACACCATCGCGCGGTCGGCCGCTTCGATGGCGCGGCGCGTCTCCGCGGCGCCGCATTGTGCGACCTCGGCCAGCGCGCTCTGATCGGCGGGATTGCTGACGGTGTAGGTCCCGCCGCTGTCGCTATCGACCCACCGGCCGTCGATATAGGCCTGCGACCTCAGCAGGCCCTGGTCCGAAATCTGGAGGCTGGCTGGCATAACGGCTCCCGTACGCGGCAATACGCGCGATAGACCTGAGAAATCAAGAAAGCCTCCATGATACCCCGCCGCGCTTCCCGCGACTGTAGGAGCGCGCATCGCGCGCGATGCCACAGCCGAAAACCGCCAACCGGCAGCAGGAGACACTCCCACCGGGGGAGTGCCTCCCACACGTAACCCCAGCCTTACGCGGCGGCCTTCCGCACTTCCCGGTCGAGCCAGCGCTCGAGCTCTTCGCTCCCGCCGATGTGCTCGCCGTTGACAAAGACCTGCGGGAAACTCGTCTTCGCGGTGACGGCGCGCAGGGTGCGGTCCGTGTAGTCGCGATTCAGCAGGAGTTCCTCGAAGGGCACGCCGGCATCGCGCAGCAGGCCCTTGGCGCGTGCGCAGTACGGGCAGCCGGCACGAGTGAACAGCGACACATCCAGCGGAGCCGGCACGTCGGGCGCCAGGTACTTCAGCATCGTGTCCGCATCCGAGACTTCGAACGGGTCGCCGGGCACCTCGGGCTCGATGAACATCTTCTCGATCACCCCGTCGCGCACGAGCATGGAATAGCGCCACGAACGCTTGCCGAAGCCGAGATCTTCCTTGCCCACGAGCAACCCCATACCGTCCGTGAACTCACCGTTGCCGTCCGGGAGGAACGTGATGTTGTCCGCGTGCTGGGTCTCCTTCCACTCGTTCATGACGAAGGCGTCGTTCACCGAGATGCAGACGATGTCGTCCACGCCGTGCGCCTTGAACAGCGGCGCGAGCTGGTTGAACCGGGGTACGTGCGCCGACGAGCAGGTCGGGGTAAAGGCGCCGGGCAGCGAAAACACGATGACCGTCTTGCCGGCGAACAGGTCGTCGGACGTTACGTCGACCCAGTCGTAGTCGTGGCGCGTCCGGAACGTCGTTTTGGGTACCCGTTGTCCTTCACGATTTTTCAGCATTGCAATCTCCATAATTTCAGCGCTAATACTCGGGTTCCCCCTGCCGGAGGCCGCCGAGGTGCCCGTTCGTGGACGACCTAATTTACGGCCTCTTGCTTCTTATTTAAAATGAATTAATTATATCGTAATAATCGGTTTTATGAAATGAGATACCCGACTGTCAAGCAGCTCCGCTATTTCCTGGCCCTGTGCGAGCGGCGCCATTTCGGCCGCGCGGCGGAAGCGTCGTTCGTCTCGCAGTCCGCGTTCAGCACGGCGATCCAGGACCTGGAGCGCCTGCTCGGCACGCCCCTCGTGGACCGCACCAATCGCCGGGTGACCGTCACGGCCGCCGGCCGGGAGGTCGCGGCGCGCGCCCGGCTGTGCCTGCGCGAGCTCGACGACCTGGTGGAGTTCGCGGGCCGCTGCCGGCAGCCGCTGTGCGGCAGCGTGCGCCTCGGGGTGATCCCGACGATCGCGCCTTTCCTGCTGCCGCCGGTGCTGCCGAAGCTGCGCAAGGCCTACCCGGACCTGAAGCTGTACCTGACCGAGGACCGCACCGACCGGATTCATCAAAAGCTGCTCGACGGGGACCTCGACCTGCTGCTGCTTGCCCTGCCTTACGATTTACGCGGCGCGGAGGACATGCCGCTCTTCCGCGATCGTTTCCTGCTGGCGTTCCGCCAGGGCAGCGAGCGCGTGGACGCCGGGCGCTACCAGTTCAGCCGCCTCGACCCGAACAGCATCCTCCTGCTGGAGGACGGGCACTGCCTCCGCGAGCACGCCCTCAAGGCATGCAAGATTCGTGGCAGCGACAAGGTGAGCCGTTTCGCGGCCACGAGCATCCTGACGCTGGTGGAAATGGTCGACGCCGACCTCGGCATTACCTACCTGCCGGAGATGGCCCGGGATTCGGCGCTGTTGCGCAATACGAAGCTCGAGCTCATGCCGATAGGCGATAGCAGCTTCCGCACCATAGGCCTCGCCTGGCGCAAGGGCAGCGGCCGGATCGAGGAATTCCGGCTGCTGGGTGAATTCCTGAAGGCGCAGGCTTCACCGTAGCGGCGCACATCGCGCGCCGCCAACTTGCCAACCCATCCTTTCACGTCTAGCGTATGACCCAAGTCCAAACACAGGGAAAAACCAATGTACAACAAGACCTTCTGGACAGGCCTGGTGGTCATCTACGTCATCTGGCAGATCCTCGGCTTCCTCGTGCACGGTTTCCTGCTGCAACCGCATTACACCGCGCAGCCCGACATCTTCCGGCCGGAAACGGAAGCGGCGGACATGATGTGGCTGATGTACGTCAGCTCGGCGCTGTTCCTCTATCTCTTCTGCCGGCTGTTCGTCGGCGGCTACAAAGGCATGGGCGTCAACGAAGGCGTGCGTTTCGGCATGCTGGTCGGGCTCTTCATGTCGATACCGATGGCCATCGGCCAGTACACCGTCTACCCGATCACCTCGGCGCTCGCCACCTGGTGGTTCATAACGGGCGTCGTGAGCTGGGTGATCGTCGGGGCGGTGTTCGCCGCGATTTACCGGCCGACGAGGGTTTGATCGGGCTTGGGTTGGTGCCGGCACCAGGAGTCGAACCCGGGACCTACTGATTACAAATCAGTTGCTCTACCAGCTGAGCTATACCGGCATGTCTGGAGTGGATCGAGTTGCTTGTCGCCCTCAGGCGAGTGCACGGGGGATTATTCGCCACTCGGCAGCCGGCGACAAGCAACGGGCACCCGTTCGGGGCCATCAGGCGGTTGCGGGACAGGAGGCCGCCTCCCGCAGCAGCACCTTTTCCTCCCCGTAGCGCTCCACCATCGCACTGGCACCGCGCCCCTGGGGCAGGGCCAGGTCCACGAAGAACACCGTGGCGTCGCGCATGCGCGGTGTGATTTCGACGGGCAGGTTGAGGGATTTTGCCTGCAGCTCCACGCGTTCCGCGCGGCCGATGTCGCCGAAGAGGCCGAGCGAGATCCTGAGACCGTCCTCGTCCGCGGGAAGCAGGTAGGCGTCGCCCAGGCCGCCCGCGACGAGGCGATTCAGCATGGCATTGCCGATCTCGCGATCCCGGATATTGCGGATCTGCACCCAGTGCCCGACGAACAGCTCGCCCTGCGTCGAGCGCACCGCGCCGCGCATTCCCTGCCGCTGGTACTCCTGCAGCACCCGTTCGGCTTCGGCCGTGTTGGCAAACGGCCCGATGCTGACGCAGGCGCGGCCGATTACCGCCGCGAGGGTAGAGGAGGCATCGGGGCGAGGCTCGGGACTCGAGACAGCCTGCACCGTCCGCGCATCGGCCAGCGCGAGCGGCGGGCCGATTTCCGACACCTTCAGGACCGCGGCGCCCGCTTGCGGCGACCGGTGCTCCGTCCTTCCCCAGATGAAATAAAGAACATTGGCCAGCAGCAGGAGCAGCAGCAGGTTTTTCACGTATCGCTCACCATGACGCCAAGGCCCTGCAGCACCAGGTTCGGGCGGTGCATTACCGCGTCGTCCAGCTGTTTCAGGATGCGCGATGCGTCCCCGCCGGTCAAGACGAGCTTCGGCCGGAAGCCGGTTGCGCGCATGCGCGCGAGTGCGCGCTCGACGGCCCCGCAAACCGCCGTCATCGCGCCCTGCTCCAGGGCGCCCTCGGTGGTCGTCGCGAAGAGCGTGGCGGCGGGCGGCCTGCCGCCGGGTCGCTTCAGCGCCGGCAGGTCACTCGTGTTGGTGTGCAGCGCTTCGCGCATCAGGCGAAGTCCCGGAACGATCAGGCCGCCCAGGTGCCGTCCGTCGCGATCGAGCGCGTCGACCGTTACCGCCGTGCCCGCGTCGACGATGCACAGCGCACCGCGAAACTCGGCCCGCGCGCCGATCATGGCAACCCAGCGATCGACCCCGATACGCCGCGAGCTGCGGTAGCTGTTGGTCACACCGAACGCCTCGCGTTCGGCGCGCGCGAAGTGCACTTCGCAGTCACAGTGAATGCCGATCACGCCGGACAGGCGCGTGGCGAAGCTGTGTCCCGCCGTGTTGCTCACGAGCACCCGCTCGACGTCGCGCGGCAAATGCGCGGTCAGCGCCCCGAGCCCGGATTCCTGCAGCTTTTCGTGCGTGATGCTCCCGGTCCTGGCCAGCCGGCCCCGGTCCAGCAGCCCCCATTTGACGCGCGTGTTGCCGACGTCGAACAGCAATGCGCGCGGCGTGCTCATGCCTCACCTGCCGCGGAGCCCACGACGGTCACGGAGCCGGCGATGACGCGCCGGGTCCCTTGCGCCGTCCGCACCAGCAGCGCGCCGTCGTCGGCGATGCCGCTGGCCACGCCGAGCACGTCCTTCCCGGCGTCCGGGATACTGACGCGCTTGCCGCGAAGCCAGTCCCGGTCCTGCCACGCCGGATGGAAGGCGGCGAACCCGTCGCGCTCGAATCGGGCAACCGCGGCCATGATGCACTGCAGGATGCCGGCCGCAAGCGCCGGCCGCGAGGGCAGCCGATCGACGCACTCCCGCAAATCCACGATCCTCGCTGCCCAACGTTCCCCCGGCGCGTCGCGCATCGCCGGCGGCAGGTCGACGTTCAGGCCGAGCCCGATCACCGGCGTCCGGCCGCGGCCGGTTCCGGGGTGCAGTTCCGTCAGGATGCCGCCGAGCTTGCCGTCACGCGCGACCAGGTCGTTCGGCCACTTGAGGGCGATGTCGGCGACGCCAATGGCCTCTAGCGCCGCCGCTATGCCCGCCCCCGTTGCCAGCGTCAGGCTCGACAGGTTCGGCGGCATTTCCGCGAAGCAATACGCGACCGACATGCAGACCCCGGAATGGGGCGGCGAAACCCAGCGCCGGCCCAGCCGTCCGCGTCCCGCCGTCTGGTGCTCCGCGATGGCGACGCGAAAGCGGCCTTCCGCGGGCGCCTCCTCCTGCAGAAGATAGGAATTGGTCGAACCCAGCTCCCCGAAGACTTCGAGCGCGTCCAGGCTGCCCCGCTCTGCGTCGGTCAACAACCGCAAGATGTCGTCCGCAAGCATCGGCCGCGTCAATCGTCATCGAGGGTCCCGCGTTCGCCGCGGCTGAACAGCATCAGCGAACGATTACGGGACTCGGTGCCGTCACGCATCCGCTGCACGTTCGAGCGATGGGTGAACAGGACAAACAGCGCGAGCACGGCGCAGTAGATGAACAGCGGCTGCTCGTCCGGCAGGCGCATGACGCCAACGAAGACCGGCGCGCTGAAGCCGGCCACCATCGTCGCCAGCCCGACGTAACCCGATAGCACCAGGACACAGCCCCACACCAGCAGCACCGGGAGGACCAGCCACGGCGCGAGCACCAGGAGCGTACCGACGAGCGTGGCCGCGCCCTTGCCGCCGCGAAAGCGGTGCCAGATCGGCCATACGTGCCCCATCACTGCTGCCGTCGCGCAGGTCAACGCCAGCCACTGCCGTGAAACTCCGGGATCAGTGCCCACCAGCGGCAGCTCGAGGGCCGGAATGACGCCGGCGCCGAGTGCGCCCTTGCCGACGTCGACCACCATGACCCCCAGCGCAAAGAGCCAGCCCTGCGTACGCAGCGCGTTGGTGCCGCCGGCGTTGCCGCTGCCCATCGTGCGGATGTCCACACCGCCCCGCAGCCGGCCAATGACCATCGAACCGAGAAACGAACCGACGAAGTAGCTGAGGAGGAATTTGACGCCGAGTTCGAGCATTGCGGAGCGCGGCCTGCTTTGTGCAACTACGGCGCGCATTGTAGCATCCGTCCCCGGGGGAGCCCCGAGGCGCAATCAAGGCGGCGTAGCAATGCCCATTCCGCTGTTCGTCAATCCGTCCGCCGGGCAGTGGCGCGCGCGGCGAGTGCTCCCCTCGATCGTCGAATTGCTGGCGACAAACGGGATCGAGCATCACGTGATCGAAAGTGAAGCGGCGGGCGATCTCGAGCAGAAGGTGCAGGCCGCCGTCGCCGCAGGCACGCCCCAGCTCCTGGTCGCCGGCGGCGACGGAAGCATCCACGAAGCGGTCAACGGCATCCTGCAGAGCGGCGGAAACGCCGAGCTCGGCATTATTCCCGTGGGACACGGCAACGATTTCGCGAAGGCCTGCTCGATTCCATCACATTGGGAAGATGCCGGGCTGCTCCTCGCCGACCGGCTGAAAAATTCCATGCCGGCGCGGCCCGTCGATATCGGCCGCATGAACGGCCGCTACTTCGCGAACGGCGCCGGCATCGGGTTCGATGCCCGCGTCAGCGCCATTGCGCGCAGCGTGCGCCTGCCCATCGGCGATCTCGTCTACCTCGTCGCGCTGATACGAGGGCTCTGGAACGGGGTGAACACTTACCGGGTCACCGTTCGGTACGGTGAATACCGGCACGAAGGCTCCGTGACGCTCGTGAACGTCAGCAACGGGCCGTGGGTCGGCGGGCTCTACAACATCGTTCCCCCTGCGCTCAACGACGACGGCGAACTCGACCTGCTGGTGGTAAAGCCGGTGAGCCGGCTCCGGGTGATGACGCTGCTGCCGAAGCTCATCAGCGGCAAGCACATGGGCGAGCCCGAGGTGTTGTACTCGAGGATCGAGAGCTGCGAGATCGAAACGACGGAGCCGCTGCCGTCTCACCTCGACGGCGAGCTGCAGCCGCCGCAAACGCGGTTCAGCATCGAACTGCGGGCGGGGGCGCTGCAGTTGCTCTGATCGAATCCTGTAGGAGCGCGCACCGCGCGCGATGCCACGGCCTCTGCCGTCCCACGGCGCGCGGGATGTGTGCACAGGGTGCGGTGTCGTGCCGTGATGCCGTCGTAGGAGCGCGCACCGCGCGCGATGCCACGGCCTCTGCCGTCCCACGGCGCGCGGGATGTGTGCACAGGGTGCGGTGTCGTGCCGTGATGCCGTCGATCGACGACGGGGCATCGCGCGCAATGCGCGCTCCTACAGGGGGGTGGGGTCGGCCAGCCAGGCGCGCTGGTTTCTTTCCGCCTGTTCGGAGCGGTCGGGGTCGAGGTCGAGCCAGCAGGTATCTTCCGGGGGATCGGTGAGCGCCACCTTGCAGCGGAGCAGCTCGTCGTTGCGGAACACGCTCAACAACACCTTGTCACCGGCGTGGTATTCGCGCAGGCGGCTGTCAAGGTTGGCGCAGGTGACGCGGATGTCGTTCAGCGCGATCACCTCGTCGCCCGGGGCGATGCCGGCCGCTTCGGCCGGGCTGCCGGTATGCACCGTCCCGATGACGCTGCGCCCGTCGCGCGCGGTGAGCGTAAACCCGAGCCAGGGCGCCGGTGTCGCATCCGGCGACGCCGGCTTGCTGCCGGTGTCCTCGGCGTTTTCCGCCGGGCGAAGGTGCATACGGATGCCGAAGTCCTGCAACAGCCTCTGCAGCGGCAGCTCGGCCGTGCCGCGCACGTAGCGCTCGAAGAACTCCTCCAAGTCGAGCCCGGTGAACGCCTGCGCGACCGATTCGAGCCCGCGCTCCGGCATCCCTTCCCCGGTCTCTCCGAAGTGCTTCCAGCAGGCCCGCATGACGGAGTCGAGCGAGTACTTCGAGTCCGTGTCCCGGCGGATCGTGAGATCGAGCGCCAGTGCCACGAGCGCGCCTTTGGCGTAGTAGCTGATCGTCGCGTTACTCGCGTTCGTGTCCGGCTTGTAGAACTTGGTCCAGGCATCGAAGCTCGAGTCCTCGAGGCTCTGGCGGAAACGACCGCGCGAGCGGATGACGCGCGTGATGGTACGCGCCACCATCTCCAGGTAAATCTCCCGCGTGACCAGGCCGGCGCGCACCAGCGCGAAGGTGTCGTAGTAGGACGTGATGCCTTCGAACACCCACAAAAGCCCGGTGTGCGATTCCGCACTGAGATCGTAGGGCGTGAACCGCGCGGGCTTCATGCGTTTCACGTTCCACAGGTGAAAGTACTCGTGGCTGCAGAGCCGCAGGAACTTCCGGTAGGCCGACCGGGTGCCCGACTCGCCGCGCACCGGCAGGTCGCCGCGGCTGCACGCGAGGCTCGACGACCAGCGGTGCTCCAGTCCCCCGTAAGCTTCCGGCAGCACGAACAGCAGGAACAGGTAGCGGTCGAGATCCTTCGGCACGCCGAGCAGCTTCTGGTGTTCCTCGCACAGGGTCGTGAGGTCGTGGCAGATGCGCGCCATGTCCGCGCGCGCATGCCCGCGGATCGCGATGGCGTGCGGAATGCCGCCCGCCTCGAATTCACCGATCTGCAGGTCGCCGATCTCGACCGGGTGATCGATCAGCTCGTCGTAATCGGCGGCAACGTAGGTACCGAAGCCGTAGCGTTCCGCATCCTTGCGGCGCATGGAAGTGGCGACGCGCCAGTCCCGGCCGATTCCCTTCGGCGGCGGCTCGATGGTGACTTCGCACGCGCGATCCTCCTGGCCGACGACCTCCAGGAACACGCAGGCGCCGTTGAAAGCAGCATGGGTCGTATCGAGGTGCGCGCCCCGCACCGACAGCTCGTAGGCATAGATTTCCATCGTCACCGTGATCGGGCCGGACGTCGCCGCCGCCTGCCAGCTGCTCTTGTCGAGCTTGGTCAGCTCGATATCGTGACCGTCTCCCTCTGCACGGATCGACACGACGTGCCGGGCGTAGTCGCGGATGACATAGCTGCCGGGAATCCAGGCCGGCAAGGTGAAGACCTGGCCGTGCGGATCCGGGTTCTCTACCCTGAGCCGGACTTCGAACAGGTGCGCGCCCGGGTTCTTCGGGGCGATCCGATAACGATGCGGCGCGGGCATGGCGTCGCTACTGCGATCCCCGGGACTGGCCGTACACCGGCTCGTTGAGTTTCAGCGTCAGGCACTTCGCCGAGCCTCCGGCTTTGAGGAATTCCGACAGGTCGACCTCCTCTACTTCGAAGCCGGAAAGCATCAGGCGCGCGCGCAGCGGATTCGATGCCTTGTTCAGGAACACCTTGTTGCCGACATTCACGGCGTTGCACGCAAAGTTGCCGGCATCGGCCGTGTCGACCACGATGCGCTTGTGCGGCGGAACGCGGCTTTCGATCGCCATACGCGACTCGAAGTCGAACGCCGGCGGGTGGTACATGAGAAAGCCGCCCGTCAGCGGGCAGAAGCAGGTATCGATGTGATAGAAGCGCGAATCGGTGAGGCGGATCGAGATCAGCTCGATGTCGAAGAACTTCTGGATTTCCGCGTGTGCCTCGATCTCGGTGCGGAAGCCGTAGCCCGTCCAGAGCCACGGGCCGCCGCGGTCGAGCAGGCAGTCACCGGCGCCCTCGAAACCGATCTTCTCGTCGAGGTCCAGCAGCTCGAAGCCGTTGTCGCGGAACCATCGCTTGAAATGCGGTTCCTCCGGCCGCCGCTCGTGCGGCATGAAGTGGCTGGCCACCGCCTTGTTGCCGTACACGACGCCGGCGTTGGCCGTGAACACCATGTCGGGGAGATCCGGCTGCGGGTCGATCGTGACGATCTCGGCGTGTTCCGCCAGCGTGTCACGCAGGTTCTGCCACTGGACCTTCGCCAGCTCGATATCGAGGGAGCCTTCGTGCCCCGCCATCCATGGATTGATGACGTACTCGACGGTGAAAAAATCGGGGGGACACATCAGTATCCTGTCACGAAACGCCTTCATGGTTTTCCTCGGATGTCGGCAAATGAATCTCCGCCAGCATGCAGCGGACGCTGCCGCCGGCCGACCGCTCAATGGCGTCGATGGGGGCGCTCACCACCTCCCCGTTGGATCGCAGGATCTCCAGTTGCGAATCCGTCAACGCGTCGCGTGCCCGCTGCGACATCGCCACCACGCGTGTGCCGGACGACGATCTCAGTTCCAGCATGTTGCCGGCGAACGCCTGCAGCTGGGCAAACGACAGCTCCATGACGCGATGACCGCTTTGCTCCAGGCGCTCGAGCACGGCCTTGCGCTGGTCGTCCCGCGGGATGGCCTCGGCGCAGATGACCGCCAGCGCTTCGCCCACGTTCATCAGCACGTTCGTGTGGTAGATCGGCACACCGCCCGCGTCCAGGGCGTCGAACGACACGACCTCGTAGTCGAGCCGCTGGGCAAAATCACCGAGCGGATCGAGATGCGTGCGCGACGAGAGGCAGGCATAGGCGATGCGGTTGACGCGATCGAGCACCATGCTGCCGGTACCTTCGAGATAATGCCCTTTTGCTTCGTGGTGCGTCAGATCGACGATGTTGCGCACGACGAATCCGTGCTGCTCCGCCAGCATCTCGACGATGTCGTGCCGCCGTTCCGTTCGCCGGTTCTCGGCTTCCATCGGGTACAGCACGACCGTGCCGTCCGCGTGGAAGCTGACCCAGTTGTTCGGAAAAATGGCATCGGGCGTGTGCGGTTCCGGCGTGTCGTCGAACACGAGCACGCGGACGCCGCTCGCCTCCAGCGCCTGCACCAGGCCGTCGAATTCGCGCAGTGCGGCCGCCTGCTGCACGGCGGCAGGTGCGTCGAAATTTCCCTGGAAGCGGTTCGACTCGGCAGTCTGCGGATTGCTCTGAAAGCGCGCCGGCCGAACCATCATGACGGCCGTTGCGAGTTGTGATTCCTTGTCCAAGCTCATATTGTCGTGTGGCAGGAGACCGAATGGTCGTGGAAAAGTCCCGAAACGAACAAGGAATTATGCCTTTGAACCGCCCGCGCCTGAAAGCCTTGCAGCACAAACTGGTCAATCCCTCGTGGGTCGCTTTCGTCTGGTTCGGCGTCACAGCGGGCATCTCGCTGCTGGAAACGCCGGTCAAGTTTACCGCGCCGACGATCACCCGCCCCGTGGCGCTGGACGTCGGGCGCACCGTGTTCGCCGCCCTGAACAAGGTGGAGCTGGCGCTGCTGGTCCTGGTCCTGGTCCTGGTGCGGCTGTCCGGGCGCGCCCGCGAGCTGATTGCCGCTTGCGCGGGGCTGGCGCTGATCCTCATCGCGCAATCGCTGTGGCTGCTGCCGGAGCTTTCGGCACGCGCCCAGTCCATCATAAACGGCGTCGAGCCGGGTGAATCGATCGCGCATGTGACGTATTCGGTGCTGGAGCTCGCGAAACTGGCGCTGCTGTTGTACGTCGGCTTCCGGTCGGCACGCGCCGACTAGCGACCCCGCGTGGACCGCCTTACCGGGGCAGGTTTGCCCGGTCGGGGCCGCGAACCCGGTCGGTCCGCTGCGGCTGGCGGGGCCCGGCCGCGCAGGCGAATGACCCGTGCGAGCGGGCACGCCCGTGCCGCCCCGTGTAAGCTGGCGGCACGTCCGCGGAGCGACACGTCCGAGATGCTTTACAAGAAATACGATAAGCCTGCCCATGACAGCCAATAAATACGGCGCGCGCTCGCCTGGCGACGTGGCGCGCCTGGTCCTCGAAAACCCGCTCGCCTGGATCGTCTCCAGCGTTGGCAGCGGGCCGCGTTCCACCCTGCTGCCGCTGCGCCCGTGCTTCGGTGACGACGGCCGCATCACGCGTCTTCTGGGACACTTCGCCCGCGGGAACCCGCAGGTGCCGCAGCTCAAGCATCGACCGGAAGCGTCCATCCTGTTCCTCGGGCCGCAAGGGTACATCTCACCTTCCTGGTACGCCGACAGGACGCAGGCGCCCACCTGGAACTACGCGAGCGTGGAGTTCACGGTCGAAATCGAGTTCCACGACGATCCGGAGCGCCTCGAAGCGGTCCTGCGCGATTTGGGCGACGCCATGGAAGCGGGGCGCCCCGACGCCTGGAGCATCGAGGACATGGGCGATCGCTATCACCAGCTGGCGCCGCGCGTCGTCGCGTTCGACGCCGTGGTCCGCGAGGAGCGGGCCAAATTCAAGCTCGGGCAGGACGAGCGCGACGACGTATACGCGGACATCCGGCGCGCCCTGTCGCGCCGCGAGCGCGACGGCGAGCTCCTCGCCTGGATGGAGCGCTTCAATTCCGCCCGGCCGCCCGCGGAGGACTGACCGCCGCGCGGCGCGTGCTGCGCGGCGACCGCTCCGTGGCACGGGCAGCGCTAATCGATCTGCCAGGCTTGCAATGAGAATGCAACCTCCCATAGCCTTGGCGTCTTTGGTTTTCAGCCATCCCGGCAGCTCCGACTCTGCGGGCGGAAGTCTCTTAAGCGTCTCCGCGCCGGCCGTGCGCAGGTGATGAATGAATGAAGCCCTGATCAGCTCCCACGGCGGCGTGCTGGCCGTGCTCGCAGCCGTCGCCGCCCTCTGGTTCTTCATCGCGCAAACCACCGACTGGAAGCTGTTCCAGTACGTCCCGCCGCTCATCTTCATCTACGCAACGCCCGTGTTCCTGAACAATTTCGGCGTTATCCCGACCGCTTCGCCCGTGTACGCGGGACTGAGCGAATACGTCCTGCCGGCCTTCATCGTGCTGATGTTGATCAAGGTCGACGTGTCCTCAGCGGTCCGCATCATGGGCAAAGGCGTGGTCGTCATGTTGATGGGCACGCTCGGCGTAGTGATCGGTGCCGCCGTCGCTTACGCCCTGGTGCATCGCTGGCTGTCGCCGGACGCGTGGAAAGGATTCGGCGCCCTGGCCGGGAGCTGGATCGGCGGCACCGGGAACATGGCGGCCGTGAGCGAGATGCTCGATACGCCTCCGGAGGAATTCGGGCTGGCCGTGCTCGCCGACAACGTCATCTACCTCGTCTGGCTGCCGATCCTGCTCGGCTCGAAAAACATGGCCGCGCGCTTCGCGCGGTGGACACGTGTCTCCGACGACCGCGTTCGCATGATGGATGCCGCCGCCGAGGAAGTGCTCCAGGAGGAGCGGAAGCCGGCGATGCGCGATTTTATCTACCTCGCGGCCGTGGCCATCGGCGTCACCTGGATTTGCACCCTGCTCGCCAGGGTACTGTTCGCGAGCATGATGGACATCGCACCGGGCCTCGAGGTGGTGCTGTCCGAATCGACCTGGCGGATCCTGCTGATCACCACGATGGCGCTGGCGCTCTCCGCCACACCGGTGTCCAGGCTGCCGGTCGCAACGGACCTCGGCACCGCGATGATTTACGTGTTCGTCGCCGGCATGGGCGCACGCGCCTCCGTCGCCGGCTTCGCGCAGGCACCCGCATTCCTGCTCGGGGCGTTCATCTGGATTGTCGTGCACGGCGCCTTCTGCCTGCTCGGCGCCCGCTTGATGCGGGTCGACGTGCACAGCGCCGCCATCGCTTCGGCCGCCAACATCGGCGGGGCGGCCTCCGCCCCCATCGTCGCCGCGTTCCACCGGCCGAGCCTGGTGCCCGTCTCCATCCTGATGGCGCTCATCGGCTACGCGCTCGGCAACTATTTCGGATGGGCTGCCGGGCACCTGGCCCGTTTCGTGGCCGGGCAGTAGGCGGCAGGCGCCAGCGGGCCGGATCACCCTCAGCGCACCGGGAAGATCGCCCGCAGGCCCACCGCCCAGGCATTGGCGGCGTGGGCGTCGAGGCCCGGGTTGACGATGTACTGCAGGTCGGGCTGCAGCACGAGCCGCTCGCCGAGGGGCATCTCGTAGGTCAGCTCGATCGCGAGCTCGCGCGAGGCGACGGACTCGCCCGCCAGCGCCTGCGCCTGCCGGAACCGGCCGGACACTTCCGCGAGCGCAAACGCGAGCCCGAGGCGATCCGCCGCCCGCAGCGTCCAGCCGCCGGCGTACACCGCCCCCGCCCCGGCGTACCACTCGACCGCGTTGAAGCGCGGCGCCGCCCAGCCGAGGCGGGCAAAGAACGACCAGCCGCCGGACTGCCATTCGCCGCGCAGGTAGGCGCCGTGGTTGCCGCGGGCCTCCTCGGCGGCGCCCTGCCGCGCGTTCGCCAGCGCATCGGGAAAGGCCGCCGTGTACCGCCAGGCCCCGCCGAGCAGCCGCGCGCCACCGGTGCGGCGCTCCGCCTCGAAGACCAGCAGCGCGCCCTCGCCGTCGCCGAGATCGATGGTCGTGTGCGCCGGGCGCGCCGGGTCCCCCGGCACCGCGTCGAGCACCGCGGCGCGCGCCAGCCAGCCGTCGCCAAACCGGTAGTCGAACCGCGCCGCGAGCGAGCTCACCGGGAATATCGACGGCCCGTTGTGGCCGGTCTGCGCGATCTCGGTGCCGATGCCGTGCGCGCTGTGGATGAACAGGCTGGCGCTCTCCAGCGCGTCGAACTCGGAGTTCAGGTCGTACAGCCCCACGAGCAGCGACCCCCGGCCCCCGAGCCCGGTCTCCACGTACGCCTCGAACAGCCGCACCGCGCTCACCCCGGTCTCGATGTTCGAAAGACCCTGCAGGTCCCCGACGTAGCGGCCGCCGAACTCAGTGCCGTTGTTGTACAGCCCGTACACCACCGCGCGCGTGTCGTCCCAGCCCGCCAGCGCCTCCAGGTCCGCTTCCAGCACCGCATCCAGGTTGTCCAGGTAGGCCGTGCCCGACGACGCCGGGTTCCCCAGCGTCGTCCAGGCCTCGGCCGTGTACTCAAGCGAAAACTGCAGCGACCGCTGCGGTTCCTCCGCAACGGCGGATAACGCCGTGAGCGTATAAAGCGCCGGCAATAGCGACGGGCGCCGGGGCGTGTTCAGGGCCATTTCAGCTCGAGCTGCAACAGCAGCTCGTCATTGGCGACGTCCGCGCCGCCGGTTTTCTCACCGTTGACGTAGCACTCGGTCTTCAACAGCAACCCCTCGGTGAAGGTGGTGACCAGCGCCAGCACGTGCTGGCGGCGATCCCAGGTGCGCGAGTCGCTCACGACGGCGGGCACGTCGACGTCCAGGCGGTTGTACCGGTAGGTGATTGCAAAGCGCTCGTTCAGATCCCAGGTGGGCTGCAGGAAGAAGCCGCTGCGTTCGTAGGGGCCATCGCTCGCGTCGATTACCTGGCCCAGTACCGTCAGCCGCTCGCCGTCCCAGCCGAGGTTCGCGCCGTAGCGTTCCTTCGTATCGTCGGCCGAGATGCCGAGGTCCGGCAGGGACCGGTTGACCTCGCCGCGGTAGGCGAATGGCATGATCCAGGCGCTGCCGGGACCCGCCTCCGCTTCCAGCCGCACGCCGGCGCCGAAGGTGAGCGCGCCCGCCCCGTCGAGGCGGCGGCCGTCGTGCACGATCGGGAACGCGCCGTCCTCGCTCGGCTGCTTGAGCCCGAGTTCTGTCCCGTTTGTTGCCGATGCCCACCACTCGACGCCGGTGCGAGGCGCGCCGCCGACCTGCAGGCCCATCTCGTCGCTGCGGTAGAACGCGGTCTCGAGGAGGATCTCGGCCTCGGTAACGCGGTCGACCTGGGCGATCACGGGGTCTTCCAGCCCTGCCTTGGCCCAGAACCGTTCGCTCGCGGTCCAGCGCGCCCAAGCCTCCTCGATGATCGTGCCGTCGCCCTTGACGGCGATTTCGGCGTGCAGGATCACGTCGGGCGTGAGCTCGAGCTCCGGATAAAGGTAGAGCTGGTCGATCTGGAAGTGGGGGTCCGGTTCCTCGGCGTCGCTGCCGGCCGCGCTCAGCTCGAACTCCAGCTCCGCACCCCAGCTCAGGCGCGGTGCGAAGATCGCCGCGTCGTCGGGCGCTGCGGCTCCCTGCTGCGCAGCGGCCACGGAGGGCAGTGCAACGACTGAAGCCGCGAGCGCGGCGACGAAAGCAGGCATGAGCATCTCGTCAGCCGCGTTTCGGCCCGCGCTTGCGGCCGCTGACCATCGACCCGACCAGGTTTTCCCGGTGGCGGAAGGACGCGTAGAGCACGCCCGCGACGTGCAGCCCGACCAACGCCAGCAGGGCATCGGCCAGGACGGCGTGCAGGCTTTCGACCCAGGTCACGCCCCAGAACCGGTCGGTCGTGTAGAGCCAGCCCGTCGCGCCGACGAGCGTGACGGTAAAAAGCAGTGCGACGATCATCCAGCCTCCCAGGGGGTTGTGGCCGATATGCCGCGGCTCACGCGCACGCAATACCTCGCGGGTATACCGCCAGGTGATGGCGGGCGCTCTTACGAAAGCGGCGAAGCGCGCGTTCCCGGGACCCCATATTCCCCAGGCGATGCGTGCCGCTACCACCGCAACAGAAACGTAGCCGATCCATTCGTGCCAGCGGCCCCAGCCTGCCCGCGTCAGCCACGCGGCGAGGATGCTCGAGGCGAGCAACCAGTGCGCGAGGCGGACGAAGGGATCCCAGACCGGGATCGTCGGGCCGGGCACGATTCCCCAAGCCTCAGTCGATCGGCACGCGCTCTAAAGTCTGCGGGTGGAAGTAGGCCTCCACCCGCTCACCCTTGTCGTCCAGCGCGTAAACTTCGTAGCAGCCACCGTCCACCTTGATACGCCGCACCTTCCAACCCTGCTCGGCCAGGAGCTCCTGGAGGGCCTCCTGTGACTGCCAGGTCGCTTCGTCGCCGGAATCGCAGGTGGCAAGCCCGGTTGCCATCGCAGCGCCGGGAACCGCCAGCACCAGGGCTGCGGCAAGGGCCAGCTTTCGAACGGCATTGCTCATGATCGTGCTCCTCATCCAAGTTTCGCTTCAGTATCCACCAGGCTGCGCTTCGCAACCTTCGCCGGTTGGCCTCACAATGTTTCGGATGGGTCAGTACCGGTGGTTCCCAGTAGATCATTCCCTGGATTAAGCGCACCTTAAGCCAATGGCGAACAGGCGCCGGCACCCGTCTGGACGTTTTCCCGCAGGGATCAGCCGTTGCCGTAGCAATCCCCGGATGCGGCCTGCAGCTGGCCGCTACGCATGCCGGCTCGGCTGGGAATACGCCGGCGACAGCGATCGGGCGCGCCGGCGGAATGGAAGGCTTTATTGGCAGGCCGCTACGCTTTCGCGGCCGGCGAACCGGTTCAGCGTTGCCGCCGGGCCCGCAGTGACGCGGCGTTCTGCCCGAACAGCACCTTGCGCTCCTCCTCGCCGGGCGATTCGGGACGTCGCCAGTCGCTGCCGAGTTCCAGCCCCCGCTGGACGGCGGGCCGTTCGTTCAACCGGTCGAACCATTTCCGCAAATGCGGGAATTGGTCAAGGTCGACGCCGAGTTTCCGCGACGACACGACCCAGGGAAAGGAGGCGATGTCCGCAATGGAATAATCGCCCGCGAGAAACGGCCGGTCTTCGAGACGTGTGTCCATGACGCACAGCAGCCGCTCGGTCTCGTTCGCATAGCGGTCTTTCGCGTACGGAACGGGTTCCGGCGCGTAGTTCACGAAGTGGCTGAGCTGCCCCGCCATCGGCCCGAGTCCTCCCACCTGCCAGAACAGCCACTGCAGCACGTCGTAGCGTTCGTGCAAAGCGCGTGGCATGAGCTGCCCGGATTTCTCCGCGAGGTACGTGAGGATAGCGCCCGACTCGAAGATCGAAAGCCCTGCCTCGCGATCGACGATGGCCGGCATGCGGTTGTTCGGGCTGATCTTCAGGAAGTCCGGGTCGAACTGGTCGCCGCGGCCGATGTCCACGGGGACCACGCTGTATTCCAGCCCGCACTCCTCGAGCATGATAGAGATTTTCTTGCCGTTCGGCGTAGGCCAGTAATAAAGATCGATCACGGGGGGCTCGCAGGAAGAGGTTAAGTGAATGAGCACAAATTATAAGGCATCGAAGCGATAGCGCACCTCGACGCCGGCGTAGGCGTTCCGCTCCGGCGCCGGCTCGTAATAGCGGCCGCCGAATGCATTGGTCCGTATGTGGCTGTTGTAGCGTTCGTCGAACAGGTTATTGATCCCGGCATAAGGCTGCACGATCCAGCGGCCGTGCCGGATTTCCCGGCTTGCGCGCAGATTCGCGACCGTGTAGCTGTCCACTTCGACCGTGTTGGCGTTGTCCGCGTAAAGCTCGCCCGAATAGCGCGCTTCGAGCCGCGCGTAGAACCCGCCCTGCGTTGCGTACGTGAGCCCGGCATAGCCAAAGTGCCGGGGCAGGCCCGGCAAGCGCTTGCCGCCGAACTCGTTGCCGCTTTCGTCGGTAAACGAATCGAACTCGAACTCCGACCAGGTCCAGGACGCTTCCGCGCCGAAGCCGCTGTCGTGCTGCCACGAGAGCGCAGTTTCGAGACCGGTGCGCGTCGATTTGCCCGCGTTCCTGAAGAAGGTGCGGCCGGGGAAGTCCGCGAGCTCGAAGGGCACCAGCTCGTCCGCCAGGTCGATGTGAAACACAACCAGCTCGTAGTAGGCACCTGCCCGCTCTCCCTTGAAGCCGATTTCATAGTTGTCGGCGCGCTGCGGTTCCAGTGACGCGTTGAAGCCGCCGCTGCCGTCGGGGTTCGCGAGCTCGGTGGTCGTCGGGGTCTCGAAAGAGCTGCTGAACGAGCCGAAGACGACGTTTTCTCCGAAGTGAAAGCTCACACCCAGCGACGGGCTGACCTGGTCGAACTCGATCGCTCCGGAGTCGTCCCCGTCGGCGAGGAAGCGGTCGGCGACGTCAAACGTCACCTGGTCGAAGCGCAGCCCCGCGGAGAGGCTCCATCGCTCGTCGGGCGCGTACTGCCCGAGCACGTAGGTGCCGATACTGTCCACTCGCTCACGCTGGTCGAATACCAGGCTGCCCGACACGCCCTGGTCATTGTCGAAGCGCCGCCGATCGTCGTCCTGACGGTCGAAGTCGACCCCGATCGTGATGTCGGCAGCCTCCGGCAACTGCTCGCCGAGGCTGTACTGGATGCCGGCGCCGTAGAAGAACCGGTCGAAGTCGACCGCGCCGCCGTCGACGAAAGGCAGCCGGTTCTGGAAATCGCGCCATACGTAATAGTTCCGGAGCAGCAGGCTGCCCGCCGGCCGGTCCCGCTCGTAGACCACGCCTACCCGCTGCTGCGACAGGGATTCCCCGGCGTCGTACAGCACGTTCAGGTCGCGCGCGGCGCGCGGATTCGACGCGGCCTGCATCGCATCGATGCCGCCGGGATCCTGGGCGTGGGGCTGGTCGGTGTGGTTCAGCGCAATCGTGAGACGATCGTCATCGTTGAGGCGCAGGCCGACCTTGCCATTCAGCAGGCTGCCCTCCGAGAAGGAATGTTCGCGGTAGCCGTCGATTTCCTGGTGGGAAACGTTGAACAGGTAATCCAGCCGCCGCCAGGATCCGGCGGTTTTCAGGCCGTACTGCTCGAAGCCCAGCTCGCCGGCGGCGGCGCCAGCCTCGACGTAAGGCGCCGTTCCGCCGAGCTCGGTATCGATGGCAATCACGCCCCCCGATGCGTTGCCATACAGCGACGAGGCGGGGCCTCGCAACACCTCGATGCTTTCGGCCGAGCCCAGGTCGATGCTGTCGACCTGGGCCTGCCCGTCCGGCAACGTCTCCGGGATACCGTCGACGTACACCCGGATGCCGCGGATGCCGAAACTCGCGCGCGCGCCGAAGCCGCGCAGCGAGATGCTCAGGTCCTGGGAGAAATTGTACTGATTCTGGATGTAGAGGCCCGGCACGCCCGCCAGCGCTTCGCCGAGGCCGAGCTGCTGCGTGGCGTTCTGGATGCTTTCCTTCCGGACCAGCGAGACCGAGCGGGCAACGTCGCCGACGCTCGACTGCATGCGGGTCGCGGTGACGACGATTTCATCCAGCGTGCGGGGTTCGTCGTTCGCGCTCCACGCGGGCTGGCTGCCGAAAAGCGACAGGCACAGGGCAACCCGCCATCCCACCGCGCTACACCTCGACATACGGCATCGTCCTCATGATTTCGAGCTGCTCCTGCTCCGAGAAGCCGCGGCCGAGCCAGTTGGCGTGCGGGCGGTAGGCGGCTTCGGCTGAGAGGGTCGGGACGCGCGGTGAGTCGACGTCGTCCCGGAGAAAAAAGGCGTTGGTGCCGGTCGAGTCGCAGCCGACCAGGCGGTAACCCTTCCGCCGGCCCAGCTTTTCCAGCGCCTTCAGGGACGCGCCGTGGAAGAAACCGCTCGGATGCTTCGCGAAGCGCTCGAACTGCGGGTCGTAGGGCACGGTCCACGAGAGCGAGGGCCCGATGCCGGCGTTGTACTCGATGCAGATCACGCGCGGCGAGATGCTTTGCAGCGCTTCCCAAAGCCAGTAGTCGTTGCCGTCGACGTCCAGCGACAGTAGGTCGATCTCGCCCGGCACACCGCGCCCGACGATGAGCTCGTCAAGATTCTCACGCGTGAGAAAGGTGCACAGCGCCTCGACGCCCTGGATCTCCCGCTTCGCCGCGGCGATGCGGAAGAACTCGCAGTTCTCGAGGGAGCCGTCCATCAGCAGCCCTTTGAAATTCTCGTGCAGGATGAGTCGCAGGCTGTTGCACTGGTGGGCGCCGAAACCGAACTCAACGAAGTGGCGGGATTCGAAACCGATCTCGGAGAACAGGAACCGGAGGATGCCATCCTCACCGTTCTGCGACAGCAGGCTGTACTCGTAATCCTGCAGGCCGCGGGCCGGATCGGCGCCTGCGGGCGGCCAGCTTACCCGGTCCTTGCGGCGCCAGCGGCGTTGGGTCTTGCGAGCGCGCACCGATACCGGAACCAGGCGCCGCTTGAGCCATTTCACCGCGCGCTTGGTCCGGTATTTCTTGACGAGGCGTTTTGCTCGCATGGGCAGCGTCAGCGCGGCGTTGCCTGCAGGTAACGGAAGAAGTCGGAATCCGCGTCGATCATGATCGTGGCGTTCTCGTCCAGCGCGGAATAGCTCTCCAGCGTTTTGAAGAAGGAATAGAACGCGGGATCCTGCCCGAATGCTTCGCCGTAGATGCGCGTCGCTTCCGCATCGGCGCCGCCCCGGATTTCCTCGGCTTTCCGCTCGGCTTCCGAACGGATGCGGCGCAGGTCGCGTTCCATGCCGCCGAGAATTTCCTGGCTGCGGCCCTGGCCTTCCGAGCGGAACCGCGCCGCGATGCTCTGCCGCTCCGAGATCATCCGGGTCTCGACCTGCTCACGGACGGACTCGATGTAGTTGATGCGCTTGATGCGCACGTCGATGAGCTCGATGCCGAGCCCCGGCATCAACTGCGAGGCGGAAGCGAGCATTTCGCGCTCGAGCTGGGCCCGGCCGCGATCGGGCCTGGCGAGATCGGTTTGCCGCAGCGCGTTGACTTCTTCCTGGGCGAGCCCGGTCAGGTCGACCTCCCAGTCCGCCGAGCGGACGATCTCTTCGAGCTCGGTGCCCGACACGATGTCGCGCACGACGGAATCGAGGACGTCGTCGAGGCGTCCCCGGGCACCGCGCTCGTCACGCACGGAGCGCAGGAACTGCAGGGGGTCCTCGATGCGCCAGCGCGCCGTGCTGTCGATGATGATGAACTCGCGCCCGAGCGTCGGGATCTGGCTGACGTCGCCGTCCCACGCGAGGAGACGCTTGTCGAAGCGCCGCACCTCCTGGATGAACGGCATGCGCCAGTGCAAACCCGGTTCGTCGATCACGCCGCCGATGGGTTCGCCAAACTGCACGATGATGCCCTGCTCCGCTTCGTCGATGATGAAGGCCGAGTTGGCGGCGATGAACAGCAGCGCCGCGACGGCGACGGCGGAGATCACGAGTATCCGGTTCATCGCTCGTCCTCCGCCTGCGCGGCGGGCAGCTGCCGAAGCGCCGACCGCTCGAGATTCAGCAGCGGCAGCACCTGGCCTTCCTGCATCACCACGACGGAGCCGATCCGCGGCAGCACGTCCCGCAGGGTTTCGATGTAGAGGCGCGAGCGCGTCACCTCGGGCGCACCGCGATATTCGGTGAGAACGGCGTTGAAACGCGCGGTCTCGCCCAGCGCACGGTTGACCCGCTCGGTGGCGTAACCTTCCGCCTCGGCGATGACGCGGTTGGCTGTGCCTTCGGCCCGCGGAATCGCCTCGTTGCGCTGCCGATTCGCGTCGTTGACCATGCGCTCCTGTTCCTGCCGGGCCTTGTTCACTTCGTTGTAAGCAGGCTGGACACGCTCCGGCGGCACGACATCCTGCAGCTCGACGGTGATGATGTGCACACCGTTGGCGAAGCTGTCCATCGCCTCCTGGATTTCGGCTTGCGCTTCATTCGCGATCTCGACCCGGCCGACCGTCAGCACCTCGCTGCCGATCCGGTTGCCGACGACGCGTCGCATCACGGATTCCGACAGGTCACGCAGGGTCTGGATGGGCTCGCGCATGGCGTACAGGAACTTGATCGGGTCGGCGATGCGGTACTGCACGACCCATTCCACCCGGATGATGTTCAGGTCACCGCTGAGCATCAGCGACTCATCCAGGAAGTCGTCGCCGCTGTAGCGGGAGCGGTTGGCGGAGCTGTCGAGGGTGCGGAAACCGAACTCCTCCTTCAACACGCGCTCGACCGGCACTTTCTGCACCGTGTCGATGCCGAAGGGCAGCTTGAAGTGCAGGCCGGGATCGGTGATGCCCCGGACCGCTCCAAAGCGCTTGGTTACCGCCTGTTCCTCCGGCTGGACCGTGTAAACGGACGTGTAGCCGGCAACCAGCAGCAGCAATACCAGGATTCCGAAGCCAAGCTGCCGGCCCGTCGGTCCCTCCGGAGGGCGCCGCCGTGGCTGCTTGCCCAAAATCTCGTGGAGCACGTTCCGTTCATGTGGCGTCATGTGATCGGGTCCCGCTATCCTCGTTGATGGTTACGCACCGGTCGCGGCATGGCAGCTCGAAGCGCCCGGGGCCGCGCAGTGCCGCAGACCCGCTAAGCCGGGCGACACTGTAACGGTTCCCGGATGCACAAACAAAAAAGGCCGTACCCTGGCGGGTACGGCCTTTCGTGTTCAAGAGCCTGGCGGTGACCTACTCTCACATGGGGAGACCCCACACTACCATCGGCGCTGAGCGTTTTCA
>CAYRKH010000034.1:0-35095 GCA_964424805.1 uncultured Woeseiaceae bacterium
GAGCCGGCAGGCCCACAGGGACGTGCTCGTGGCCGGCGCCGAAGGCCCCCTCCCCAGGTCGCGGCTCCGCCCGCCCCGGCGCCCTGCACCCGGCGGCCCCGCACCACGAGACGGCAACAAGCTCACCATCCGCTACCCGCACGGCAGTTAACCGTGCCAGACTCACGCCTGCCCCGCCCTTCCCACGGCAGGCGAGCACGCCCCACCGCCGCTGCGACCGCGAACGCGGAGCCGCGGCCTGGGGAGGGGGTGTTCGGCGGCCTGCGAGGCACGGATGCCGAGCCGGCAGGCCCACAGGGACGTGCTCGTGGCCGGCGCCGAAGGCCCCCTCCCCAGGTCGCGGCTCCGCCCGCCCCGGCGCCCTGCACCCGGCGACCCGCCACCACGAGACGGCAACAAGCTCACCATCCGCTACCCGCAACGGCAGGTAACCGCCAAGCGCCACCCCCTCAGCGCTCAGCCGAACCGGAACCTCCGAGAAGGTACTGGTGCAGGAGCGCCCTGCCATAGTCATTGCCGTTCGGCGTCCGCACGACCGCATGCAGGTGCACCGGCCCATCCACTCCCACCGGCCGCTGCTCGAACTCGATCAGGATCACCGGGCTGAACACGCGGTAGTAGGACACCGCGCCGCCATCGCTCCCGCCCGACCAGGCAAAATACGTATCGTCGAGGCGCGCTTCGACCTGCGCCATTTGCACTTCGGCATGTTCCTCGCGCAGGTTGCCGACGTAGAACTCGATGAGCCCGAGAAGGGCGGCGCGCTGCTCGTCGTCCATGAGCGATGCCGGGATGCCGACGTTCTCGACGACGGCATTGTCCTTGAAGGCGCCGGCGACGATGCCGCTGCCGTCCTGCGCCGCCTCGATACCGGCCATCTGGCGCTGCCCCTCGCTCAGACTCGCCAGCAGCGCCCGCCCGCGCTCCTCTGCGTCGGTTAGCGCCGCCGCCGCGCGGCCGTCGGGTGCCGGCCCCGAACCCAGGAACACGGGCGACATGACCACCTGGTCACCGAGCACGAAATAATTGATGACGAGGTGATGGCCTTTGAGCTGCCAGCCCCAGGGCTCACTGACCGAGGGTTCTCCAAAGACAGCAAGTTGGTAGTGCCCTTCGCCGCGTTCCGCGGAGCCGACCTCGAGACCGGCGCGCAGGATGCTCTGCGCGAGCTCGAAGCCGCGAGCGCTCAGCGAGGCCTCCAGCAGCTCCAGGGCCGCTGCCTGCGCCGACTCGCCCATCTCCGCAAAACGCACCCCCCGCTCCGGCGCATCGTATTGGTGATAGTCCCACTCGCGCCACTCCGGCGCGTCCAAGGGCAGCTGCGCGTGCTGCCGTTCCGGCGCGTCCAGCGATTCCAGGAAGGCGGCGGCCGCCGCGGTCACCGGTGCGGCGGGAACCCCGGTCGTTGTCAGCGGGAACAGGCCGTACACGGGTTGCCCGTTGGCGGTCACTCCCCGGAACGGCTCTTCCGCGCCGCCGGTAGCTGACGATGCCGGCTCGGCCTGCACTCCGGCCTCGACGGCAATCACGGCCGCACCCAGCACCGCGCCGAGCAACAGCGCCGCGCCCTGCGGCCGCCGCAGGAATCCGGGATTCTCAAGTCGCATCATGCCGGCATTTTACCTCCCGCGGAGCGGCGGGCACTGTTGCCGATAAGCGACAGTCGTGCCGCGAGAAATATTAAACCTATGCCGTTCATGGCACTCTAACGGCCCGGCTGCTACAGCCGAGGTGTTCCCTGCGGGGACGTTCGTATCGTTGCACGTGAACAACGGTGTGGATGACGGATCATTCACGGATGGAGAAAGAACTACATGAGATCTCGACTTGGGCACACGATCGCGGGACTGCTGCTGCCGGCAGCGCTTTTTACCGGCAGCGCCGCGGCCGCCGAGCTGAACTACGACTATGCCGAGCTTCGCTGGGTTGATACCGAACTCGATACACGAGGCTTCGACATCGACGGTGACGGTTTCGAAATCGGCGGCTCGCTCGGGCTGACGGACCAGGTGCACATCTTCGGCAACTACCGGACGCTCGATTTCGGCAGGGGCATCGACGCATCGGCTTTCCAAATCGGCGGCGGCTACGCCATGCCGCTGAACAACGGCGCCGATCTCGTCGGCCGGCTGTCCTACATCGACGGCGAGGTCGATATCGGCCCCGGCAACAGCAGCGTCGATGACAGCGGGTTCGGCTTCTCTGCGGGCATTCGCAACATGTTCCACCCGCAGATCGAGGGACGCGCGTTCATCAATTACGTCGATCTCGACGAAACGGGCAGCGAGACCTCCTTCGAAGTTGCAGGGGATTACTTCCTGAACGACGAAATCGCGCTCGGCGCGTCGCTGGAGTTCAGCGACGACGTGACGACGTGGACGCTCGGCGCGCGCTGGTTCTTCGGCGCACGGCGTTAAGACAGACGGCCGCGCCCCGCGCGGCTCGATCCCTGGGCCCGGCAGCAGCAAGCTGCCGGGCCTTTTTTTGCGCTGGCGAAAGTGATTGAATCTGCACCTGTTATAAAAGGCAAAGAGTAACGGGCAGATGGCGACCTGCATCGCGTTCTTCCGCGACCTCAACGTCGACGGCCAGAACCGGCTGTCGATGAAGGAACTGCTGCAGCAGTTCGAGAGTGTCGGCATCCACGGCGCCCGCAGCTACCTCCAGAACGGCAACGTCGCTTTTCGCTGTACGCGCCAGCAGCGCCCGGAGATCGCCCGCCGCCTCACCTCCGCGATTCGGCAGCAGCACGGCCTCGAGCCGAAAATCCACGTGATCACCATCCAGGAGCTCGAGCACGCCGTGGCGGCGAACCCCTTCATGGACGCTCGCAAGGACGCTTCCAACCTGGTGCTCTGGTTCCTCGAGGAAGTACCGGCGAATCCTGATCTCGCCGCGCTCGACGGCCTGAAGACCGACTCGGAACGCTTCGTGCTCGACAGGAAGGTGTTCTACCTTCATTCGCCCGACGGGGTCGGCAACTCGAAGCTCACCGCGGCCGTGGAGACGAGTCTCGGCACGGACGCCGTCGCCCGTGACTGGCAGACGGCGACCAAAACGCTCGAGCTGGCGTGGGACCTGCCCTAGCGCCGCGCGGCGGGACGCATCTGGCGCCAGCGGGAAGCGGTTTCGGCGCCGGCCTGCCGATCGCCCCGGTTCACCGGTAGAATGGCTCGACGCCGCGGCCAGGAATAAAGCTCATGAAGTTCAAAGATTACTACGAGGTGCTCGGCGTCGAGCGCAGCGCCTCGCAGGACGACATCAAGCGCGCGTATCGCCGGCTGGCGCGCAAGTACCACCCGGACGTCAGCAAGGAACCTGACGCCGAGGCGCGCTTCAAGGAAGTACGGGAAGCCTACGAAGTGCTGAAGGATCCCGAGAAGCGCAGCGCTTACGACCAGTTCGGCGAGAACTGGAAGGCCGGACAGGACTTCCAGCCGCCGCCGGGCTGGGAACGCCGTGCCGGCACCGGATTCGGCGCACAGGGAGCGGAGTTCGGCGGCCACGGCTTCGCCGGCGCCGGCGACTTCAGCGAGTTCTTCGAAACCCTGTTCGGCCGGGGGCGGCGCGGCGGCGGCTTCAGTTACCAGGCGGGCGGCGGCCGCATGCGCGGCGAGGACGCCAGCGCGACCATCACCATCCCGATCGAGGACGCGTTCCACGGTGCCACGCGCACGGTGTCGCTGGAAGTCCCGGAAATCGATGCCTCCGGCCGGCTGACCCGCCGCCGGCGCACGCTCAACGTCAAGATCCCGAAAGGCATCACGGCGGGCAAGCGCATCCGGCTGGAAAAGCAGGGCGGCCCGGGAATCGGTGGCGGCCCGGCGGGCGATCTCTACCTCACGGTGGAATTCGAGCCGAACGCGCTGTACCGCGCCGAGGGCAAGGACCTTTACCTCGAACTGCCGGTAACGCCCTGGGAAGTCGCGCTGGGCCGCAAGGTCAAGGTGCCGACGCTCGCCGGCACCGTGGACCTCAAGATCCCGGCCGGCTCCGGCTCCGGCAAGACGCTGCGGCTCAAGGGGCGCGGCCTGCCCGGCGAACCGCCGGGCGACCAGTACGTCGAACTGAAAGTGGTGGTGCCGCCCGCCGCCGGCGAGGCGGCGCGCGAGCTGTACGAAAAACTGGCCAAGGCGCACGATGTGAACCCGCGTGCGAAACTCGGGGTGTAGGCCTGTGAACGAAGCATCCAGGAACAGCCTGCGTGGCGTCGTGCTCGACGAGCACGTGACCTTCACGCTCAGCGAGCTCTGCCAGGCTTGCGGCATCGAGACAGAGCTCGTGGTGGAGATGGTCGACGAAGGTGTGATCGAGCCGGCCGCGGACAGCGAGCGGGAATGGCGCTTCTACGGCGCCGCGCTGCTGCGTGCGCAAGCAGCGCTGCGGCTCGTGCGCGACCTCGACGTCAACTGGCCCGGCGCGGCCCTCGCGCTCGATCTCCTGGACGAGCTGGATCGCCTGCAACGCCGTTTGTAAGCCCGGAGCAGGCTACCACGCGATCCCGTAATCCTCACCGAAGTCGCTCGCGCCGCCCCATAGCGTGCCGTGCTCGGCATCGAACCAGATCGCGGTGATCGGCCCGGACGTCCTTTTGGCGGTTTCGACGTCATAGCCCATGCTGCGGAGCTCGCTTTGCACCCAGCCCGGCACGTCGTCCCGCACGACGAGCCGGCCGGGCTCGGAAGTGTGCGCGCCGAATGAGCTTTGCATCTGGTAGCTCGTGATATTGGCGGCTTCGGCCGCTTCCTGCACGGTCATGTCGAACTCGACCACGTTGAGGAAGAACTGCAGCAGGTTCTGGTCCTGCGAGTCGCCACCCTGTACCGCGAACGACAGGAACGGTTTGCCGTCCTTCAGCGCCATGCCCGGGGTCAGCGTGGCACGGGGACGCTTGCCCGGCTCCACGACGTTGAACGGATTCATGCCGCGGTCGAGCACGAAGGCCTGCATCCGCTGGCTTAAACCGACGCCGGTCTTGCCGGCGATGAACGCCGGTATCCAGCCGCCGCTGGGCGTCACAGAGACCACCCAGCCTTCCTTGTCCGCTGCCTGGATCGAGGTGGTGCCCGCAACGAAGGCTTCGTCGGGCGTCATCCGGAGCGCCTGCTGGAAGCC
Organism: uncultured Woeseiaceae bacterium; assembly: GCA_964424805.1. Classification (GTDB taxonomy): domain Bacteria; phylum Pseudomonadota; class Gammaproteobacteria; order Steroidobacterales; family Woeseiaceae; genus IDS-8. The sequence continues at coordinate 5,116 of CAYRKH010000034.1, forward strand.
CGCCTCTCCTTCCCGGTCGGCGGTCGGCGGGATCGGCGTCCACTGCTCCAGCAGGTCGAGGAACGGGTTCTTAGCGTCCTGGTAGGGATACGGGTCGCCGGGCTTCACCGTTTCGTCATTGTGCGCCCAGTCGATCTGCTCGAAGCGAGCCTTCGCGTATTCCTTCGACAGCAGCCCCTCGATTGGCTCCTCGGGCGGGAAGTACGGGTCGCCGTAATAAAAATCACGGTCAGCGAAGGCCATGTTCATCGCCTGGTACAGCGCGTGGATATAGCGAACGCTGTTGTAGCCCATCGCTTTCAGGTCCGCGTTCTCCAGGATGTTCAGCGCCTGCAGCATGGCCGGACCCTGGACCCAGTGCGTCAGCTTGTAGACGTCGATGCCGCGATAGTTCGCGGTGACCGGCTTCTCGATGTGCACCTCCCAGCGGTCGAGGTCCTCCATCGTAATCAGGCCGCCCGCGGCCTGCGTCGCGCGCACCAGTTCCTCGGCGATGTCGCCGCGGTAGAACCGTTCGTAGGCGGCCATAATCGCCTCTTCACGGCTCTTGCCGGCTTCGAGCGCCACGGCCTCCGCTTCGACGAGCTTCTGCAAAGTTGCCAGCAGGTCGGGCTGGCGGAAGATCTCACCGGGGTACGGCGCCGCGCGCTCGGCGGAGCCGTCTTTCCAGTGCGGCAGCAGGATGCGTTTCGATGCCGGCCACTGCGCAATCGTTTCGCGGTGGCGTTCCATGTTGTCCGCCTGCGCGGCTTCGATGGGATAGCCCTTTGCCATTTGCATTGCCGGCTCGAGCACTTCGGCCAGCGACAGCTCACCGTAATTCGCGAGCATCACCATCAGGCCGCCCGGCGTGCCCGGCGTTACCGCGGCCAGCGGGCCGTACTCGGGCGGGTAGACCATGCCCTTGTCCCGGAAGAACTCGACCGTGGCTCCCGTCGGGGCCACGCCCAGCGCGTTGATGCCGATGACTTCCTCCGTGTGCGGATTGAAGATCAGCGCCTGCGTCTCGCCGCCCCAGCCGAGCGTGTCCCACATCGTCGAGGTCGCGGCAAGCATCGCGCAGGCGGCGTCGACCGCGTTGCCGCCGCGCATGAAGGTCATCGCGCCCGCGGTCGCCCCGAGCGGTTTGCCGGTGATGGCGACCCAGTGCTCGCCGTGCAGCACGGGCTTTGCAGTCTGTTCCGCCGCCGCCGGCGTTGCCGCCAGTGCAAGTGCCAGTACACAGGAAAACAGCCCGAGCTGCCGTCGAACGCTTTTGTTCATGTCAAGTCCCCGCAGGGTCGTTGCTTCTCTATGCGTGACAGGGTGCTACATTTTCCCGCAAATGTGAATGCGCGCTGTAGGAGCGCGCATTGCGCGCAATGCCACCTTTTGACGGGAGTGGCATCGCGCGCAGTGCGCGCTCCTACAGGCGATACGCTATCCTCCTGCGGATGTCCCGTAAGCCGAAATCGCGCGGCGTGTTCAAGCGCCTGCTGCGCGTTATCACTGTGCTCGCCGCCGCATTCGTGCTGCTGAGCCTGCTCCTCGTGCTCCCCCTGCGCTGGGTCGACCCGCCGACGACCGCCTTCATGCTGCGCGACGACAGCGGCCGCGTTCCCGTGGCCTTCCGGTGGACCGCCTGGGAATCGCTCGGCGACTCGGCCGCGCTCGCCGTGGTCGCGGCAGAGGACCAGAAGTTTGCGCAGCACTACGGCTTCGATCTCGCCGCGATCCAAAGCTCGGTCATGCAATACCGCGAAGGTGCCGCCCTGCGCGGGGCCTCGACGATTACCCAGCAGGTTGCCAAGAACCTGTACCTGTGGCCCGGCAAGAGCTTCCTGCGCAAAGGCATCGAAGCGTGGTTCGCTGTACTGATCGAAGCGACCTGGCCGAAGCAGCGCATCCTGGAGGTCTACCTCAACGTCGTCGAGCTCGGACCCGGCGTGTACGGTTTTCCGGCCGCGGGCGAGCAATACTTCGGTAAAGCGCCCGCGCAGCTGACGGATGCCGAGGCGGCGCTGCTTGCCGCCGTGCTACCGAACCCGGTTCGCCTCCGCGCGGACCGTCCCTCCGAGTATGTTCGCGGCCGCCAGCAATGGATCCTTCGCCATATGGAGCGGCTGCGGCGCCAGGGCTGGATGACGCTGCTGCAGTGACCGGGCGCTGCACCAGCGCGCCAATACCGCCGGCACGCGCCCGGCCGGTTAGGTTTGCTGCGACGCGATCCAGCGCTCCATCCTGGCTTCGAGCAGCGCAAGCGGCAGCGAGCCGTCCTCGAGCACCTCGGTGTGGAAAGCTTTGACGTCGAAAGCTTCCCCGAGCGCGGACTCCGCGCGACTCCTCAGTTCCCGGATCTTCAACTGGCCGATCTTGTAGGCAAGCGCCTGGCCGGGTATCGCCATGTAACGCTCGGCTTCACTCACGGCGCGCGCTTCCTTCACGGCCGAATTGGCATACATGTAGTCGAGGACCTGCTCACGCGTCCAGCCTTTGCTGTGCAACCCCGTGTCGACCACCAGCCGAATGGCGCGCCACAGCTCCGCGTTCAGTGCACCGAAGTACTGGTACGGGTCCGTGTAGACGCCCAGTTCCCTGCCCAGCGTCTCTGCATACAGTCCCCACCCTTCGATGAAGGCCGTATAGCCGCCGAAGCGGCGGAACTTCGGCAGGTCGTCGAGCTCCTGCTGGATCGAGATCTGGAAATGATGGCCCGGAATCGCTTCGTGCAGGAACAGCGACTCCATGGCCCACTTCGGCCGCGCCTTGATGTCGTAGGTATTGGCGAAGAAGACGCCGGGCCGAGAGCCGTCCGGCGAGCCGCTGCGGTAGGAACCCCCGCTGGCCGACTTTTCGCGGAACGGCTCCACCGCCCGCACCTCGAAACCGGCCTGGGGAAAAATACTGAACAGCTTCGGCGTCAGGCTTTCGATGTGGTCGGCCATGTCGCGATAGCCCTGGATGAGCTGTTCCGGCTCCTCGTAGTAAAAGCGATCTTCCGTGTTCAGGTACTCGAAGAACGCCTCCAGGTCACCCTCGAAACCGACCTCGTCCATCACACCCTGCATTTCCCCGTGAATGCGCGCAACCTCGTCGAGACCGACCTGGTGAATTTCGGCCGGGGTGAGGTCGGTAGTGGTGCGGCGGCGAACGAGGTACGCGTACCACTCGTCGCCGCCGGGGAGCGCGCCGAGACCGTGCGTCCCGCGCGTCGCTGCCATGTAGTCGTTTGCAATGAAATCGTGCAGGCGCTGGTAGGCGGGGATGATGGTCCCGGCAATGGCCGTGCGATACGCCGCCACCAGGCGCTCGCGGTCGGCGTCGCTGAACTGCTCCGGCATATCCTCGACCGGGTTCCAGAACGTGCTGTCCTCCACGTTCTCGTGGAGCTGCGACTCGAGCTGCGGCAGCACGCGCTCCATCAAAATGGTCGGCTGCACGATGCCCTGGTCCATGCCGATGCGCATGTTGGTGATAGCCTGGTCCATCAGCACGGCGAAATCCCCGGCCCGTGACAGGAAGTCCTCGTAGTCGTCCACCGTGTCGAAAGGATGAATGCTGCTGCCGCTGCCGAGCTGCACGAAGAAGTTGGGGATGGAGTAGAACTGGTCTATCGGCTGCAGGTAGTCGGGATAGTCCATGCCCTGCAGTTCCATTTCACGGTCCCAGCGGAAGGTCTCCCACGTCAGCCGCTCCTGGTCCGTCTCGAGCTGCTCCGGGTCGATGGCGAGCAGGCGGTCGAGGTATTCCTGGTTGTGCGCGCGGTACTCGCGCCGGTATTCCGGGCTGAGCGAGTTGGCGAGGCGATCGTTGTAGCGATTGTCGCCGATCGAGGTCGCGAGCAGCGGGTTCAGCTCCAGCTCGCGCTCGAAGAACGCCTCCACGAGGCTCGCGAGCTGGGCGGAGGCCTCGGACGCTTGCCCGCTGCCGGCGGGCGCCGCGGCCGGCGGCTCGGCCGCGTTTTCGGGGCCGCCGCAGGCGGCGAGGAGGACAAGAGCGACAAGGCCCGCGGTTATCGATAGCTTCATGGATCAGTCCTTGTAGCAGGGGCGGGAAGGACAGGCGCTGTGCAGGCGCCTCATGATGACGACACGGCGTTCACCCGTAAAGGCCGGACGGAGGCGAGCGACACGCCCAGTGCGATCACGAACGGCAGCACGCGCTCGGCGAAATCGCCGGGAGTATCCGGCAGCGCGGCGAACACCAGCGTCGAGACGAAACCGGCCAGCACGGCCGCCAGCGTGCCGCGCGGTGACAGCTCGCGGCCGGACAGGCGAATGACGAGGATCGGCCCCAGCGCGGCGCCGACCGCGACCCAGGCGAACAGCACCCGCGAGAAGATGTCGGCGCGCCAGGCGAGCGCGAGCAGCGTAGCCGCGATGAGAATCACCAGGACAGACGTGCGCGAGCCGGTGAGTGAGCCGGCGGCGCTGCGGGCGGGCCGCCAGTCGTGCGACAGCGAGGACGAGGCCACGAGCAGCTGGCTGTCGATCGTCGACATCACGGCCGAGAGTATCGCCGCGAGCAGCATGCCCGCGAGCACCGCCGGGAGGAGCTGCCTGGACGTTTCGAACAGCACCTGCTCGGGATCGCCCAGGTCGGCGAACAGCACCCGGGCGCACAGCCCGATCGTGAGCATCCCGGCATAAACCAGCACGGCCCACGCCACGGCGATGACCCGGCCCTGCGCCAGGGCGCGATCGTCCCGCGCGGCCATGTAGCGGTTCACGACGTGCGGCTGCCCCGGATACCCGATCGTGATGCCGAACGCGGCGAGCACGAACAGTAGCCCCGTTACGCCGCTGAACTGGCCGGCCGGAACCGACGTCCCGCCGGCGGCCGCCAGCCCGCCCGCCAGCCCGGGGAAACCTCCCACGGCGACGAGCGCGGCAATCGGCAGCACTATCGCGGCCGCCACCATGAGCAGCCCCTGCAGGCAGTCGGTCACGCTGACCGCCCAGAACCCCCCGAGCAGCGTATAGGCCAGCACGACGCCCGCGCCGATCAGGATGCTCGTCTGCTTGGACAGCGTGAAGGTTGCCTCGAACGCTTTGCCGACCGCCTCGAACTGAGAGGCAATGTAAAACACGAAGCTGAATACGATAATGACCGAGATCACCCGCAGGATGGTCGTTCTCAGCGGCCCCAGGCTCGCCGGCGCGACCACCTCCGGGAGCGTAATCGCACCTTCCTCCTGCGACAGCCGCCGCAGGCGCGGCGCTACCCAGAACCAGTTGATCAGGAAGCCGCCGACGGTGGCCGGAAACAGCCAAAGCGCCGGCAGCCCCCAGGCGAACGCCGCGCCGCTCACGCCCAAAAGTGTCCACGCCGAGGACGAGCTGGCCGAGGCGCTGAGCGCGGCGACCCACGGCCCGAGCCTGCGGCCGCCGAGGTAGAAGTCCTCGACGTCGGCGTTGCGGCTCCGCGCCCAGAGGCCGATCGCGATCATGGCGACGTTGAAGGCGACCAGCGTCGCCAGCACGACCGCGGTGTCAGTCATCCGCACCGTCGGCCTCGATGAGGCGGTTGTACTCGCGCAGCACCTCGCGCAGCCGGTCGTGATCGATGGCGTTGACGACGTGGCCGCGGTCGCCGGTCATGTCCTCGGCGGCGATCATGGCGTTGACGATCGCCTCCTCCGTCGCCAGCGCGGTTGCATCGAACAGCGGGCTGATGTTCTCGTTCGTGAGCATCGTCACGCTCGTGTTCGGGCCCGCCTGGGCGGCGTCATCGTTGCCGGTCGAGAACGCGATGAAGATGTCGCCGGAGCCGTTGCCCGCCATGCCGCCGACCCGGGCCAGGCCGAGGCTGACCCGCTTGACCACCCGCTTGAGCTGGTGCGGCAGCAGCGGTGCATCGGTCGCGACCACGGCGATGATAGAGCCGGTCTCGTCCAGCGCCGGCTCGGCCTGCGTGTAGACGCGGTTCCGGGTGAGGTGCCGCCCCACGGGGACGCCGGCGATCCGGAGCGTATCGCGCAGTCCGTAATTCGCCTGCACCAGCACCCCGATCGTGTAGCGGCCCGCCGCCGTGGACGCGACCCGCGACGCCGTGCCGATACCGCATTTGAACTCGTGGCAGATCATGCCCGTGCCGCCGCCGACGTTGCCCTCGGCCACCGGCCCGCCGCTGGCGCTCTCCAGCGCGGCGAAGGTGTGCTCCGGCTGCACGTGAAAGCCGTTGATGTGGTTCAGGTAGCCGTCCCAGGTCTCGGCCACCACCGGCAGCGACCACCAGTAGCCGGTGGCGTCGGCGCTGTCCTGCGCTACCCGCCACTCGATAGCCGCCTGGTGCACCGTGCCAACGCTGTGCGTGTTGGTGAGCAGCACGGGACCTTCGAGGAAGCCGGACTCTTCGATCCACGTCGTGCCCGTCATCTCGCCGTTACCGTTGAGCGAGAACCAGGCGGCGAACACCGGCTGCTGCAGCGTCTTCCGGCCCAGGGGCAGCACCGCCGTGACACCGGTGCGGGCGGCGCGGCCATCCTCGAGATCCTCGACGATGGTGGCGTGGCCGACGGTCACACCGGCGACGTCGGTAATCGCGTTGAGCGGCCCGGTAACGCCGTCGAAGGGCACGCCCAGGTCGCGGGCGCGTACGGCCTCCTGCCCTGCCGCCGGCTGCCAGCACAGCGCCAGGACGACCAGGAATAACGAGCTTGCGCGCATGGTTCCCCCGAGTCGCGGCCTCGCGCCGCATCATAGCGTCATTGGAAGTCCATGACGAATCGGCACGCGATTCCGCGCGGCTCGTCTTTGGTGCTACTTTAGCCAGAGCCCGCGTCGCGGCGGGCCGCAGCAGGGAGCGACATGGGCGAGTTGACCGAGTGGCAATTCTGGATCGACCGGGGCGGTACGTTCACCGACGTCGTCGCGCTTTGCCCCGACGGTTCCGTCACCACGGCCAAGCTGCTGTCCGATAATCCCTCGCGGTACCCGGACGCCGCCGCGGAAGGCATCCGGCAGGCGCTCGGGCGCTGGTCCGCCGCCGGCAACCCCGACCGGCCGATCGCGGCGGTGAAGATGGGCACGACGGTCGCCACCAATACCCTCCTCCAGCGGCGCGGCCCCAGGACCGCGCTGGTCGTCACCGAAGGCTTCGCCGACAGCCTCGCTATCGGCTACCAGGATCGTCCCGATATCTTCGCGCTCGAGATCGTGAAGCCCGCGCCGCTCTACTGCCGGGTCATCGAGGCAGCCGAGCGCGTTACGGCCGAGGGCGACGTGCTGGTCCCGCTGGACGATGCGGCCGTCGCGGACGCCCTCTCGCGCTGCGTCGCCGAGGGTATCGAGTCGCTCGCGATCTGCCTGCTGCACGGCTATCGCTGGCCGGACCACGAACGGCGCATCGCCGGGATTGCCGAGCGCTGCGGCATGCGCCAGGTATCCGCGTCGTTTGAAGTCGAACCGCTGATCAAATTCGTGAGCCGCGCGGAAACGACGTTGGTGGACGCCTACCTGACGCCGGTGCTGCTCGGCTACATCGGCAGCCTGCGCACGGCGCTGGCTCGTGTCGCCGAGCCGCGCCGCCTTCTTTTCATGCAAAGCAACGGCGGCCTGGTGGTCGCGGACCGCTTTCGGGGCAAGGACAGCGTGCTGTCCGGCCCCGCGGCGGGCGTGGTCGGCATGGTGGAAACGGCACGCGTCGCCGGCCTCGAGCGGGTCATCGGCTTCGACATGGGGGGTACCTCGACCGACGTTTCTGCCTGGAGCGGCGAGTACGAGCGCGACAACGAGTCGCGGGTTGCCGGCGTACGCCTGCGCGCGCCAATGATGAAAATCCACACGATTGCCTCCGGCGGCGGCTCGCTCCTGCGCTACGGCGACGGGCGTTACCAGGTCGGCCCGGAGTCGGCCGGCGCCGACCCCGGCCCCGCGAGCTACCGGCGCGGCGGCCCGCTCACCGTCACCGACGCGAACCTGCTGCTCGGGCGCATTCCCGTCGACTACTTCCCGCGGGTGTTCGGCCCCGACGCCGACGAGCCGCTCGATCTCGACGTCGTGCAGCAGAAGTTCGCTGAGCTGGCCCGCGAAATCGCCGCCGAGCGCGGCACGGCGGTAGCGCCAGAGGACGTCGCCGCCGGCTTCCTCACGGTCGCCGCCGAGACCATGGCGAACGCGATTCGCAAGATAACCATCGAGCGCGGTGACGACGTGCGCGACTTCACCCTGTGCTGTTTCGGCGGCGCGGGCGGGCAGCACGCCTGCCAGGTTGCGGCCGTGCTCGGCATCGATCGCGTGTGGCTGCACCCGCTGGCCGGGGTGCTGTCGGCCTACGGCATGGGCCTTGCGGACATCCGGGTCGAGCGGCAGCAGTCGATCGAGGCGCCGCTCGCGGAGGACAGCCCGGCGCGGCTCCGCGAGCCGCTGGAGGCGCTGCGCGCCGAGTGCGACCGACTGCTGGAGCAGCAGAGCGTGCCCGCCGAGTACCGGCAGTTCGCGTCCAGGGTAGGCCTGCGCGTCAGCGGCTCCGACAGCGTCATCGACGTCGTGCCGGCCGACGCGGCCGCGATGCGGCGGGAGTTCGAGCGTTTGCATCTCGACCGGTTCGGCACCGACGTCAGCGGCTCCGCGCTGCTCGTCGCCACCGCGCGCGTCGAGGGCACCGGCGTGGAGCAGGTGTTCGACGAGCCGCAGGTCACGCCGGGACCGCCGCCCGAACCCGCCGGATACCGCCGGCTGCGCGTCGGCGCCCGCTGGCGCGAGGTGCCGGTCTATCACCGCGACGCGCTGGCGGCGAACGCGGCGGTCACCGGTCCGGCAATCGTGATCGAAGCAAACGGCACGACGGTGATCGACGACGGCTGGCGCGGGCGGGTCAACCAGTGGGGGCACCTGCTGCTGGAGAGCCGCCGGTCGCCGCGGGCGTCGAGCCTCGCGGCCGCCGCGCCCGGGCGCGAGCCGGACCCCGTGCGCCTGGAGGTATTCAACCGCCTGTTCATGCACATCGCGGAGCAGATGGGCAGCATCCTCACGCACACGGCGCTGTCGGTAAACATCCGCGAGCGCCTCGATTTCTCCTGTGCGCTCTTCGATGCCGAGGGACGCCTGGTCTCGAACGCGCCGCACATGCCGGTTCACCTCGGGTCCATGGGAGAAAGCGTGCGCCGCGTGATCGCCGACGTCGGCGACGACCTGCAGGACGGCGACGCGATCATGCAGAACTCGCCCTACAACGGCGGTACCCACCTGCCCGACATCACCGTCGTGACACCGTGGTTCGCCGGTGGGACGAAGCCGCGCTTCTTCCTCGCGTCGCGCGCTCACCACGCGGACGTCGGCGGCATCACGCCGGGTTCGATGCCGTCGGCGAGCACGCGCATCGAACAGGAGGGCGTGCTGATCGACAACTTCCACCTCGTACGGCAAGGAGTGCTGCAGCAGGATGCCCTGGAGAAGCTCCTGGCCGCCGCCCAATACCCGCCGCGGAACCCGGCGCAGAATATCGCCGATCTCAAGGCGCAGCTGGCCGCCAACCGTCACGGGATCCGGCAGCTGCAGAAGGCCATCGACCGCTTCGGTATCCGGACGGTAGAGGCGTACCTGCGCTTCGTTCGGGAGAACGCCGCCGCCAGCGTGCGCCGCCTGCTCGACCGCCTCGCGGACGGAGCGTTCGCCTACGAGCTCGATTCGGGCGAGCGCATCTGCGTTCGCGTTTCCATCGACCGGGAGCGGCGTACGGCCGTGGTCGATTTCACGGGGACGTCACCGCAGTCCACGACGAATTTCAACGCGCCGGAGGCGGTGACACGCGCCGCGGTACTGTACGTGTTCCGCACGCTCGTCGCCGAGGCGATCCCGATGAACGAGGGCTGCCTCGAGCCGCTGGAGATCATCATCCCGCCCGGCACCCTGCTGAGCCCCGCCTGGCCTGCCGCCGTCGTGGCCGGCAACGTGGAAACCTCGCAGTGCGTGACCAACGCGCTGTACGGCGCCCTGGGCGCCCTTGCCGCCTCCCAGGGCACGATGAACAACGTCAGCTTCGGCAACGAGCGGGTGCAGTATTACGAGACGATCGCTGGCGGCGCCGGCGCGGGCCCGGGCTGGCACGGTGCCGACGCGGTGCAAACGCACATGACCAACTCCCGCATGACGGACCCCGAGGTGCTGGAGCAGAAATTTCCCGTGCTCGTGGAGGGTTTCGCGATCCTCAGGGGCTCCGGCGGCGGCGGCCGCTGGCGCGGCGGCGACGGCGCGGTGCGCCGGCTGCGCTTTCGCGACGCCATGGAGGTCTCGGTGTTGTCCGGCCATCGCCGCGTGCCGCCCTTCGGCATCGACGGCGGCCTCCCGGGGCAGACCGGCATTAACCGCGTGGAACGCGCCGACGGCCGCCACGAGACGCTCGGCGGCACCGCCACCACCCGCGTCGGTCCGGGCGACTGCCTGGTCGTGGAAACCCCGGGCGGGGGCGGCTACGGTAAACCGCGTTAACCGGGCCTCACCGCGTCGCGCGATTCCCGCGCCCCGCTGCCAGCGTCACGCTGCGCCGCGCACCGCCGCCTCTATCGCGGCGACGTCGATTTTCCGCATGTCGAGCATGGCCTCGAACGCGCGCTTTGCCACGTCTCCGCCGCTGGCGAATGCCTCGGTCAGGACGCGCGGGGTGATCTGCCATGACAGGCCCCATTTGTCCTTGCACCAGCCGCAGGCGCTCTCCGCGCCGCCGTTGCCGACGATCGCGTCCCAGTAGCGGTCGGTCTCCGCCTGGTCGTCGGTGGCAATCTGGAAGGAAAACGCCTCGCTGTGCCTGAACGTGTCCCCGCCGTTGAGGCCCAGGCACTGCACGCCGCACACCGTGAACTCGACGGTCAGGACGTCCCCCGCCTTGCCGCCCGGGAAGTCCGACGGCGCCCGGTGCACCGCGCGAACCGCGCTGTCGGGGAAGGTCCGGGCGTAGAACTGCGCGGCCTCCTCGGCGTCATGGTCGTACCACAGGCAGATGGTGTTCTTGCTCATCGTTGCTCTCCCAAAGAGTTCCCACACGTGATCGGGTGCCGGACACGGCCGTCATCAGCGGCCTTGCCTCCGGGTTCGGATGTCCGGCGATGTACGGATTAATCGTTCGGGCACCGGCGGAATCGACAGGACCGCCGGGAGAGGTGCCGGGCGGCATCGGCCATGAGGCGCCGGCCGGTCTGGCGTGCCGCGCAAGCATGCGCGCGGCACGCGCACGATCTCACATGAATGTTACGCGCATCGTGCGATCGAGGGCGGGAAAGCGCTGCTGGTGACCCGGCAGCCCGCCGCCGTCTGGTGAAGGCTGAGCGCCAGGGTCTCGTCGGCGCCGGCGGGCAGGAAGGTCAGGAGGATGGTGACGCCACCCTGCTGCCGCCCGGCCTCGCAATGGATCGTGTAGTGATCAGGGGCGAAGGCGCCGGCGTCCGCGAGCCAGGCCATGTACGCCTGCACCTGCGCCTGCACCCGCTCGGCGACGCGCGGGCTGCCGGCCTCGAACACCGACCAGCGGGTGGCGCGCTCGATGGCGCCGGTCATCGCGAGGCACAGCCGCCGTACGGGAAGGCTGGCGAACCGGCCGTAGAGCTGGCTGTTGCGCGCGAGGGTCACCGAGCCGGCGAGCACCGCCTGCCCCGCCCGCGGTTCGGCAATCACGTTCAGGCCCTCGCGGGCGAGACGTGCTGCGGTTTCGTCGTCTGTCTCGACGGCCGGCGCGAAACGGCGCGCAAGGCGCGATTCCCCGGAGAACGGCCGCCAGGGTCCCTCCCGGCGATCGTGCCGGCAGAGCAGCCCCGCGATCGCGCCGCCCGCCGCACGCGGCCGCCCCGCCCTGTCGCGCCGCTCCGCCAGGCGCGGGAAATACGCCAGGATGTTCGGGCTGGCGTAGCCCGCGCGCCGCATGCCGGCTATTGCCGTCCGGGCATCGCTCCAGTCGGACGGCGGGTCCATGACGAGCATGGCGCCGCGGCGGCGACAGTACAGCTCGGCGGCGAGCAGCGCGGCCGGGCCCACGTCACCCTGGCGCCCGGGCGGCGGCATATAAAAAAGATCGAAATTGTCGAGCTGCTCCAGCGAGAAGAGCCCCGTCCCCTTAACGGCGCTGCCGACGAGGTCGTAGTCGCAGAGGTCGCTGCCGTCGCTGCCGGACTGCACGGCCTCGACGTAGCCGAGCCGGTTGTCCGGTCCGCCGGTCGGCAGCGGCCGGCCGGCCGGCAGCGGCGTCTGCACCACGGCAAGCTGTGACGACTGCAGCGCGCTCGCGATGAAGCGGCGGTCCTCGGGCCGGCAGCTCAGGCGCCGGTAGATCTCCTGGTCGGCGATGAGGCCCGTGTCCGGGGCGATGCGCTGGAGCGTGAGGTTGAAATGCTCGGCGTCGTCTATCCGGTCGTAGTCCACCGCCGCGCGAATACGCTCCGTCGAACCGGGTTCGACCGCGCGCAGCACCAGCACGCCGTGCTGCGCCGGCAGGCAGAGCATCGCGCCGCGCGCGCCGTTCGCCACCCGCACGACGTAGAGCGCGCGGCCGCCGTGCTCGAAGAACTGCTCCACGGCCGGTCCCAGGCTGCTGTGGTGCCAGGTGCCGCCGAAGCGGCGGCGGAAGTCGGCGACGCTGGCCAGTCGTACGGGAGTGTGGAGGGGACCGCGAAGCGCGCGGCCGATGAAAACGGCGGTGGTCTCGTGATCGGTGTCGATGGGCTGGTCCATCGCCGCAATTTCAGTGACCGTAATCCCACGGCCCATGGCGTCTGACAAATCCGTCTCCGCGTTTTGCGTCAGATCGAAGCGAGGATTGTACCTGCACAGCGCCGATCGGGCCACGCGGGCACGCCGCGCGCTATTCGTTCAGGCTGAAGCCAGCGGCCTCCGTCGCCGCGCCGGCGGGTTGTCCCGTCTCCGGCGCATCCGGTCCTTCGGCGGAAAGCGGCGCGTCCAGCAGCTCGCGCACTTCCGCCAGGGTCGGCGCGTCCGGGTCGGGCTGCACCGTGTTCTTCACCAGCAGCGCCCGTTCGTATACCTCGAACGCATCGTCGACCGTGATGCGCACCGGTACGCCGCGTGCCGAACTCGCCGCGGCCCGCGCGCGGTTCTGCTGCTCGATACCGCCGAACGCCGGGAGGCGGTCCGCGGCCGCCGCGAACAGATTCTCGAGCCGGACCTCGGGCGTGATCGTGTCGTCTGCCAGCGGCTCGTGACCTTCGAAATACACGTGACCGTCCTGCACGCCAATGAGGTAGGGCTCGTTGACGATAGTGACCGGCACGCCCACGCCGACCATCGAATAGAGGGTCTCGATATTTTCCGGGTACAAACGGACGCAGCCGTGGCTGACGCGCATGCCGACGCCGTAGGGCTTGTTGGTGCCGTGGATCAGGTAGCCGGGCATGTCGAGCTGCAGCACGTGGCGGCCGAGCGGGTTATCGGGCCCGGGCGGCACGGTCGGCGGCAGCGGGTTGCCGGCCGCGGCATGCTCCTGCCGGACCGACCACGGGACGTACCAGGTCGGGTCGGTCGCCTTGTCCACCACGCGCGCCTCGCCCGTCGGCGTCGCCCAGCCGACGCGCCCGATGCCGATCGGGTACGTGAGCACCTGCGCCGGCTCGCCTTCCGCGGTTTCCGGGTAATAAAACAGGCGCTTCGCGGCGATATTCAGGACGATGCCGCGGCGCGGCGCGTCCGGCAGGACGTACTGGGTGGGCAGCAGCACCGGCGTGCCGTCGCCCGGCAGCCACGGGTCGACGTCCGGGTTTGCGGCCACCAGCTCGTCGTAGCCGAGACCGTACTCGCGCGCGATGTAGGACAGCGTATCCTCGGCGTCGGTGAACACGATCTGCGGCTGCCCGATCACGCTTTGCTGCGGCGATGCCAGCACGAAGCGGTTGGGGTCCAGGGGATCCACCCTGGGCCGCTCCGCGAGCGACGGCACTTCCGGCTCGTTGCGATCGGGAAGCCCGGCGAGAAATCCCTCGAGGCCCGCGCAGCCGGAGAGCAGCAGGACGCCCGGGAGGGAAAGTAACAGGTATCGGTAAGCGCGGATCACGGTCGAAAGTGTCGCAGAAAAGGGCGCGCGACTCTATCCGCTCATGCCGGCGCTGCCGGTTTTGTCGAAGCCGCCCGGCTTCCGGCCGAGCTTGATCGCCAGCGGCCAGCGTACGTCGCGCCCGGCGGCGCCCCAGGCGCTATGCAGGCGGTCCGCGATCGCAGCGACGGGATCGGCGCCCTGCTCGCGCAGGCAGCGCTGGCTGGCGGACCATGTCCTGAGGTACCCGAGCATCGCCCCGGCGTCCCAGCGCACGGTCATCTCCAGGCGCGGCCTGTGGATGGCGGGCATCGGCAGCTCGACGCCGCGGTAGCCCTCGTCGACGAGGCGCCGTTCCGGCGGCCAGTACGGTTCGAGCTGCCGGTAGAGCGCGAGCACGAGAGCATCGACCGCGGGCTCGACGCGGCACAGTCCATAGCTCCAGGCGGCCAGCACGCCGCCTGGCACCAGCACGCGCGATGCTTCCACGAAGAAGCGATCGAGGTCGAACCAGTGCAGCGCCTGCGCGACGGTGATGAGATCGACTGAACCGTCGTCGAGACCGGAATCTTCCGCCGTCGCGACGCCGTAGCGCACCTTAGGATGCGCGCGCGCCGCCGCGATCTGGGCGGCACTCGCGTCGGTCGCGATGACCCGGTCAAAATAGTCCGCCAGCGCTACGGCCGTCTGGCCGTTGCCCGTTGCGCAGTCCCACGCGAGGCGCCGCGCGTCGCTGGCATCGGCCAGGAACCGGAAGAGCGCCGGCGGGTAGCCGGGACGAAACGCCGCGTAGCTTGCCGCGTGACCCGAAAAATGATCCTTGAAACGGCTCGCCGGTTCGGGTCCGTTCCCACCGCCCATCAATTCTGGCAGTTCGGTGCCCTGCCCTGCGCCGTTGCTTCGTTATACAGCGCGAGCGCGACGGGGAGCTGCGACACGAGCGACTCGATACGGGTGTCGCCGGACGGGTGGGTCGACATGAATTCCGGCACCTGGCTTTCCTGCTTCTCTTCCATGTTGGTCCACAGGGTGATGCTTTCACGCGGATCGAAGCCGGCCATGGCCATGTATTTCAGGCCGATGACGTCCGCTTCCGATTCCTGCTTGCGGCTGAACGGATTCAGGATGCCGAGCATCGCGCCGGTCTGCAGCGTCTGCTGCGCGGCGCGCGTCTGGCGCGCGTAGCCTCCGCCGAGCAGGATCGCGGCGATGTCGATGCCGACCCCCGCCACCATGGAGCGCGACGCGCGCTCGTTGGCGTGATGCGCGGTGACGTGCGCCACCTCGTGCCCGATGACGGTTGCGAGCTGGTGCTGGTTCTGCGCCACCTGCAGGATGCCGCTGAACACGCTGATCTTGCCGCCCGGCAGGACGAACGCGTTGATGTCCGGGCGGTCGATGACGGCGAGCTCCCAGTACATCGCCTTGCTTTCCGGATCGAGCTCGTCGACGATCGCGTTCGACACGCAGGCGATGTAATCGATGGTGGCGCGGTCCTGAACCAGCGGCATCTGCTCGCGGATCATCTCGAACTGGCGTGCGCCTTCCGCGGCCAGCGCGGCATCGGATTTGAGGACGAGCTGGCTGCGCCCGCTGGGGGTAGACGTACAGGCAGCGAGCAGCACCACCAGCAGCCCCGGCAGGAGCGCGGCGGGCCCTCGGAACGTCGAGTTGAAAGGATTCATTTGCCTATCCTCCGATTACCGGATTATAGCCCCGAAGCGACACCGCCAACGGGGTTGGCCTGTTCCGGGTGAGACAAGGCGCGCCTGCCCCGGGTTCCCCTGCCATGCGCACGCTCGCGCCGTGAAATCAGCGGCTTACGGCGGCCCGGCCTGTGGGAGCGCGCATCGCGCGCGATGCTCCTTCCCGCCGCCGTGGCATCGCGCGCGATGCGCGCTCCTACTACAGGAGCGGCAGCCGGGATTCGAAGCGCCGGCGCCAGCCGGCCGCTTCGGCCCGCGCCAGCGCGTCGTCCACGTTGGCGAGCAGGCGCTGCTTCAGGTGCTTGCGGGTCTTGTAGCTGACGCGGTACAGGTCACGCTGCCCGGCAAGCTCGGCCAGCAGCTCGTCGCTGGTCCTGAGCTCGTCGGCGAGGCCCAGCTCGAGCGCCCGCGTGCCGTACCAGTGTTCGCCCGTCGCGACCCGGCCGAGGTCGAGGTTCGGCCGGTAAGTCCCGACCGCCGACTTGAACAGGTCGTGCACGTCCTCGAGCTCGGCCTTCAGCTTCGCCCGGTCCGCATCCGTGTTGCGGCCGAACATGGTGACGTTGCGCTTGTACTCGCCGGCCGTGATCATTTCCCAGTCGATACCGTGACCGTCCATGAAGCGGTTGAAGTTCGGCAGCTGGGCGATCACGCCGATCGAGCCGAGGATCGCGAACGGCGCGGCGACGATGCGATTCGCGACGCAGGCCATGAGGTAGCCGCCGCTCGCCGCCACCTTGTCGACGCACACCGTCAACGGGAGCCCGGCCGCGCGGATTCGTGCAAGCTGCGACGCGCCGAGTCCGTGCTCGTGCACCACGCCGCCGTAGTTCTCCAGGCGCAGGACGACCTCGTCGCCTTCGCCGGCAACCTCGAGCACCGCGCTGATTTCCTCCCGGAGGGAACCGACGGCGCTCGCCTTCAGGTCGCCCTTGAAGTCCAGCACGAACACGCGCGGCCGCCGCGCGCCGGATCTGGACTTCCGCTTTTCGCCCGCCTTCTCCGCCTTCGCGGCGGCTTTCCAGTCCTTCTTGTCGAGAATGACCCGCTTGAGGGCCGCGGCAAAGGTGCGGTATTTCTTGTTCAGGTTTTCGACTTCGAGACCTTCCTGGGTCGCCGCTCGCCGCCCGATGGCGGCGGCGGCCGCGATGACGACCAGGATGGCGGCGACGATGGTCGCGGCCTCGAGGAGGAAGAGGCCATATTCCGTCAGGAACTCCGCCACGATCCGTCAGATGGCGATGCCGACGTTGTTCTTTTCGAGCACGCGGTCCGCGCGGTAGCTCGAGCGCACCAGCGGGCCGGCGACGACCTCGACGAAGCCCTTTTCCAGGCCTTCGCGGCGGTAGCTGTCGAACTCGTCCGGCGTGACGTAGCGTTCTACGGGAAGGTGGTTGGGCGTGGGGCGCAGGTATTGCCCGAGCGTCAGGATGTCGACGCCGGCCTCGCGCAGGTCGTCCATGGTCTCGAGGATCTCCCGGTCCTGCTCGCCGAGCCCCAGCATGAGGCTGGTTTTGGTCAGCACCTCCGGCCGGTAACGTTTGGCGTGCGCGAGCACGCGGATCGTTTGCTCGTAGCCGGCGCGCGGGTCGCGGACCGGGTGCGTCAGGCGGCGCACCGTCTCCACGTTTTGCGCGAACACCTCGAGTCCCGAATCGACCACCGTCTCCACGTGCTCGAGCACGCCCTGGAAATCGGGCGTCAGGGCCTCGACGGCGGTGTCGGGGTTCATCTTCTTGATGGCGCGCACGCAGGCGGCGTAATGCGCGGCGCCGCCGTCGGGAAGGTCGTCACGGTCGACGGAGGTGAGTACGACGTAGCGCAGGTTCATGAGCTTGACGGCGCGCGCCGTGTTCTCCGGCTCTTCCAGGTCGAGCCAGCCGCGCGGGTTCCCGGTGTCTACCGCGCAGAAACGACAGGCGCGTGTGCACACGGAGCCCATCACCATGATCGTGGCCGTGCCGTGATTCCAGCACTCGCCGATGTTCGGGCACATCGATTCTTCGCATACCGTCGAAAGCCGGTGCTCGCGTACCGTGCGGCGGACGGACGAGAATTGCGCACCTGCCGGCAGTTTCGCCCGCAGCCACTTCGGCTTGTTGCCGGTAACCACCTGCGGTGCGCCGGGGCGCGCCTTCACGCCGTTCTTGATCGCGTTGAACCCGGCGGCGGTCCGGTACTTGCGGCCCGATTCGACTATGGGAATGCCTTTGAAGGTGTCCGGTGCGGACTCGTCGTCGGATAGGCTCATCTGGATGCTTGGATGTTGGATTCGTGAAATAACCATTCTCGCATGCGGGGCAACACGATTGACAGCCTGCCCGGCGGGGCGGCGGGTGCCGCGATCGGAAAGAAAATCCCGGCCAGCCGGGAAAATCGGGAAAAGGCCCGAGGCGGGGAAGGATCGGCCCTGCAGATGTCCCGGCCGGTCAGTGCAACCGGGCCCAGCTCAGGAGTTTCACGGCGCTCTTCTGGAGGTCGAAATTCCGCGCCAGCACCGCCTCGATGTCTGCCACGTCCAGGTCCGTGGAGACCGGCCGGCTGAGCTCGACGACGCCGCTGAACTCGTTGCCACCGCGGTAGCTCGCGTCGATGAGGCGAAACTGCGTGTAGTACTTCGCGGACATGGGCCGAAAGTACGCTGCGGCCGCCGTTGCGGTCTGTGAGGCGAAGCACAATTCGAGCGGCGTGCCGGCCGGCTGACAGCGTCCGGTTGGTCGAACCGCGAACGCGGTCACACCGGGCGGCGGTGTCGTGCCCGGCCATTTCTGCTTGTTTTCTTCGCAGACAGAGATACATTGCACAGTTTCGCCAGCCGGCATTTTGTAAGTTTTTCAGTTCTCGGCACCGGGGCTGACAACAATGACCGTAAGGGCATCTTCGATGAGAAAAGGATTTTACGCGGCCGCGGTGCTCGCCCTGCTCGTCTCGCTGTCGGGGCAGGCCTCGGCCCAGGACGCGCTGCGCGAGACCTTCCTGAGCAGCGCCGAGGCGGCACTCGCCGAGGCCGACGAGGTCGACGCGCAGCTGCTGGCGCCCAGGAGTTACGAGGCCGGCATGAAGGCCTTCCGCGCGGCAGAAGAGGGCCTGCAGCGCGGCAGGAATATCGAGTGGGTGCGCGGCAAGGCCGCCGATGCCACCGCCCATTTCCAGCAGGCGGCGAAGACGGGGCGCCTCGCGCACACCGTCCTCGGGCAGGTCATGAAGAGCCGCCAGGACGCCGCCAACGCGCTCGCACCGAAGCTTGCGCCCGAGCTATGGAATGACGCCCAGCGGGCGTTCGCCTCGGCCATCCGCGAGCTCGAGCGCGGCGACCTCAAGGACGCGCAGCGGAAAAACGTGGAAGCGACGGCGCTGTACCGTGAAGCGGAGCTGGACGCGATCAAGGACCAGTACCTGAGCGAAACGCGGCAGCTCCTCGCCAACGCCGAGCGGGCGCGCGTCGGGCGCTACGCGCCGATTACCCTGGCCAAGGCAAAGCAGCTTCTGGCGGAAGCGGAAAAGGAACTCAACCAGAACCGCTACGACACGGACCTTCCACGCAGCCTGGCGCGCCAGGCGAATTACGAAGCCAAGCATGCGCTGCACCTGTCGGAGGTCGTGCGCAGGGTGCGGGACAACGACCTCACGGTCGAGCAGCTGATCCTCGACTGGGAAGAGCCGCTGGCGAGGATTGCCGATGCCGCGAACATCGTGCCTCACATGGAAACCGGCAAGAACGAGCTCGAGGAGGAGCTGGTGAGCTATGTGCAGAACCTGCGCGAGGAGCACCAGGGCCTGCAGCAGGAGGTGGAAGCGAGTAACCTGCGCATTGCCGACATGACGGAGGAAATCCGCGCGCTCGATGAGCGGCTGGGCGGCGCCACGGCGGAGCGCACCGCGCTGGTCAAGCGCCTGGAGGCACAGGCACGGATCAAGGAGCAGTTCGAGAAGGTCGAGAAGATGTTCGATCGGGACGAAGCGCGCGTGTTTCGGCAGGGCGACACCATCATCCTGCGCATGGTCGGCCTGACGTTCCCGAGCGGCGAATCCGAAATCCGGCAGGAGGATTTCAACCTGCTGACGAAGCTCGAGAAAGCGATCGACGTGTTCCCGCAGTCCGAGCTGATCATCGAGGGGCACACGGACTCGTTCGGCAGCGACGAGAGCAACCAGCGGCTCTCCCAGAGCCGCGCCGAATCGGTGCAGCAGTACATGATCAACGCCATGCGCATCCCCGCCTATCGCCTGATCGCCACCGGCTACGGCGAAACAAACCCCGTCGCCAACAACGAAACCGCATCCGGCCGCGCCCAGAACCGCCGCATAGACATCATCATCAAACCAAACCTCGACGACCCCTCCTAAAAAGGTGTCCTAAAAAGGTGTCTAAAAAGGTGTCAGGTTTATTTTCAAAGGTGTCTTCAAAGGTGTCAGGTTTATTTGTACTGGTAAATAAACCTGACACCTTTTGGGAGACACCTTAGGTGGTAAATAAACCTGACACCTTTAAAAATAAACCTGACACCTTTTTAGGTGACGCGCTTCCACCAGTCGGCGATTACCTGGCCGGTTACCTTGTTGACGAGGTAGCCGTATTCGGCGTGGACGTTCAGCTCGCCGTCGTAGCGGAAGTAGTTGTAGGCCTGGAAGTCGACGATCGAGTCGACCAGGCCGAGGCGGACCATCTCGCCGTAGTCGTTTGCGAGCCGCATGTCCATGGCCGTCAGCTCGCCGACCGCGGCGATGTTCGCCCAGCGGCGGATATTGTCGGGGTAACGCGCCGCCCCCACCGCGCTGCTGCCGAGCAAGCGCCGCTGGATAGTGCGCTGCCCCAGGGGGCTGCCCATCGTCAGCAGCAGGTCGACCCGCAGGTCCTCGCCGGATTCCCGGCTCAGCTGCCAGAGCGTGTCATAAGCGATCACCGATCCCATGCTGTGACCGATCAGCAGGATCGGCCGCCCGGCCTTCCAGGCCCCGCGCAGCGGCAGCTTTACCATGCGGCGCGTGGCTTCGGCGATGCCGTCGATGTTCTTCACGTAGCGGCGCAGGTCGCGCAGGTGCAGCTCGAGGTCATCATTGGCGATCTGCGGGATCAGGAACGGCAGGCGGTCGGCCGCGAGATAGAGCCAGCGCAGGACGCGCCGCTCGAGGCTCCTCGCGTCGGCAATATCCCGACGCGTCGCCTCCTGCTGCCGCAACACCCCGTCGATCCCGGGGCGGTCCAGCCCGATGTCGCGGTGCTCACCGTAAAAGTCGAAATTCCAGCCCGCAATATCGAAGGCACCGGTGCGCTCCTGCATGTCGCGCGCCGCATCGGCGTCGACCCGCCGCACTCCTTCCAGCAGGCATTTCCACAAAGCGGCCGTGTGGATTCCCGGCGGCGGCTTGGACTTGAGGCCTGGTACGTAAAGTATCAGCGGCTCGGGCATCGGCCGGGGCCAGCCGCTTGCTGCGGGAATGCTTTCCGGCCGGGCAACATCGGGATCACGGGCCGGCCATGGCGAGCGCGGGTTCGAGGACGGCGTGCAGCTCGCTGACGGTCGCGACGACCGCATCGGGAGCCGGCAGGTGTCCCGGCCAGGCGCACCCGGTCCGGTTCATCCAGGCCGTGCGGAGCCCCGCCGCCCGTGCGCCGGCAATGTCGCATTCGGGATGATCGCCCACGTGCAGCGTCTCCGGTCCGGTGGCGCCGGCACGCCGCAGCGCTACCTCGAAGATTCGCCTCGCGGGCTTTGCCACCCCGACCTCGACCGCGCTGACCACGTCGCTGAACAGGTGCCGGATGCCGATCGTCTGCAGGTTGGCGTTGCCGTTGGTGACCGCAACGATCGTGAAACGCTCCGACAGCCGCTCCAGGGTCGGCACGACGTCGGGAAACAGCTCGACGCGGTTACGGAATACGTCGAAAACCTCGAATGCCTCCTCGACGCAGTCATCCGAGTAGCCGCAGCTCTCGAGCATGCGCGTGAGCGCCATGCGGCGCAGGAAACGGAAGTCGTGAGTTCGCTCCCAGTGCTCCTCGATAATCTGGTCACGCAGCTCGGTTATGGCTTCCAGCGTATAGCGCTCGCACACGGCCGGGCGGTGCTGCTGCATCCAGCGCCAGAGCTCCGCTTCCGCCCGGCGGATGACCGGCGCAATTTCCCACAGGGTGTCGTCAAGGTCGATCGTGATGGCGCGAATCTGGTGCAATGCGTGTTCCCGAACGGTGCGTGAACAGGACATTGTCGTCTTATACTATGTGCAAGTTCAACCGGCCGCAGGTCCACCGAAGGAGGACGTCATGCGATACCTGCACACGATGGTGCGCGTCGCCGACCTGGAGGAGTCGCTCGACTTCTACTGCAACAAGCTGGGACTCGAGGAGCTGCGCCGAACCGAAAACGAGAACGGCCGCTTCACGCTCGTGTTCCTGGCCGCGCCGGGCGACAGCGCGCAGATCGAGCTCACCTACAACTGGGATACCTCGGAGTACTCGCAGGGCCGGAATTTCGGGCACATTGCGTACGCCGTGGACGATATCTACGCCGTGTGCCAGCGCCTGCTCGACGCCGGCGTAACCATCAACCGCCCGCCACGCGACGGCCACATGGCCTTCGTGCGCTCTCCCGACAACATCTCGATCGAGCTGCTGCAGTCGGGCCGGGCGCTGCCGCCGGCGGAGCCGTGGAAGTCAATGGAAAACACCGGACAGTGGTGACGCTTGCGCCGTGGCGCCCGCCAAATCGGCAGGCCGGACGGCTCAAACCGGTTCACACTTTCGGCATCAGGGGCGGCAGGACGTCGCCCGAGCGCTGGTTGGGCGACTCGGCAAGCTGGACCGAGCGCAGTGCGGCAGCCAAACCGCCGCCGTGCCAGGAGCGGCTCCCGGGGCCGTAGCTCGTCTCGCACAGTGCCCTGAGCTCGCCGGCCAGCGGTTCGGCCACGCGCGCGGCGATGCCCGCCAGGCTCCGCGGGGGCTTTGCCGGCCATTCCAAGCGCGCCCATTCGAGCAGCGATGACTTCACAGCGCCCGCGTCGCCGCGCAGCGCCGCCTCGCGCGCCGACCGGAGGTACGCGGCCTTGAGCTTGCGCCGCGAGGCGGCCCGGGGAGTCTCGGCGCCCGCCTCTTCCGGTACCCGGCGCCGCCACCAGAGCAGCAGCGTGCCGAGCCAGGCCGCGCCCAGCAAGAGCGCCACCGATCGCCAGAACGACGGCGATGCCTGCACGGGATCGGCACCCGGTCCCGCTTCCGCCGCCGCGGCGGCGACGGTGGCAGGTCCCGGCAGCGCATCGGCCGACGGCGCAATGGACAGCGATTTGGCGGGCAGGCTCGCCACCTGCCACTCCCCGGTCTGGATGTTCCACCACGGCAGCTCGATCGCGGGCAGGCGGATTTCACCCTTGTCGAGCGCGATGAGGGCGTATTGGTCCCGGCGCATCGCCTGGATACCGGCGGCCGCCGGGGTCATCCGCAGCTCCGGCTTGTCCGGGTAGAGCTTCACGCCGGGAGGCTCCGCCGGCTCGATAACGGGCAGCTGGGTCGAAAGCTGTCCCACGGCCGTCACGGTGATGCGCCGCGTCACGGGCTCGCCCGCGGCCAGGTTCGACGGCTCGCGCGACCACTCCTCCGCCAGCTCGACGGATTTCGCGGGAAACCAGGCCGCGTCCGGGTAGTCCGGCGGCGGCGCCGGGATGGGACTGACCTCGATCGAGATCGGCTCCGATTTGAATACCTTCCGCCCGGTGATGCGGCCGTCCCGCAGCACCCGCGCTTCGAAGACGGCCGGCCCGATGGATAGCTCGCCGCTCTCCTGCGGGAAAAGGGCGTACACCCGCTCGACGACGTTGTAGTTCTTGCCGTCGATGATCGAGTCGTAGCTGCGCTCGTCCGCGGCAAGCTCCACCAGCACGTCGACGCCGGTAATCCGCGGTTCGCTGAGCCGCGGCTGCCGCGTCGCCACCGCGCGGTACACCTTGATCCGGTACAACACCTGCGCCTGGACGTAGGTTTCCGGGTAATCGACCTCCGAGACGACGTACACGTCCGACTCGCCGGGCAGCACGTCCTGCACCGGCGAGATGACGACCGACAGCGGCTCGCTCTGCTCGTTCCCGACCGCGATCGGGGGGATCACGAACTGCCCGGCCTCCTTCGCCATCAGCACGTAGGTCCACGTGCGGTTCCGGTTGATCCGGCCGTTGATGATGGTCGTATTCCTGAGCTCGCTGCGCGAGATGATGTAGAAATCTTCCTCGAGCGCCGACACGTCCGGCTCGAGGTCGATCGCGGTATCGACGGTGACGTCGAGCGTGAACGATTCGTTCAGCTCGACGTCGCCACGATCGATTGATGCAACGACCGCCGCACGCGCCGGCGCCGCGAGCGCGAGCAGCACGACTACCGCCGCCGCGAACAGGCGCGCGCGCAAAACCCCGCTCACCATGGCTCTACCGATCCGTCCTGCCACAGGCTGTTGCCGTCCTGGTCAACGCCCTGGCGCTGGTACTGGTAGCGGAACTTGCGGCGCAGCAGCCCGCCGGGGTCGTCCGGAATGCGCCGCAGCCACTGCTCCAGGGCCTGCTGGCGTTCCTGCGCGCGCCGCGCCGCCGCGAGTGCCTCGGGGTCCTGCGCGTGCTGCTCGCTGCTCTCACCGTCCTGCTCCGCTGCTTCACGTGCGGCCCTCTCCAGTTCCTGCTGCATGGCGTCCAGGTCGGCCTCGCTCATCTCCTGGTCCGGCGGCTCGCCGCCTTGATCCCCGGCGTCACCGGCCTCTCCCGGGCTGCTGTCCTGCTGTGACTCACCGGACGGCGTGCCGCTCTCGCCCGACGCCTCCGGATTGCTGCTCTGCGACTGCTCGTTGCCGCGCTCACCGCTTTGCGCCTGCTGCTGCTCGAGCAGGTTTTTCACGAGCTCGCGATTGTACGCGGCGTCCTCCGCCCCGGGGTCCAGCGCCAGCGCCTGGTCGTAGGCGTCGATCGCCGCTTCGAGCTCACCCTGCCGGGCCAGCGCGTTGCCGAGGTTATAGACGCTGTCCGCGTTCTCGCCGCTGAACGCCGTGGCGCTCTGTCGGTATTGCCCCGCCCGGTACTGCGCAACGCCGCGCCACTCCGGGTGCTCGAACAGCGCCGCCGCCTCCTCGGCATCGCCTTTCTCGAGCGCGCGCATCGCCTGCTGGTCCCCGGTCTGCCAGAGATCGCGCCATTCGAACGCCTGCGCCGGCGAAGGCAACGGCATGACGAAAACCAGCACCGCCAGTAGCCAGCCGCGGCGAAACGCGAGCGCCGCGATCGGCAGCAGTGCAAGCAGCAGCCACGGTCCCTCGTCGCGCCAGCGGTCCGTCTCCAGCTCGTCGCCGGCTTCGGCGGCGGAGCCGAACCCGGTTGGAAGCAGGATGCCGAGATCCCGGTTATCGGTGGTCATGGCGGTGAACCGGCCGCCGCCGGCGTGCGCGAGCTTGCGCAGCCCTTCCAGTTCCAGCACCGGCACGGCGATCTGCCCGTTCCGGCCGGTGACGAAGCCGCCGCCCGCCCGCGGGATCGGGGCGCCTTCCAGCGTGCCCACGCCGAGAACCGACAGGCGGTAGCCCGACTTCCCGAGCGCTTCCGCCGCCTGGATGGCGGCGGGCGTGGCGCCACCGTCGGTGATGAGGAGAATCTCGCCGTCGCGGGCGCCGGCCTGCTCGAGCAGCTGCTGCGCTTTTTCGATCGCGGCAACCGGATTGCTCCCCTGGCTCGGCATGATGTCGGTGGAGAGGCTCCCGACGAGCGCGGCGATCGTATCGGTATCGGTGGTCAGCGGGGTCACCGTGAACGCGTTGCCGGAATACACGACCAGTGCCGTCTGCCCGCTTTGCCGCTCGGCGAGCAGGTCCAGCACCTTGAGCTTGGCGCGCGCGAGCCGGCTTGGGGTCACGTCGGCGGCATCCATCGAGCGCGACAGGTCGAGCGCGACGACCATCGCCTGCTCGGACCGGTAAACCGGCTGCTCGATGCGCTCCCAGGCGGGCCCGGCGAGGGCGAGCGCGGCGAGCGTGCCGCCCAGGAACACCAGCCACCAGCGATAGTCCACGCCCGCACGTGGTGCGCGCGACAGCACGTGCGGCTGCAGCGCGGGATCGATCACGCGCTGCCAGCTCCCGGGGCGCAGCCGCCGCCGGGCCGAGTACCACGCAAAGGCCGCGACCAGCGGGATCGCCAGCAGCCACTCCGGCCTCAGCCAATGGAAATCACCGGGCATCGGCTTGCACCCTGGCGAGGAAGCGCGCCGGCAGCCGCAGCGGCAGGCTCGCGAGCGCCAGCAGCCCCGCCAGCACGAAAGCGCCGCCCAGCGGCCAGTAGTGGAGTGCCATCACCGGCCGGAAGCCGGCCTCGGGCTCGGCGACCGGCTCGAGCTCGTCGAGCAGCCGGTAAATCTCCTGCAGGCGAGTGGTGTCCACGGCGCGGAAATAGCGGCCGCCCGTCATGTCGGCAATCTCGGTCAGGGTGCCCTCGTCGAGGTCGGCGGAAGGATTCACGTTGCGAAGAATGCCGGTCACCGAAGGCACCAGCATCTGCTCGGCGCCGATGCCGATCGTGTAGATGCGAAGCCCGATCTGCGCCGCGAGCTCGGCGGCCTTGAGCGGCTCCACCGACCCCGCGGTGTTGGCGCCGTCGGTGAGGAGGATCAGCACCTGCTCGCCCGCTTCCGCGCCCTTCTCGTGCAGGCGCTTGACCGCCAGCGTGATCGCGTCGCCGATCGCGGTTTTTTCGCCCGCCAGGCCGATGAAGGATTCCATCAGCAAGGTGTTCACGGTCTCACGGTCGAGCGTCAGCGGTGCCTGCAGGTAGGCGCGCTCGCCGAACAGGATCAGGCCGAGGCGATCGCCCTCGCGGCGGCGGATGAAGTCGCTCGCCACCGCCTTCAACGCGGTGAGCCGGTCCACGCGCCGGCTCCCGAGCTCGAAGTCCCGGGCGTCCATGCTGCCCGACAGGTCGACGGCCAGCATGAGATTGCGGCCGGACACCGGCACGTCCACGTCATCGCCGATGCGCTCCGGCCGGGCCGCGGCGATCACGAGCAGCGCCCAGGCGGCCGCTGCAACCCAGAATCGCCAGTTGCGCAGCTGCTCCGCTTCTGAGCGATTGGCCAGCACGGCAAAACCGCCGAGTCCCGGCACCTTCAGCCCGGCCTCGCGAGCTTCGCTCGCCTGCGGCAGCAGGGCACGCAGCACGAATGGCAGCGGCAGCGCCAGCAGGACCCACGGCCAGGCCAACGACCACATCAGGCGCGCTCCGGCAGCGGCGTCTTCAGGCGGCGGCGCACGGCGGCCACCAGCCCCTCGACGTCGATCTCTCGCATGCTCGCCGACGGGTCGCGATACGGGAGATCCGCGAGGCTCCGCCCGGGGCCGCGCGAGAACGGCGCCCGCTCGAGGCCCTGGTCCAGCCACTCGAGCCAGGCGCGGCCGGTCAACCCCGCGACCTCGTGGCGCGGCGCGTAGGCCAGCATGGCCCGGCGCAGCAGGTCCGAGGTGGCGGCGGCGAGCAGCGCGGTATTGCGATGGCTGTTCCAGGCTTTCTCCAGGCGCGCCAGCTCCGCCAGCGCCAGCCGCCGCGCGGCATGGCGCCGGTGCCGGCGGTGAAGCGAGCGGACTGCGAACGCCAGTCCGAGCAGGAGCAGGCCGAGCAGCAGCCACCAGCCGGGCGCCGGCGGCCACCAGCCGACCGCCTCGGGCAGGTGCAGGTCGCGCAGGGGCAGCGATTCGGGGTTCATCCAGCCTCCCTCACCGCGGGCGCGGCGCCAGCGCTTGCTGGAGCCGGCGCACCGGGTCTTCCGCGGTGGACAGCGGCAGCAGGTGCACGCCGTAGCGGCGGCAGAACGCGTCCAGCGCCTGTTCCCGCTGCCGGAACGCTTCGCGGTAGTCGGCGCGCGCCGCCCGCCCGTACGTATCGATCGACATTTCTCCCTCGCGGCTCACCACCCGGTAGCGCCCCGGCGGCGGCAGCCGTCGTTCCAGCGGGTCGTTCACGAACACCGCCATAACTTCACTGTGCCGCGCGACTCCCGATAGGTAAGACTGCGCGGCGCGGGAAAAATCCGTGAAATCGCTGAGGACGATCGCCAGCGTGCCCGGCCTGGCCACCCGCTTCAGGGCCGCCATCGCCTGCGACAGCGGCGGCTCGGGGCGCCCGGCGGCGTCTGTCGCCGGGGCGGACCAGTCGGGGTGCTCCACGAGCTGGTGCACGAAGCGCAGCGCGGCCTGCCTGCCGAGGCGCGGCTTCACCTCGCGATGCGTCGTGTCGCCGAATATGAGCCCGCCCAGCCGGTCGCCGCGATGGTGCGCCGCCCACGCCAGGAGTGCGGCCGCACGGCTGGCGGCCACCGACTTGAAGCTGCCCCGCGTCGCGAAGTGCATCGAGCGCCTCAGGTCCACGACCACCAGCACCGGGCGTTCACGTTCCTCGCGAAACAGCTTGGTGTACGCGGTCGTGCTGCGCGCCGTCACCCGCCAGTCGATGTTGCGCGGATCGTCGCCCGGCTGGTACGGCCGCGACTCGTCGAACTCCATGCCGCGCCCGCGAAAGCGCGACACGTAGGCGCCGGTCGTCAGCGAATCCACCCGCACCACGTCCAGCGCCACCAGCTTTGCGGGACCGGCCAGCCGGATCAGCTCGGGCTGGGTGACGGCGACGGGGGAGGACTGCGCTTCAGCCTGGCTCATCGTTTATCGGGACGCGCGCCACGAACACCGATCAAGGCACTCCCACGCCGTCGAGCACGCGTTCGATGACGGAGTCGGCGGTGATGCCGTCGGCTTCCGCCTCGAAGGAGAGGACCAGGCGGTGGCGCAGCACGTCGGCGGCGACGTCCTGGATGTCCTCGGGGCCGACATAGTCGCGGCCGGCCAGCCAGGCGTGGGCACGCGCGGCGCGGTCGATGCCCATGCAGGCGCGTGGACTCGCGCCGTAGAGGACCTGGCCGGCCAGCGATTCGTTGACGACGCCGGGATTGCGGGTGGCGACGACGATGTTGACGATGTAGTGCTCGAGCTCCTCGGCGAGGTAGAGGTCGAGGATGGCCTGGCGCGCCTCCATCACGGAGGCCTCGGGCAGCAGCTCCGGCGGCTGGAACGGATCGCGCCGTCCGGCCTTTGCTTCTTCGCGGTTCAGCACCAGGATGCGCCGCTCGTCCTCGACGCTCGGGTAGCCCACCTGGACGTGTAACAGGAAACGGTCGAGCTGGGCTTCGGGCAGCGGGTACGTGCCCTCCTGCTCGATCGGGTTCTGCGTTGCCATCACCATGAACAGGTTCGGCAGCAGGTAGGTTTTCTCGCCGACCGTGATCTGGCGTTCCTCCATCGCTTCGAGCAGCGCCGACTGCACTTTCGCGGGGGCGCGGTTGATTTCGTCCGCGAGTATCAGGTTATGGAACAGCGGTCCCTCGCGAAATTCGAAACGGCCGTCCTGCGGCCTGTAGATTTCCGTGCCCGTA
This sequence comes from uncultured Woeseiaceae bacterium, assembly GCA_964424805.1. Lineage (GTDB taxonomy): Bacteria > Pseudomonadota > Gammaproteobacteria > Steroidobacterales > Woeseiaceae > IDS-8. Next base: position 34,207 of record CAYRKH010000034.1, read on the forward strand.
AGATCGGCCGGCAGCAGGTCCGGGGTGAACTGCAGCCGGTGAAAATCGCCCTCGATGCTTTCGGCGAGCACCTTGATCGCGCGCGTCTTGGCGAGGCCGGGCGCGCCCTCCACCAGCAGGTGGCCGTCGCACAGCAGCGCAATCAGCATCCGGTTGATCAGGTGCGCCTGGCCGACGATCAGCCGGCTGGCGTGTTGCTCGAGCTCCTGGAATTTTTCTGTCAGGCCCATCAACGGCTCCGGGCGATTAAAAGGCGTGCCATTTTAGTGTTCTGTCATCCAATTAACTACGCAATCGCCGCTCATTCCCGGCGATGATGAGCGATAATGCCTTCCCTACGACCCGCAGGACGCCGATACATTGCACCAGGGGCTCAAAATTCGACCAGCCGGCGCCTGGCGCCGGCTGCCCGGCATCGCGGCACTGGCGCTGGTCAGCTTCGCCGCGAACGGGCAGGCCCCCGGCGACGTCGATCTCGATGCGCGCTTCGCGCGCGGCTCCATCATCATCGAAGCCGACCGGGATGCGTGCTATCGCTTCGATGTCTACCTGGCCGAGACCGGGGCGCAGCACCGGCGCGGCCTGATGTTCGTGCGCGAGCTGCCGCGCTTCTCCGGCATGCTGTTCGTCTATCCCGACTCGGCCATGCGCTCGATGTGGATGAAGAACACCTACATTCCGCTGGACATGCTGTTCATCCGCGCCGACGGCACCGTGTCCTCGATCGCCCGGGACACGGAACCGCAATCGCTCACCTCGATCCCCTCGACGGAGCCGATCCGCTACGTGCTGGAACTGAACGCGGGCATCACCGCCGAGCTGGGCATCGCCCCCGGCAGCGTCGTATACTTCCCACCCCCGTAGGAGCGCGCACCGCGCGCGATACCCC
>CAYRKH010000035.1:0-34404 GCA_964424805.1 uncultured Woeseiaceae bacterium
GGCGACAACATCCACCTGGGCGACCGCGACGGCGTGCGCACGCCCATGCAGTGGTCTCCCGACCGGAACGGCGGATTCTCGCGCGCGGACCCGGCCGTGCTGACGCTGCCGCCGATCATGGATCCACTGTACGGTCACGACGCGGTAAACGTCGAGGCACAGGAGCGCGACAACCATTCCCTGCTGAACTGGACCCGGCGCATGCTGGCCGTGCGCCGCGAGCACCAGGCGTTCGGCCGCGGCGCGCAGCGGTTCCTGCGGCCGGCCAACCGCAAGTGCCTTGCCTACCTGCGGGTGCACGCCGGCGATGCCATCCTGTGCGTGGCAAACCTGGCGCGCACGGCCCAGGCGGTCGAGCTCGATCTCGCCGAGTTCACCGGCCGGACGCCCGTCGAGTTGACCGGGCGCACGGCCTTCCCGCCGATCGGCCAGCTTCCGTACCTGCTGACCCTGCCCCCGTATGCGTTTTACTGGTTCGAGCTGAGCGCCGCGGCGGAGGCGCCGGGCTGGAGCTCCACCGCACCGCCGGTTGAAGCCGAACAGCACACCTTCGTGCTGCGCGACGGCCTGGTGGGCGTGACCGAGGGTGCGAACCGCGAGGTGCTCGAGCGCGAGGTCCTGCCGGAGTACGTCGCCGAGCGCCGCTGGTTTGCCGCGAAGGACGAGCCGATACGCGGCACGCGGCTGTCGACCGTGGTCCCGCTGCCGGACACCCGCGACCTGCTGCTGGCGGAAATCGAGGTGACAACCGCCGGCAGCACCGGCTGCTATGCGTTGCCGCTCGGCATTGCCTGGGAGGGCGAACCCAACGGGCCGTTCGCGCCCAACCTCGCGTTGGCCCGCGTGCGCCGCGGCCGCCACGTCGGGCTGCTGACGGACGGTTTTGCCGTGCCACCATTCGCGATCTCTGTCTTGCAGGCGTTGCGCGCGGAGCGCCGGGAGGAAACGGCGCACGGCGTGTTCGAGTACCGGCGGCACGGGACCATCGACTCGCCCGACCGGCTCGAGCCGGAGTGGCTCGCCGCCGAGCAGTCGAACAGCACGATCGTCCTCGGGCAGCAGCTGGTGATGAAGCTCCTGCGGCGCATACAGCCCGGCATGCACCCGGAAGCGGAGATGACGGGCTACCTGCGCGCGCACGGCTTCGAGAGCGTGCCGCCGCTCATCGGAGAAGTCGTGCGAACTGACGACGAAGGCGTGCCGCACGCCCTCATGATCGTGCAGGGCTTCGTCTACAACCAGGGTGACGGCTGGAACTGGACGCTGGAGACGCTGTCGCGGCTCGGCTCGGAAACCGACCGTCGCGCGGCGGATTTCCGCAATTACGAGACCTTCGCTGAAACGCTCGGCAGCCGGCTCGCCGAGATGCACGGGGTGCTCGCGCAGCCCACCGACGACCCGGAATTCGCACCGGAGGTGCTCGGTGACGCCGCGGCTACGGCGCTCGCGGAACGGGTCGCTGCCGAGCTGGACGGCGCGCTGGATCACCTCGCCCACAGCGCGGCCGCGGAGGACCTGCTGCAGCGGCGGGAAGTCCTGCACCGCGCGATCGATGCCCTCGCCCGCGATGCCGCCGGCGGCGTGCGTACCCGCATTCACGGGGACCTGCACCTCGGCCAGACGCTGGCCGTGGGCAACGACGTCATGTTCATCGATTTCGAAGGCGAGCCGGCGCGCCCGCTCGCGGAGCGGCGCGCGAAGGACCTGCCGCTGCGCGACGTCGCGGGCATCCTGCGCTCCTTCGACTATGCCGCCGCGGTCGCCGCCCGGGCGATCCCGCCGCCGCCGGACGCGGCGGCCGCGCCACCCGACCTGTTCCAGCGATTCCGCGAGGCGGCGAGCGCGGCATTCCTGGGGGGTTACTCGCAGGTGGCGGGCCATGCGCCGGGTCCGCTGCTGGACCTGTTCCTCCTCGAGAAAGCCGCCTACGAAGTGGGTTACGAGGCGGCACACCGCCCCGACTGGTTGCCGATACCGCTCGCGGGTCTCGCGCGCATTGCCGGTCGGCTGGAGGCCCGGATGGGCAGGGGCGAATGAACGTCGGGGGCACCGGCCTGGCCCGCGCTGCGGCGGCGGCCATGGCGGGACGCCTCACCGACCCGTTCGCGTGGCTGGGACCGCACGACACGCCCGAAGGCCGCGTGGTACGCAGCTACCAACCCGGCGCCGAACGGGTCGAGATTGCCGCGCGTAAGGACGGGCGCACGCTGGGCGCGCTGGAGCACTTCCGCGATGGCCTTTGGGACGGCCCGTTGACGGATGACGGTGCCGGTTACCTGCTGCGCATCCACTGGCCGGGCGGCGGCGTGCAGGAAACCGAGGACCCGTACGCTTTCGGTCTCGTGCTCGGCGATCTCGACCTGCACCTGTTCAGCGAGGGGCGGCACCGGGATCTCGGCCGCGTGCTCGGCGCGCAGCCGCGGGAGATGAGCGGCGTCGCCGGTGTCGCGTTCGCCGTGTGGGCGCCGAACGCGCGCCGAGTCTCGGTCATCGGCGATTTCAACGGCTGGGACGGGCGCCGGCACCCGATGCGCCTGCGCCACGGCGCGGGCGTGTGGGAACTGTTCGTGCCGCGGCTCCGCCCGGGTGAACGCTACAAGTACGAGATCGTGGGCGCCGACGGCAGCCTGCTGGTGAAAGCCGATCCCGTGGCGCGCGCCACGGAACGCCCGCCGCACACGGCCTCCGTCGTGGCGCCGCCGCCTGATTTTCGCTGGACGGACGCCGAGTGGATGCACGCCCGCGGCGAGCGCCAGCGCGCGGCGGCACCGATGTCGATCTACGAGGTGCACGCCAACTCCTGGCTCAGGCCGCCGGGTGGCGGCGACACGAGCTGGGCGGAGCTCACGGCGCGCCTCGTTCCTTACGCGGCCCAGCTCGGCTTCACGCACATCGAGCTGATGCCGATCATGGAACACCCGTTCGGCGGGAGCTGGGGCTACCAGCCGCTGTCGCCGTTCGCACCTTCGGCGCGCTTCGGCCGGCCCGAGGATTTCGCGGGCTTCGTCGACGCCTGCCATCGCGAAGGCCTGGGCGTGATCCTCGACTGGGTGCCGGGCCATTTTCCGACCGACCCGCACGGACTCGGCCGTTTCGACGGCACGCCGCTCTACGAGCACGCCGATCCGCGCGAGGGCTTCCACCAGGACTGGAACACGCTCATCTGCAACCTCGGGCGCAACGAGGTTGCCGGTTTTTTCATCGCCTCGGCGCTGTGGTGGCTGGATACGTTCCACGTCGACGGGCTCCGCGTCGACGCCGTCGCCTCCATGCTCTACCGGGATTACAGCCGCGCCGCCGGCGAATGGGTCCCGAATATCCACGGGGGCCGGGAGAACCTCGAGAACATCGCGTTCCTGCGGAACCTGAACCAAGCGGTCGCACAACGCGTGCCCGGCGCGGTAACGATCGCCGAGGAGTCGACGGCGTGGCCGGGCGTTTCCGCGCCGGCCGATGAAGGCGGGCTCGGCTTCGCCTACAAATGGAACATGGGATGGATGCACGACACCCTGGAGTACCTGAAGCGCGATCCCGTCTACCGTTCGTGGCACCACAACGGGCTGAGTTTCAGCCTCGTCTACGCGTTCTCCGAGCGCTTCGTGCTGCCGCTCAGCCACGACGAGGTCGTGCACGGCAAGGGCTCGCTGCTCGGCAAGATGCCCGGCGACCGCTGGCGCAGGCTCGCCAACCTGCGCGCGCTGTTCGGCTTCATGTGGACACACCCCGGCAAGAAGCTCCTGTTCATGGGCGGCGAACTCGCGCAGGAGCAGGAGTGGAACCACGACGAAGAGCTGCCGTGGCACCTGCTGGACAGCCCGGAACATGCGGCGATGCAGCGGCTGGTCGGCGACCTCAATTACCTGTATCGCGAGGAGCCCGCCCTCCACCGCCGCGACGCCGATCCGGCCGGCTTCTCGTGGATCGTCGGTGACGACGCGGCAAACAGCGTGTTTGCCTACCTGCGCGAAGGCTTCGACGGCGATGCACCCGTCGCGGTGGCGCTGAACCTGACGCCGCAGCCGCACCTGCAGTACCGGGTCGGCCTCCCTTGCGCCGGCACCTGGCGCGAGCTCCTGAACACCGACGCCGCGATCTATGGCGGCAGCAACCGCGGCAATGAAGGCGCCGTCGAGGCGGAGCCGTCGCCCTTGCACGGCCGACCCGCCTCGGCCGCGCTGGTGCTGCCGCCGCTCGCCGCCGTCATGCTCCGCTTCGAAGGTGAGCCCTGATGTTGCCGGGCCGCCCCAACCCGCTGGGCGCTACGTTCGACGGTCTCGGCATCAACTTTGCGGTGTTCTCGGCGCACGCCGAGCGCATCGAGCTCTGCGTCTTCGACAAGCGGGGCCGTCGCGAGATCGCGCGCTACGAGCTGCCCGAATGGACAGACGAGGTGTGGCACGGCTACCTGCCCGACGCGCTGCCGGGCCTGGTGTACGGCTACCGGGCGTACGGGCCGTACCAGCCCGAGCAGGGACACCGTTTCAACCCGAACAAGCTCCTGCTCGATCCGTACGCGCGGCAGCTCGTTGGCGGCCTGCGCTGGACGGACGCGCTCTTCGGCTATCGCGTACGCTCGCCCCGCGCAGACTTGAGCTTCGACCGGCGCGACAGCGCGCCGGCCATGCCGAAAGCCGTGGTGCTGCACGACGTCGGTGACCGGTCCGACGATCGCCGGCCGGCGACGCCGTGGCCGGAAACCGTGATCTACGAAGCGCACGTGCGCGGCCTGTCGAAACGGTTCGATGAAGTCTCGCCGGCCGAACGCGGCACGTTCGCCGCGCTCGCGAGCGGCCCGGTGATCGATCACCTGCGGCGGCTGGACATTACGGCGATCGAGCTCCTGCCGGTACAGGCGTACGCGCAGGATCGCTTCCTCCAGGAGAAGGGCCTCACGAACTACTGGGGCTACAACACGCTCGCGTTCTTCGCGCCGGAGCCGCGTTACCTGGCGGGAGAAAGCCAGGACGAGCTGCGCCTCGCGGTGCGCCGGCTGCATGCCGCCGGCATCGAGGTGATCCTCGACGTCGTCTACAACCACACGGCCGAAGGCTCGGAGCGCGGTCCCACGCTGAGCTGGCGCGGCCTGGACAATGCCAGCTACTACCGCCTTGCCGCGGACAACCCCCGCTGCAACGTCAACGACACCGGCACCGGCAACATGCTCGACATGTCGAACGCACGCGTGATCCAGATGGTCACCGATTCGCTGCGTTACTGGGTAAACTCGTTCGGCATCGACGGCTTTCGCTTCGATCTCGGCACCGTGCTCGGCCGCACCGAGACGGGCTTCGATCCCGGGGCAGGGTTTTTCGACGTGCTGCGGCAGGACCCGGAGCTGCAGCGCGTGAAGCTGATCTCGGAGCCGTGGGACGTCGGGCCGGGCGGCTACCAGCTCGGCAACCACCCGCCCGGATTCGCCGAGTGGAACGATCGCTACCGCGACGCGGTTCGCCGCTACTGGCGCGGCGATCCCGCGATGCGCGGTGAGCTCGCCGCGCGGCTCGCCGGCTCGGGCGATATCTTCGAGCGGCGCGCCCGCCGGCCGTGGGCCAGCATCAACTTCATTACCAGCCACGACGGCTACCCGCTCGCCGATCTCGTCAGCTACGAGAAGCGCCGCAACGAAGCCAACCTCGAGGACAACCGGGACGGCACGCAGGAGAATTTTTCGCGCAACTGGGGCGTTGAGGGACCGACCGACGATGCGGCGATCCTCGCGATGCGCGACCGCGTGCGGCGTTCGATGCTGCTCACGCTGTTCGGCTCGCACGGCACGCCGATGCTGCTTGGCGGCGACGAGCTCGGGCGCACGCAGGGCGGCAACAACAACGCCTACTGCCAGGATAACGAGACGAGCTGGTTCGACTGGGGGCAGGCGCGAACGCTGGAGGGCGAGACGATGATCCGCTATACGGAGCGGCTCATCGCGCTGCGCCGCCGCTACCCGCTGCTGAGAAGCCCGAGCTATCTCTACGGCGACGAGGTCGCCCCTGGCTTGCCCGACATTGACTGGTGGGACGAGCGCGGCGTGCGGCTCGCGCAAGCCGACTGGGACAACGCGGAAGGCCGTGCCCTCATCATGCGGCTCGCGCACCGCAGCGGAAACCTGCTGAAGATCGTCTGCCTGGCGCTGAACAGTTCGCACGAGGCGCTGATCTTCAACCTGCCGCCGCCGCACGGCACGCGGCGCCTGCTCGTCGACAGCGCGCATCCCGACCTGCCGGAGCACGACATCAAGGACAGCTATCACCTGCTGCCGCGCGCGGCGGCGCTAATCGCCTGGGAGACCATCGCGTGAGCTGGGGCCCGGCACGCCTGCGCGACGGGCGGTGGCGGTTTCGCCTGTGGGCACCGGCGGTCCCGGCGCCGGCGCTCGAGATCGCGGACCGGGAGCCCGTGGCGATGGCTCCGGACCGTGAAGGCTGGTTCGCGGTGACGGTCGACGCGCGACCGGGCGACCGGTATCGCTTCCGCGTAGCGGACGACCTCGCCGTGCCCGACCCGGCTTCACGCGCGCAGGCCGACGGCGTGCACGGCTGGAGCCTCGTGATCGAGCCCGACGGCTATGGCTGGCGGACGGACGGCTGGCGCGGGCGGCCCTGGGAGCAGGCGGTGATCCAGGAACTGCACGCCGGCCTGCTCGGCGGCTTCGCCGGCGTGGCGCGGGAGCTGCCAAGGCTGGCCGCGCTCGGCATTACCGCGGTCGAGCTGATGCCGGTGGGGGATTTTGCCGGCCGCCGGAACTGGGGCTACGACGGCGTGCTGCCTTACGCGCCGGCGCAGGCCTACGGCACTCCGGACGAGCTGAAAGCACTGGTCGATCGCGCGCACGAGCTCGGGGTCATGATGCTGCTCGACGTCGTGTACAACCACTTCGGGCCCGACGGGAATTACCTCGGCCGCTACGCACCGTCGTTTTTTCACCCGGAGCTTGCAACGCCCTGGGGCGCTGCCATCGCCTTCGACCGGGAACCGGTACGGCAATTTTTTCTCGACAACGCGCTCATGTGGCTGAACGAGTACCGCTTCGACGGGCTGCGGCTGGACGCGGTGCACGCAATCCAGGATCCCGCGTTTCTCGCCCGGCTGCGGCAAACCGTGCGCCAGCGGGCCGGGAGCGGCCGGCACGTGCACCTCGTGCTCGAGAACGAACACAACGATGCCGGCCTGCTGCAGGATGGGTACACCGCGCAGTGGAACGACGACTTCCACAACACCGTGCACGTCATCCTGACCGGTGAGACATCCGGTTACTACGGCGACTACGCCGAGCGCCCGGCGGACAAGCTGGCGCGCTGCCTCGCGGAAGGCTTCGTGTACCAGGGCCAGGAGTCGCCCGCCTCCGGTAGGCCGCGCGGCACCGCCAGCGGCCATCTGCCGACCCTGCGTTTCGTCGCCTTCCTTCAAAACCACGACCAGGTCGGCAATCGGGCGCTGGGTGAACGGCTGACGGTGCTTACCGGCCCGGAGCGGCTGCGGGCCGCCACCGCCCTCCTGCTGCTCTGCCCGCAAATCCCGATGACGTTCATGGGCGACGAAACCGGTTCCCGTTCGCCGTTCCTGTTCTTCACCGACTTCGACGACGGGCTTGCCGACGCCGTGCGCGACGGGCGCCGCGCCGAGTTCGCGAACTTTCCCGCGTTTGCGGGCCCGGGGGCTCGCGCAACGATTCCGGATCCGAACGAGGCGGCCACGTTCGAACGCTCCCGGCCGGCTCCCGGCCCCGATGCCGCTGCCTGGAGCCGCCTTTACCGTGGCCTGCTGGCGCTGCGTTCGCAGGCAATTGTACCCCGGCTCGCCGGTGCTCGCGGTATCGGGGCCGAAGCGATCGGCGAAGGTGCGGTACTCGCGCGCTGGCGGCTGGGCGACGGTGCCGTGCTGACGATCTTCACGAATCTCGGCGAGACACCGGCCCGCGTGCCGGCCGTGCCGCCCGGTGAACCCATTTATTCGCTGGGTCGAGGCGGGGCTCCGGGAGCGTTCGCGGCATGGCTGGAGAACGAGTGAACCCGCTGCACGCGCTCGCGCGCGGCGCGGGACTGCTGGTCGACTGGAGGGACGCCGCCGGGCGGCCGCAGCGGGTATCCGATGACACGCTGGTCGCGGTGCTGGCGGCGCTGGGCCTGCCCGCGTCGACACAGCCGCAGATCGCGGAAAGCCGCCAGCGGGTGCGCGAGGATGAGCACGAAGCGGCGCAGTCCCTCGTGACGGCCGACGCCGGGCACCCGGTTCGCCTGCCCGGACGGTCCGGGTTCTCGTACTTCGAGGAGCCCGGCTATTACACGGTGGAAACCGATGGCGGCGCCCTTACCGTGGCGGTTGCGCCGGCGCGCGCCTGGACCGTTGCCGATGCGGCGCCCGGCCGGCGCATCTGGGCGCCGGCCGTGCAGGTTCCGTCATTGGGTGACCGCCGCAACGAGGCGTTCGGCGACTTCGGCGCACTCGCTCGCTTCGTGCGATCGGCGGCGCGCAAAGAGGCGGACGCGGTCGCCATGAGCCCGGTGCACGCGCTGTTTCCCGCCGATGCTTCCCGCTACAGCCCCTACGGTCCGTCGAGCCGGCTGTTCCTCAACGCGTTGTTCGCCGACGCATCGCCGCTCGGCGTCCGGCGCGGCGATAACGCAACCGCCGACCTGGTCGACTGGCGCGCGGCGATCCCGGACAAGCTGGCATCCCTGCGCGCGCTGTTCGAACAACGCGACGGCGCCACGCGTCGCGCCGTAGCCGATTTCGAACGCGAGCGCGGCGAGCCCTTGCGCAGGCACGCCGCTTTCGACGCGCTGCACGCCCACTTTTTCGGGCGCACGCCGGGCGGATGGCGGGGCTGGCCGGCCGCTTACCACGACCCGGCCGGCCGCGCGGTGGCCGGGTTCGTTGCCGCGCATCGCGAAGCGGTCGAGTTCCACGTGTTCCTGCAGTGGCTGGCCGAACGCGGCCTTGAGGCGGCGCAGTCGGCGGCACAGGATGCCGGCATGGCCGTCGGGCTGGTGGCCGACATGGCGGTCGGCCTCGATGCCGGCGGCAGCGAGGCGTGGAGCCGGCCGGGCAGCCTGCTCGAGGGCCTGTCGGTGGGTGCGCCGCCGGACCCCCTCGGGCCCGACGGCCAGGACTGGGGTATCACCACGTTCTCCCCTCGCGCCCTGCGCCGGGAGGGCTTCGACAGCTTCATCCAAACCATACGCGCCGCGGTGCGCCATGCCGGCGGCATCCGCATCGATCACGCGATGAGCCTTCGGCGGTTATGGGTAATCCCGCACGGCGCGCGCCCGGACGGCGGCGCCTATCTCCTGTACCCGGAGACCGACCTCTTGCGCCTGCTGGCGCTCGAATCGCGGCGCGCCCGGGCGATCGTCATCGGGGAGGACCTCGGCACCGTGCCGGCCGGCTTTCGCGGCAGGACGACCGCGCGCGGCCTGCTCGGCATGCGGGTGCTGTGGTTCGAGCGGACGCGCAGCGGCGGCTTCACCGCGCCCGCGCGCTGGCCGCGCGCAGCGGCCGCGATGACGTCGACCCACGACCTGCCCACCGTCGCCGGCTGGTGGCGCGGATGCGATATCGACTGGGGATGGAGGCTCGGGCGAACGAGCGCGTTCGCGTCCCCGGCGGCCGAACGCCAGGCGCGCGCCGAGGATCGCGCGCGCCTGTGGCGGACCTGCCGTAAAGCGGGCACCGCATCCGGTCCGCCGCCGCCGCCGGACGATCCGGGGCCCGCGGTGAGCGCCGCCGTCGCCGGCGTCGCAAGCGCCCCGTCGGACATTGCCGTCGTACCGGCGGAGGACCTGCTGGCGCTCACCGGGCAACCGAACCTGCCGGGAACCATCGACGAGCACCCGAACTGGCGCCGCCGCTTGCCCGGCGACGTCGAGGACATGCTGGACGAGCCGGAGGTCGCGGCGCGGATCGGGCGACTGAACGAGGCGCGACGCTCGTGAACATTCGTGCGACCTGTCGCCTGCAGTTGCACAAGGGGTTCACGTTCGCCGACGCCGAGCGGCAGGTCCCCTATCTCGCGAGCCTCGGCATCAGCCATCTCTACGCGTCGCCGATCACGACGGCGCAGCCGGGATCGATGCACGGCTACGACGTGATCGACCCCACGCGCGTGAACCCGGAACTCGGCGGCGAGGACGGCTTCCGGTCCCTTGTCGCCACGCTGCACGCGCATGACATGGGCGTGCTGCTCGACATCGTGCCCAACCACATGAGCGTCGCCGGCGCTGGAAACCGCTGGTGGCGCGACGTGCTTACAAAGGGGCCCGCGAGCGACTACGCCCGGTATTTCGATATCGACTGGCGCGAGAAGCTGGTGCTTCCGTTCCTGGGCGCCCCGCTCCCGGAGGCGATTGCGAACGGCGACCTGGCGCTCGCACGCGAGGACGGCGAGCTGGCGGTCCGGGCGTACGGCACGCAATCGTATCCGGTCCGTCCCGAGGACCGGAATGAATCCACGGACACGGATCTCGTGGGACTGCTCGAGCGGCAGCATTACCGGCTGGCCTGGTGGCGCACGGCCAACGACGAACTCAACTGGCGGCGCTTCTTTACCATCACGGAGCTCGCGGGCGTTCGCGTCGAGGACGATGCGGTGTTCGAAGCGACGCATACGCTCTACTTCCGGCTTTATGCGGAAGGACTGGTCGACGGCTTTCGCATCGATCACGTGGACGGCCTGGCCGATCCCGCCGGCTACTGCCGCAAGCTGCGTGCGCGCCTGGCAGGCCTGCGGCCCGTGCGCCCTTACATCGTGGTCGAGAAGATCCTCGCCTCCGGTGAAGTATTGCCCCCGGACTGGGCGGTGGACGGCACCAGCGGCTACGACTTCATGGAGGAAGTGAGCGCGCTGCTGCACGTGCCCCGGGCCGAGGCAGCGCTCAACGGCGAATGGGCGGCCTGGAGCGGGCGGCCCGCCTCGTTCGCGGCCGAGGAGCTGCAGGCACGGCAGGACATGCTCGCCTGGGAGTTCGAGGGGCAGCTCCGGGCCTGCGTGCGTGCATTCGCGCGGCTTGCCGCCTCCGGCGGCAGCGCCGGCGCCCTCACCGCCGGTATGCTGCGACGGGCGCTCGCGGTGCTGCTCTGGACGTTCCCGGTTTATCGCAGCTATGGCACGGGACCGGATGCGCCTGAAGCGGACGCCCGCACGCGGCAGATCGCGCGCGAGCGTGCCGCCGCGCTCGCGCCTCCGGGCGAGACGGGCAACGTCGAGCGGATACTCGGCTGGCTTGCAGGAAGGGGAACGGGCAGTCCGTCGCTTGCCACGGAGGCCGTCCGCCGCTTCCAGCAGCTTAGCGCCCCGATTGCCGCCAAAGCCGTCGAGGACACCGCGTTCTACCGCTACGGCCGACTGCTGTCGCGAAACGACGTCGGCTTCGATCCCGAACGGTTCGCCCTGCCGCTGCCGGAGTTTCACGCGGCAATGGCGGCACGGGCAGCGCGCGAGCCCCGCGGGATCCTCGCCACCGCGACGCACGATCACAAGCGCGGCGAGGACGCGCGCGCCAGGCTGGCGGTGCTGAGCGAGGTACCGGAGCTCTGGTTCGAATCCGTTCGCAGGTGGCGCGCACTGAACGGTGCAAAAGGCGCAGGCGTTGCGGCCGGCGATGAATACCAGCTCTACCAGGCGCTGCTTGGCGCCTGGCCGCCCGACCTGGTGTTGGCGCAAGGCGGCGCGTTGGCCGCCTTCCGGGACCGGATACTGGCCTGGCAGGTGAAAGCACTGCGCGAGGCGAAGCTCCGTTCTTCCTGGACGGAGCCGGATGAGGCGTACGAAAGGCGCGTGCAAACGTTCGTCGAACGACTGCTCGACCCCGCCCGGTCACGCCGGTTCCTGGAAAGCCTGGCGGCCCTGGAACGCCGGCTACGGCCGGCCGCGAATGCGAGTTCGCTGCTGCAGGTGCTGCTGCGCAACACCGTGCCCGGCGTGCCGGACCTTTACCAGGGTACCGAGTACCGCGACCTGAGCCTGGTCGATCCGGACAACCGGCGCCCCGTCGATTTCGCGGCACGCTGCCGATCGCTGGACCAGCCGGCCGCCGGTTTCGATCGGGTAAAGCAGGCACTGATCGCACGACTCCTCCGCTGGCGGCGCGAGCACCCGGAGCTCTGGCGGCAAGGCGACTACGAGCCGGTCACAGTGGAGGGACAGCGCGCGGCGCATGTCGTCGCGTTCACACGCCGCTACCAGGACCAGGCCGTGCTTGCCGCTGCCCTGCTCCACTGCGCGCCCGTGCTGATCGAATCCAATGCCGCCATTCCGCCGGGCGACTGGTGGGGCGGGACACGCCTGCTGTCCACCGCCCGCGAACCGCTCCTGGCCGCTGCGATCTTCAGCGACATGCCCTTCTACCTTTCCCTGGAGTTGTAAAACGCCGGCAGGACAAGCCGCCTCTCCAGTGAAGCGACTCGTGGTGTTTATGGCTCCGCGCAGGTTGTATAGTGGATCGTGGGGGGTGCAGGAACCCGCATCGATCGTTGGGTCAGCCGGAAGCTATGAAGAATACACCGGGGGGAGGTCCCGTCATTTTTTATGGCTGGTGGAACGTCGCCGCCAGCTTCGTCGGGCTGTCGCTGAGCTACGCGATGTTCACGGTATTCGCCTTCGGCACCTTCGTCGGGCCGCTGGAGGCCGAGTTCGGGTGGATGCGGGGCGAGATGTCCTTCGCGCTGACCATTGCGAACGTCGCGGTGGTCGTCGCGTCACCGCTGCTGGGGGCGCTGATCGACCGGATCGGTGCGCGCCGCGTGATGGTGGTATCGATCGCGCTGCTCGGCGTTTGCGTCGCCTCGATGAGCCAGCTCACCGGCGATATCCGCCACTACTACCTGATGCATGCGCTCATCCCGCTGCTCGGTGCCGGCACGCTGCCGCTCGCCTATGCGCGTATCGTCGTCGGCTGGTTCGAGAAGCACCGGGGGCTGGCGCTCGGGATCGCGTTGTCGGGCTTTGGCGTGGGCGCCACCATGGTACCGGCGCTGGCGCAGTGGATGATCGAGCTGTTCGGCTGGCGCGAGGCCTACCTGCTGTTCGGCGGCTTGATCCTGCTGGTATCGTTGCCGCTGGCGGTGTTCGTATTGCGCGAAAAGCCGGCGGCTCCCGCTGGTCCCGCGCGGCTGGCGACCGTCAGCGCGCCGGCCGACGCGGATCGTTCATGGGCAGGATTGACGCTGGCGGAGTCGGCGCGAACGCGGCCGTTCTGGTTCATGATCATTTCGATCGTGCTGATCGGCATCGGCATCACCAGCATTCTCGCGCACCTGGTCCCGATGCTGGTCGGCCGCGGCGTTCCGCCCGCCCAGGCGGTGTTCGCGATGAGCCTGCTCGGCCTCGGCCTGGTCTTCGGGCGTATCGTGTCCGGCTGGCTCATGGATCACTTTTTTGCGCCGTTTGTAGCGGCCGGCTTCCAGCTCGGCATGATCGCAGGCCTTATCGTCCTGGCGCTGGGTGTTTCCGGCCCGCTGGCTTTCGTCGCCGCCATTTCGGTCGGCCTCGCCACCGGCGCGGAGATCAGCGAAATCTCCTATCTCGTTTCACGCTATTTCGGCCTGAAGGCATTCGGGCGCATCAACGGTATCGTGTTCGCGGCCTTCCAGGTCGGTTCGGGCGTCGGCGCCTACGCGATGGGCGTTTACTACGATCACGCCGGCGACTACGTCGGAGCGCTGTGGGTAGTGACCGGTCTCGTGGTGATCAGCACCGTGCTGATCGCACTGCTGGGGCCGTATCCGGATGCCGAGCGACAGCCGGAACGCGTCTACCGTCACGCAACAGCGGGATAACCAGCACGGCGCTCAACGCCGCGGCGCGCCGCTCCCCGGCGGCGGGCCCGCGTTGTACACTCGCGTAATGGACCACGTGACGGACAGGGACGAGCAAATCCTCCGCATCGCGATGTGGTCGGGACCCCGCAACATTTCCACGGCCATGATGCGCGCCTGGGAGAACCGCCCGGACACGCAGGTAGTCGATGAGCCGTTCTACGCCTGCTACCTGCAAGCCAGCGGCGCGGAACATCCGCTGCGTGAAGAAACGCTGGCCGCGGGCACGACCGACTGGGGCGAGGTCGCCGCGTCGCTTTTTGCGCCGCTCGAGCGCGGCAAGCGCATCCACTACCAGAAGCACATGACGCACCACATGCTGCCGCAGGCGCCGCTCGACTGGATCGGCGGGGTGGCCAACGTGTTCCTCATCCGGCACCCGGCGGAGGTCGTCACCTCGTACGCGCGCGGCCGCGCAGGCATTCCCGCGCTCGGGGAACTGGGTTACGAGCGCCAGGTGGAACTCTTCGACCGGGTCGCGGAGCTTGCGGGAGCCGCGCCGCCCGTGCTGGATGCCTCCGACGTGCGCGCCGATCCACGCCGCGCCCTGTCGACGCTTTGCGAAGTGCTCGGCGTGCCGTTCGACGAGCGTATGCTGTCCTGGCCCGCCGGGCCGAGACCGACGGACGGTCCCTGGGCGCCGCACTGGTACGCTTCCGTGTGGCAGTCCACGGGCTTCGCCCCACCGCGCCCGCCCGCTGAGCCGCCCGCGGCGCTCCTGCCCGTGATCGAGGCCGCGTTCCCATACTACGAGCGGCTGGCGCGCTACCGGCTCGCTCCGGGAGACGACCGATGATCGGCTCGCAGGGTTTCGTACCCGACCCCCGTAACCAAGAGGTACGGATCTGGCTCAATGGGCGGCTCGTGCCGCGTGCCGAGGCGCGGGTGTCCGTGTTCGACGCCGGGTTCGTCCTGGGCGACGGCGTGTGGGAGGGCTTGCGCCTCGTGAACGGCCGGCTGGCCTTCCTGGACGTGCACCTCGATCGGCTGTTCGCGGCGGCACGCGCGCTCGCGATCGGCATGGTGCTCGATCGTGAGGCACTGACGAAAGCGCTGTACGACACGGTACGCGCGAACGGGATGACCGACGGCGTGCACGTCCGCCTGATGGTGACGCGCGGCTTGAAGCTCACGCCCAACCAGGACCCGCGGGCGACGGTCGGCGAACCCACGGTCGTCATCGTCGCGGAACACAAGAATCCCGACCCGGCAGTCCAGGAACGCGGCCTGACACTCGTCACCTCGTCCTACCGCACCAGTACCCCGGACGTCTTCGACATGCACCTGAACACGCACAGCCGGCTGAACCTGATCCAGGCACTGCTGCAGGCGGCGAACCTCGGCGCGGACGAAGCGCTGATGCTCGACGGCCAGGGCTTCGTCGCGAGTTGCAACGCCACCAACTTCTTCGTCGTGCACGACGATACCGTCGTCACTTCGACGGGGCGCTATTGCTTCAAGGGCATTACCCGCGGGCACGTGGTCGCGCTCTGCCGCGAAAACGGGATCGACGTGGAGGAGCGCGATTTTACGCTCGCGGAAGCCTATGCGGCGGACGAGGCCTTCGTCACCGGCACCTTCGGCGGCGTCACACCGGTGGCCGCCATCGACGGCCGCAAGGTCGCGCAGGTGCCCGGCCCGCTGACCCGGCGTCTCGGCAAGCTGTACCGTGAACTGCTCGCCGCGGAGGGAGCCGGAGGACCACCCCCGCCCTGACGCCGTCTCCGAAGATCATTGTTTCCTGAGCGTCTCGATGGCTTCCTCGTGCCGGTCGGCGCTCAGCAGGTAGTACATGTCCAGCAGCTCATGACACACGGTTAGCTCCCGGCGTGTTGCATCCCATGCGGCTTCCGGGATGCCGCACGGACGCAGGACAACCCTCGCGTCCTCGACGAGCGGCACCGCCCCCGTGAAGCCGCGCAACGTCCGTTCCACGAGCTCGCGGCCCCGTATTTCATCCACCAACGCCGCGCTCGTCTGGCTATGCGGCGGCTCATACTGTACCGACATCGTCGCTTTCGGGTGCCGGGGATGATCCCGCTCGCTTTCGCTCACCAGCCGCTCCAGGGCTTTGCGGGCACGGGCATATTCCGCGGGGCAACCCGCCGACCGGGCCGCCGGCATCCGCGCCAGCTCCGGCACCGACGCGAATCGTTTCGGGTCGCTTCCGTACACCAGGCAGGCAATGGTGTAGAAGCGCTGGATCGAAAGACCGTGCACGTCCCAGTAAGGCGGCGATACGCCCTGCGACTCCGTGAGCTGCCACAGGACCAGGAAGGCGTCCGCCGCCGTGACCGCAAACCCCTGGCGTTGTTCTGCATCGAGCAACGAAGCCCGCACCGGCTTGATGAGTGACAACGTGGCGACATAGTCGGCCGCAGATTCTTCCGGACCGATGACGGGTACCTCGAGGTCCCCGATCGCGACGTGTGCAAGCTCGTGGAGCAACGTGAACTGGAAGCTCCCGAGAACGAAATCGACCCGTCCGGGATCCAGCGACGGATGCCTGCCCTCGCCCGCCGCAGGAGCCGCGAGCAGCGCAAACAGGAAACTCACCGCCATGACGGCGCACGCGACGCCGCGGTTGAGCGTTGCTTCGGTACCTTGCAAAAGCTTCGTCGACGTATCGATAGCCGGTGCCTCGTAATCAAAAGCAGTTCAGACCGTATACTGCGCTTCTTTCGTACCGCGGCGCCACCGGGCGGAACGACGTAGCGCTCGGCGGGCGGCGCGATTGCTTGTTTCCTGTCTTTTCGGCACAGTGCCGGTTCTGCGAACGGAAGATCTGTCACGTGAAAGTAATCACTGCATCGGCAACCGGTGCGCAAGGCGCAATCGGTCACGCGCGGAGCGTCGCCGGCTCACGCGGCGATGGGGCCGCGCCCGGCCCCTGATCCGGGGCGCCCGCCTTGGCCACGTCCTACTGGTTGCTTGCCCTGGCCGCTGTGATGTTCGGCCTGTACAACATCTTCATCAAGGTGTCGGCGGATCACATCCAGGCGGTGCTTGGCGCCGTGGTGCTGCAGGTTGTGGCTGTCCTCGTCGGCGTGGGCCTGCTGCTGTACGTCAAGGCCGGCGCAGGGACTACCTTGCAGGTGTCCGCGCGTGGC
The DNA here is from genome assembly GCA_964424805.1 of uncultured Woeseiaceae bacterium. Taxonomy (GTDB): domain Bacteria; phylum Pseudomonadota; class Gammaproteobacteria; order Steroidobacterales; family Woeseiaceae; genus IDS-8. The sequence continues at coordinate 16,923 of CAYRKH010000035.1, forward strand.
CTGGGCCTGGCGGCCGCGGCCGGCGTCGCCATCGGGCTGGTCGAGATCCTGACGTTTTTCATCTTCAGCCGCGGCATCCCCGTCGCCGTGGGCAACCCGCTGATCATCGGCGGCTCGATCCTGGTCACCACCGGGGTCGGCGTCGCCCTGCTGCGCGAGGCCATCAGCCCATTGCAGCTGGCGGCCATTTTCCTGATTGCCGTCGGGATCGCCTTGCTCGCCTGGGATTCGGCGCTGAAAGGGTAAGCGACCTGCCGCCCGATAACGTGTAGAGGTACTTCCAAAGCAGGCACCTGGGATGGATCACGAATACCCCGACAGTACCCGGGCACTGGCTGAGCGCCTGGAAAGCTTCATGGACCGCCACGTGTATCCGGTCGAAGCAGAATACCGGCGGCATTGGTTGTCCACGGCCGATCGCTGGACGACGCCGGCGCTGATGCTCGAACTGCGCAAGAAGGCCCGCTCCGCGGGCTTGTGGAATCTCTTCTATCCCGCCGGACATGGCAGGGACGACGCGCTGACCAACCTGGAATATGCGCCGCTGGCCGAGATCATGGGGCGCGTGGTCTGGGCGGCCGAGGTTTTCAATTGCAACGCGCCCGATACGGGCAACATGGAGACGCTGATCCTCTATGGAACGGACAGCCAGAAAGCGCGGTGGCTGCAACCGTTGCTCGACGGCGAAATCCATTCGGGATTCGCAATGACCGAGCCCGACGTCGCGAGCTCCGACGCGACCAACATCAACTGCTCGATTGCGCGCGACGGGGACGAATACGTCATCAACGGCCGCAAGTGGTTCACGACGGGTGCCATGCGCGACAACTGCGAGTTGCTGATCGTCATGGGCAAGACCGACCCGGAGAATCCCGACCGGCACCGGCAACAGTCGATGATACTGGTGCCACGGTCGACCGAAGGTGTCGCTATCGTGCGCAACTGCCACACCCTGGGATACGACGATGCACCGTTCGGCGAGGCCGAACTCCTGTTCGAGAACGTCCGCGTGCCCGCCTCGAACCTGCTGCTCGGAGAAGGACGCGGGTTCGAGATCGCCCAGGGCCGCCTCGGGCCGGGACGCGTGCACCACTGCATGCGCCTTGTCGGCTGCGCGCAGCGGGCGCTGGAGCTCGCCTGCCGTCGTGCCGAGTCACGGAGCACTTTCGGCCGCAGGCTCAGCGAACACCAGTCCGTCCGTGAGAATATTGCGAGGTCATGGTGCGAAATCGAGCAGGCGCGACTGCTCACGCTTCGCTGTGCGGCGAGGATGGACGAGGCGGGCAACAGGGAGGCGCGTGACCTGATCGCGGCAATCAAGATCACCGTACCCTCGATGGCCTGCGGGGTGATCGATCGCGTCATCCAGATCCATGGCGCCGCCGGCCTCACGGAAGACTTCTTCCTCGCCGAGGCCTTCAACTATGCGCGCCAGATTCGCCTCGCCGACGGGCCGGACGAAGTGCACATGATGTCGCTCGGCAAGCAGGTCATCCGCCGCTTCGGGGCCTGATCCGTTATGGACGCGGCGGACCTGCCAGCCAAAGCGCTTGGCGCGTATCTCAACCGCAAAGTAGCAGGGTTCCGCGACCTCACCGGGGTGCGCAAGTTTGCCGGCGGTCAGTCGAACCCCACCTACCTGCTAACGGCGACGTCCGGGCACTACGTCCTGCGCCGCAAGCCCTACGGCAACTTGCTGAAGTCGGCACATGCGGTGGAGCGGGAATATCGCGTCATGCAGGCATTGCAGGGCTCCGGCGTACCGGTGCCACGAATGCTGCACCTCTGCGAAGACGAGAGCGTCATCGGCGCCGCCTTCTTCGTGATGAGCTACGTTCCCGGCCGTCAGTACTGGGATCCGGCCCTTCCCGGACTGGGCCCGGGCGACCGAAGCGCGGTATACGACGAGATGAACCGGGTGCTCGCCATGTTGCATTCCGTCGACTTCGCCTCGGCGGGGCTCGCCGACTACGGGCGGCCGGGCAACTATTTCGAACGCCAGGTGGCGCGCTGGACAAAACAATACCAGGCCTCTGAAACCGAAAAAATTGCGGCCATGGACGCGCTGATCGAATGGTTGCCCGCCAACCTGCCGCCGGACGATGCCCGAAGCAGCCTCATTCACGGCGACTACCGGCTGGACAATATCCTGTTCCACGACTCCGAGCCCCGGGCGGTCGCGGTCCTGGACTGGGAGTTGTCGACGCTGGGCCATCCGTTGGCGGACCTCGCCTATCAATGCATGCAGTGGAGAATACCGGCCAGGGGCGTCGTCAAGGGTCTTGGCGGCATCGACAGAACCGCGCTTGGAATTCCCACCGAAGAGGAATATATCGCCCACTACTGCGCGCGCGCCGGCCTGGACGGGATACCACACTGGACCTATTACCTGGTCTTCAGCTTTTTCCGCCTGGCCGCGATCCTGCAGGGTGTGCTGAAGCGCGCGATCGACGGCAACGCCTCTAGCGCGAAGGCCTTCGAGTACGGGAGACTGGCCGCGCCGTTAGCCGGTATGGCTGTTGACGTGCTGGAAAGGGAGCGCCGGGCGGTTTAGCCCTCTCAGGTGGCGACCGGGCCCGGCGGCGTCGAGCGACGCTGGACCGCCTGCTCGCCGGCTTTCCCGGTCCGGGGGAATGTGGCACCTTGGTCCTGTCGGGTGCCACTGGACTTGATGATGAAGCTCACTTTCCTCGGTGCGGCCGGCAGTGTAACGGGCTCCTGCTACCTGCTGGAGACGGGCAGCGCTCGCGTGCTGCTGGACTGCGGTCAGATCCAGGGTACGCGGCGGGAGGAAGCGCGAAACCGGGAGCCTCTTCCAGTGCGGCCGGACAGTATCGATGCGGTCGTGCTGAGCCACGCGCATATCGATCACTCCGGGCGCCTGCCGCTTTTGTATGCACGCGGTTACCGCGGTCCTATCTATACGCACGACGCGAGCCGGGCGCTGTGCGAGATCATGCTCCACGACTCGGGTTACCTGCACGAGAAGGATGCCGAGTGGGAGAACCGGAAACGGGCACGAAAGGGTTTGCCGGCGCTGGTGCCGCTTTACACGAGAGAGGACGCGAAGGCCGTGATGAGCCGGTTCGTCAGTGTGCCCTACGACGAGCGCACCGAGGTCGCGCCAGGTGTCGCAATCCGTCTGCGTGACGCCGGTCACATACTCGGTGCATCGATCGTGGAAGCCTGGCTCGAGGACGCCGGGCAGCGCCGAAAGGTCGTTTTCAGCGGCGACCTTGGTCCTGCAGGCGCGCCGGTCATGAACGACCCCACGCCGGTCCAGGACGCCGACGTCGTGCTGATGGAAAGCACCTATGGCGACCGGGATCACCGGCCCTTTGACGACACGATCGCCGAGCTGCGCGACATCTTCCTGGAGGCCGCCGGACGCGGCGGCAACGTCCTGATTCCCGCGTTCGCCGTCGGACGCACGCAGGATTTACTGTACCTGATGGCCGACCATTTCGACGAGTGGCAGCTGGGCGGGTGGCAAGTCTTCCTCGACAGCCCGATGGCCATCGAAACCACCCACGTCTATTCCCAATACCGCCACCTGTATCGCGCCTCCCTGTTCGGCGCCGGCCAGGAATGGCCGAAGCTTCCGAACCTGCGTCCGACGAAGCGATCCGTGGAGTCGATGGAAATCAATCGCATCGAATCCGGCGCCATCATCATCGCCGGCAGCGGCATGTGCAACGGCGGTCGCATCCTGCACCACCTGAAGCACAACCTGTGGCGACCGGAATGCCACGTCGTGATCATCGGCTACCAGGCGGAAGGCACGCTGGGTCGCCGCCTGGTCGACGGTGCGCCGCGCGTCCGGCTGTGGCAGGAGACGATCCAGGTGAAGGCCCGCATACACACCGTCGGCGGCCTCTCGGCGCACGCGGGCCGGACGGGTCTCCTCGACTGGTACGGCGCGTTCCATAATCGTCCGCCGGTCTGGCTGGTGCACGGCGAGGAACCGGCGCGCGCCGCGCTTGCGAAACATCTCGAAACCGGTTTCGGTGCCAGCGTCCGGCGGCCGCGCATCGGCGACGTAATCGATCTCGACGACATTCGAAAGCCAGGTCGCACGGCGCGCGCCAGCGAAGCGCGGTGATCAATGTAGAATGGGCGCTAATCGGATAACCTTGTCGGATAAGAACGCTGGGAGAACACGGCAATGTACAAGAGGATTCTCGTCCCGGTTGACGGTAGTGCAGCGTCCGCCAGGGGGCTCGAGGAGGCGATCGAGTTCGCGAAAGCTACCGGGGCGACCCTCGACCTGGCTCATGTCGTGGACGAGTTTGTCGTTGCCGCGCAAACGGCGCCGTCACGGTGGCAGAAACTCTCAGAGGCTTTGCGGGAAAGCGGCGAACAGGTACTCGCCGATGCGGAAGCGCTCGTGCGGAAACACGACGTGCCCTGCACGAGCGAACTCCTGAAAGCAGCCGGAGGCGGCGCTGCCGGCACCATTGTCAGGCAGGCGAAGAAATTGTCCACGGACCTGATTGTCATGGGCACGCATGGCCGACGCGGTCTGCGTCGCCTTACCCTGGGAAGCGATGCCGAGATGGTGCTGCGCTCCTCGCCCGTTCCCGTGCTGATGGTGCGCGCCAGCACCGAACCTGCCTGACGGTACGCTACCGCGGCCGCGGTTCCACCCGCGTACCCTGTTCGATCTCCTGCGCGGGATAGAGGATGACCGGAGTACCGGGCTCTATCCCTGAAAGCACCTGCGCGCCCTGCCCGTTGTCGCGGCCGATCTCCACCGGCGTCAGCACGGCGCGGCCGGACTCCACGCGGAACAGCGCCCAACGCCCCGCATGGCGAAAGAGTGCGGAGACGGGGGCCTGGACCACGTCGTCAGCTCTCCAGGTCACGATCGCCGCCTCCACGCGGTAGCCGTGCCCCAGCAACCTCCATTCCGCGGGCGGCCCCGCGAAGTCGATGATGACGTTCACCCGCTGCTCCTCGACGCCGAGCGCGGAGATCTTCCGGAAACCGTACGGCTCGACCAGCCGCACGCGGCCGGCGAGCGGTTCGCGGAGCCGGCTCCAGTCCTCGATGATCACTTCCGCACCGGGCTCCACGAGCACCGCGTCGGTGGTAAGCATCTCGACGACGACCTCGAGCTCGCTCGGATCGCCGATGGACAGGATCTCCTGGCCCGCGGCGATGACACCCGCGCTTTCCCGCGGTACCCGCAGCACCCGTCCCGATACCGGAGCCGGCACGGCGACCGGTTCTCCGTCCGCCTCCGCCGGCCGGGTGAGACGAATGCGTGCCGCCTCCAGCCCGGCTTCGCGCGCGCGGACGCTGTTCGCCGCCGTAGTCCGCGCGGCTTCGGCAGTTCGCCGTGCAAGCTCGGCCTGATCCAGCGCCTCCGCCGACACGAGATTGCGCTGGCGCAGGCTCTCGATGCGCGCAAGCTCCGTGCGTGCAAAGCGCGCCTGCGCCTCCGTGCGCTCGAGTTCGGCGCGTGCCGCGGAGAGACCGGCTTCGGCCGCACGGACCGCCGCCTGGGCTTCTGCCCGTTCGCGCGCATCGAGGAATGCCGGTTCGCCCGGCTGGATGCGCGCGACGACCTGGCCGGCCGTGACGGCGGCCCCGGGTTTGAACGGTACCCGCTGAAGCTGGCCGGTAACCGGCGCATAGACGATGTACTCGTCGCGCACGCGCGTGCGGCCTTCGTCGCGCACGGTCACCTGCATCGGCCCGCGCCAGACCTCCCCGGCATCGATCGGCACCGGCGTGGGCCGGAACGCGAGAACCAGGAGAATGACCAGCAGGAGGGTGGCGCCCGCCCAGAAAACGCTGCGGAACGTGAGCTTCATGCGTCAGTCACGGCTTTTCAGCACTCCGACGAGATCCATCCGATCGAGCTGCCGGCGCACGAGCAGCGCCGAGACCACGGTCACCAGGATGACCACGAGCGCCGCATAGCCGAACGTCCCGGCATCGATCACGAACGGCAGGCGAAACAGGTCCGAGCTCACGGCCTGGACCAGCGCGTAGGCGAGGCCCGCCCCCAGCGCTGCGCCCAGCGGCAGCGCGGCCAGCGTCAAAAACGCGATCTCCCCGAGCAGGATATAAGATACCTCGCTGCGTGTGAAACCGAGCACGCGCAGGGAGGCCAGCTCGCGTTGCCGTTCAGCGAATGAAATGCGCACCGTGTTGTACACCACACCGACTGCAATGATTGCCGCGAACGCGGTGTAGGCCCACACGGTGCTGCCGATGTTCTGGTCCATGAGCTCCGTGAAATTCCGCTGCGCTACCCGCTGGAGGGCGACCCCGGCGACCGCGGGACGCTGCTTCAGTTCGATGTAAAGCGCCTCCATCGCGGCCGGGTCCACGAGGAGGTTGGTGCCCGAGATTACCGCGCCCTCCTGGAGCAGGGCGTTCAGGTCTGCCAGCAGCATGCGCACGCCGGACCCGATGAAGGTGGTCGTGACCGACGTGACCGGGAGCGTGAGGATCGGGCGGCGGCCCTCCGTCACTTCTACCTCGAGCACGTCACCCGGGCCGACGCGCAGCTTGTCGGCGATATCCCGCGACAGGACCAGTCCGCCAGGCGGCGGCACGACTGCCTTCCCCTCGGTGTCCACCATGCGCGAAAGGCTCGCGGCCAGCGGATGACCGGTAACCGCCGCACGCTCCTCCAGGTGCCGCGACCGCAGCCTGGCCGGAACGCGGCGGTACGGTTCGGCATGCAACACGCCGGGTACCCGCAGGAGCTCGAAATGCGCCGAGGTCGAGCGCGGCTCCGTGAACGTGACCTGCACATCGTAGCGGTTGGCAACGCTGAAGTAGGTGCGGATCATCTCCTCCATGGCATCGAGGAAGAACAAGGTGGCGATCAGCAGTGCGCCCGACGTGGCGACGCCCGCCACCGTGAAAATGGCACGGCCGGGGAAGCGCACGATCTGTCGCAGCACCATCCGGGTCTGCTGGTCGAGGAAGGTGAGGCTCGTGACCGCGCTCCCGGCGGCGCGCGAGTAATCCGGAGGCGCAGGCGGTGTCATTGCCGTTGCGGGCTCGAGGCGGGCCGCCCGCTTCACGGCCGCGGCGGCGCCGCCCCCGACTGCTGCCGCGGTGACCAGGAACACGAGTGCGAACGCCCGGGGATTCGGGCGGAAGACGAATGCGGGGAAGTTGAAATACTCGGTGTACACCCCCGCGAGCAGCCTTCCGATCCAGGCGCCCAGCCCTGCCCCGACCGCAAGCCCCAGCAGGCCGATGACTGCCACGAACTTGAGGTAGTGCACGACCACGTCGACATCCGTGTAACCGAACGCCTTCATCAGCCCGATCTCGTTCCTGTCCGTGGCGATCATGCGCGAGATCACAACGTTGACCAGGAACGCCGCGACGAGCAGGAAGATGGGGGGCAGGACGTTCGACATCGTGCGCAACTGGTCGATCTCGCTCGATACGAAGGCGTTGGAGACCTGGTCTTCGCGTCCGTAGGCGCCGACGGCGCCCCAGGGCTCGAGCAGGCTGTCGAGCCTTGCGATTACGGCGGCGCTGCTGGCGCCGTGGGCCAGCCTCACGACTGCTTCATTGAACGCGCCTTCCTGGTTTACCGCCTCCGAAAGCGCATCACGGCCCATCCAGAGCACTCCGAAGAGGCGCGCATCCGGAACGATCTGGCCCGGCGAAATGGCGTAAACGTGCTCCGGCGAGAGTGCAACCCCGACGATGCGCACGTCCTCGCGGCCGCCGTAGATGGTGGCCGGCACGCTGTCGCCGATCGACAGGCGATGCGCCTCGGCGAAGCTGTCCAGCACCAGCGCTTCGTTCCGAGCGCCGGGTTGGGGAAAGCGCCCGCGCAGGAGATGCACCTGGTTGACCGAGGGTGCCCCGTAATCGGGCAGCGAGAAGACTTCACCCGTGGCGGGTTCCGCCATCCCGGGCATGTCGAACAGCGCCGGCACCCGCACGCGTGTCTCGGCGGAGTGCACGCCGGGAATCTCGCGTATTTCGCCGAGCAGCGAATTCGGCGCCCGCACAACCGGCGCCCAGACGTCGGCGAAGCGGTAGCGGTCGTAGTAGGCAAGGCGCGTTGCCTCGAGAGATGACAGCAGGCCCGCCATGACGAGGTACACCGAGACGCCGCCGGCAATGACGAAGGCGATCGCCGTCGCCTGGCCCCTCATTGCCCACAGCTCGCGCAGCAGCTTGCGGTCGAGAGCCGCGAGCGCCGGCAGGCGGAAGACGCTCACCAGGACAGCTCGCTCGGCAGCTTCCGGGTCTCGTTGACGCGCTCGTCCCTGACCCGCCCATCCGAGAAGGTGATGACGCGGTTTGCCATGTCGGCGACCGTTGCGTTGTGCGTGATGAGCAGGGTCGTGGCGTTCAGGGTCTCGTTTACGTTCCTGAGCGCCTCCAGCACGCGCACGCCGGTCACCGAGTCCAGCGCGCCGGTTGGCTCGTCGCACAGGAGCACCGACGGTTGCTTCGCGATCGCCCGGGCGATCGCCACCCGCTGCTGTTCGCCGCCGGAGAGCTGTGCGGGAAAATGGTCCAGCCGCTGCTCGAGCCCGACGAGGCGCAGCGCTTCCTCGGGTGTAATCGGGTTATCCGCTATCTCGGTTACCAGCGCGACGTTCTCGCGGGCGGTCAGGCTCGCCATCAGGTTGTAAAACTGGAACACGAAGCCCACGTGCCGGCGCCGATAGAGCGTGAGCTCCCGCTGGTTGGCCCCGGTCAGGTCGGTGCCGCGGAAGAACAGCCGTCCACTCGTCGGCCGATCGAGCCCGCCGAGTATGTTGAGCAGCGTCGATTTACCGCTGCCTGACGCGCCGAGCAGCACCACGAGTTCGCGTTCCGGCAGCACGAGGTCGACTCCGCGCAGCGCATGCACGGCGCCGTGGCCGCTGCCATAGACTTTGGTCAGGCCCTCGGTGCGAAAACAGGGCTCGGGGACCGAAGCGCCTCTGCCATCGCCATGACTCCTCCATCGACTGCCGGTCAACCGAGTGTCGCTCCTGTACAGGCTACCATCGCGCGAATGCTCTTATCGCTGGCGGCTTTCGCCGGAACACCCGCCTACCGTCCTGGCGCTCGTGAACATCCGCCTTCCGGCCAGCGGCCATGATACGGGATCGTGGAAGCGGCTTCAGTCGATGGCGCAGTACCAAAGCAGCGCCAGCGGGCGTGGCTTCCGGATCGTGGCGGGGTCGCACAAGCTGGCGCTGAGAATTTCGCCTATTCCGGTTGCAACTCCCGGTAGACGCGCCGGGCCTCGATGAAATGGTCCAAGGGAAAGCGGATTGGCACACCTTCGAGAGCGGCGGCCAACATCTCGAGATGAGCATCGAAGCCGGCACACGCCTTGGCAACATCCTCTTCTGCAGGCACCCGCAAGGTCAGTACGAGGTGTGTCCCCTCCCCAGCCGCCGTCAGCTCCCAACGAAGGGGACGTTCCGGTTGATCGCTACTGCTCCACGAGTACACGAGCAGGCGCGGGGGATCCAGGTCGAGTACGCTGCTCTCGATGGTCGTTCCGCTGTCGGCGAAATCGATATGCACGGCTCCGCCTCTGCGCAACTCGATGGACCCGGGCGCAAGCCACTGCGCAAGCGCCTCCGGCTCAGTCAGCATACGCCAGACGGTTTTCCGGTCCTGCTCAAGAAGCCGCTCGATCCGCCCCTCGAAGCTGTCGCCGTCGCGGCGAATCTGGCCCGGATTGATATTTTCCATGATCGCGTGAGTTCCCGTGGACGGAACAAAAGCATAGGAGGGGTCAAGGGTGTTCGCCTTGACCTGGATCAACGCTCCGGATTCGTGGCGCGTCGGGTTCGGACCGGGACGACGCTGCATCAGCTGAGCAGCATGAATCCAGTGACGATCGCGAGCAAGGCTACGGGGTAGAGGCTGGCACGGTCGAAAAGGCGCGCCGCCTGGCGGCCGTCGAGGGTACGCGCCAAACGAATGGCGGGGAGCAGCAGCAGCCAGGTCCCGGCGATGAACACCGCGAGCGGGAACTGCCAGCCCAGGGACAGCGGGGACAGCCACGGCAGGCCGAGACCGAGCAGCACGGTGAGTCCGAGGCCGGCAAGGATGACAGTGCTGCCGATGCGCGGGCCGAAGCACAAGGGGATCGTGCGTGCGCCGATGCAGCGATCCTCCTCGATGTCGTTCCAGTCGGCCGGGATGTTCTGGCCGCCGATTTCCCATGGCATGAGCCAGGCGAGCATCAAGACCAGCCCGGCCGCAGACGGCGCGGAGACGACCGCGTACACGGCAGCCACGGGACCGGCGGACTTGACCAGCGCGCTGACTACGGTGCGCCACCAGGTGACCTTGAGCAGCTTCACGTAGACTACTTCCAGCGTGGCGGCGGCAACGAGGATGACCAGGATCTTCGGGTTGAGCAGCCAGATGCCGATCACGGCGACGACAAACCAGGTGCTGAACCAGAGCCAGCCACTCCGCATGCTGACCAGGCTCTGCGCCAATGGATAACGCATGGCCGAAGCCTCCACAGCGTAGCCGGACTTGAGGCCACCCCTGACTTTTTCTACGTCGTCGCGGACGCCGACCAGGTCATTGAGTGCGTAGATCGCTGTATAACCGGCGAGCACGGTGACGAGACACAGTCCCAGCACCGGCCACGCCGGAAAGTGACCCAGCCACAACAGCGCGACAAAGCCCGGCATGGCGATGTCGAGCACGCCGTGGGTGGATCGCGAGAGAGCCAGGAAGCGTTTCATCGGCGTCCACTTTTCCTGTTGAAACACGCCATGTAGGTGACGTCTTCGCGGTTCGGCGCGACGCGGAAGCGGCGGGTCAACGGGTTGTACATTAGGCTGGCGACGGCTTCGGGCTCCAACCCGGCGCCGGCGGCCCAGCGGCGCATCTCGGCCGGCTTGATCAGCCTGCTGTACGTATGGGTTCCGCGCGGCAGGAGGCCGAGGATGTACTCGCCGGCGACGATCGCGAAGGCAAACGCCTTGAGGGTGCGGTTGATAGTCGAGAAGAACGCCACCCCGCCTGGCTTCAGCAACCCGGCACAAGCGGCGATGACGCGCTCGGGATGCGGCACGTGCTCGAGCATCTCCATGCAGGTGACAGCATCGAAGCTGCCGGCTTCGTGATGTACCAGGTCCTCGGCGGCAAGCAGGCGATAGTCGATATCGAGTCCACCGCGCTCGGCGTGCCGGCGCGCGACCGCGAGCGAGAGCTCGGAAAGATCGATGCCGGTTACGCGCGCGCCCGACCGGTGCAGCGCCTCGGCAAGGATGCCGCCGCCGCAGCCGACGTCGACGACACGCGGCCGGCGGGCGGCGATGCGGCCGGCAATGAAGTCGAGGCGCAGGTCGTTGATCGCGTGCAGCTGCCCCATCTTGCCGTGAGGATCCCACCACAGCTCCGCCATGCGGTTGAAATGGGCGATCTCGGCGGCATCAACATTGGGCGATTCGGTCATGGCGGGTCGAACTCCGGTGGCTCAGCGCGTGGATCGCGGCCGCGATCTCCGCGCGCGTGATGTCGTTGACGAAGACGCACTCGCCAATACCCCGCGGCAGCGGCACGCGTTGCAGGCCGTTGCGGTGCTCGACCCGGTCGGCCAGCGACTGCCACATCAGCCCGGTATCGAGCAGGTCGAGGTCGGGCACGATGCCGAGGTCGTCGACCAGGTCGAAAATGCGGTCGCAGGCGGGCGCCGCCAGCAGGCCGCGGGCGCGCGCGATGGCGGTGGAGACCAGGATGTCCAGCAGCACGGCCTCGCCGTGCAGCAGGCGATCCTCGAAGCGGGTCTCCAGCCCATAGCTGAAGCTGTGGCCGAAATCGACCTTGCGGGACAGGTCGTCCTCGTAGAGGTTGGGCTCGAGCTCCCGCAGCATGCCGCCGATGGCGCGGTCGAGGATCTCGCCGCCCCGCGTATCCTGGAACGCAGCGGCGAGGCTGCCGGCACCGTCGCGCTCCAGCAGCCGGAACAGGCCGGCGTCGGCGATCACCGCGAGCTTGACGATCTCGCACACGCCGTTCTCGAGCTGACGCCGATCGAGAGTGGCGAGCAGGCTGCGGTCGAGCAACACCCGGCGCGGCGGCTCGAAGCTGCCGAGGCGGTTCTTGCAGCCGTTGAAATTGATGCCGGTCTTGATGCCGACCGAGGCGTCGACGTACCCCATCAGGGTGGTGGGTACCTTGATGTGCGGCACCCCGCGGCGGTAGCTGGAGGCGGCAAAGCCGACGACGTCGGTGAGCACGCCGCCGCCGATGGCGACGATGGGCTCGTCGCGGCGGTGGATGGGAAAGCGGTCCAGCTCGCGCAGCACAGCCAGCCAGGATTCGGCCGTCTTGCCGGCTTCCCCGCCCGGAAAGACGAGGATGCGCGCCGTGACGCCGTGCTGCGCAAAGTACGCCTCGATGCGCGCGAAGTGATGTTGGTGCACGCATTCGTCGACCACCACGAAACGGCGCCCGTTCTCGATGCGGCCGTCCGCCAGCAAGGTACGATCACGCGGATCGAAAACGTCGGCCACGTTGACCAGGTCGTATTCGATCGCGCGCATGCCACGCACCTTCCAGCAAGCGCCCTGCCCGCCCGTCACGTGACGTCTGCCCACGCCGCCCGCCTTTCCAGCACCGCGCGCGCCACCGCCTGCGCCCGGCCCAGGTCATGGTGCTGCCAGCGGCCACACTGGTCGATCCGCGCGTAGGGGACCGCGGTGGCCCGCAGCACGCCGCTCAGGATGGATTCGAGGGCATCCTCGATCACGGCGCGACGACCCTCGTTCAGCAAGGTGAGATAGAAGCCGGTCTGGCAACCCATCACGCCGACGCCGACGAAATGCCACGGCAGCAGCCGCTGGAAGCCTTCCAGCAGGAAGTGCTCGATCGAGTGCGCCTCGCTGCTGCAAAGGTACTCATCGGCGTTGGGGCGACGCAGGCGCAGGTCGATGCAGTACACCGTGTCGCCGCCCGCGCCGGCATGGGCTCCGCGCAGCTTGACGCTGGGCGCCTCGAGCGTGCGATGGTCCAGCTCGCCGACGGTCGCGGGCGCCCAACCCAGCGCTCGATAATCGATCGTCGCGGGACCCGGCATCCGGTCAACAGGCCTGCGGGATGGCAGCGAGGTGGCGGTAGCTGTCGTCCAGCGCCTGCTGCCAGGAGGCGACGTGGTGGTAGAGCTCGACCGAGCCGTAGCCCTGGAACCCGTGGTCGTTCAGCGCCTCGAAGCTGGCATGCAGGTCCAGTGTGCCCGCGCCGGGGATCTCGTGAAAATGCACGATGCCGGTCAGCGTATTGGCGACCATCTTGTCGACCAGCACCGGGCTGCGCGCGCCGCGCAGGAAAGCAATGATCGGCCGTGCGCGCTCCAGCACGTCGAAAGAAAGCTCGGGTACCGAGATCAGGTAGGTAAAGATCTCGTCGTCCAGGTCTGACGTCCCGGCGTAGAGGCTGCCGTAATCGACGCTGCGGAGCGGGCGCACGACGCCGGCTGCCGCCAGCAGTTCCCCGATGCGCCGCCGGCGCGCGGGGCCCGGCTCCCGCTCACGGAAATGCAGCGGGTGATCGCGGTCGACGAGGAGGAAGTCTGCCGAATCCGGGAAATACACCAGCGTGCTGGCGAAATCGGGATCGAAGGGAAGCGTGCCATCGTCTGCCCGGATCTTGAGGTTCCAGCCCTCGCGCGCATCGGATATGTGCAGGTAGCGCGCGTGCGGGGCCGCCCTGCCGAGCGCGCCGATGTAATCGGCGTCCGAGCAGTACGCGTGGCAGATGTCGATGTGCAGCGCGAAACGCGGATCGTCGACGACGTCGACCAATTCCAGACCCTCGTCGAGCGTCTCGACGACCATGCCGGGCTCGGGCTCGATCAGCAGCGTGATGTCGTCGCCGTCGCGGAGCTCGCGCAGGCACTCGCGGATGGAGTCGACCAGTATCGCGCGCGGGTCGAGCGACGGGTTGCGCACGTGATCGTCACGCCGAAACCCGCTGCCGAAGGTCACGAGATTCACGCCGAGATGCCGCGCCACGCGGATGCCGCGCTTGACGAGGTCGATGCGACGTTTGCGCCCGGCAACGTCCACGGTCATCAGCGACGGCTCGTGCGGGCGCTGCGGGTTGAAGAAGTGCGACGCCGTGGCAATGCAGGCGGGTGCGATCCCGGCGGCGTCGAGCCGCCGCTTCACGGCATCCAGATCGTCGCGCGTGATATTAAACGGATTGAACTGGTCCCGGTGGAATGACAGCTCAATGCCCGCGTAGCCGGCCCGGGCGACGGCGTCGATGGCCTCCGCAAGCGGCAGGTTGGTGAGGCCGAACGTGCTGTAGCTGATCAGGATCAAATGCCGGGTCCGGTGCTGCGCAGGTGTGGGCCAGGCCCAGCCGGCCGCGATTGGCGCATCTCGCGGCGAACCGGAACGGCCGCGCGAGGCCTGCCCACGGCCGCGAAGCATGCGGCCCGGGCGCCCTGCCCGCCCTGATCCAGATCAAGCGCCCCGGGATCCTCCGCGCCATTTCGAGCGCCGCTTGACCTGGGTCAATGACGTGCGCCCGGCGGCTCGCGATCATGCGGGCATGCTCGACATCCCGGCAATTGGCGCCCGCGCGGACGATGCGACCCGCGACTGGGTCAACGGTACCGTCCTGCAGCTGGAGCGGGAGGCGGCGCGCTCGGCGGATACGCACGGCCACGCGGTCGTGGACGCGTCCTCGGGCAGCACGGCCATTTGCGAAGCTTGGTTCGGGCGCCTGCCCGGCGTGCCGTTCACCGCGGTCCTGCCCGGCCGGCACCGCGCCGGGCAAGCTGCTCGGCAGGCGCTACGGCGGCTCGTCGGGAACCAACCTCGTGGCCTGCCTGCAGCCGGCCGCCGCGATGCAGCGGCGTAACGAGCGCGGCAGCATCGTCAGCCTGCTTTGCGATCTCGGTGAGCGCTATGCCGAAACGCTGTTCGACGGCGGGCGGCCCGCGGGCTGGGGGTCGAGCCGTGGCCCAGGAGGCGCGGGCTGCCAGTTCCGATCGATCCGGCGCAATGGCTGACCGGCCGCGACGGCGGGCTATGGCTCGACCTTGATCAGGAATCTTCCCTGCCGCCCCGCGCATACCGTGGCGTTCTCCGCCGGGGAGCGCCTCGCCGGACCTCCCTTGACGGCACACTTCGCGAACGGGACCATTGCCGAAATAAAACGTCGTGGCCGCCCGGCCGCGCGATGCCCGAGTGAACACCCAGACCCGTCCCGATGCTCGTCGGCGGGCTCGCGGCAGCGTCCTGTCACGAAATCCGGCCGACGCACACAGCACATGGAGCGCTGCACATGAGTTATTTCCTGGATCAGCTTGCCTTTTTTCGCCGTGAGAAGACCGAATTCTCCGGCGGGCACGGTATCACGACCAACCAGAGCCGCCGCTGGGAGGATTCCTACCGGCAACGCTGGCAGCACGACAAGATCGTGCGCTCCACGCACGGCGTGAACTGCACCGGCTCGTGCTCCTGGAAGATCTACGTCAAGAACGGCCTCGTCACCTGGGAAATCCAGCAGACGGACTACCCGCGCACGCGCCCCGACATGCCCAACCACGAGCCGCGCGGCTGCCCGCGCGGCGCCAGTTTCTCCTGGTACATCTACAGCGCCAACCGGGTGAAGTACCCGATGATTCGCCGGCGCCTGATCGAGCTGTGGCGCGCGGCACGCGGTGAGCACGCGGACCCGGTCGAAGCCTGGCGCGCCATCCAGGAAGACCCGGAGAAGGTCAGGAGCTACCGTGAACGCCGGGGCTTGGGGGGCTTCGTGCGCGCGCGCTGGGAAGAGGTCAACGAGATCATCGCGGCGGCGAACGTGTACACGATCGAACGCTGGGGGCCGGACCGGGTCGTCGGGTTTTCGCCCATTCCAGCCATGTCGATGGTGTCCTACGCGGCCGGCACGCGCTATTTGTCCCTGATCGGCGGCACGTCCTTAAGTTTCTACGACTGGTACTGCGACCTGCCGCCCGCCAGCCCGCAGACCTGGGGCGAACAGACCGATGTGCCGGAATCCGCGGACTGGTTCAACTCCACGTTCCTCATGATGTGGGGCTCGAACGTGCCGCAGACCCGGACCCCCGACGCGCACTTCATGACCGAGGCGCGTTACAAGGGCACCAAGACGGTCGTCGTGTCGCCCGACTACTCCGAGGCCTCCAAGTTCGGCGACATCTGGCTCAACCCGAAGCAGGGCAGCGATTCCGCGCTGGCGATGGCCATGGGCCACGTCATCTTCAAGGAGTGGCATCTCGAAGGCAAAAGCGAGTACTTCGACGACTACGTGCGCCGCTACACGGACCTGCCGAACCTCGTCCTGCTCGAGGAGCGTCCCGGGGGGCACCGGGTCCCGGGCCGCTACCTGCGCGCGTCCGACCTCGAGGGCGACGCGGGCCAGCAAAACAGCGCCGCGTGGAAGACGCTGGCCTTCGACGAGGCGAGCGGGCAGATCGTGGTGCCGCGCGGCTCCATCGGCTTCCGCTGGGGCGAGCGCGAGAAGTGCTGGAATCTCGAGGCGCGCACGGCCGAAGGCTCCGAGACGCGGCTCGCACTGAGCCAGCTCGGCAGCGCCGACGGCACGGCGGACGTCGCCTTCCCCTATTTCGGCGGCGGCGGCAACGCCCACTGGGCACAGACGGAGCACGACCCGGTCCAGGTGCGCAAGGTGCCGGTCCGCAGGATCGTCCTGAAGAACGGCCAGGCCGCGGAGGTCGCCTCGGTCTTCGACCTGCTGGCGGCGAACTACGGCATCGACCGGGGCCTGGGCGGCGGCAACGTCGCCGCGAGCTACGACGACGACGTGCCCTACACGCCCGCCTGGCAGGAGCGCATCACCGGCGTGCCCAGGGACCGGGTCATCACGGTCGCCAGGCAGTTCGCCGGGAACGCACACAAGACCCGCGGCAAGTCCATGATCGTGATCGGCGCCGGCATGAACCACTGGTACCACATGGACATGGGCTACCGCGGCATTATCAAAATGCTGATGATGTGCGGCTGCGTCGGCGTCTCCGGCGGCGGCTGGGCGCACTACGTGGGCCAGGAGAAGCTCCGGCCGCAGACGGGTTGGCTGCCGCTCGCGTTCGCGCTGGACTGGCATCGGCCGCCGCGGCAGATGAACGGCACGTCCTTCTTCTACAGCCATTCGGACCAGTGGCGTTACGAGAAGCTCGACGTCGCCGAGCTGCTCTCGCCGCTCGCCGATCCGGCGCGGTGGGGCGGGTCGCTGATCGACTACAACGTGCGGGCAGAGCGCATGGGATGGCTGCCGTCGGCGCCGCAGCTCAATCGAAACCCGCTCGAGGTGGCACGCGAGGCGGCGGCGGCAAACATGCCGGCGGCCGACTACGTCGTCGACCAGATAAAGAAGGGTGAGCTCAAGTTTGCCTGCGAGGATCCGGACGATCCCGCGAACTTCCCGCGTAACCTGTTCGTCTGGCGCTCGAACCTGCTGGGCTCGTCCGGCAAGGGCCACGAGTACTTCCTGAAGCACCTGCTCGGCACCGAGAACGGCGTCC
>CAYRKH010000036.1:0-32099 GCA_964424805.1 uncultured Woeseiaceae bacterium
TCCTGATCAGCCGGCCGATGCAGGCGGAAAAAGTCTCGGCCATGCTGCGCAAGGAGATTGCCGGCGCGAAGCTGCTGGCGCACGCCTGACCTGTGCGCGCATCGCGCGATCGGCGGTGGCCAGCGCTGCCGCACCGCCGTTGTCGTTTCACCGCCTGAGCTTCGCGCGCAATGCGCGCTCCTACGGGCCGGCCAGCAGGGATTCGGCAGCGCTTTGCGCCAATTCCAGGGGAACGGCGGGCTGCAGGCCGAACCAGATGTTCCCGAGCGTGACCGTCCACAACACGACGAGCATCCACCAGGGTGCCTCCTGGCGCTCGACCGGGTCGGCTGTTTCAGTGAAATACGCGGCTTCAACGATTTTCCAGATGTAGAACACCGCTATCATCGAGCCCAGCAGGATCGGCACCACCAACAGCGCTCCGAGCGGTCCCATCTCGAGCGCGCCGAGCACCAGGTACCACTTGCTGATGAAACCGGCGGTACCCGGCAGCCCGATGAGGCTGAAGCCCGCCAGCACGAGCGCCGCCATCGTGAACGGCATGCGGCGGCCGGCACCCGCGATACGTTCCAGCGAAAAGCCGGCACAGGTCACGCCCAGGCAGGTTATCGCCAGGAACAACGTGCCTTTGGCGAGCGCGTGGTTGAAGATGTGCAGGATCCCGGCCGTCAGGCCGGTGACTGAAACGAGTCCCGCCCCTATGAGGATATAACCGACCTGCGCCACCGACGAATACGCCAGCAATCGCTTCACATTGCTTTGCAGCAGCGCAATGCCGGACGCGGCCAACACCGCCACCACCGCCAGCGGCAGGATCGCCTGCGAGAGCTGCGCCAGGTCGCCGGGCAGGTTGCCCTGGAAGATGAAGAAATCGAAGCGCAGCAGCACGTAAAGGAATACCTTGGTGGAGCATGCGGCAATGAAGGCGCTGACCGCGTTCGGCGCGAAGGTATAGGCGTTTGGCAGCCACGCGTGCAGCGGAAACACGGCGGCTTTCAGGGCGAGCCCGGTGGTGATGAAGGCGCCGGCCGCCAGTACCGGCATCGGGTTCGAGACCTCTGCAAGCCGCGCGTGCATGTCCGCGATGTTGAGCGTGCCGGTCACCATGTAGATCAGGCCGACCCCGATCAGGTAGAACGTCGCGCCAATCGTGCCCATCACCAGGTATTTGAAGGCGGCGGGCAGCGCCTCGCGCCGCGCACCACCCGACACCAGGATGTAGGTCCCCAGCGACGATATCTCCATGAAGACGAAGACGTTGAACGCGTCGCCGGTCACCACCATCCCGCACAGCCCGGCCAACGTCACCAGCCAGGCCGCGTAGAAAAGGTGCTGGCGCTTATGCGGCACCTCGTCGCGGAATGTTCGGTGCGCGACCAGCAGCGCGACGCTCGAGGCGCCGGTGATGACCAGCAGCAGAAGCGCCGAGAAAGAATCGACCGCCAGCTCGATGCCGTAGGGCGCGGGCCAGGATCCCACCGGGTAGCCCTGTACACCGTTGGTGCCGACCGCGATCGTGAGCTGAACGGCCATGGCGAACGCCAGCAGCGAGGCAGCCGTTGCGGCAGCCCAGGCGAGCGTGCGCTCGCGCACGAGCGCGGCGAGAGGCGCCGTCAGGAGCGGTACTACGACCTGTAGCACCGGCAAGTGCATGCTCCAGGCAGTCATTCGCTGTCCATCTTTCTTATTTCGTCTTCTTCCACGCTGCCGTAGGCTTCGTTGATGCGCACGACGATCGCGAGCCCGAGGGCCAGCGTGGAGATGCCCACGACGATGGCAGTGAGGATCAATACCTGCGGCAGCGGGTTCGAGTAGAGCGTATCGGGGGCGCCAGGCTGGATGATGGGTGCAGTACCCCCCTCGACCTTGTCCATGGAGATGTAAAGCAGGAAGACCGCCGCCTGGAATATCGACAGCCCGATCAGCTTCTTGACCAGGTTTGCGCGTGCAATCACGGCGTACAAGCCGGTCATGAGCAGGATGGCGAACACCCAGTAGTTGTAGATGTGCAGGAAGTCCATCATGTCCGTTGCAAGCGCGCGGCGAAGGAATGGAAGATGCTCAGGAGCACGCCGGTGACGGTGAGCCCGACGCCGAGCTCTACGAGCATTATCCCCAGGTGCTGTCCGGCGATCGGATCGTCCGCCAGCACGTTGTAGTCGAGGAAAGTCCCGCCGAGGAAAATCCCGAACAGCCCCACCCCGCCATAGAGCAGCCCGCCGCACGCGATCATCGTCGCCAGCACTCGGAACGACAGTACGTTCAGCGCCCTGCCTTCGCCTTCCGCCAGCGCATAGAGGACGAATCCGGCACTCACCAGCGCGCCGGCCTGGAATCCACCGCCCGCGCCGTATTCACCGTGGAACTGCACGTAGAGGCCGAACAGCACGATGAAAGGCACCACGACCCGGCCGACGGTCCGCGGAATGAGGTGACGCCGCAGTCCCTGCGCTTCTGCCGACGGCAGCAGTGCCAGGCCGCGGCCCTGTGCGGGACTCGCGAGCAGGAACAGCACGCCGATCCCGGCCGTGAAGATCACGAACAGTTCCCCCAGCGTGTCGTACCCGCGGAAGCTCGCAAGGATCGCCGCCACGACGTTCGGGATGTCGATGAGTTCCGGCGTCTCTTCGAGGTACCACGGCGCCACGTGGGTGTGCACCGGCGCCTGGGGATCGCCGAGGCGCGGCATGTCGAAGGTCGCGCTGATGATCAGGAGCGCGACCGCGGAAAGGACGATCGCGGGCAGCAGCCGGAGCCCCTTGCGCAGCCGTTCCTGGTTGCCGGTCAGCGCCAGCGCGCTGAGCATGAGCACGGTGGCGACGCCCGCGCCGACGGCCGCCTCCGTCAGCGCCACGTCCGCGGCATCCAGTATCAGGAACACGGCCGCCATCTGCAGGCTGAAAATACCGGTCAGCATGACGGACACGAAAAGGTCACGATTGCGGACGACGGCAATCGCGGTTATCACCAGCGTGGTCAGGAGGAATGCGCCGAAGATGACGACCATGTCAGGGTTCCTTCTCGACGGAGCGCTCGGGCGCGAGACCCGCAAGGCGGGCGGCATTGCCGAGCGCGTAAGCGGCGGTTGGCGCCGTGAGCATCAGGAACAGGAGGATCGCGAAGATCTTGGCGGCCGCGAGAGTCAACCCGGCCTGGAGGACCAGCCCCAGGAGCATGAGCAGCGTGCCTAGCGTATCGGTGAGGCTTGCCGCATGCATGCGGGTGTACAGGTCCGGCATCCGCAGCGCGCCGAGCCCGCCGACGAACACGAAAAAACCGCCGGCCAGCACCAGCACCCAGCTCACGACGTCCAGCAACGCATCGAAGCTCACTGCTCCTCCTCCGGATGCCGCATCGCGTGGTCCTGCACGAACTTCAGCACCGCGAGCACGCCGATGAAGTTGATCAGCGCGTAGGCCAGCGCCAGGTCGAGAAAATCCGTGCGGCCGTACAGGAAGGAGATGACGGACAGGAGCAGCACCGTCTTGGTCCCGAACATGTTCACCGCGAGGACGCGGTCGTACACGGTGGGTCCCAGCAGCGCGCGCGTCAGGGCGAGTGCCATCGTCACCAGGATTGCAATTGCCGCCGCCAGGTACACGGCGTCAGCCTTCCGCCACTCTTGCTACGCGGCGCTGCATCTCGCCGCCCTTGAGGTCGCGCGCCATCTCCTGCGTCAGGCAGTGCACCTCGATGATGCCCCGATCGACGTCGATCGAGAGCGTGCCCGGCGTCAGCGTTATGGAATTCGCGAGCAGCACCTGGGAGATCGCCGGAAGCCGGGTCGCATCGACCGAAATGACGGTCGGGCTGATCGGCAAACGGGGGTTCAGCACGATCTTCGCCACCTCGAGGTTCGATTTGACGACCTCTTTCAGCAGCCACAGCCAGTAGCCCGGCAGGCGCGGCGCCAGGTGAAACATGTACGACTCGACCTCGAACAAGCCGATCCGTTTCCCCAGTACGAGGACTGCCGCGACGGAAGCCGCGCCGAAGAACAGGAGGAGAGGCGTGAAGTGTCCCGACCACACGAGCCAGGCGGCGGCAAAGAAGAGGGCTGCAACGGCGACGCGCGTAATCATCATGGGCTCAGATAGTAAACAACCAGGTAAGCCGCCAGCACGACGGCAACAAGGAGCACCGCGGTACCGGTCGCGGCGGAGCGCGCGAGCGGCGCCAGCCGGCCACCGGCGTCCGCTGCGTATCCGTGCACGAATCCGTTGAACGAGCGCGAGACCCAGGCTGCTCCTGCCGCTGCTGCTTCAGCCAGCCGCGGACCGAGTCTACGGTACAACCAGTCGGCATCGAGGTTGGTGGAACGCAATTCCGGCGGATAGATGCCCGTGAGCTTCAGCCAGGCAAACGCGAGCGCCGAAAAGAGCAGCAGCTGCACCTGCACGATGACGTGCGGGTAAGTGTAAGGCGCATAGCCCGCATCCCAGGGCAGAAGCCCGTACAGCACCGCCGGGTATGAGCCGATGAATATGCAGAGCACGGCGGCGATGCCCATCGCGACCAGCATATTGCGCGGCGCCTCGGGAACGCGGATACCGGCGTCGTGAGCGAAGAACGCGAAATACGGGATCTTGATGCCGGCATGATGAAAGACGCCCGCGGAGGCAAACAGCAGGCCGAGCCACGCGATCGAATGTCCTTGCTCGATCAGCGCCGCCATGATCATGGATTTGGACACGAAGCCGTTGAACAGCGGGAAGGCCGAGATCGAAGCCGCGCCGATGACGCAGAAAACGGTCGTGAGCGGCATAGACCGGTAGAGCCCGCCGATATCGCTGCCCCGCACGTTGCCGACGCGGAACAGGACGGCGCCCATCGACATGAACAGGAGGCCCTTGAAAAGCACCTCGTTGAACGCGTGGGCCACGGCGCCGTTCAGGGCGAGCTCCGTCCCGATACCGACACCGACGACCATGAAGCCGATCTGGTTGATCATGCTGTAACCCAGCACGCGACGCAGGTCGTTCTCGATCACCGCGTAGAAAATCGGGAACATGGCCATGACCGTGCCGATCGGTATGAGGATATCGGCGCCGGGAAAGCCGCGCGCCAGCGAATAGACCGCCACCTTGGTCGTGAACATGCTCAGGAACACCGTGCCGCTCGGCGTGGAGCGCGGATAGGCGTCGGTGATCCAGCCGTGGAACAGCGGGAAGCCGCACTTGATGCCGAAGGCGAGGAGGATGAGCCCGCCTGCCACCGTGCCGGTGCCCAGGAAATCGAACGCGATGCCGCCTGTCGCCTGGTAGTGCAGCAATGCCCCGCCGAGCAGCAGCAGTCCCGAGAGGAGGTGCAGGGCAAGGTAGCGGAAGCCGGCGCCGTGAGATTCAGGAGTTCTTCCTGCCCAGACGAGGAAAGCCGATGCCACCGCCATAGCTTCCCAGTAAAAGAACAGGCTGATGAGGTCGCCTGCGAACACCGCGCCGAGCGCCGAGCCCGCGTAGGCCAGCGCCGCCGCGTGCTGCGCCGTGTCGCGCACGCAGATGGCGTAGATGCCACCGATGAGCGCGCCCAGGTGGAACAACAGGCCGAAAAGCATGCTGAGGCGGTCGACCCGGAGCTGCACGAGATCGAAATCCAGCACCTGCCAGGTGAAATGGCTGCCGGGTTCCAGCGACAGCAGGTTGAGCGCGCCGAGGACGGGCACTGCAATCAGCAACAGCTGCTGCAGCCGCTGCCTGCCGCTGAAGAGCCCCGCCAGGAGGGCGCCGGCGAAGAACAGCAGCGCGGGCGGCCAGCCCGGCAACACGCCCCAGTCGAGGTGCAACGGAAAGGCTGCATCCAGCATCAGCGGCCTTCCCGGTAGTAGTCTTCGTCACGCATCACGAGCCGGCGCAGGACGATGCCGAGGAGCACCAGGATGACGCAGGCAACGAAACCGTAGATCGCGTAGGAGGCGGGAAAGTCGAGCGCGTGCACGCGCTCGACCGCGTGCGAGTCCTCCGGGAACGGGAGGACGAGCTCGATCGCTACGGCAATGAGCGCCGCCACGTGCAGCGCGATCAGCGCAATCCGCGCGCCCCTGCGGGTGACCCAGAAAAGCGGCGTCTCGTTTTGCGGGGGCTCGTTCATCTCAGCTAACGAAACCTTCGAGGAAGCGGAATACCGGCTGCGCGGCGAAGAACAGCAGCACGCTGATCGCTGCCGTCAGCGACAGCGCTAACAACGACGGCCACGGCCCTTCCGATTCGAGCGCCGCCGCATCACTCGCCGGCTCGTCGCTGCGCGAAGGGAAAAAAGCGCGGATGGCCGGCGGCAGCAGGTATCCCATCGCGAGCAGCGAACCGATGAGGATCACGGCCAGCATCAGCGGCTCTCCGGCATCCAGAGCGCCGCGCGCGAGATACCATTTGCTCCAGAACCCCGCGGTCAAGGGCATGCCAATTACGGTCAGGCTCGCCACCGTCCAGGCCGTCATCGTGACCGGCATCGTGCGGCCTATGCCGCCGAGCTCGCTCACGGCCGTTTTGTGCAGCGTCACCAGGATCACGCCCGCGCAGAAGAAGAGCGTAATCTTCGCGAAGGCGTGCGCGAGGATGTGCATGCCGCCGCCCACGAGCGACAGGCGGCTGGCCAGCGTAGCGGCCAGGACGATGTAGGCGAGCTGGCTGATGGTCGAGTACGCCAGCCGGCGCTTCAGGTTGTCCTCCCGTATGGCGAATATGGCGGCGAGCAGCAGCGTCGCCGCCGCCACGTACTGCATGAGCGCGGCGGCATCGAAGGTCGTCAGCGCGTCCAGACCGAACGTGTACACGGTGACCTTGAGTATTGTGAAGACGCCCAGCTTCACCACGGCAACGGCGTGCAGCAGCGCGGACACCGGCGTCGGCGCCACCATGGCGGCGGGCAGCCAGCGATGGAACGGCATCAGCGCTGCTTTGCCGGTGCCGAACAGGAACAGGGCAAACAGCAGCCCCAGCAGCGTCGGCGTCAAGCCGGGCACGAGCTCGCCGCCGCGCATGAAAACCCCGCCCTCGATGAACGACAACGTGCCGCTCACGACGTAGGTCCAGCCGATGGCGAGCAGGAGAAACACGAGCGAGGTACCGAGCAGTATTGAGATGTAGGTACGTCCGCCCGCTCGGTCTTTCTCGGTGCCGCCGTGCGTGACGAGCGGATACGTGGAAAGCGTAAGGATCTCGTAGAACAGGTAGAGCGTCAGCAGGTTGGCAGCAAAAGCCGCGCCGATCGCCGCCAGGATCGAAAGCGCGAAAAAGCAGTAGAAGCGGGTTTGGTGCTGCTCGTGGTGAGCACGCATGTACCCGATGGCATAGGTCACGGTTACGAACCACAGGAACGAGACGATGAGCGCGAAGCCCACGCCCAGCGGCTCTGCGTGGAACTCGATGCCGATGCCCGGCAGGACCTCCAGCAACACGAACGACGGCCGGGCTCCGCCCGCGACCGGCGGCACGAGCGCTACGACCAGGCAGAACAGCACGGCGGCGGCTGCCAGGGATGCGGCCTCTCGCAGGTTCGGCCGGCGGTGCAACAGGAGCACGGCCGCGGCACCAGCGATCGGCGCCAGCAGCGCCGCCGAAATCGCGAACGTCGGGTTCATGGACGGGGCTCTGGATGCGCCCCGGATATCAGGAAACGGCGGCCTGTCACCTCGGGCAAGCCGTCACGGCACACTGGATCACACTTCCTCCTGACCGGACACGGCCGCGCCAGCGTCAGACCCAGTGCCCATCTCTTATTTTAATGATCCGCGATTTTGCATACATCGCGCACCGATTCCAACTCTGCTGCTGCAGGATCGCCGGCTACAAGGCTTTTTCGCAGCTCCAGCAGGCGGCAAACTGCCCTTCGTTCTCCGTGCCGCAGTGTGGGCAGTTCCAGGGAGCGGTCGGGCTTTCGTCTATGATCGCCGTGCCGCTGATGAGCTGCAGCGCGCGATCGTAGTCCAGATCGTTCTTCACCCAGAGCTCCGGCCACACCTCGTGGAACGGCATCTCGCCGATGATGGCGCCGAGGTATTCGTTGCGAACGAAACAGGGGATGCCCTCACTCGTCAGGATATTGCGGTAATGGCTGATGGTGATGATGGAGTCGGCGGACGTCAGCTTTTTCATTCTCGTCTCGCCCCGGCGAGCTCGCGGAGAAAGGCAGCCGGATCTTCGCCGCGTTCGAGCACCTCGACCAGCGCGGAGCCCACGATCGCGCCGGCAGCATGGCGGCCGACCGCCGCGACGTCTTCCGGGGTGCGGATGCCGAAGCCTGCGCAGACCGGGAGGGTCGAGGCGGCGGTCACCCGGTCGAGGTAATCGGCAAGGTCGGCGG
Organism: uncultured Woeseiaceae bacterium; assembly: GCA_964424805.1. Lineage (GTDB taxonomy): Bacteria > Pseudomonadota > Gammaproteobacteria > Steroidobacterales > Woeseiaceae > IDS-8. The sequence continues at coordinate 8,299 of CAYRKH010000036.1, forward strand.
GCAGCACGATGCCGCCGCCGGTGGTCCCGGTGACGGTGACGGCGTAGACGAAACCGCGCGACGCGGCGGCGAGGCTCTGCAGGCGCGCTTCGGGCGTTGCCGGCGTCACGAGCTGCACGAGCGCAAGACCCTGGGCCTCCAGGGGCTTGCGCAGCTCCGCGCTCTCCTCCAGCGGGAGGTCGGGCACGATGAAGCCGCAGACGCCTGCTTGCGCCGCGCGGCGCGCGAGCGCGTCGAAGCCGTACGCGAGCAGCGGGTTCACGTAGGACATCATCACGAGCGGCGCGCGCGGCGGCGCACCCAAAGACTCCAGCTGCCCGAGGATCCAGCGCAGGCTGACGCCGTTGGCAATGGCGGCGTGGCTCGAACGCTGGATCGTCAGGCCGTCCGCCATGGGGTCGGAGAACGGCACGCCGATTTCCACCACGTCGCCGATCTCGGCGACGGCGCGCAGCGTCGTGATGAAGCCGTCGGGTTCCGGGTACCCGGCCGTCAAAAACGGCACGAGCGCGGTGCGCCCGGCGTCGTTCGCGTCGCGCAGCGCGGCGCTTATCTGCTCATGCGGTTGCATGATCGCGCGCCTGTGCGGGTTTCGCCGGGTACCTGCTCAAGGTCGGCAGGTCCTTGTCGCCGCGGCCGGAATTGCCGATGAGGATACGCTTGCCGGGATTTTCCGCCGCCCATTTCCTGGCCGCGGCATAGGCGTGCGCCGTCTCCAGGGCGGTCAATATGCCCTCGGTTTCGCAGAGCTCCTGCAATGCCGCGAGCGCCTCATCGTCGTTGGCCGTCACGTAGGTGACGCGGCCGATGGAGCGGAGCCAGGCGTGCTCCGGGCCGACGCCCGAGTAGTCCAGGCCGGCGGAAATCGAGTACGTTTCCTGCACCTGCCCGTTCTCGTCCTGCAGGATCAGCGAGTAGCAGCCCTGCAGCACCCCGGGCGTCCCGGTTGCGAGCGCCGCCGCGTTCTGGCCGAGGCCGCTGCCGATACCGCCCGCTTCGACGCCGACCAGCGCGACGCTTTCGTCGGCGAGCAGCGGATGGAACAGCCCGATCGCGTTGGAGCCGCCGCCGACGCAGGCGAAGGCAACGTCCGGCAGCCCGCCCGCCTGCTCGAGCATCTGCTTCCGCGCCTCGCGCCCGATAACGGACTGCAGCTCGCGCACGAGGTAGGGATAAGGGTGCGGGCCCACGGCGGAGCCGAGCAGGTAGTACGTCCCGGCCGGGTCGGTCACCCAGTCGCGGAGCGCCTCGTCAATGGCGGCGCGCAGCGTCCTGTCGCCGGTCTCGACGGGCACGACCTCGGCGCCCAGGCGCTCCATGCGCTGGACGTTCGGCGCCTGCCGCTGCATGTCGACCGCGCCCATGTAGACGCGGCACGGCAGGCCGACGCGCGCGCAGGCCGCCGCGGAGGCCACCCCGTGCTGGCCGGCGCCGGTTTCGGCGATAACGCGCCGCGCCCCCAGGCGCCTCGCCAGCAGGGCCTGCCCGATGGCGTTGTTGATCTTGTGGGCGCCGGTATGCGCGAGGTCCTCGCGCTTCAGCCAGACCTCCGCGCCCCAGCGCCGCCCCAGCTCGGGCGCGCGCGTCAGGGCCGTAGGCCGCCCCACCCATTCCTCCAGCTCCCGCGCATACGCCTCCCGGAACTCCGCGTCCCCGAGGTACTCCCGCACCCCCGCCTCGAGCCGCTCGAAAGCCGGCACCAGCGTCTCCGGCACATACCGCCCGCCAAACTCCCCGAACCGCCCGCGCCCGGGGTCGGACCAACTTACTTCTTTGAAATTCATAACAAAATGATCCAAAAAGAACCCGGAACGCCGCCTAATCGGCCCATTTTGCACCCAAAACGATGGCTGGGCGTTCCCGTCCCGGAGTCGGCTCCTTAAACCGCGAAAACGGCGGCAAAATGGTCGGATCAAGCCTCAAAGAATGCACCCTTGAGCATTTTCAGTGTCTTGAGAAGGTCCGACCCCCGCGACCCTGGCGGCGGTGATGAAGGCGCGGATGAGGGTCGGGTCCTTGGTGCCGGGGGCGGATTCGACGGCGCTGGAGACGTCGACGCCCCAGGGGGCGACGTTGGCGATGGCCTGAGCCACGTTGCGGCAGTCGAGGCCGCCGGCCAGGAGCATGCGGCCGCGTTTTGCGAGGGCGGCGGCGGTGTGCCAATCGACGCGCTGGCCGCGGCCGCTTACGGCGCCCTCGTAGACGAAGGTGCCGGGGAATACGCGAGGCATCGCCTTGCCTTCCCGCAGTACCGGCCAGCGGACGATGTCGGGCGGTACCTCGAGGTAGTCGAAGTCGGACGCGTCGGCCTGCAGCACGTCGGGACGGAAGATCGTCTCGACCTCGCGCCACTCCTCGCGCGTCGGGTGCAGCATTACGGCCACGCGCAGCACCCCCGGCGGCACGCGGTCCGCGGCGCGCGCCGCCTCCCTCGGGCTCACCCGGCGCACGGAGGGTGCGAACACGAAGCCGACGGCATCGGCGCCCGCGGCAACCGCCGCCTCGACCGCCGCCGGGTGCCGCAGGCCGCAGATCTTCACGAACGGCTTCACGCCAGCCGCTCCCGCCCCGCCTGCAGCATTCCGCGCACGACGTTCGCGGGCTCGGGCGCGCGCATCAGCGCCGTGCCGACCAGCGCCATGCGATAGCCCATGCCCGCCGCGGCGGCGGCATCCGCGGCCTCGCCCAGCCCGCTTTCGGCGACGGCGACGGCGCCCGGCGGCAGCAGCGGCGCCAGCGTCGCCAGCCGCCCGGCGTCGACGCGCAGCGTACGCAGGTCGCGCGAATTGACGCCCACCAGCAGCCGGTGCTCCGCCGCGTGCCGGGCAAACCTTTCCTGTTCCAGGAGCGTCACGGTGCGTTCCAGGTCGCGCTCGTCGAAGCATTCCAGCAGCACGAACATCGACAGCTCGAAGGCGCAGTCGAGCAGCGCGCGCAGCGCCGGGTCCTCCAGCAGCGCCGCGACCAGGAGCACGCCGCTCGCCCCGGCGGCCCGCGCCTCCTGCACCTGCCGCGGATCGACGATGAAGTCTTTTCGCATGACGGGCACGCTGACCGCGGCCGCCACTTCCGCGAGGTGATCGAGCGCACCGCCGAAGCGCGAGGGCTCGGTTAGCACCGAGATCGCGGCCGCGCCGCCCTCTGCATATTGCCGCGCCCGCCGGACTCGGTCGTCGCCGTTTTCGACCAGCGCCCCTTCCGACGGCGAATGCAGCTTGATCTCCGCGATGAGATCGAAACGATCGAGCACGAGCGGCCGCACCGGCCTGTCGAAGTCGGCGGCGCGCCAGGCGCCCAGCGCTTCCGCCCGCGCCGCGCTCGCCGCTCCCATCTGCCGCAGGAAATCGCTCATCCCGCGGCCGCGTCGACGGAGAAGTGCCGCCGCAGGTTCGCGAGCAGGCGTTCGGCCCTGCCGGAATCCAGCGCCTCGGCGGCGATCGCCACGCCTTCCTTCGCGTGGCGCGCGCGGCCGAGCAGCTCGAGCACGAGCGACGTTCCCATCAGCAGCGCGTCGCGATGCGCGCCCCGGTCGCTGCCGCTGAACACCCGCTCCAGCGCGCGCGCGTTTTGCGCCGCGTCGCCGCCGGCCAGCTCGCGCGCCCCGCAGCGCGGCAGGCCGTAGTCCTCCGGCGACCGGCGCGTTTGCAGCAGGGCGCCAGGGCGCACGTCGTAGAGGATGAACTCGCCGATCGGCGTCGCCTCGTCCCAGCCCGGCTCGCCGTGCACGACGAACGCGCGCTCGATCGGCAGCCCCATGAGCGAGTCGGCAATGAGCTTCGCGGCCTCCGGCCCGAACGCGCCGATCATCTGGAAGGGAGGCGCCGCCGGGTTGGTCAGCGGGCCGAGCAGGTTGAACACCGTGCGCACGCCAAGCGCCCGGCGCACCGGCGCCAGCGCCTTCATCGCCGGATGGTAGGCGGGCGCGAACAGGAACGTGAAATCGAGCGCCTCGAGGCAGTCCATCGCGGCCTTGTCGTCCAGCGGCAGCGGCATGCCCAGGCGCTCCAGCACGTCCGCGCTGCCGCAGCGGCTCGACACGGAGCGATTGCCGTGCTTCACGACCCGGACGCCGCACGCGGCGGCCAGCAGCCCGGCGCCGGTGGAAAGGTTGAAGCTGCCGGAGCCGTCGCCGCCGGTCCCCACCGTATCCACGATGGGACTTCCGGCGGGCACCACCGGATGGATCGCGAGCTCGCGCATGGCCGTGGCGAAGCCGCGGATCTCGTCCGCGCACTCGCCCTTGGCGCGCAGCGCCGCCAGCAGCGCGCCCGCGAGCGCGGGGTCGAGATCGCCGGCCGCCAGCGCGTGCATCAGCGACACCGCCTGGTTCTCCGACATCGAGATCCCGTCGAGCAGGCGGCCGAGCAGCCCGGAAAACTCCCGGCTCATCGCATTTCCACGAAATTGATCATCAGTCGATCCCCTTCGGGCGTCAGGACGCTCTCCGGATGGAACTGTACCCCTTCGATCGCGAGGCTCTCGTGGCGCACCCCCATGATCTCGCCCTGCTCCGTTTCCGCGGTCACCGTGAGCCCCGACGGCAGCGAGCTTTTCTCGACGCACAGCGAATGATATCGCCCCGCCTCGAACGGCTGTGACATTCCGGCGTAGATCGTCCGCCCGTCGTGAACGACCCGCGAGGTCTTGCCGTGCATCAGCCGCGCGGCACGCACGATCTCCCCGCCGAACTCGGCGACGAGGCACTGGTGCCCGAGGCACACGCCGAGGATCGGCACCCGTCCGGCGAAGGCGGCAATCAGCGCCCGCGACACGCCGGCATCCTCCGGCCGTCCGGGCCCCGGCGAGATCACGAGGTGACTCGGCTCCAGCGCGAGCGCCTGCTCCACGTCGATGGCGTCGTTGCGGTACACCAGCACCTCGGCGCCATTCGCCGCGAAGCCCTGCACCAGGTTGTAGGTGAACGAGTCGTAGTTGTCGACCAGCAGTATGCGCGGCGCCGTCACAGTCCTTCTCCCGCCAGCAGGAGCGCACTTTCCATCACCGCGCTCTTCGCCAGCACTTCACGATATTCGGACTCGGGACGGCTGTCGGCCACGATCCCCGCTCCGGCCTGGAAGCTGTACTCGTCGCCGTTGATGACGATCGTGCGAATGGTTATCGCCTGGTCCATGTCACCGCCAATGTCGTAGTAACCCGCGGTCCCCCCGTAGAGCCCGCGGCCGTTCACCTCCAGCTCGTCGATGATCTGCATGGCGCGCACCTTCGGCGCGCCAACCAGCGTACCGGCCGGAAAACTCGCGGCGAACAGGTCGAACGCGTCGCAGCCGGGCGCGAGATCGCCCGTCACGCCGCTCACGATGTGCATGACATGACTGTAGCGCTCGATCGCGCGGAAGGGCTCGACCCGGACGCTGCCCGCCGCGGCAACGCGGCCCAGGTCGTTGCGCGCGAGATCGACCAGCATGACGTGCTCGGCGGATTCCTTCGGATCGTCGAGCAGCCGCCGTTCCGCGTCGGCGTCCTCCTCGGGCGTGGCGCCGCGCGGCAGCGTGCCGGCGATCGGCCGCAGCGATGCCTTGCTTCCGTTGAGACGAACCAGCGCCTCCGGGGACGACCCGATGACCTTCAGGTCGCCGAACTCGAAATAGAACATGTAGGGCGACGGATTGAGCAGCCGCAGCGCACGGTACACTTCGAAAGGCGGCACCTCGGTGCGGCCCCGGAACAGCACCGACAGCACGATCTGGTAGATGTCGCCCGCCGCGATGTACTCCTTGCAGGCGGCGACGCGCTCCGCGTACTGCGCCTCGGTCATGGCGGGCACCGGCCGCGACAGCGTCCTCGCCGCACCGTTCGCGGGAACCGGCCCGCGCAGCAGCCGGATCACCTCGCGGCGCAGGCCGTCCCGCTCCGCTGCCGGGCCATCGTGCAGCAGGGCGACGCGACGCGTCAGGTGATCGAATACCAGCGTCGACTTTGCCGCGGTGAACGCCGCATCGGGGACGCCCGGCTGCCGCGCGGGGCGGCCCGGCAGCGCCTCGAACAGCCGTACCACGTCGTAGCCGGATACTCCGACCAGCCCGCCCGTGAACGGCAGGCCGGCGATTTCCGGCTGCGGCCGCGGCGCGCGCGCGAGCTCGGCCCGCAGGCGATCCAGGTACTCCCGCCGCGTGGCGGGATACGGCGACCGGCGGCCGCCGGCGATGAAACCGTCCGCGTCCAGGCGCAGGTCCCGCGCATCCCCGAAGCCGAGGAAGGAATAGCGCGCCAGCCGTTCGCCGCGCTCGACGCTCTCGAGCAGGAAGCGGGGCTGCAACGGACCGAGCTTGAGGTAAGCCGATACCGGCGTATCCAGGTCCGCGGCGATGTCGAATGGCGGTTGCATAAAACCCCGTTGCTGTTTCTTCCGGGCACAAAAAAACCCGTCCCCACGATGCGGCGGAGACGGGCCTTTTCGAGTGTCCGGTGGCTAGAAAAACGTCAGCCGGCAGCCGCCTCCTGTGAGGGCTGCCAAAGCCAGTTATGCGTGTGCCGACGTTTCATGGGCAAAGAGCATGCCCCGGCCGGCGCTCCGGGTCAACCGGAATTGGTCAGGCCAGGCCATAGAGCAGCGGCAGCACGATCGAGAAGCCGAGCCACATGATGATCGTGAGCGGAATGCCCACGCGCAGGAAATCGGAGAACTTGTAGCCGCCCGCGCTCAGGATCAGCAGGTTCGTCTGGTAGCCGAAGGGCGTCGCGTAGCTCATGTTGGCGCCGAACAGTACCGCCAGGATGAACGGCTCCGGGTTGGCTCCGAGCTGCTGCGCGATCGCCACCGCAATCGGCGTACCGATGACCGCCGCGGCATTGTTCGAGACGACGTTGGTCAGCAGCGTCATGATCAGGATGAACATGCTGATGACGACCGGGATCGGGAAATCCGACACGAGTCCGACGAAACCGAAGGCCAGGTAATCGGCCATGTCCGTCGCGATCAGCGCCCTGCCGAGGGCAAGGCTCGCGACGATGATCATGATGACCGGAGTCGACAGGGCATTCGCCGCGTCGCGCCAGTTCATGCACCCGGTGACGAGCATCAGCCCGACCCCGATCAGCGCGCTCACCGAGATCGGCAGCAGGCCGGTTGCCGCGGAAACCACCACGAAGGCCATCACGGCCAGCGCCGTGTTCGCACGCCGCGTATGCGGCAGGTCCATGGTGCCGTCGAGCACCAGCGTATTGCCGCCCGCCTTCAGCCGGTCGATGGCGGCCCGGGTGCCCTGCACCAGCAGGACGTCACCGGCCCGCAGCCTGATCTGGCTCAGGTCACTCGTGATCTGCGAGCTGGGCGCCCGGGCCCGGTGGATCGCCAGGGGCAGCAGGCCGGAGCTGCTGCTGAAGCGCGCCGCCGCCAGCGTGCGCTGGTGCAGCGGTGACCCGCGGGTCACCACGACTTCGGCGAGCTGCTGGCCTTCGGCCTTGAGCGGCGTGTCCTCGTCGACGGGGTGCTCGCTGTCGGAGCTGCCGTAAAGCGTGACTCCCAGCTCCGACTCGTAGGTCTTCAGGTTCTCCGGGGAATCCTTGACGAACATGCGATCGCCCGGCTGCAGGATCAGTGACGGCAGCTTGGCGAGAAACAGGGACTCGCCGCGCTGCACCCGGTCGACGCGCATCCGGCCGTGCGTTTTTGCGAGGATCTCCGACAGGGTCTTGCCATCCGCAAACCCGCCTTCCTTGATGTGCAGCTGGCCGCTGAAAACGCGCGGCGAGATATCCGCCATCGGCGGCACGCGCTCGGGCAGGAGGCGCGGCGCGCCCAGCCACAGGAACAGCAGCCCGGCGCCGCCGACGATCAGCGCCGGCAGCGCAAAATCGAACATGCCGAGGTCGACGATCGCGAGATCGCGGGCGAACCCGGCGACCAGCAGGTTGGTGGAAGTGCCGATCGTCGTCGACATGCCGCCGATGATGGTCGCAAAGCCCATGGGCATCATGACGCGCGATACGGGCAGCTTTACCCGCAGCGACGCGCCGACGAGGATGGGCATCAGCAACACCACGATCGGCGTGTTGTTGACGAACGCGCTCAGGACGGCGCTGGCGCACAGCGTCACGAGCAGCGCGAGTATCGGCCGGTTCGACCATGCGCGCCCGACGACGCTCGCCAGCGGCTGCAGCGAGCCCGTCGTCTCCAGGGCCTTGCCGACAATCATGAGCGCGCAAATGGTGATGAGCGCCTCGTGGCCAAAGCCCGCGAAGAACACGGCCGGGTCCAGGTCGCCGGCCGGCGTCTCGTACGGGAACAGGTAGAAACCGGCGACCAGCGCGATCAGCACCGCCAGGCTCGAGGATTCGAGCGGGATCGTATCGCGCGTGAACAGCACCAACGCCACCACGGTGAGCAGCAGCACGGCCAGTCCATGCGCATCGGGCGTGATCGCTTGCAACGGGGACCCTCGCGGTAGGCTGTTTTTATTGCTACCGGCTTGATTTTACGCCGGTTTCGGTCGTTTTATCGGTATGCAGACGGGAAACCGTATCCCAGTTCAGGCGCCCGTGGCAACGAATCCGGCGGCATTCCGGCGCTGCATGACGGCCCAGGCGCGGCGGTGGAAGCCCGCGAATTCGCTCACGCTGCGAAACGCGGCGGCGGGCGGCGCCGCGAAATGAAACGCATCCGCGTGCTCGAGCACCGGCAACAGGTCGACGTACTCGGCAGCCGAGGTGGCCGCCGCCGGCAACACGGAGTAGGGCGAGAGCGCCAGCAGGTTGCGGTGCCTGACGCCGGCCTCCGCGAGCGTGCGGCGCCAGCGCAGCTGCCAGTCGCGGTACTTGCGGTCGCACGACCAGCTCGGGGCCGGCTCCGACTGCAGCAGCGACGGCAGGGGTCCCAGGCGCCGGGCCAGGCGGCGCGACCGTTCCCACAGGAACCCGTGCAGCCGGGCGACCACGCCGTCGATCCACTGCAGCGCGGCAAGGTCAGCCGGATCGGCGCCGCGTTCCAGCACCAGGTCACCGATTCCGCCCACGGCGATCGCGAGGCGCCGGTTGCGCCGCGCGTCGCGCTCGAGAACCGGGTCCGGCCACCGCAGCTGATCGAGGAGCCGCTCGCCCTGCTCGACCGCGGCCCCCAGGGCATGCTCCAGCGCGTCCCAGGAGAGCCGGCCGCGGCCGTCGCTGAAGTCCGGCAGGTGAAGCACCAGCGGCAGCCACGCCGTGCCGGCCGGGACCTGCACGCCGAGCTCGGGCAGCACCGTGGTCGCCGCCTCGTCGCCCGAGAGCACGCAGCGCGTGGTCACGCTCGCGGCATAGGCGGGCAGGAGCGGCGGGCGGGCACTCCGGCGGCACCACAGGAACGACCAGTTCTCCTCCGTCGCCCGCTGCACCCGGCGATCCTCGTGGTGCCGCATCTGCAGGCTGTCGAAGAGCACGTAGCGGGGGCCCGCGCCGAGCACCGCCGTGGTAATCAGCAGGTAGGCCTTGAGCGGCACGCCGTGCGATGACAGGGACATGCCGATGCCGTCAGTCGGCTGGCCGGCCGCGCACAGCGCCTTGCGCACCTCGGTGCAAAACGCCTCGAGCGCCTTCGTACCGGCATCGTCGCCTCCCACGTCGCGCAGGGAGAGCGTGAGCGGCACGTTGCCCCGAACGAGCGCCGTGATGTTGCCCAGCACGCGCTCACGCTCCGCGGAAAGCCTGAGCGCCGCGCGTATTGACACGGGAAGGGCAACGCCGCCGGCGCTGACCCCGCCGGCCACCTTCAAAAGCCGCGGCTCGACGCCGGCCGACCGCAGCTCTGCTGACAGCTCGCCGACCGCGGGAGGAGCCGCCGCGTCCGCGCACCGGCCGGCTGCGGCCGGCGGAATTGTAGGGTCCGTATTCTCCAGCATTTCTGTCCTTCCCTGGACGCAGGCAAAAGCGTGCGCCGCGGCGCGGATTCCTGCTCCCGCCGTTTTTGGGCAACTTCCAGTGATTTAGTGATAGACCCCGGAAACGCGGTAAGGTGCCTCACGAAGGAACGGCGCGCCGAGTACGCTACACTTCCACTCCGGTCTCGCGGAGGTGGAGTCTTCTATGCCCTCATTCGACGTCGTCAGCGAGTTCGACGCGCACGAAGCCAGCAACGCCATCGACCAGGCAAACCGCGAAGTCGACACGCGCTTCGACTTCAAGGGCACCGGCTCGAAATTCGAGCAGGACGGACAGGTCGTCATGCTCAGGAGCCAGACCGAGTTCCAGCTCGAGCAGATGCTGACCATCCTGCGCCAGAAGCTCGCAAAGCGCGGCATCGACATCGCCTGCATGCAGGAAGAAGCGCCGGAGATCACGGGCAGCGAAGCGCGCCAGAAGGTCGTGCTGCGGTCCGGGATCGACACGCCGCTCGCGAGGGATCTCGTCAAGAAGATCAAGGGCAGCAAGCTCAAGGTGCAGGCGGCGATCCAGGGAGACAAGCTCCGCGTAACCGGCAAGAAACGCGACGACCTGCAGGCGGTCATCGCGATGCTCAAGGAAGCGGACGTCGGCCTGCCGCTGCAGTTCGAGAATTTTCGCGACTAGCCTTCCGTGCCCGGCATGCAGACACCGCTGCGCAGGCAGGACATCACCTTCGAGCACAAGGACCAGGCGCTCCGCGACGACGTCAGCACGCTGGGCCGTCTCGTCGGCGAGCTGCTGAAGGAGCAGGGCGGCGAGGAGCTTTTCGAGTTCGTCGAGGACGCGCGCGTGCGCGCGATCCGTCGCCGCGAAGGCAACGAGAAGCCGGGCGAGGAGCTCGACCGCCTGGTGCGCAATCTCGACCTCGATTTTGCGCTCGAGGTCATCCGCTCCTTCTCGACCTACTTCCAGATGGTCAACACCGCGGAGAAAGTGCACCGGATCCGGCGCCGCCGCGAGTACCTGCGGCGGGAGGGCGATTACCAGCCCGGCGGGCTGGAGGATACGTTCATCAAGCTGAAAGCGGCCGGCCTCGACCTGGCGGCGCTCCAGGAGCTGCTCGACAAGCTGCTCATCGAGCCGGTGTTCACCGCACATCCCACCGAGCCGACCCGTCGCACCATCCTGCGCAAGGAACAGAACATCGTGCGCCGCCTGGTCGACATGCTGAACCCGTCCATGACCGAGCAGGAGGTCAAGGTCAGCATCGAGAACATCAAGCTGGAAGCCACCACCGGCTGGCAGACGGACGAGCACCCGTCGGAGCAGATGACGGTAGCCGACGAGCTCGAGCACGTGCTGTTTTTCGTCACCGACGTGCTGTACCGGGCGATGCCGCCGTTCTACGAGGACGTCGCGCACGCCGCCGCGCGCGTGTACGGCGAGGAGGCTGTGAACCTGCGGATCCCGATAATCGTCCGCTTCGCTTCATGGGTCGGCGGCGACATGGACGGCAACCCGAATGTCAACGCGAAGACCATCCGCTCCACGATGGCACGCCAGCGCTCGCTGATACTGGACCTGTATTACCGCGAATGCGCGAACCTGTCCGCCAAGCTCAGCCAGTCGACCGACCGTATCGCCGTGGACAAGGCGATCATGCAGAAGATCGACGAGTACACGCCGGTCTTCCAGCAGGCCTACCATGCGGTGCCGGCGCGGCACCGTGACATGCCCTACCGCGTCTACCTGCGCCTCGTGCAGCAGCGCCTGCAGGCAACCTACGACGACGAGGCCTACCCGTACGAATCGGCGGACGAGCTGAAGGCCGACATCGAGCTCATCGCACAGAGCCTGGAGCGCAACAAGGGCCGGCACGCCGGCCTGTTCGCGGTCAAGCGGCTTCTCCGGCGCATCGATACCTTCGGCTTCCACCTGCTGACGCTCGACGTGCGCCAGGACGCGATGCTGCACCGGGAGGTGATCGGCGAAGCCCTGGGCGACGACCAGTGGCTCGCGCGCAGCCCCGAGTACCGGCTGGCGCGCATAGCCGAGGCGATCCGGCAGCGGGAGCCCGCACCGCTGGAGCCGAGCACCCGGGTGCGAAAGACACTCGCGGTGTTCCACGCGATCTCGTTTTGCCGCCGCAAGTACGGCCGCGCCGCCATCGGGCCGTTCATCGTCAGCATGACCCAGGGCGCCGACGATATCCTGTCGGTCATCCTGCTCGCGCAATGGGGCGAGCTGCACAACCGGCGCGGCGTGGTTCCGCTCGACATCGCCCCGCTCTTCGAAACGATCGACGACCTGGAGCGCGGTCCGGAGATCATGAAGACGCTGCTGTCGCACGACATCTACCGCGATCACGTGGAGGAACGCGGCGGCAGCCAGATGGTGATGATCGGCTATTCGGACAGCAACAAGGATTCGGGCTTCGCGGCGGCGCGCTGGGCGCTGCAGCATGCCCAGGTCGAGCTTGCGCGAGCCGTTGCCGAACAGGGAATCGAGCTGCAGCTTTTCCACGGGCGCGGCGGCACGCTGAGCCGCGGCGGCGGCAGGACGCACAGTGCCGTGCTCGCGGCACCGCCGGGCACCGTCAGGGGCCGGCTGCGGGTGACCGAGCAGGGCGAGATAATCAACGAGAAGTACGGACTGCGCGGCATCGCGCTCCGCACGCTGGAGCAGGCGACCGGTGCGGTGGCGCTCGTGACGGCGTTGCCGGAGCACCGCGGCAGCGACGCTCCGGGCTGGGACGCCGCCATGCAGGTAATTGCCGACGTCAGCCGGGAGCGCTACCGCGAGCTGGTATACGAGAATCCGCGCTTCTACGATTACTTCCGGAAGGCGACGCCGATCGACCTGATCGAACGCATGCGCATCGGCTCGCGGCCGTCATCGCGGCGCGGCGGCGCCGGGGTCGCCGAGCTGCGAGCCATCCCCTGGGTGTTCGCGTGGACGCAGAGCCGCTTCATCCTGCCGGGCTGGTACGGGCTCGGCAGCGGGATGCGGGCGGCTGCCGAGCGCTTCTCCGACGCGGTAATGCGCGAAATGTACGGGGAGTGGTACTTCGCGCGCCTCCTGCTCAGCGACGCCGAGCGCGTGCTGGCCCAGGCGGATCCCGCCATTGCACGGCGTTACTCGGAGCTGGCAGGCGAGCTGCACGACGAGTTCTTTCCGCTGATCAGGGAGGAATTCGAGCTGACGCGCGAGATGGTGCTCGAGTACAGCGGACAGTCGGAGCTGCTCGAGAACGAACCCACGCTGCAGCGCTCCATCATGCTGCGCAACCCGTACGTGGATCCCATGAGCCTGATGCAGGTCGACCTGCTCGCGCGCTGGCGCGGGGCAGAGCACCGGGACGGCACGCTGCTCGATGCGCTGTTCGCGACCGTGAACGGAATCGCGCAGGGCCTGCAGAACACCGGCTGACTTTTACCACGGCTGGCTTGTGGCATTGCTGCCCCACGGCTGACGAACCTTTGGCATTCCTGCCCTGCCCGTAGGAGCGCGCATCGCGCGCGATGCCACGGCCGACGAACCCCTGGCGTTGCTGCCCTGCGCGTAGGAGCGCGCACTGCGCGCGATGCCACGGCTGGCGAACCCTGGCATCGCGCGCGATGCGCGCTCCTACACGGGAGGGTGGAGATCAGGTTCCTACGATCTGGCGGGCCCAGCGTACGACCGTGCGGACGCGGGGCGCCGAGATATCGTGAGCCTCGTCGAAGGTCACCCAGCGGTATTCGTGGTGCTCCGGCCGGGTGGCGCCCGGCAGTATTCCCAGCACCACGCGCGTCTCGCCGGTTTGTGCCAGGTAGTAGCGCGCAATCTTGCCGCGGCTGTAGGGGCCCGTCTCGAAGTACGCGTCACCCCACGGGAACTCGAGCGACCGGATGCCGGTTTCCTCCGCCACCTCGCGCTTTGCCGCCTCCAGCGGCGACTCGCCCGCCTCGCGCAGGCCTTTCGGGAAATCCCAGTTGCGATACGCCCGCAGCATGAGCGTGAGCCAGCCGGCCTCCGACGGCCGGACGATCACGGCGCCGCAGGAAAGACTGCTCGCGCCGTGATCCGCTTCGCTCATTACACGGCTCTCAGCACGTCGGCGGGCGGGGCATTGATCGCACTGCGCGCCGCGACGAAACCGCTCGCGCACACCAGCAGCACGCCGCCCGCAAGCCCCGTCACCCACAGCATCGGATTGAAGCGGTAATCCAGCTCGAAAAGCTGCACGGCGATCACCGCCGCGAGGATCGACGCACCGGCGGCGGCCAGCAGCCCCGCCGCCAGGCCGAGCGCCGCGAACTCGGCCAGCACGCCCGAGAGCACGGTGCGCCGGCGCACCCCGAGCGCGCGCAGCATCGCACTCTCGAACCGGCGCTCGTCGATGGTGGACTGCACGGCGGCGAACAGCACGGCGATGCCGGCGGCGAGCGTGAACACGAACACCGCCTGCACGGCGAGCGTTGCCTGGTCGATGATTGCCTGCACCTGCTCGAGGATCGAACCCAGGTCGATGACGGAGACGCTGGGATGCGCCCGCACGAGCGTCAGCAGCACGCTTTCCTCGGGCTCCTCGATACGCAGGCTGGACACGAACGTCGTGGGAAAGCCGTCGAGCGCGCCGGGCGAGAACACGAGGAAAAAGTTCGGTTGGAAGGAATCCCAGTTGACGCGGCGCGTGCTCGCGACCGTTGCCTCGACCTCCTGGCCCGCGACGACGAAGCGCAAGCCGTCGCCGATACCGACACCCAGCTCCGCGGCTGCTTCTTCCTCGACGGAGACGAGCGGCGGTCCGCCGTAACCCTCGGGCCACCACTCCCCTTTGATGAGCGTGTTGCTGGAGCTCAGCTTCCGGGCGTACGTCAGGTTCTGCTCCCGGTTCGCCATCCACTCGCCGTCGTCCACCGGGTACTCGCGCGTTTTGACCGATTCGCCGTTGATCTCCGTCATGCGCGCGCGCACCAGCGGCACGAAGTCCGGCGCCGCGATACCGGCATCCTCGAAAATGCGCGCGATCGAGGCCCGCTCGCCCGGCTGGATGTTGATCAGGAAATGATTCGGCGCGTCCTCGCCGAGGCTGTGCTGCCATTCCGCCAGCAGGTCCGTGCGCACGAACGAAAGCAGCAGCAGGATCGTCAGCCCGAGCCCGAACGCGACCACCTGCACGGCGCTGTCCCGCCCGCGCCTCGCCACGTTCGCGAGCCCGTAGCGCCAGGCGATGCCAACACCGCCGCGGGAGCGGCCGAGCAGCGCCACCAGCAGCCTTCCGGCGAAGTACAGCGCGGCACCGACGACGATGAGCCCGCCGAGGACGATGGCCAGCATGCGCCCGTCGGGCACGGCGCGATACAAAAGCAGCGCGACCGCGGCCAGCGACAGGCCGGCGACCAGCCAGCGGGACGGCGGCGGCGGCATCGCGTCGTGCCGCAGCACCTTGAGGGGCGGCGTATGGCGAAGCTGGATCAGCGAGGGCAGCGCGAAGCCGGTCAGCAGCACGAGCGCGGCGCCGCAGGCGAGTCCTACCGGCGCCCAGCCCGCGGGCGGCAGGTCGCCCTTCAGCATGTCCGCGAGCATGAGCGTCAGCAGCTCTTCCGCGCCATAGCCGACCAGGCTTCCGATCAGCACCCCGAGCAGGCCGACCAGCAGGAGCTGCACGGCCGCGCCGGCGATGACGAAGCCCTGGGTCGCACCGAGGCTCTTCATCAGTGCCACCGTGTCCATGCGGCGGTGCGCGAAGCGCCGCGCCGACATCGCGATTGCCACGGCAGACAGCAGCACGCTAATCACCGCCGTCAGCGACAGGAACCGGTCGGCGCGGTCGGCCGCGGCGGCGGCGCGTTCGCTCGCGTCCTCGCGATTGCGTGCGCGCACGTCCTCGGGCAAGCGGTCCTCGACCGCCGCGTAGAAGTCGTCCACAGCCGTTCCGGAGCCGGCCACGAGCAGCGCGTAGTCCACGCGGCTGCCCTCGGTGATGAGGCCGCTCATCGGGATGTCCGCGATATTCACGAGCAGCGACGGCGCCAGCGAGGCGAAGCCGATGCCCTGGTCCGGGCGGTAGGTGAGCACCGCGCCCACGTCGAAATCGGCCGCGCCCAGCGACAGCTTGTCACCGACGCCGATACCGAGCCGCGCGAGCAGCGCGCCGTCGGCCCAGACGCTGCCGCGCTCCGGGATGCCGGCGGCGACATGCTCGGTGCCGAACAATTCGTCCGCGATACGCAGGTCGCCGCGCAGCGGATAGTTGGCGCTCACCGCCTTGATGGTCGCGAGCGCGCTCGCGTCTTGTGCGAACACAACGCTCGGGAACGTCCGGGTTTCGGCGGTCTGCAGGCCGTAACCTTCCGCCGTCTCGCGCCATTCGTCCGGGATCGCTTCCGGGGATCGAAGCCTCAGGTCCGCCGCGAGGATCTCGTTCGCCTGGCGCTCGACCGCACGGCCGATGCGATCGGTAAGGAAGCCGACCGCGGTAAGGGCGGCGACGGCGAGTGCCACTGCGGCGAGCAGGACGAGCATCTCCCCCGAGCGGAGCTCCCGGCCGAAGGTGCGCAATGCATAGCCGATCGAGTTCACGCGTTTCGGGCGCCTGTCCGGACGGCGGCCGCCGTAACGAAGTCGTGGACGGTCATTGCCCGGCCCGGCTCCTGCTGTCGGTCAGGAGTCGGCCGGAATCCAGCATGATCTCCCGTTCGCAGCGGCCGGCGAGCGCCAGATCGTGGGTCACGAGCACGAGCGTGGTCGACGAGCTGCGGTTGAGGTCGAACATGAGGTCGATGACGGTCTCGCCGGTGCGGCTGTCCAGGTTGCCGGTGGGCTCGTCGGCGAACAGCACCGCGGGCTCGGTGGCAAACGCTCGCGCGATCGCGACCCGCTGCTTCTCGCCGCCGGAAAGCTGCGACGGATAGTGCCGCGCGCGACCGGCCAAACCGACCTTGCGCAGTACCTCGACGGCGGCCTTCCGTGCGTCCGCAACACCGGCCAGCTCTAGCGGCAGCATGACGTTCTCCAGCGCGTTCAGCGACGGCACGAGATGGAAAGACTGGAACACGAAACCGACGTGGGCGGCCCGCACCAGCGCGCGGCCGTCCTCGTCCAGCGCGGTCATCTCCGCACCGTTCAGCCAGACGCTGCCGGCGGTCGGCAGGTCGAGGCCGGCAAGCAGCGCCAGGAGTGTCGATTTGCCGGCGCCGGAAGGTCCGACGATGGCGACGGATTCGCCGGCATCGATGCGGAACGAGACCTCCGAAAGAATGGTCAGATCGCCTTCGGGACTGTTAACCTGCTTGCCCAGGTCCTGCGCGGCGAGCACCACTTCGGCGGAGAGCGCCGCGCCCTGCGAATCATTCGACATGCGACGATGGTTTTCCTTGAGCTTGTTACTGGCGGCGGCCGCCCTCGCGGATGCCGGCAAGCCGACCGTGCTCGTGTTCGGCGACAGCCTGAGCGCAGGTTACGGCATAGAGGTTGACCAGTCGTGGACAGCTTTGTTGCAGGCGCGCCTCTCGGACCTAGGTTACGAACATCGGGTGGTAAACGCCAGTATCAGCGGCGAGACGACCGAAGGTGGAGCCGCCCGGATCGACGATGCGCTCGCGCGCTTCGAGCCCCGGCTCGTGGTGCTGGAGCTCGGCGGTAACGACGGGCTTCGCGGCTTCCCCCCGGAACGCATCAAGGCGAACCTGCGGACGGTAATAGAGAAGACCCAGGCCAGCGGCGCTGACGTGGTGATGCTCGGCATACGCATCCCGCCGAACTACGGCCCGCGGTATACTCAGGCGTTCGAAAACGTGTTCCGGGAGCTCGCGGTCGAGCTAAACGTGCCCTGGATCGAGTTTTTCATGGAAGGGGTGGCGTTGAACGACGACCTGATGCAGGACGACGGCATACATCCGAACGCAGAAGCGCAAGGCGTCCTGCTCGACAACGCATGGCCGGTAATCCGGGACGCGCTGGAGCCCGTCGCCGATACCACGCGTCCCGTTCAGCCGTGAAGAAGCCGGTCGACGTCGAACCCGTCTGGCTCGACTCCTACCCGGACGGGGTACCGTCGACAGTCGAGCCGCCGCCGTACCGGTCCGTGCGGGAGATGTTCGAGCTCGCGTTCCGCGAGTACCCGGAGCGGCCGGCCTACACGAACATGGGAACGTCGCTCACCTGGCGCGACCTGGACCGGCTGTCCCTGCAGTTCGCCGGTTACCTGCAGAAGACGCTGGGGCTGGTCAAGGGAGAGCGCGTCGCCATCATGCTGCCCAACGTGCTGCAGTACCCGGTGGTGCTCGTCGGCGCGTTCCGTGCGGGACTCGTCGTCGTCAACGTCAACCCGATGTACACCTCCCGGGAGCTGAAACACCAGCTCGTCGATTCGGGCGCAAAGTGCATCGTCATCTTCGAGAACTTCGCGCATACGCTGCAGGCCGTCATCGGCGAAACGGCGATAGAGCACGTCGTCACCACGCGCCTTGGCGACCTGCTGCAAAAGCCGAAGGGCTGGATTGTCGACCTGGCCGTCAGGTACGTGAAGAAGATGGTTCCGCCCTTCGATCTTCCGGGGAGCGTGCGGCTGCCGGCGGCGCTGAAACGCGGCGGCCGCGAGCGGCTTGCGCCGGTGGAGCTCGGCTACGCCGATATCGCGTTCCTCCAGTACACGGGCGGTACGACCGGGGCGGCCAAGGGCGCGATGCTGAGCCATCGCAACCTGGTGTTCAACGTTGCGCAGGCGAAAGCGTGGCAGAAGGATGCGTTCGAAGGCGTGGAGCGCATCGTGGTCATTACCGCGCTGCCGCTCTATCACATCTTCTCGTTGCAGAGTAATTGCCTCGGCATGGCAGTGCAGGGCGGCGAGAGCGTGCTCATTACCGATCCGCGCGACTTCCCGGCTTTCGTCAGGGAACTGTCGAAGCACCGCTACTCCTATTTTACCGGCGTCAACACGCTGTTTGCCGCGTTGCTCAATACGCCCGGGTTCGACAAGCTCGATTTCAGCTCGCTCAGGCTCACGATCGGCGGCGGCACGGCCGTGCAGGAGGCGGTGGCGGCGAGGTGGAAGCGGGTGACCGGCAATTCGATCGTGCAGGCGTACGGGCTCACCGAAACCTCTCCGGGCGTCACCGTGAACCCGCTCGACGTCACCGAGTTCACGGGTTCCATCGGCCTGCCGCTGCCCTCGACCGAGGTGCGTATCTGCGACGACGAGGGCAAGGACGTACCGCCCGGCGCGCCCGGCGAGATCTGCGTCCGCGGCCCACAGGTGATGGAAGGTTACTGGAAGGCGCCGGAGGAAACGGCAAAGGTAATGCTGCCGGGCGGCTGGCTCCGGACGGGGGACGTGGGCCACATGGACGAGCGCGGCTTCGTCTACATCGAGGACCGCAAGAAAGACATGATCCTGGTCTCGGGCTTCAACGTGTACCCGAACGAGATCGAAGGCGTGGTCGCCGAGATGGACGGCGTGCGCGAGGTCGCGGCCGTCGGCATCCCGGACGCGAAATCCGGGGAGGCCGTCAAGCTGTTCGTGGTCCGCTCCGACGAGTCCCTGACCAGGGACGACATCATGAGCTACTGCCGCCGCAACCTCACCGGCTACAAGCTTCCCCGCGAAATCGAGTTCCGCGACACCCTCCCGAAAACCAACGTCGGCAAAATCCTCCGCCGGGCCCTCCGCGACGAAGCAGCGGGCGGACCAACCTGAACGGACCGGCCAAACGTTGATTCGGGCGCCAAAAACCCCCGATTAAGGCCCCGACAGGGCCATTCTGGCCGGGTTTATCGCCTTATATCAAACCGTTATCTTGCTCCGACCCCCTAATGGTAGGGAGGGCTGAGGCGGTGCACGGCGTCTACCATCACGCGCAGGTGTTCGGGGTCGACGTCGGGGGTGATGCCGTGGCCGAGGTTGAAGACGTGGCCCGGGCCGCGGCCGTAGCTTTCGAGAACGCGGGCCACGGCGGCCTCGATGGCCTGCGGCGATTGCTTCAGGATCGACGGCTCGAGGTTGCCCTGCAGGGCCACGCTGTCGCCCGTCAGCTCGCGGGCGGTGGCGAGGCCGGTCGTCCAATCGACGCCGAGGGCGTCGCAGCCGGTTTTGCTCATGTCGGCGAGCAGGGGACCCGCTCCCTTGGTGAACAGGATCACCGGCACCTTCGTACCGCCGCGCTCGCGCTCGAGGCCGTCGAGAATGCGCTGCATCGGCGCCAGCGAGAAACGCCGATAGTCGTCGGGCTCGAGCGCGCCGCCCCAGGTGTCGAAAACCATGAGCGCCTGCGCGCCGGCCTCCGACTGCGCATTGAGGTGATCGGTGGTCGCTGTCACGAGCGTCTCGAGCAGCTGCTCCAGCAACGACGGCTCCTCGCGGGCGAGGTCCTTGATGCGCGTGAAGGCGCGGCTGGAGCCGCCCTCCACCATGTAGGTGGCCACCGTCCACGGGCTGCCCGCGAAGCCGATGAGCGGCGCGCGGCCGTCGAGCTCGCGGCGCACGAGCTTAACGGCCTCGAACACGTAACCGAGCTTTTCCGCGACGTCCGGCGCCCCGAGCCGCCGGATGGCGGCCGGCGTGCGCACCGGCTCGCGAAACTTCGGGCCCTCGCCTTCCACGAAGTGCAGGCCGAGCCCCATGGCGTCGGGAATCGTCAGGATGTCGGAAAACAGGATCGCGGCGTCGAGCGAAAACCGCCGCAGCGGCTGCAGCGTGACCTCGCAGGCGAGCTCCGGCGTGCTGCAGAGCGTCATGAAATCGCCGGCGCGCCGCCGCACCTCGCGATATTCCGGCAGGTAGCGGCCGGCCTGGCGCATGACCCACACGGGCGTGCGCGGCACGGGCTGGCGCAGCAGCGCGCGGATGAGCAGGTGATTCGAGTCCGCCGCCATCAAAAATACTTCGCGATGGTCGCCTGGATCGCTTCCGCCGCCTCGCGCGGCTGCGCCGCTTCGCGGATCGGGCGGCCGACGACGATGTAGTCCGCGCCGAACTCGAACGCGTCGTCGACGCTGACGACGCGCTTCTGGTCGCCTGCCGGCTTGTTATCGACGGGGCGAATGCCGGGCGTGACCACGAGCAGCCGGCGATCCACTTCCCGGCGCAGCTCCGGCACCTCGAGGCCCGACGAGATCACGCCGTCGCAGCCCGCGGCCAGCGCACGCCGGGCGCGCGACAGCACGAGCTCCTGCACGTCGCAGTCGAACCCGAGGTCGTCCAGGTCGCCACGATCCAGGCTGGTGAGCACCGTGACCGCGAGCACTTTCAGGCTGTCTCCCTTGTTCGCCGCCGCGGCTTCCATGATGGACTGGTTGCCGTGCACGGTGACGAAGCTCGCGCCCCGGTCCTTCAGCTGCCGCACGGCCGAGCCCACGGTCGCGGGGATATCGAAGAATTTCAGGTCGGCAAACACCTTCTTGTCGCGTTCCAGCATCCAGTCGAGCAGCTCGAAGTAGCCGCCGCTCATCATCAGCTCGAGTCCGAGCTTGTAGAAGGTGACGGCATCGCCCAGCTCTTCGGCGAGCCGGCGCGCGCGATCGCAGTCGGGGACGTCCATGGCGAAGATCAGGCGGTCTTGCGGGGGAATACTCGGTTCGTTCATGCGGGAGGCCCTGCTGTCGGCAGGGCATTCTAGCAGTTCGCGCACCTACGAGAGACGGTCGTGCTCGGCGATGGCGTAGCGGTCGGTCATGCCGGCGATGTAGTCCGCGACGATGCGCGCGCGCGTGGCTTCATCGGCGGCGGCAATCGCCGGCCCGGAGAAATCCGGGGCCATATCGTCCGGGTGCCGGAGGTAGCGCGTGAACAGGTCCCGCACGCGCTCCTTGGCGCGATCCGTCATGACGCGCACTTTCTCGTGGCGGTAGAGGTTCTCGTGCAGGAAGCGCTTCAGCCGGCCGTGCTCCTCGAACGTCGCTTCGCTGAAGGCGACCAGGGGCCGCGGCTCTGCCCGCACCTCCTCGATGGTCGCCGGGCGAGCCGCCTCCAGGGAGCGCCGGGTATTCTCGATGAGGTCCGTCACGAGCCAGTTGATCATCCGCCGGATGACCTCGTAGAGCAGGCGTCGTCCGTCGAGGTTTGGGTAGCGCTCGCGCACGACCTCGTACTGCCGGCCGAACAGCGGCTCCTCCCTGAGCTGGTCGATCTCCAGCAGCCCCGCACGGCAGCCGTCGTCGACGTCGTGGTTGTTGTAGGCAATCGCGTCGGCGATATTGGCGATCTGCGCTTCCAGCCCCGGCTGTCGCCGTTCGAGGAACCGGCGGCCAACCTCGCCCAGCTCGCGCGCGTTGCGCGCCGAGCAGTGCTTGAGTATCCCTTCGCGCGTTTCGAAAGTGAGGTTCAGCCCGGAGAACTCCGCGTAGCGGTGCTCGAGCACGTCCACTACCCTCAGGGACTGCAGGTTGTGCTCGAAGCCGCCGTAGTCCTGCATGCAGGCATTCAGCATGTCCTGGCCGGCATGGCCGAAAGGGGTGTGCCCGAGATCGTGGGCAAGGCAGATCGCCTCGACCAGGGACTCGTTCAGCGCCAGCGCCCGCGCCACCGTGCGGCCGATCTGCGCGACCTCCAGCGAGTGCGTGAGCCGGGTGCGGTACAGGTCGCCCTCGTGATTCACGAACACCTGGGTCTTGTAGACGAGACGCCGGAAGGCGGTCGAATGGATGACGCGGTCGCGGTCGCGCTGGTATTCGCCGCGCCAGGCGGGCGGAGGTTCGGGATAGCGCCGGCCTTTGCCGGTCGCTTCGAGGGCGGCGTACGGGGCGAGGGCCGCGGCCCCGATGCCCGGCCCGTCAGCGCCGGAAACGCTCACGACCGGTCACCGGCAGGGCGGGCTCCCGGAGGACCGATCACCGCGTCGAGGCGGGATTCGGAGTAGTCCTCGGTCACGTAGGCGTCGCCCAGCGCCCGGAGCAGGACGAAGCGCAGCTTGCCCTGGCGGTTTTTCTTGTCGAGCTCCATGGCGGCGCGGAGCCTGTCCCGGCAGTCGTCCGGCGGCGCGACCGGCAGGCCCGCGGCTTCAAGCAGGTACCGCAGGCGTTCCTCCGCCTCGCTGGCGATGCCGGAAAGCGCTGCGGCCATCATCATGCCGGCTGCCACGGCCTCGCCGTGCAGCCATTCGCCGTAGCCGAGCGCGTGCTCGATCGCGTGGCCGAACGTGTGGCCGAAATTGAGCAGCGCACGCAGCCCCTGTTCCTTCTCGTCCGCCGTCACGACGCGGGCCTTGATCTCGCAGCTCTGGCCGATCGCCGTGGCGAGCGCCGCCGGCTCGCGGGCGAGCAGTGCCCCGACATTCGCCTCGAGCCAGGCGAAGAAATCCGCATCGGCGATGGCCGCGGCTTTGACGATCTCGGCGATTCCCGCCCGGAACTCGCGATCCGGCAAGGTATCGAGCACCTGCGTGTCGATGAGCACCGCGCGCGGCTGGTGGAACGCGCCGATGAGGTTCTTGCCGTCGCGGTGGTTGACGCCGGTCTTGCCGCCGACGGAGGCGTCCACCTGCGCGAGCAGGGTCGTCGGCACCTGCACGAAGCCGGTACCGCGCATGTAGCAGGCGGCCGCGAAACCCGCGATGTCCCCGACCACCCCGCCGCCTAGCGCGACGACCGTGGCGTCCCGACCGGCGCGCATGCCGGCGAGCGCGTCGATCACGCGCTCGGCGCTTGCCAGCGTCTTGTGGCTCTCCCCGTCGGGAAGGCGCAGCGCCTCGACGGTGCGGCCGCCTAGGCTGGGGACGAGACGCTCGAGGTACAGCGGCGCCACGGTCTCGTTGGTGACGACCAGGCAATGCGGCCCTTCGAGGAACGGCGACAGGTCGTAGCGGCCCACCAGCCCGTTGCCGATGAGCACCGGGTAGCGGCGGTCGCCGAGATCGATAGTGATGGTATGAGACGCTTGCAACGGGAGCCCCTGGTCAGCCCACGATAGGGTACATGATAGGCCCTGTAGGAGCGCGCACCGCGCGCGATGCCACGGCGCGGGCTTGAGCCCCGGCGGTTTTCTGTGCGCCGTGGCATCGCGCGCG
>CAYRKH010000037.1:0-32033 GCA_964424805.1 uncultured Woeseiaceae bacterium
GCCACGGCGGTGCGATCACACCGGCCGGGGGCAATTTCGCGCGTAGTGGCATCGCGCGCGGTGCGCGCTCCTACAGGGCGGGAATCAGGAGGGCTGGGGCGGGCCGATCGTGCCGCTCACGACCTGGTCGAAGGCCGTCATGGCATCGCGCAGGCTGGAATCGCCGAGGCCGTGGCTCGGGAAATAGCCGGGAGTCGCAAACAGGCCTTCCTCGCCGTGCAGCGCCATGTAATTCAGCACGACCGTATTGACGAGTTGGTTGACGTTGTTCGCGGCCGGGGTCGCGGCGCGCTGCACCGAGGCGCCGGCGTCGAAATAGCCGATCTGCTGGTGCCGCGCCTGCTGCTCCGGCGTTCCCCCGCGCAGCGTCGGCCGGCCGCCCGGGTTATAGACGAGGAAGAACGACGCGGCGGTGGACGAGTCGTCGCTCACCCATTCGCCCTTGCCGCGGCCCTCCGGGGAGTTGTCGATCACGCCGTCGGAAGACACCGAGCCGTCGCTGAAGACGTAAAGCATCAGCGGCACGCCGATGCGCGCGGCGTACTCGATGCAGGCGCCCATGCAGCGCCCGGCGCGCTCGTCCTTGATCTCGCCTTCGCGCCGTGCTCCCCCGTGATAATCGTAGCCGCCCATCTCGATGCAGCCGGCCCCGGCGAAGCCGTTGATGACGAGCTTCATGATGGAGGCGGTCTTGCGGAACTCGCTGGCGTCCGCGCCGCCGCCGTTGAATTCCGCCTCCGAGAAGATTCCGGACGGGCCGACGATCATCGGGTCTTCGGCCGGGTCGAGCGGTACGGCGCCGAAGCGGTCGGCGATGTCGGCCGCCTTCAGGTAGCCGCAGCGAACCATGTCCTTGACGACGTCCGCCGCCGGGATCGCCTGGCCGTAGTCCGCCACGGCCATCTTGCTGTCGCTGATGCGGTAAATCGATTCCATGACGGCGGTCGCGTCGTCGGGCCCGAGGATGCCGACGAGCTCGCCCGTGTCGACCAGCGCCGTGACGTCGCTCGGCCGGTCGACCTTGGTCGGCCGCAGCTCGGGATCCGTGAGCATCACGGGCGCGATCGAGTTGCCGCCCGAATCCGTGTTCTCCGTCCCGGCCAGCGTGAGAATGGAGCCGTTCGCGCCCGCACGCGCGATGCCGTACAGCGGGTTGTGCGGGTTGTTGCCGGTGTCGTTGTCGGAGCGCGCCGGGATCACGGCGCCGTTCAGGAAGGCGGCCCGCGCCGGGTTCATGCTGGCGAGCATGCCGCGCCGGAACCCGCTGTCGAGATGGAAGGCGAGGCCGAAGTCGGTGTTGGCGTAGGGCTGGCCGCTGGTCGGGTCGTTCAGCCCGGGTACCATGTCGCCCGGCAGGCCGAGCTTCTCGTAACCCGCCGTGGAGAGGAAGTCCAGCTGGCCGCCTTCCTTTCCCACCAGCACGTTCGAGCCGGCGATGTTGGCACCGCCCGCAAGATCGAAGCAGATGAAGGGAATTTTCCCGGCGCCTACCGTTGCAATCTTGCAGGAGTCGATCATGGGTTGCAGGTCGCTCGACAGGTCGGCGAACGCCTGGCGCGGGTTGGCGAACAGGCTCATGAAGCCGCCGCCCAGCGCGAACGCGGAACCCGAAAGGAATCCCTGCGCCACGAACTGCCGCCGCGTCAGCGGCCGCGGGTGATCGCCGTGCCGCTGCGGGGCATCGTTCCGTTTTCGGTTTTTGCCGGCCATCGGGCTGTGCCTCACTGTCTGTCTATGCTTACTGGAAGGTGCTGACCGCGCTGCCCACGACGGCCGCGCACACGCCTTTGACGATGCCGGGCGTGTCGGCATTGCCGCCGGCGATCAGCCGGTTGATGAGGTTGTCCGGTCCCGACGAAACGTAGCCGAGCTCGTCGCGAACGACCGTGTAATCCGGCTGCGTCATCACGCCGATGCCCATCACCCGGTCGAGCAGCGGCTGGATCACCAGGTCACGGTCGGCGGGCAGGGCAAATGCCGTGGCCGGCGGCCGGGAGAAATCGAAGCCGTCGAAGTAGTCCCGGGCCAGGCTGCCGGTACCGTCCCCGACCAGCGCGTTGCAGTACTCGATCGCGAGCTGCGCGATCGCGACCTGGTGCGAGGCGAGAAAGGCGGACGGGTTCTCGATCACGGGCAGCGACTGGCGGAGGCTCTGGAACGTCGCGTACACCGCGGGATGTTGCGGGTCCACCGTGGTGACGGCGGCCATCGTGGCGTTGATCTCGTCGAACGTGCGGACGCCGATCCGCGGCGCCTGCTGCGGCAGGTCCGACGGCGTCACGACCAGCGGCGGAACCCCGGAGCGTACGTAGGTCGAGTCGCCGAGCAGGTCGAAGGTGAGGAAGAACTCGTCGTCTTCGGGGCCTTTCGCCAGCGGGATAACGGCGCCAAGGGGCGAGAGCGGCTGGCCGAGTTCGCCGAACGGCGCTCCGCCCAGGGTGACGTCGAGTTTCGAATAAGCCTGCCCGACGTCGATCTCGATGCCGTTCACCCCGATGCGCAGTCCCTTCAGCGGAATGCCTTGCGGACGCTGCGAGTCATCCAGCGTGATGAAATGCGGGTTGGTGAAGAGGTACGCATAGGTGTCGAACTGGGCCACCTCGAACAGGATGTAGGCGGTCGGCACGTCGATGATGTCCTCGATGCCGAACAGCAGGAAGAATTTCTCGCCCACGCCGACGTCGAAGTTCTGGAGCACCTGCGCCGGTGTCAGCGCGCGGTTGTGGATGGCGACGAGGCGCAGCGTGCCGGCCCAGAGGCCCTGGCCGTCCGCCTCGTTGCCGAGGACCAGCGCGAAGGTGTCCTGCCAGTCGACCAGGGAGCCGCCCGCCACGGGATCGGCCGCGGTGACCAGCTCCCCGTTCACGTAGAGGCGCCGGCCGTCCACCGGGCTGTAGGTTGCAACGACGTGCTGCAGCGTCGCCTGCAGGATCCTGTCCGCGGAAGCGGTGGCGAGCGCCGGGTCGCCGTTCAGGCCGGTCGACGTGCTGCGATTCCGGAACTCGTAGTCGTAGAGCGTCTGCTGCAGCGTGAAATTCCGCGCGTCCTGCCCGGCCGAGTAGCTGACGATGCGGGCCGTCTCCTGCGTGACGTTGGCCGGGATCGCCCAGGCCTCGAGCGAATACTCGCCGGTGGCCCGGATGAGGTCGTGCAGCTTCTTGCTCGCGGTGGTCGACCCCTGCGCCTTGCCGTCGTTGATCGTGATGCCCCAGCCGCCGAACCATTGCACGTCGCCCGACAGCGTGAGGTTGATCGCGGGCTCCACGCCGCTGGTGTCGAAGGCGGTCAGTCCCTGGCCGGTCTTGAACTCCCAGAGCGCGATCTGCGCGGCCTCGTAGCGGTTGCCGCCCGAGGCGACGATGCCGTCGACGAGGCGCAGCGCATCGCTCACGACCAGCGCCGGGTCGATCTCGGTAAGCGGCACCGTGCCGGCAAACGCCGAGATCGCGGCCCGCATCTCGTCGGCCGCCGCCGCACAGTCGTTGTTCCAGCAGTTGTGCTGCTCGGTGGCGAGCTTCACGACGAAGCGCGAGTCCGCGGGCGAGTCGAGGTCCATTTTCGACTGTGCCGCCTCATAGGCGACCGATACGTCCGAATCGGCAAAATACGGCTGCTGCGGCGTCGCGGAGCCGGAGGAATGGCAGCTCGAGCAATACGCCGACAGAACCGGGCCGTGCACGAGTGCCGCGAACTGGGCCTGGCTCGCGTTGGCGAAGTTGCGGCTTTCGCCGGGCGCTTTCTCGAGCGGCGCTTCGAGCACGATCTGGCGCCCGCCGGTGGCCTGCGCGCCGGCCCAGCCTTCGATCCACGTCGTCATGATGTCCGCGCAGGCCTGCGGGTCCGAAAGCCAGCAGTTGTGTCCTTCGCCCACCTTGGCGACCAGCCGCGAGTCGGAGGGCAGGGTGAGGTTGACGACCGTGTTGGCCGCCTCGTAGGCGAGGTTGACGTCGTCGTGCCGGGCGAAGAGCGGCTGCTGGCCGGCGCCGTCCGTATGGCAGCTTCCGCAGCGGTTCGACGCCTGGACGTTGTCCCACAGGTTCAGCTTGAACGACTGCACGTCGTCGGTCGCCGGCGGCGGGCCGTTGTACGCCGACGGCGGGGTGACGCCGGTAACCGGGTTCTCCGTGGTGCCGGCGCCGCCGCCGCAGGCCGCGAGGAACGCCGCCGCGAGCGCGGCAACGCTTGCGCTGCGTACGGCTGCAAGTCCCTTGGAACTGGTCATGGCCGGCGCTCCTTACTGGCCCATGCAGTAGACCGCCGCGCTCGCGAAGGTCGCTTTCATGTTGTAGCCGCCGTTCTGGACCTGGCTCGCCATAGTCGCCACCTGGTTGCGGTCGGCCTGGTTCTCGGGCGGCCGCAGGCACACCGCGCGGAACACTTTCTTGGCCTGGCAGCTTGCGAACGCGTCGCTGGCGGCGAGCTCCCGCCCCAGCGATTTGGCACCGTTACCGCTGCCGGGCAGGCTCGCATCCCAGCCGAGGAAGCGGTTCTGGCCCTCGCGCCAGTAGTTGTCCCAGGAATCGTCGGGCGTCACGAAGCCGAACGGAAAGTTGGCGTCGTTGTTGAAGTACTTTGGCTGCACCTGTCCCGGCGTGTACTCGATGCTGCCGGTGGCCTCGTTGAAGTTGTAGTACGCGAAGGCCTGCGCCATGGGGTCCATGCCCGTGTGGCAGCCGATGCAGTTGTTCAGGAAGAGTCGGCTGTCGCCGCCCGGACTGCGGCTCACGTCCTGGCGGATGCGGTCCGGCGACAGGCTGGTGTCCATGACCTGCTCGAGATCGTTGCACATGTAGTTCAGGAGCGTGAAACGAAACATCGCCCGGTTCGTGCCGGCGACGAAAAAAGCCTGGGCGGCCGCGCGCGTGGTCATCACGCCCGCCGTTGCCCCGGGAGGCAAACCGGTGAGCGAAGACTGGGTCGTCTGCCGCAGTCCGGACATCATGTCGAGGCCGCGCTGCTCCAGCTGTTCGTAATGGTCGTTGTTCGAATTGGAGTAGGGCGGCAGCCCGAGGCCCGGCGCGCCCACGTACAGGAGATCGGCAGACAGCACCGTGTTGAACGGCACATCGTCGCGGATCATGCCGACCACGGTGGCGATGTAGTCGTTGAGCGGCACGAACACGCTCTGCTCGCGGTTGGACCACGGCGCCGCGAAGTTCTTCAGCGTGACGTTGTAGAAGCTCGGGTTGTTCATCGCCGTGTAGGCGGCATCGATCGCGTTGCCGCTGCCGACGTCCGCCTCCATGGCGGCGAGCACGTCCTCGGTCGGCGGGACGCCGGCCAGGCGATCGTGGATGCGCCTGGCCTGCTCGCGGGGCCCGGCCATGGCCGTGCCGGCCAGTACGGCAAGCAGCACCAGCACGGCCGCCTGCAGGGCGGCGGTCGGCCACGTCCTGTGTTTCATCCCATGCACCCGCATCTGTCCTTGAAAAACTATGCCCCAGGCCAACCGGGCCGGCCGTGAATGCACTCACAGTCTCGCCGGCGCCACACGCGGCCGGACCCGGCGCGCCCTGCGCCGACCCGGGTATAGCAAGTGCTGTGCCAGCGGGCTGCAGGCGGGTGCCAATGTTGGAAATAGTCGGAAAATCAACCTTTTGGTGCGCAGCCGCGGCCCGACGATATGTCAACCGCTTGTCGTTGCTTTCTTACATCGCTACCCGTGCGAAATTACAATTAATTGATTTTATTTGGAAAGAAGCCTGTCGCCAGCGGCAGACAGCCGTGTCCAATGGCGACAAGATGGCCCGGAAGCAACATCCGGGGGCGATTCGCGCCGGCGTTTGTGATCACGTTAACGGCGCCGGGACCGGCGTACGGCGAGGATGCGTTTTACTTAACCCGGATAAACCCGGGTTCCGGCTGGCGCGGAACTTGCAACGAATCGCGCTGAACCGGGGGCGGCGAAATCTTCGCCGGCGGGCTTTGGGGACGAACGGATGGGTGATACCGGGTACGGCGGGGACGTAGTCCCGCGCCGCAAAAGAGTGCGAGCGGCACTCGGCGCGACGCTCGCCGCGGCCGTGCTGGCGAGCGGCTGCGGCGGCAGCGCCGAGGGCGTCAGCATCGGCAGCGGGCAGGACCCGGATCCCGTCGTCGTCGACTTCCCGATCGCCTACGTCCGCGCCCCGATCCCGGTAGACGACCGGGGCGTCGAAGACTTCCCGGACGTGCGCGAGCTCATCACGTTCAACGTCGGTGCGGACCTCTGGTACCGCGATCGCGCGAGCCCGAGCGCGCTCGGCGTCAACATCACCGAGCGTGTGACCAACGGCATGGGTGACGTTCGCGATGTCGAGATCGCCTGGGACGGTTCCAGGCTCCTGTTCGCGATGCGCGGGCCGCTCATCGAGAACCTGGATCCGGACGACGAGGACCAGCCGACCTGGGGTATTTGGGAATACGTGTTCGCGGACGACGAGCTGCGCCGCGTCATCTCCTCGGACCTCACGGACGACATCGGGCATGACATCGCGCCGCATTACCTGCCGGACGGCCGCATCATCTTCTCCTCCACGCGCCAGCTTCGCGCGAAAGCCGTGCTGCTGGATGAAGGGAAGCCGCAGTTCGCGGCCCTGGACGAGGATCGCGACGAGCCCGCGTTCGTGCTCCACGTGATGAACGCGGACGGTTCCGATATCCGCCAGGTCTCCTACAACCAGAGCCACGATCTCGACCCGGCGGTGATGCCCGACGGCCGGATCGTGTTCAGCCGCTGGGACCACGCCGGCGGCAACAACGCGGTGAACCTCTACCGCATGAATCCCGACGGTTCCGGGCTCGAGCTCCTGTACGGGCGGAACAGCCACGCCACCGGCACCGACGGCCAGGTCGTCCAGTTCCTGTCGCCGCGGCCGCTTGCCGATGGCCGGATCATGGCGCTGGTACGGCCGTTCACCGCCACCCAGGGCGGCGGGGACGCCGTCGTCATCGACACGGCGACCTACCTCGAGAACACCCAGCCGACGATGGACAACGCCGGAATGAGCGGGCCGGCGCAGGCCGCGGCTACCGTGAACGAGGTCTCGACGGCGGCGGGCGCACCGTCGCCCGGCGGCCGCTACAGCTCCATTTATCCCATCCACGACGGCACGGGCCGGCTGCTGGTGAGCTGGAGCCAGTGCCGGGTGATCGAGGACGAGCGGCCTGTGCCCTGCACCGCGGAGCGGCTGGCCGATCCGGAGCTCGTGATCGCGCCGCCGATCTACGGCATCTGGATCTACGACCCGCGCGACGAGACCCAGCTACCGGTGATCCGCCCCGAGGAAGGCTTCATGTTCACCGAGGCGGTGGCGGCCGACCCGCGCGCGACGCCGTCGGTCGTGCTCGACGGCGGAGACCGGTTCACGGCCGCGCCGGACCTGGCCGCGGAAGGTGCCGGCGTGCTGGCGATTCGCAGCGTCTACGATTTCGACGGCGGGGCCATCGCGGATATCGCCGCCCTCGCGGATCCCGCGCAGACCACCGCCGGCGAGCGCCCGGCGCGCTTCCTCCGCGTCGTCAAGGCCGTGTCGATCCCGGACGACGACGTGGTCGATCTCGACCGGGCCGCCTTCGGGCCGAGCGCGCAGCAGGGCATGCGCGAGATCGTCGGCTATACCGCGATCGAGCCGGACGGCTCGGTGATGGTGAAGGTGCCCGCCAACGTCCCGCTGGCGGTCGCGGTGCTCGATGCCGACGGGCACCGCATCACCGCGCGCCACGAGAACTGGCTGCAGGTGCGGCCGGGCCAGGTGCTCGCCTGCAACGGCTGCCACGTGGCGAACAGCGGCCTGTCGCACGGGCGCCGCGACGCTTTCGCGAGCGCCTGGGCCGGTGCCCCGGCGGCAGGCGTACCCTTCCCGAACACCGAACCCTCCCTGTTCGCCGGCGACATCGGCGAAACCATGGCGGAGATCCGCGCGCGCCTGAGCTGTGCCTCGACCACCTGCTCCTCTCTGCAGCCGTCGGTGGACCTCGTCTATGACGACCTGTGGACTTCGGAGGCCGCCGCGGGACGCGCGAAGGACGCAAGCTTCAGCCTTACGTACGCGGACCTGGCAACGGCGCCGCCGACGACGCTCGCCTGCATGCAGCAATGGAGCCCCGGCTGCCGCATCGTCATCAACTACGAGACGCATATCCATCCTTTGTGGAGCGCCTCGCGCCCGGTGCTGGACGGCGCCGGCGATCCCGTTCTCGACCCGACCGGCATGCCCGTGACCAACGACTGCGTGAACTGCCACTCGCCGGTCGACGCCATGGGTGCGGTCCGCGTGCCGGCGGGACAGCTCGACCTCGCGGACGGGCTGTCGCCCGATGAGCCGCTGCAGTTCAATGCCTATCGCGAGCTTTTGTTTGCCGACAACGAACAAGAGCTTAATATGGGCGCGCTGCAGGACGTGCTGGTAGCGGTCGGGACCGATCCGGAAACGGGCGATACGATCTATGCCACCGTGACGGTCAGTCCGTCGATGAGGGCGGCGGGTGCGAACGCATCCAGCCGGTTCTTTGATCGTTTCGAAGCCGGCGAGAGTCACGACGGATACCTTACGGACGCGGAAAAACGCCTGATAGCGGAATGGCTGGATGTCGGAGCGCAATACTACAACAACCCCTTCGACGTTCCGGTCAACTGAGTGTCGTCTGCTGGCGCTGCTGCTCCTCGTGCTGGGGCAGGCGTTTGCGACGGAGCCGGCAGCGGCCGCGGACGAGTTCGTTACCGTCACGGTGGCCGATCCGTACCTCGAGCTGCGCACCGGACCGGGCAGCGGCTACCCACGTTTTCACGCGATCGAGCGCGGTGCGGACATCCGCATCATCAAGCGCCGCACCGACTGGTTCCTGGTGCGCGACGCGCGCGGCACGGAAGGGTGGGCACATCGTTCACAGCTCGAGCAGACGCTCCATCCGGGCGGCGACGCGGTCGGGTTCGCCGACGCCGGCCGGCAGGACTTTCTCGACGCGCGCTGGGAAGCAGGCCTTTTGTCCGGCGACTACGGCGGCGCCAACGTCATCTCGCTCTATGCCGGCTACTCCTTCAACCCGCACGTGTCGCTGGAAGCATGGGGTTCACAGATTCTCGGCAATTTCTCCAACGGCTGGATGGCGAATGTTAACGTCGTGCACGAGACCTGGCCCGAATGGCGCGTGTCGCCGTTCTTCACGCTGGGTGCCGGCTATATCCGGACCGAACCCAAGTCGACCATCGTGCAGGGCGAGGATCGCAGCGACCAGGTCGGCCACGCCGGAGCGGGCGTGCGCGCGTACGTGACCCGGCGGTTCATCCTGCGGGCGGAATACAAGAGCTACGTCGTGTTCACGAGCCGCGACGACAACGAGGAAGTGGAAGAATGGAAAGTCGGTTTCGCGTTCTTTTTCTGATGGTGCTGCCGGCCGTCTTCAGCCTCTCCGGATGCGCGGCGACCCGGGGGCTGTTCGGGCTCGGCGGGGACGACGGGCCGCCGCCGGCCCCGGCCGAGGCGCCGGCGCCGGAGCAGGTCATCGAACCGCAAGTCGTGCGCCGCGACGTCAGCGAGCCCGCGATCGATACCGAGAATTTCGAGGTCGGCGTGTTCACCGGCGTCATGAGCATCGAGGATTTCGGCACCGACGTCGTCTACGGCGCGCGGCTCGCCTATCACATCACGGAAGGCCTGTTCGCCGAGGCCACGATCGGCCGGTCCGAGGCGGGCCTCACGAGCTTCGAGGAGCTCTCGGGCGGAGCGCCGATTCTTTCCGACAGCGACCGCAAATTTACGTACTACAACGTGAACCTCGGCTACAACCTGCTGCCCGGCGAGGTGTTCCTCGGGGAAGGCCGCGCCTACAACACCAGCCTTTACCTCATCGGCGGACTGGGCTCCACCCGGTTCGCCGGGGACGACCGCTTTACCGTCAACGTCGGCGCCGGGTACCGCTTCCTGATCACCGATTCGTTTGCGCTGCACCTCGACGTCCGCGACCACCTGTTCGACACGGATCTCCTGGGCGCAAAGAAGACGGTGCACAACCTCGAGGGGCACCTCGGACTAACCGTGTTCTTCTGAGGCAAGGGTCACATTCGATGCAGATCAAAGGAGCTAGTCTTCCCGACCGGGCGACGGGATTTCCCGTCACGGTTGAAGCCGGAGACGTCACCGACATGAACCTTCCCCGACGTGCTTGCTCCCTGCTGATGATTCCGCTGCTGCTGGCGATTGCCGCCTGCGGCAGCATCGAGCCGTGGGTGAAACCCTACGAGCGCGATCGCCTGGCCGATCCCATCATGGCTCTCGACCCGAATCCCGTATCCAGCGCCTACATCCAGCACGTCTACGAGGCGCGAGAAGGCGCACGCGGCGGCGAAGGCAGCGCCGGCGGCGGCTGCGGCTGCAACTAGTGGCCCGCAACAGCCGAATCGGCCGCCGCACGCACTCGGGCATCGTGAAGCCGTCACGCACCCGTTTTCTCGCCGCGCTGCTCTTGCTCGTGAGCGGCGCGGGCGTGCCCGGAGTCCTGCCGGAAGATCGCACGGACATCCTCTATCACCTGTACGACGGCGGCGGCGTCGAGATCGACGGTCCGTCGGTGCTGGTGCGCAAACAAGTGGCGAAGAACGTGTCGGTGGTGGGCAACTACTACGTCGATATGGTGAGCTCCGCGTCAATCGACGTCGTCACGACGGCCAGCCCGTACTCGGAAGAGCGCAAGCAGTACTCGTTCGGCATGGATTACCTGCACGGCAATACGACCCTGACGGTCGGCTACACGAACAGCAGCGAGAGCGACTTCGACGCGGAGACGTACAGCTTTTCCGTCAGCCAGGACATGTTCGGCGACCTGACGACCCTGACCCTGAGCTATTCGCTCGGCGACGATACCGTCGGGCGCTCGGACGACGATACCTTCTCGCGCGACAACAGCCGCCAGCAGTACGGTATCGGGCTCACGCAAATCCTGACGCGCGACCTCATCGCGACGCTGAACTTCGAAACCATTACCGATGAAGGTTTCCTCAATAACCCGTACCGCTCGGTGCGCTACGCCGATTCCGGGAGTGCGCTGGGCTACAGCTTCGAGCCGGAGCTGTACCCGCGCACCCGCACCTCCAACGCGGTCGGGCTGCGTACGCGCTACTACCTGCCGTACCGCGCCGCCCTGCAGGCGGAATACCGCTGGTTCACCGACACCTGGGACATCGACGCGCACACGGCGGCGCTGTCCTACGTACACCCGATGGAGCCGTGGACGTTCACGGTCAAGTACCGCTGGCACGACCAGACCGGCGCCCACTTCTTCCGCGATTTTTTCTCGCGCGCCGAAGCCACCAGCTTCCGAGGCCGCGACAAGGAGCTCTCGCCGCTGACGAGCCAGACCCTCAAGCTTGCCGCCAGCTATGAATTCCTGAGCGGCGGCTGGAAGTTCATAGATCGCGGCACGGTCAATTTTTCGATCGACCGGCTGAACGTGGACTATCACGAGTTCCGCGACCTGAGAGCAGTGGGCGTCCCGGCCGGCGAGGAGCCGCTGTATACGCTGGACGCGGACATCTTCCAGCTCTACTTCTCATTCTGGTACTAACCTTGTAGGAGCGCGCATCGCGCGCGATGCCACGTCTCGTGGGTCGGTGGCATCGGCGCGATGCCACGTCTCGTCGATCGGTGGCATCGCGCGCAATGCCACGTCTCGTCGATCGGTGGCATCGCGCGCAGTGCGCGCTCCTACAGGGCCGGTTTCGGTACAATGCGCCGACTCGGAACCGGGGATAGCCACCGATGGCCTGGATCGTGGCGGTAGTGCTGGCGCTGGCCGCAATCGTCGCTTTTCTCTACAACCGTCTCGTGCGCGATCGCAACCGAGTGGACGGTGCCTGGAGCGACATCGACGTGCAGCTTCAGCGGCGGCACGACCTCGTCCCGCAGCTCGTGAAGGCGGTCGACCAGTACGCGAAGTACGAGCGCGCGGTTATCGAAGCGGTCACCGCGCTGCGCGCCGAGGCCATGCACACGACCGGCGTCGACGCGCTCGGGCGCAAGGAAGAAGCGCTCTCCAGCGGCGTAAAGCGCCTGCTGGCGGTCGCGGAACAGTATCCGGACCTGAAGGCGAGCGAGAACTTCCTCGCGCTGCAGCGGGAACTGGTCGAGACCGAGGACTACCTGCAGTTCGCGCGCCGCTACTACAACGGCTCGGTGCGCGAGTTCAACACGCGCGTCGAGACGGTACCCGCGAACCTCGTTGCCGCCTGGTTCGGCTTCACGCCACGGGAGTACTTCCAGAAGGAATCGGACGAGGCGGCTTCCGTGCCGCTGGTAAACCTGGGCCGGATCGAATGAAGCAGCTGTGGCTGCTCCTGCTGCCGCTGCTGCCGTGCGCCGGCGCCGCCGACGAGCGCATCCTCGATTATCACAGCGACATCCTCGTCCGCCAGGACGGCTGGATCGAGGTGACCGAGCGGATCGAGGTGCGGGCGGAGGGAGATCGCATAAGGCGCGGCATCTACCGCGATTACCCGACGGACTACGAGGACCGGTTCGGCAATGACGTCCGGGTGGACTACCAGCCGGTGTCCGTGATGAGAAACGGCCGGCCTGAGGATTTCCACTCCGAGCGCCGCGCGAACGGTGTGCGCACCTACTTCGGGTCCGCCGGCCGGAGCCTGGAGCCCGGCGTGCACACGTACCTTTATCGCTATCACGCCGGGCGCATGCTCGGATTCTTCGAGGATCGCGACGAGCTGTACTGGAACGTGACCGGGCTCGGCTGGGAGTTCCCGATCGACCAGGCATCGGCGACCGTGGCGTTCGGGTTCACGGTTCCTCCCGGCGAGATCGGTGCCGCCGCCTGGACCGGCCGCTACGGTGCAAAAGGCGCGGCCTACCGCGCCTCCACCGGCGAGGGGCGCGCCTTTTTCGAGACCACGGCGCCGCTCGGGCTGCAGGAGGGCCTGACGGTGGTCGTGACGTGGCCGAAGGGCCTGGTCGAGGCGCCGGGGCCGATCGACAGGGCGGGATGGCTGCTCGCCGACAACGCCAACCTGCTCGCGGCCGTCGCGGGTTTGCTGGCGCTTCTGGCCTGGTACGTACCCGTATGGCGGCGGCACGGCCGGGATCCGGAGGAAGGCCCGGTCGTGGCCCGCTACGAGCCGCCGAAGGGCTTCTCACCGGCCTCGCTGCGCTATATCGACAGGATGGGCTATGACAACGGCGCCCTGACCGCTGCGATCGTCAACCTGGCCGTGAAAGGCTACCTGCGGATCGAAGGGGAGGACAACGAGTACTCGCTGCGCCGGGTGGATTCGCCCGCGGAACGCCCGGCGCTCGCCGCCGGCGAGAAGGAGTTGCTCGAAGCGCTCTTCGACGACGGAGGCACCGTCGTGCTGAACAACGACAATCACGCGATCCTCGGCAAGGCCCGTTCCAGGCACCGCGCCTCACTCCGGCGCGACTATGCGAACCGCTATTTCGTCACCAACGGCGCGATGAACCTGCCCGCCGTGCTGATCGTGATCGCCGCGGCCATCGTCGCGGCCAACGTCGGCAGCGGGATGACAGCGGCCGTCACCGGCTTGCTCATCGCGATGGTTGCCGTAACGGTCTTTTTCGCCGTCGTGATGCGCCGGCCGACGATCGTCGGCCGCAAGGTGCTCGACGACGCGGCCGGCTTCCGGGAGTACCTGCAGGTGGCGGAACGGGACGCCATGAACCTCCGCAACCCGCCGGCGCTGACGCCGGCGCTGTTCGAGCGCCACCTGCCCTACGCGCTTGCCCTGGGCGTCGACCAGCAATGGGCCGAGCGCTTTGCGGCGGTGCTGGCCGGCGTTCGCGGCGCCGAGGGCACGGCGTACCGTCCGGCGTGGTACGGTGGCACCTGGGATGGCCGGGATTTCAGCGCGGCGGCCTCGACCCTGGCCTCCGGCCTCGGGTCGGCCATCAGCGCCTCGGTGCGGGCTCCGGGCTCGTCCTCCGGCGGCGGCGGCTTCTCCGGGGGCGGGGGCGGCGGTGGAGGCGGCGGCGGCTGGTAGGCTGCCATTGGGAAACCCGCCGGCGGCCTCATATCGGTTGTTCGTGAGTCGACTCGCCGCCGCGGAATCGTAAAAGTAAGAGGACACTTTGCCTTTTGAACCAATACGTCTACAAGCGGCGGCCGATCGACAACAGCGCCATTCCCACCGTCATCTTTGCACTGCTGGTCGCGAACGGGCTGCTGTTCGCCGCGCAGCAGTTCTGGCCTAACTGGACCTATTATTACCTCGCGCTCTGGCCGCTGGGAGCGGACTACCCGCTCCAGTTCTTCCCGTGGCAGCTCCTGACGTACGGGTTCCTGCACGGCGGCCTCTGGCATATTTTCTTCAACATGTTCGCGCTCTGGATGTTCGGCCGCGATCTCGAGCGGATCATGGGCGCGCGGCGCTTTCTCACGTATTTCCTCGTGTGCATCCTCGGCGCGGGCGTGATCCAGCTCATCGTTGCCGCGATCCAGGGCGGCACGTACCCGACCGTGGGCGCATCCGGCGGCGTGTTCGGGCTGCTGCTGGCCTACGGCATGGCCTTCCCGAACAACACCGTGATGCTCATGTTCCCGCCGATCCCGATGAAGGCGAAGACCTTCGTGGTGGTCTTCGGCGTGCTCACGCTGTTCCTCGGCGTCAGCGGCGCGGCGCCCGGCATCGCCCACTTCGCGCATCTCGGCGGCATGCTGTTCGGATTCCTGCTGCTGCAATACTGGAGACGCCCGCGGCGTCGCTGATTGTGTGACCGTCTCAGCGGTTCCGGGCCGCGACGGTTTCGGGACCGGCGGCATCTGGGGTTTAATCGGCCGGTAGAACCGAACCCCAAGAGCGAGAGGGCGATGGAGATCAAGCGTAGAGAATTCCTGGGCATGGCGGCGGGCAGCAGCGCCGTGCTCGCGATGCCGGCCTTCCTGGCCGGCTGCGGTATCAACACGGCAATCACCACGGCGGCACCGGCGCCGGCAAACCCGTTCCTCGACTGGTTCGGCATCGACCAGCCGACCCTGTCGCGGGTCATGGCCGAGCTGACGGCCAACGGTGCCGACGCCGCTGATCTCTATTTCCAGCACCAGCGCACGAATTTCCTGGGCGTGGAAGACGGCCTCGTCAGCCGCGCGTACTCGGAGATCCTGCAAGGCGTGGGGCTGCGGGTCGTGGTCGGCGAGCAGACGGGCTACGCGTTTACCGAGGACCTCACCGTCCCCTCGATGCTCGCCGCCGCCCGCACGGCGGCGGCAATCGCGAAGGGCAGCAAGGTCGTCGCGCCGCAGGCGTTCAATCCGAAGCAGGGCGGCGATCTCTACCGCACGGAGGTGCCGTGGGCGGACGTGGGTGTTGATGAAAAGCTGCCGTTGCTGAAGCGCGTGGACCGGCAGGCGCGCCGGGCCGACCCGTCGATCGAGAAAGTGTCCGTGTACTGGATGGACGCGGACGAGCGGGTGCTGGTCGCGACCCTCGACGGTCACATCGTGACCGATCATCGGCCGATGACCCGCCTCAGTGCCCAGGTCACGGCGGTGCGCGATGGAGAAACGCAGAGCGGTTTCTCGAATATCGCCGCGCGGGAAGGTTTCACCTGGTACACGGACGAGCGCGTCGACGCGATGGTGCAAGAGGCCGTCGATCGCACGCTGATCCTGTTCGAGGCGGTGCGCCCGCCGGCCGGCGAGATGCCGGTGATCCTCGCGGCCGGCGCGAGCGGCATCCTGCTGCACGAGGCGATCGGCCACGGCATGGAAGCGGA
Organism: uncultured Woeseiaceae bacterium; assembly: GCA_964424805.1. Lineage (GTDB taxonomy): Bacteria > Pseudomonadota > Gammaproteobacteria > Steroidobacterales > Woeseiaceae > IDS-8. The sequence goes on from CAYRKH010000037.1 coordinate 15,714, forward strand.
CTTCAATCGCAAGGGGACCAGCATCTATTCCGGGATGATGGGCAAGAAAGTGGCGGAGCCGTTCGTTACCGTGGTGGACCAGGCCTCCATTCCCGGCGAGCGCGGTGCGCTGAACTACGACGACGAGGGCAACGCCTGCGGCCGCACGGTGCTGGTGGAGAACGGCATCCTGCGCTCGTACCTGCACGATTCGATCAGCGCGGCGCAATACCGGGTGCCGGTCACCGGCTCGGGGCGGCGCGAGTCCTACCGGTTTGCCCCCATGCCGCGCATGACCTGCACGTTCATGGAAGACGGGCCGCACACGAAAGATGAGATCGTCGCGGCGGTCGATCACGGCATCATCGCCGAAACCTACACCAACGGGCAGGTGCAGATCGGCGCCGGCGACTACACGTTCTACGTCAAGAACGGCTGGCTGGTGGAGAAGGGGAGGGTCACGGCGCCGATCAGGGACGTCAACATCATCGGCAACGGCCCGGAGACGCTCTCGAAGATCACCATGGTCGCAAACGACGCGCGGCTCGACACCGGCGGCTGGACCTGCGGCAAGAACGGCCAGCGGGTGCCGGTTTCCCAGGGTATACCGACCGTGCTGGTCGCCAGCATGACCGTGGGAGGCGAGAATGCGGCCTGATCTCGATGCGCGCGCGGCGGACGCCGTGCAACTCGCGCTCGATGCGGGAGCCGACGAGACGTTCGCCCTCGCAACGCAGAGCCGGGACGTGGAATTCAGCTACCGCGACGGCGCGCTGGAGAAGGTACAGGACGCCACGGCGCGGAACCTTGCCATCGAGCTGTACGTCGACGGACGGTATTCCAGCCACGAGACTACCGATCTCGAACCGGACCGGCTGCAAGACTTCATGAAAGAAGCCGTCGCGCTGACGCGGGCGCTGGAGCCCGACCCGTTCCGGGAAATCACGCCGGCGGAGCTGTTCGAGGGCCGCGAGGCCGCGGACCTCGACCTCGTCGACGCGGCGGTTGCGGGGCTCGAAAGGGAGCGGCGCCTCGCGTGGTGCAGCGCACTGGACGCCGCCGCCCGTCACCACGCGCGCGTGATTTCCGCCACCGCCGGCGTGTACGACGGCACCGTGACCCGTGCGGCGGCGAGCAGCAACGGCTTCAGCGGCTCGCAGCAGTCGACCTACTGCTGGATGGGCTCGAACGTGACCCTGAGGGACCGCGGCGACCGGCGTGCGTCGGACGGGTTCTACGCGGGCGGCACTCACGTGGAGGACCTGCCGGCGACGCGGAGCATCGGCGAGACGGCGCTGGAGCGGGCGCTGGTACGACTGGATGCGGAAAAAGGGCCGACCGGGAAGATGGCCATGGTGGTCGATGCGCGCGCAGCGGCGTCGCTGGTCGGCCGCCTCATCGCGCCGGCCAACGCGGCCAGCGTGCAGCAGGGGCGCTCCTTCTGGGCGCCGCTGACGGGCAGGCAGGCGTTCAGCGAACGGCTGAGCATCACCGACGATCCGCTGATCGTGCGCGGGCTTGCCTCGCGGCTCTACGACCGCGAGGGCATCGCCGCGAAGGTGCTGCCGATCGTGACGGAAGGCCGCGTGGAGAACCTCTACGTCGACACCTATTACGGCCGCAAGGCGGAGCTGCAGCCGACCACGGGCTCACCGTCGAACGTGCGCGTGGCCCTCGGCACGCGGTCGCTGGACGAGCTCCTGGGTGACGCGGGCGAGGGCGTGTACGTCACCTCCTGGCTCGGCGGCAACGCCGACGGCACGACCGGCGATTTCTCGCTCGGCTTGCGCGGGCACATGATCGAGAACGGCGGGATCGGCCGCCCGGTCGGCGAGATGAACGTGACCGGCAACCTGCGGCAGCTGTTCTTGCGCCTGGAAGCGCTGGGGAACGATCCGTACCCGTATGCCACGGTGCTGGCGCCCTCGATGCTGTTTTCCGGGGTGGACTTCTCCGGGGTGTAACCCCTGGCAGGCGCGCCGCCTTGTCGCGGTTGCCGCTTACCCTGTCGACACGTTAATCATCCGGCCTTCGCTGCTGCTGGCGCGCAGACGCAAATGATTCTCATTGACGTTGGTGCGTGAATGAGTATCATTCGCATTAAAACCGCCCCAACAAGAGGAATCCCCCCATGCCCGGCACGCCGCCCCCTTACAAGTCCGCCCGCCGATCGGCGCTCTCCACCGCCGTGGGTCTCGCGCTCTCATCGGGCGCCCTGGCCGACGTGCCATCCGACGTCCCGGACGAGGTGGTGGTCGAGGGCCGGCCCTTCGAGACCGAATCGGCTTCACGGAAATTCACGGCCCCCCTCATCGAGACGCCGCGCTCGGTGTCGATCATTCCCTCCGAGCTCGTGGCGCAGCAGGGTGCGACGTCGCTGGTCGAGGCGTTGAAAAACGTGCCCGGCATCACTTTCAACGCCGGCGAGGGCGGACAGCCGGCCGGCGACAACCTGAAGATCCGGGGCTTCGATGCCGGTGCCGACGTCTTCATCGACGGCATCCGCGACGCGGGCTCGCAGACGCGCGACATCTTCGCCCTCGAGCAGATCGAGGTGACGAAAGGACCGGGCTCGGCCTACTCGGGACGCGGCGCCGCGGGCGGGTCCGTAAACCTGGTCACGAAGAAAGCGCAGGCGGAAAACTTCTTCCGCACCACCCTTGGCGGCGGGACGGACGAGTACCTGCGCGCCACGCTCGACGCCAACCACGTACTCTCCGACAGCGCCGCGCTGCGCCTGAGCCTGCTCGGCCACCAGGCCGACGTACCGGGCCGCGACGGGGTCTCGATCGATCACCGGGGCCTCGCGCCGTCGCTGGCGCTCGGCATCGGCAAGCCTACGCGCCTGAACCTCGACTACTATCATTACCGGACCGACGACATCCCCGACTACAGTATTCCGTATGGCCGTAACGCCGACAACACGGAACCCGCGGGACCGCCGGTCGCCGTGGACCGTGAAAATTTCTACGGCCTGCTGAACCGCGACTTCCAGGAAACGGGCGCCGACATCGGAACGCTGGAGGTCATCCACGACTTCAGCGACAGCCTGAGCCTGCGCAACATCACGCGCTACGGCGAGACGTCCAATGATTACATCGTCACGAATCCCGACGACGGGCGGGCAAACGTCGCGAACGGCTTCGTGCTGCGCAACACCAAGAGCCGCAACTCCGAGACCACGACGAAGGCCAACCTCATCGACCTGACCGCCACGTTCCAAACCGGCGGTATGGCGCACAGCCTGGTGACAGGGTTCGAGATCAGTAACGAGCACATGCGCAACCGTAACTACGACGTCGAGACGCTGTTCGGGCAGGACGCCAACGAGGATTTCCTCGATTCCTGCAGCGCTCCCGGCGCGGTCGGCGCCGCCTCCAACTACAGCTGCACCACGCTCGAAAACCCCAACCCGCACGACCCCTGGACCGGCACCATCACGCCGTCCGGGGACGTGACGATCGCGGAGACCGACACCTGGTCCGTGTTTGCCTTCGACACGCTGGAGCTGAACGAGCGCTGGTCGCTGAACCTCGGGGTTCGCTACGACGATTACCGCACGAAGCAGCAATCCGGCCCCCTAGACGCACCGACACGGGTGAGCAACGAGAGCGACTTCTGGAACCACCAGCTCGGCATCGTCTACAAGCCCGCCGAGAACGGCAGCATCTATGTTTCGACCGGCACGTCCTCGACGCCTTCCGGCAATACGCTGGGCGACGGCAGCGAGAATATCGGCGAGAACAACGAAGATCTCGCGCCGGAGCGCAGCCGCAACTACGAGCTCGGCACCAAGTGGGAGCTGCTGCAGGGCCGGCTGATGCTGACCTCCGCGCTGTTCCGCGCCGAGAAGACCAACGCGCGCGTGGCCATCGAGCCCGGCCGCGGCGGCCGCCAGCAGACGATCGGGGAGCAGGAGGTCGACGGCTTCGAGCTCGGCGCCTATGGGCAGGTCACGGAAAGCTGGCAGGTGCATGCGAGCTACACCCACCTCGATTCGGAAATCGTGGACGACGGCCCGGTCGATACGAGTGAAGGTAACGCGTTCCCGAACACACCGAAACACAGTGCGAACCTCTGGACGACCTTCGAGGTAACGGACGCCCTGGTCTTCGGCGCCGGCGCCACGTACGTGGATCTCCGCTACGGCAACCCGGAGAACACGCTCTGGGTTCCGTCCTACGTGGCCTGGGATGCGATGGCGGCGTACACCGTCACCGAGCACCTGCGGCTGCAGCTCAACGTGCAGAACGTCACGGACGAGGTGTACTTCGTGCGCCCGTACCGCAGCCACTACGCCGCTATCGGCCCGGCGCGCTCGGCGGTCCTGACCGCGAGCTACGAGTTCTAGGATCGCACGTGCTGTTGCACGTACCGGACGTCTTGAGCGCACAACGGGTGCGCGCGTTTCGCGAGCGCCTGGAAACGGCCGAGTGGCTCGACGGCGGGGTCACCGCGGGCTTCCAGTCGGCCGGTGTCAAGCACAACCTCCAGCTTGCGGAAGATTCCACGGTCGGGCGCGAGCTCGGGGCGCAGGTGCTCGATGCGCTGGATGCCAGCCGGCTCTTCAACGCGGCGGCGCTGCCGGCCCGCGTATTCCCGCCGCTGTTCAACTGCTATCGCGAGGGCCAGGGTTTCGGGAGCCACGTCGATAACGCCATCCGCACCGTCGCGCGCTCCGGTCACCGGGTGCGCACCGACATCTCCGCCACGCTGTTTCTCAGCGCGCCGGAGGAGTACGAGGGCGGCGAGCTCATTATCGACGACGCTTACGGCCCGCACCGCGTCAAGCTGGCGGCGGGACACCTCGTGCTCTACCCCGGCACCAGCCTGCACCGCGTCCTGCCGGTGACCCGCGGCGCGCGTTTCGCGGCGTTCTTCTGGATCCAGAGCCTCGTCCGCGAGGACGCGCAGCGGGCCCTGCTGTTCGACATGGACATGGCGATCATAGGGCTGCGCCAACAGCTCGGCGACAACGAGCAGGTCGTCGCCTTGACGGGCGTCTATCACAACCTGCTGAGGCGCTGGGCGACCGTATGAGCCGATGCTGAGGAAGACGGTTTTCTGGACGCACCTGTCCTGCGGTGTACTCGCCGGCCTCGTGATCCTCGTGATGTCGGTGACCGGCGTGCTCCTGACCTATGAGCGGCAGGTGCTCGACTGGGCCGAGCGCCGCCTCGTCAGCGAACCCGGGGATGCCCACCGCCTCGGGTTGACGGAGCTGCTCGAGGCCGTCCGGCGGCAGGAGCCTTCGTTCGTGCCGGGCTCGCTCACGCTGGCAGCCGATCCGCGTGCGCCCGTCTCGCTGCGGGCCGGACGCGGCAGCTCACGGCTGGTCGATCCGTACACGGGCGAGATCGTCGGTAACCGGGAGGGCGGCCTGCATGCGTTCTTCGGCGCGGTGCGCGGCTGGCATCGGTGGTTCAACCTCGAAGGGGAATACCGAGGCACGGCACGCGCGGTCACCGGCGCCAGCAATCTCGCGTTCCTGTTTCTCCTGCTGAGCGGCGTGTATCTCTGGCTGCCGCCGGTGTACAACCGGGTGGCGTTCCGGACGCGGGTTTTCTTCAACCCGAAAGCGCGCGGCGGCAAGGCACGCGACTACAACTGGCACCACGTGTTCGGCGCCTGGAGCCTGTTGCCGCTCATCGTGATCGTGGCCAGCGCGACCGTGTTCTACTACGGCTGGGCGAATGCAGCCGTCTACCGGGTGTTCGGCGAAGCGCCGCCGGCGCGGCGCGGCGGCACGGCGGCCGCGCCGCCCGAAGCGGCGTCCCGGAACGCGGATACGCTGTCGCTGGACGTGCTGGTGACCCGGGGCGCGGCCGCGGTACCCGGGTGGCGCCGCGTGTCGCTCGACGTCCCGGCGCCGGCCAACGCCGATACCCTGCACTTGTCCGTCGACCGCGGCAACGGCGGCCAGCCTCAACTCCGGCACGACGTCGTGCTGGACGTGACCACGGGCGCGGTGCTCTCGAATGAACGCTTCACCGGCACCCCCGGCCGCCAGGCGCGGTCGATGCTGCGCTTCCTGCACACCGGCGAGGCGCTGGGCCTCCCCGGCCAGACCGTCGCGGGGCTCGTGTCGGCGACGAGCGCGATCATGGTGTGGACCGGCTTCGCGCTCGCCTGGCGGCGGCTGGTGCGGCCGCTGCTTGCCCGCGCGCGGCCCGGCCATCCCGCCGTCGCGGCGGATTGATCTACACTGGACGCGGCGACGTGGACGCGTCGCCACCGGAACCTACATCGACATGGCGAGCATCGGTATCAAGCGCGTGTACGAGCCCGGGTCGCGGGACGACGGGCAGCGCATCCTGGTCGAGCGCCTGTGGCCGCGCGGGATCCGCAAGGAGGACCTGGACGCGGATTGGTGGCGCAAGGAGGTGGCCCCCAGCACGGAACTGCGCAAATGGTACGGCCACCGGGTCTCGCGCTGGCCGGAGTTCCGGCAGCGCTACCGGGAAGAGCTGGACGGAAACGAAGACGGGTGGCGCCCGATCCTCGAGGCCGCGCGAAAGGGGAGGGTGACCTTGCTCTATAGCGCCCGCGACGTCGAGCACAACAGCGCCGTCGTGCTGCGCGACTACCTGGCGGAGCGGGTGCGGGGCCGGACCGGCCGGTAAGCGCGACGCGCGCGGGCTGATCAGCCGCCGTGCGCGGAGTGGCGCAGCGCCTCCAGCCACGGTTCGGCCTCGATGTGCCGGGCCGCACGCCACTCGGGGTCGAACAGCGTTTCATCGTAGCGTTCACCGCGATCGCACAGCAGGCTGACGATGCTGCCGCGCTCACCGCGCTGCTTCATCGCGGTGGCGAGCTGCAGGCAGGCGACGAGGTTGGTTCCCGACGAGCCACCGTAGCGCCTGCCGAGCACGTCCTCCAGCAGCAGCATCCCCGCAACGGACGCCGCATCGTCCACCTCGATTACGCTGTCGACTACCTCGAACAGGAAACTCGGCTCGACGACCGGGCGGCCGATGCCCTCGATCAGGCTGGGCTCGCCCGGGGGAACGTCGCGGTTGTTGCTCGCCCAGCCGCGCGCGAAGGCGCCGCCGGCGGGCTCGGCGATGCACAGCCGGGTGGCCAGGCGGCGGTAGCGCAGGTAGCGGCCGATGGTCGCCGACGTGCCGCCCGTCCCGGCGCCGCACACGATCCAGGCCGGTTCGGAGTCGGGCTCCCGTGCAAGCTGGCCGAGGATCGATTCCGCGATGTTGTTGTTGCCGCGCCAGTCGGTCGCGCGCTCGGCGAGTCCGAACTGGTCGAGAAAGCAGGCTCCCTGCGACGCGTGCCAGGCGGCACGCGCCCGTTCGCTCGTGTCGCCGTCGACCAGATCGCACGCGCCGCCCAGATCGCGTATCTCGCGCAGCTTGCCCGGTGCGGTGCTCGCCGGCAGGACGGCGGTGAACGGCACCCCCAGCAGGCGCGCGAACCAGGCCTCGGAAATCGCGGTGCTGCCCGAGGACGCGTCCACGGCCGGCTGGCCGGGCCGCAGCCGGCCGTTGCAGAGCGCATAGAGATACAGCGACCGGGCCAGGCGATGCTTCAGGCTGCCGGTCGGATGCGCGGCTTCGTCCTTGAAGTAGAAGCGGATGCCGGGAAACCCCTCGAACTCCACGAGGATCAGGTGTGTATCCGCCGAGCGCTCGAGCTGCAGCACGGCATGATTCACCCAGTTGCGTGTCACCTCGTCGGTGCCGCCCGCCAGCGTAGGAATGTCGAACATGCCCGCATGATGGCCCGCCCCGTGGGGGCCGTCATTGACCCAGGTCAAGCCTGATTCGTACCTGCCGCCGCGGGGGAAAGCACGGTCTCAGGCCGCGCGGCTTTGCGTAAGCTTCAACGGGATCGACGGAGCCGGCGGCGGAACGAAAAAGCGCCGCTGTTGCTGCGCCGGGTCCGCGTTCGGGTGGTCGGCACGCCAGTGCGCGCCACGCGATTCCGTGCGCCGCAGCGCCGCGCTCGCGATCAGGCGCGCGTTGAGGAGGAGGTCGCGTGCCGGAAGCGCGGCGCCGGCAGGCGTGCCGCCGAGGCGTTCGAACTCGGCGAGAGCGGCGGCCAGGCCCTGTCCGTCACGCACGAGGCCCACGTGCTTCCACATCAGGCGGCGGACGGTACTCCTCAGCGCGTCGCCGTCCGGTTGCAAATTTGCCGCGTCCGCCGGTACTTCCAGGCCGCCGCCCGGCGCCGTCGCGCGGCGGCTTGCCGCCACCGACCGGCTCGCGGCCGCGCCCAGCACCATGCCTTCGAGCAGCGAGTTGCTCGCCAGCCGGTTGGCGCCGTGCAGGCCGGTCGCCGCAGCCTCGCCGACGGCCCACAGGCCGGGCAGGGAGGTACGCCCCTCGAGATCGGTGGCGATGCCACCCATGAAGTAATGCTGGGCGGGAGTCACGGGCAGCGGTTGTACGCGCGCGTCGAGGCCGGCGGCCAGGGCACGCCGCCAGACGCTCGGGAAGCGTTCCGGAAAGCGGTCGCCGACGGCCGCGCGTGCGTCGAGCCAGACCCTGCGCCCTTCGGCGCGTTGCCGCCAGATCGCCCGCGCGACCACGTCGCGCGGCGCGAGCTCGGCGTCCGGGTGTTCGCCGCACATGAAGCGGTTGCCGTGCTCATCGAGTAGGACGGCGCCTTCTCCGCGCAGAGCTTCCGTGAGGAGCGGCGCCGGGTCCGTCTCGACGTCGAGCACGGTGGGGTGAAACTGCACGAACTCCAGGTCGGCGAGCGCGGCGCCGGCCCTGGCCGCGGCAGCGAGCCCGGCGCCGGTGAGCTCCACCGGGTTCGTGGTGTGCGCATACAGCCCGCCGATACCCCCGGTGGCGAGCACGACGGCCGGTGCGAGAATGGCGAGTCGTTCCCCCCGCGGAGTCAGCGCCAGCACGCCGGCGACCTGCGACTCGCAGCGGATGAGGTCGATGAGGTCATGGTCCGCGAGCACCTCGATGTCCGGGCGTGCCTCGACTGCCGCGGCGAGGGCGCGCATGACTTCCCTGCCGGTAGCATCGCCGCCCGCGTGCACGATGCGGTTTGCCCGGTGTCCGGCTTCGCGGCCCAGGCTGATTTGCCCTCCGGCACCCAGGTCGAAGCCGGCGCCGAGCGCGCGCAGCCACTCGATGCGCTCGGCGGCCGCGGCGGTGACCGCGCGCGCGACGGCCGGGTCGGCAAGTCCAGCGGAAATCGCAAGGGTGTCGGCGGCATGATCCGCGGCGGAGTCCCCGGCCGAGACGGCGGCCGCGATGCCGCCCTGGGCATGCTCGCTGGATCCGCTGCCGAGCCTGCCGCGGGTTATGACGATGCAATCGCCCATGCCGAGCGCCGCCGACAGGCCGGCAATGCCCGAGCCCACGACGACCGCGCCCGCACGGCGCACGTCGCCGATACAGAGCGACGAAGGCATCACAATCAGTTCAACACGCCACCGCAAGCATGCGATCGACCGCGGAGCGCGCGCGCGCGGCGATCTCCGCCGGCACGCTGACTTCGTGGCGCATGTCGCGCAGCGCGTCACGAATGCCGACGAGCGTGATCCGCTTCATGTGCGGACACAGGTTGCAGGGACGCACGAACTCCGTTTCGGGAAGCTCCGCGGCGACGTTATCGCTCATCGAGCACTCGGTGACCATGACCAGCTTGCGCGGCCGTTCGCGGCGAGCCCACGAGATCATCCCCGACGTTGAACCGACGTAGTCCGCCTCGGCCAGCACGTCGGGCGGGCATTCCGGGTGCGCGATGATGCGGATGCCGGAATGCAGCTCGCGGTAATTGCGCAGCTCGGCGCCGGTAAAACGCTCGTGCACCTCGCAGCTGCCTTCCCAGAGAATGATCTCCACGTCCGTCTGGGTGGCGACCCATTTTCCGAGGTAGCGGTCCGGCAGGAAGATCACGCGCTCCGCTCCAAGCGAGTCCACGACCTGGACCGCGTTCGAGGACGTGCAGCAGATATCGGACTCCGCCTTGACCTCCGCGGACGTGTTGACGTAGGTGACGACCGGCACGCCCGGGTAGCGCTCCCGCAGCAGGCGCACGTCCGCGGCCGTGATCCCTTCGGCAAGCGAGCAGCCGGCGCGTTGGTCCGGGATCAGGACGGTCTTCTCCGGGTTGGCGATCTTCGCGGTCTCGGCCATGAAGTGCACGCCGGCCATGACGATGACGTCGGCATCGGATTCCGAGGCGAGCCGGGCCAGCGCCAGGGAGTCCCCCGCCAGGTCGGCGACCCCGTGGAAAATGTCCGGCGTCATGTAGTTGTGCGCGAGCACTACCGCGTTGCGCGCCCGCTTGAGGTCTTCTATTTCGCCGATGATCGGCGCCAGGGCAGCGATCTCCACGTCCGGGAGAACGCCGCCGAGACGCCCGTAGACGTCATTCGGGGTGGGGGCTGAAAGCATGGGGGCTCCAGGGGACGGTTATACTCAATTTGAGCATTATACCCGGACCGGGGCGGGAAAGTGCAACCAGGATGGGTGCGAGCCTTGCGGGAATTCAGTGTCCGGGTCGCAGCAGTCCGGGACGCGGCCGCTCGGCGCGCACTTCCTCGCGAAACCTGAACATTTCCGCCGGCCGTCCGCCCGTCGACGTCGTGTAGCGGCCGGTACCTTCGACCAGCCGTCCCTGCTCGACGAGCCGCCGGAAGTTCTGCTTGTGAAGGCTGAGGCCGACCAGCGTCTCGACCGTCAGCTGAAGCTGCGTCAGCGTGAAGACTTCGGGCAACAGCTCGAAGACGACCGGCCGATAGGTCAGCTTCCCGCGCAGCCGGCCGAGTGCGCTTGCCGCGATTCGCCGATGATCGTGAGCGAGGGGCTTGCCGGCCGGAAGGTCACCGGGCAGCGCCATGCCGCGATCGGCGAAGTGCTCGGCGACGAGACCGGCTTCGTACAGCAGCTCGTAGCGCTCGAGCACGCGCACGGCGTCCCACGGCATGGGCGCGACGCCAAAGGTCTCGCGCACGCGCGCCCTGCGCATGTCGTCCCGGCCTGCCCAGTCCCTGAGCCGCGGCAGGATGATGTCTTCGAGACACGGCGGCCGTCCCCCGCGATGGTCCTCCCACGGAAGCAGGTGGTAGTAGTCGACCCAGGCCGTACCGGCCGACGGCGGCTCCTCGTGCATGAGCGCCAGGTAGGCGACCGTCAACAGCGGCGGGCCGCCGCCCAATCGCCGGTTCCGGCCGCCGAAGGTGTACAGCTGCTCGACGTAACCGAGCTCGAACCCGGTCAGGCTTCGCACGCAGCGGCGCAGCCCGCGTTCCAGCGTGACGTCGCTTTCGACGTCCAGGGAGCCGGACGGCACCGTGGGCCAGGGGCGATGAGTCGATGAGACGAGCAGCCTTGGCCGCTCGTCGGTCACGGCGACGATCACGGCGTCGAGGCTGAGTGCGACCAGCGAGGCGTCCGGCGCGTTCGGCAACTCATCGTCATGTGACATGGCACGTCGATGATCCCTTGCCCGACCGTCGCTGTCACGCCCTTAGCGCGCCTGCCGGGGACCGGAGCCCGGGCCAGGCGCACGCGCATTGCTAGCGGTAGCGGTAACTCGCGTGCCGCGGCACGGCGGCGCCGCCGATGGCGCGTGACGCCGCCTTGCTGGCGAAATCGATGACGGACCGGGCGAGGATCCGGCCCGAGGGGTCGACGCGGACGCAGGCCCGGCGGTTGCCGTGGAAGAAGGTCAGGCGGAACTGGTTGGCGTGTTCCCCGACCCCCTTCTCGCACAGGCTGGTGACGCGGCCTTCGCGCATGAGGACCGGGACGTCGGAGGCGGGCACGTCGAGAAGCTGCGCGACGAGGGCGGCGTTGACCATGAAGCCATCGTCTTCGACGTCAACCGTGCACGGATCGCCCGGCGGCGGTTCCGTGCGGTGGACATTCCTCATGCAACCACGCGGAAATCGATGGTCACCGCACCGGGCGCGCGCTGGCGATACTCGATGGCCAGGCGCTCGCCGTAGCGCCGGTCGAGCTGGCCGAGCAGCGGCAGCGGGTCATGGTCGTTGATGAAGTGCATGACCTCGCCGGGCTGGAGGGCATCCAGGGCGCCGAATATGGCGGAATGCCGGAAGCGGTGCGCGATGCCGCGGGCGTCGAACAGGTAGCCGTTCTTGGCCGTCGATTTCTCATCCATCAATCTGTTTCTCAGTGCTCAGGGGTATGGCCAGTATGCGCGCCACGGGCACGGTGTTTCCTGATCCAGGTCAAGTGCGGAAGTTGCACGCCGGCTTTCGGCGCCAGCCGTTTACAGGCCTGATCCAGGTCAAGACGGTCGGCGGCGTGCAAGCGCAGCATACGTCGCATGTACCAGGCAGCGATCTTCGATCCCGAGCTCGTGCGGCGCTACGATCGGCCGGGTCCGCGCTACACGTCGTACCCGAGCGCGCCGCTTTTCGATACGGGCTTCGGTGAACCGGAATTCGTCGAGCAGGCGCGGCGCAGCAACCAGGAGCTGATCCCGCGCCCGCTTTCGCTGTACGTGCACGTGCCGTATTGCCACAGCCCCTGCTTCTACTGCGGCTGCAACCGGATCATCACCCGCGATCCCGCGAAAGGCCGCCGCTACCTCGAGCGGTTGCTGTCCGAAGTGGAACTCGTAGCACCACTCTTCGACCGTGACCGGCCGGTCGTGCAGCTACACTTCGGCGGCGGTACGCCGAACTTCCTGGCTCCGGAACAGCTCGCGGGCATCGTGGAAAAGCTCGGCGAACGGTTCAGCTTTGGCGAAGTGTCCGAGCGGGATTTTTCGATCGAGCTGGATCCACGGCACGTCGACCGCGGCGACGTGGCGGCCTACGCACGAGCCGGGTTCAATCGGGCGAGCATCGGCGTGCAGGATTTTGACGCCGACGTGCAGCGCGCGGTCAACCGCGTCCAGAGCGTCGAAGAGACCGCCGCGGTAATCGACGATTGCCGGCAGGCGGGGTTCCGGTCCGTCAACGTGGACCTGATCTACGGCCTGCCGCGCCAGACCCGCGCGGGCTTCGAGCGCACGCTCGACACGGTCGTCGAGCTTCGCCCCGATCGCCTGGCCGTCTACGGCTATGCTCACCTTCCGGGCCTGTTCAAGCCGCAGCGCCAGATCAGGAGCGGGGACCTCCCGGATGCGGACACGCGCTTGCGCCTGCTCGGCGCGGCGGTCGAGCGGCTCACGGCAGCAGGCTACTGCTACATCGGCATGGATCACTTCGCGCTGCCCGGCGACGACCTGGCGCTCGCGCTGTCACGGGGCGATCTGCACCGCAACTTCATGGGCTACACCACCCATGCGGAATGTGACCTCGTCGGGCTCGGCGTGAGCGCCATCAGCCGCATCGGCGACAGCTACAGCCAAAGCCGTCGACACCTGCCGGCGTGGGAGAACGCCGTCGATTCCGGGAGGCTGCCCGTCTGGCGCGGGCTCGCGCTGAGCTTCGACGATGCACTGCGCGCGGAGATCATCATGCAGCTCATGTGCCGCGGGGACATTGACATCGGCAGGGTCGAGCGGCGCTTCGGGATCGCATTCGACGACTATTTCGCGGCCATCCTGCCGAACCTCCGGCGGCTGGCCGACGATGGCCTGCTGGCGCTCGAGGCGTCGCGCATCGCCACCACGCCGCGGGGCAGGTTCCTGCTGCGGACCATTGCGATGGCTTTCGACCGGTACATCGACTCGTCACCCGGCCTGGACACGACGCCCCGTCACTCGCGGGTCATCTGATCACCCGGACGCCCGTCACCAACCCCCGTGCGCGCCGACGACCGCGGCGGCGGTGGCCGCCAGTCCCAGGCCGAGCAGCACGATGTGGATTCCGAGAAAGGCGCGCGGCTTCTGCATCAGGCCGGCTTTCTGCAGCACGCCCAGCGGCTCCAGCACGAACAGCATCATGAAGAATAGCCCCCAGGTGAAGATCATCAGGTCGATCCACCAGCCCGCGTGCCAGTCCAGCCGGCCAATGCCGCCGAGCCGCGCGAGGAGGTAGGCGCCCGTTGCGCCGACCACCAGCACGGCGGTCCGCGCTTGCCAGGCGAAGCGGCGCCTGATCTGCCGGAACACGGCAAGGCGCTCCGGTTCGGAGACATTCCGGCGGACGAACAGCGGCAGCAGCGTGGCGGTGACCATGGCCACCCCGCCGATCCACCACACGACCCCAAGCACGTGAGCGGCGCGGGCGAGATGGATCATGCGACCGGTTCCTCTTCGATACTGCGAATCGGGGACGACACATATTCCACCATGCGCTCGGCGAACGGTGACCGCCTTGATCCAGGTCAAGAGGCAACAGCGCTGCTGCTACAGGCTGGCGAGTTGTGCCTTTACCCATAACCTGGCCTCTCTCGGAAGCATAACTTGACCAAAATTGCCTGTCATTGGGCTAAGCGAAGCATCCCCTGATGGATTCTGGAACCATAACTTGGCCGTCCGTGCATTCTGGGAACGATAACTTGGCCATTCGTGCAATGCGCCCAAGTCCAAGATGGAATCCAAGAGATTTCAATCCTTTAATTCCCGCGGTATGCGCGTTGTGGCCTACCTTGTATAGCAAATTCGCTTCTGAAAGCGAATAACTTCGCCCGCAGCGTGCCTGCGTCGATAAGGCGGCGCCGTCGCCGGTGCCCAGCACAAAGCGGGGTTAGCGCCTGAGCTTATCGAGGATTCGAACCAACTGTATCCTCAGCTCTTCTGGGAACGAGAGCTGACCGTCCTGAAATTTCGCAAAGCAAAGCTCGAAAATCGCCATGAAGTCGCTTCGCAGGGTCACCGGCGAGTGGCTCTGATGCAGGGCCAGAAGAGCCGGCCTATGGCATGCTCTTACTCTCAGACCACTTCTACAGGGACAGTCGTGGTGACCGCGATAGCCACGCTCGAATAGGAAGCATATTGCAGCGAGCGCGGCGACTTCATCTTTGAGACTGAGTACAGCCATATAATGGAGCAGAATTCCTTGATGTCCGTGCGCTGCCTCACCGAACGGATGCCGGCCGTGGATTCTCCAGAAGCAGTACCCGTATAAATAGGGTATGACCAGGCGGTCGACGAACCCGAGTAATGTGGGCTGCTCAAGGAAGATCCGTCGCTGCTCGACAGGAACGGCGAGACATAACGTGCCGCCGGGGTTTCGGTGGTCGTATTCGGCTTCAATCCGACCGGCTGTTTCTTTCGCCTGCGGCAACGCATCCGGAAAATCGTGCGGGATTGTCAGTTCAATCTCGAATGACTCCGTGATCGTTTCCAGCCCATCGGAAGACGCTTCGAATGGCAGGCTGCCGGACAGAATCACTCCGTAATCGCCTTCGACAATGTTTGTCAGATCGGTATAAACGCTGGTCAGCTCTACGATTTGTCGTCGCAAGCCGTCCCTCACACCTCTCTCCACGGCTGCGCAGGGCTGGTGATATGAACACGCGGCGGCGCCTTGCTGACAGGGGCGGGCGGGATGAGAACACTGATGTGCTTCGCGACGATCGTAGCACCCAGTGCGCGGCCAAGATGCTCTTTCAGGACCCGTGAGTTGGCTTCGGCAGGGACATTCAGGATGTCCTTCTGCAGGGCTTCCACCCAAGAGAAGAACGCTCTCGCACGGGCATGATTGTCCTCATGCCACCGGTCCGCAAAGTTCTCCTCTGGATTGACCGGATTTCCGATATACCATGTCCCGTCAGGCCGCTTCTGGATCAACCCCATAGAAGCCAACGACCGATCGATTGTCCTGCCCTCTAGTAGCGCCGCATGCGCCTGGAGCTTCCCCACGATCCCTGACAGGGCCGAGTACGCATCCGTCTCATTGCCGTACAGGTGCGCTCCGAGCGTGGTGATGATGATCGAGATCGGTGCGTAATCAATACGTCCGTGATCATTGAAGCAAATGTCACGGTGGCGCTTCATAAGCTGGATCGACCGCTGAAGTGGAGTGCGGACCAACTGGTCCGGAACCCTGTCGATGCTGGCGTAGATCATCGACTCGCGGTCCTGAATGGCCATCTTCTGCTCGAAAGCGACACGGGCAAATGCGTCGGCATTCTTGCTGTCAAACCAGGAACCATAGCCGCGAGGATTGCTCGCAGTCCATGAATAGCCGGTCCTGCTCTTGTTTGTGATCGCGATGGCTGTATCCAGCAATCCGCGTGCATCCGGAACCGCGGGCAGCACATCCAGGTGAAATCCCACGCCGTCCTGCTCTGCGTATTCAAGCGTCCAGCAGCGCCGGCCCTCGTCATCGAGGAGTTCCTTGTAGGTGCCATGCTCACGGAGCCGGTCACCTACCATGGCTTTAACCGCTTGCGGTGACGTTCGGTCCTTGAGCAACGGTATCTCGCACACAAGGTCGATGTCGAAGCATGCCTCGATCCCGTCGCGGATTGGCCTGACGACGGTTCCGAGCCGGAACGA
>CAYRKH010000038.1:0-12924 GCA_964424805.1 uncultured Woeseiaceae bacterium
GCACCGACGCGCGGCGCATCATCGACGGCATGCCGATGTGGGGCAACCCGATGCCCTGGAAGACCACGGAGCTGACGCCGAACATCGGCCGCATCGACGGTACTGACGACATCCGTCCCGGCCTCGGTTCCACCGGGGTGGCCAACCTGAAACAGTTCGTGCGCGACGGTGGCCTGCTGGTCGCGTCAGAGGACACGGCCGAGTTCGCGATCGACGTCGGTCTCGCGCCGGGCGTGTTCGTCACGCCTACCGAGGAGCTGCGGGTCGTCGGGAGCGTGCTCCGGGCAACGTTCGTGGATCGCGAGAGCCCGATCGCGGCCGGCTATGCGAGCGACGACCTGCCCGTGTACAGCGCCAGGGGAATGTCCTTCAAGGTCTCCAACCTGCTGCACGGCGACGACCACCTGCCGAACGCCGCGGACTTCAAGCGCGTTACCGGCCGCGGCGGTCCGCACGACGCCGACCTGCCCCAGGGACGCGCGCCCGCCCGGGCGCCGGAGCTGCCCGATCCCGAGCCGTGGGAGGCGCTGCCGCTGAACGCCGAGCAGGCGCGCAACAACCCGTGGGTCATCCCCGCGGACCAGCGGCCGACCGTCATCCTGCGCTTCGCCGAAGCCGACGACCTGCTGATATCCGGGCTGCTGGACCACGGCGACGAGATGGCCGAGCGCGCGGCGCTGGTGGAAGCGCGCTACGGCGAAGGCCGCGTGCTGCTGTTCGCTACCAACCCGTTCTGGCGCGGCGAAACCATCGGCAGCTACGCGCTCGTGCTCAACGCGCTCACTCGTTTCAAGGACGCGGCTCGTTGAGCCGCGAGTGGCGAATGCCGTACGTGAAGTACCAGGCCATGACGACGGCTATCCAGACCAGGAACACCTGGATGGTGATCCAGCGAAGCCCGATGATGATCCACAGGCAGCCCAGGATGGAGAGGATCGGGGTCACCGGGTAGCCCGGCACCTTGAAGCTGCGCGGCAGGTCGGGCGCGATGCGGCGAAGCACGATCACGCCGACCGATACGGCCAGGAACGCGACGAGCGTTCCGATGCTGGTCATCTCCGCCAGGAAGTTGATCGGCACCAGCCCGGCGAGCAGCCCGACGACAACGGCGACCAGCACCGTGTTGCGCACCGGGGTACGGGTGCGCGGATTCAGCCGGTGGAAGAACTCCGGCAGCATCCCGTCGCGCCCGATGGCAAACAGGATGCGCGTCTGGCCGTACATCGTCACCAGGGTGACGCTGAAGATCGAGATGATCGCGCCCGCGGCGAGGACGGTGCCCGGCCAGGTCGACCCGGTGACGTGCTGCAGGATCTGCGCGAGGCCTGCCCTCTGGCCTTCGAACTCCGCCATCGGCTGCGCGGCCACCGCGACGATGGCAACCAGCACGTAGAACGTGGTCACCACCGCCAGCGCAATCATGATGGCCATCGGCATCGTGCGCCGCGGGTTCTTGACCTCCTCACCGGCCGTCGACACGGTGTCCAGGCCGATATAGGTGAAGAAGATCAAACCGGTCGCGCCGACGACGCCGGTAAGGCCGTGGGGCGCGAAATTGGCCAGGTTGTCGCTGTTCCAGCCGAACGCGCCCACCACGATGAACAGCGCCAGCACGGCCAGTTTCACCAGGACCATGATGGCGTTCGCCGTAGCCGATTCGCGGGTTCCGCGGATGAGCAGCAGCGCGCACATGACCACCAGCACGACCGCCGGCAGGTTGATCACGCCGCCTTGCTCCGGCGCGTTCGACAGCGCGTCCGGAATCGCGATGCCGAACAGGTTGGTGAAAAGCTGGTTGACGTACTGCGACCAGCCGACCGCTACGGCGGCCGAGGCGACCCCGTACTCCAGCAGCAAACAGCCGGCCACCCCGATCGCGACGATCTCCCCGAGGGTCGCATAGGCGTAGGAGTAGGATGACCCGGACACCGGCACCGCGCCCGCCAGCTCCGCGTAGCACACCGCGGTCAGCCCGGCGACCACGCCCGCGGTGACGAACGAGCAGATGACGGCAGGGCCGGCCACGGGCACGGTCTCGGACAGCACGAAGAAGATGCCGGTGCCGATGGTCGCGCCGATGCCGATCATGGCGAGCTGGAACAGCCCGATCGATCGCTCCAGCTCCCCGCCGCCGCTATCGACCCCGGTCTCATCCTTAATCGTGCGGACCGGCTTGCGCCGGAACGATCGCTGCACCAGGTTCACCGTTTCTTCTCCTTGTTCGTGGTTGAGCCGGCAGGCCGCATCGTACACAGGCTTGGTCCCGCGGTCAGCCGGAACCGCCGCAACCGGCCCGGCCTGCTGTCGAAAGCCGCGGCTCGCAAACGACAATGGGCGTGGGACAGGACACCCGATAGCCGCAAAAGGCGGCTCTCCACGGGCCGCCTGTTTCACGTTATGAACAGGTATGAGAAACTGCGGCGCCTTCGGGGGACTTGGTAAAGAACGTGAGCACCAGCGATCTCCTCAACGAGCTCCGCCTCGAGCGCTCGGACCGCGAGGATCATGGCGGCTCGCGCCGCTGGACCTGGCTCGCGGGAGCGCTTGCAGCGCTCGTGCTGGTGCTGGGCGGCGTGACCTGGTGGGCCTGGCCCGCCCAGGCCGTCGAAGTCGAGACGGTCAGCGCCGTGAATCCCGCGGCCGGCGACCGTTCCAGCGCGGTGCTGCAGGCCACCGGCTACGTGACCGCGCGCCGCATGGCCACCGTGTCGGCGCAGATCGTCGGCACGCTGACCGAGGTGCTGTTCGAGGAGGGCGACCGGGTCGACCAGGCCCAGGTACTGGCCCGCCTCGAGGACAGCTCGCAGCTGGCGCAGCTCCACGCGGCCCAGGCGGCGGCCGGTGCGGCAGAGGCGCGGGTTGCCCAGCTCCGGACCGAGCTCGGCCAGGCGCGACGGGACAGCGAACGGCTTGCCGACCTCGCCGGGCAGGGGCTCGTGTCCGAGCAGCTCGCCGAGCAGGCGGAGAGCACGGTCAGCGGGCTTGAAGCGCGGCTGCGCGCCGAGGAGGCGCAGGCGAAGTCGGCCGCGGCGCAGGTCGCGGTCGCCCAGGTGAACTACGACTACACCGTGGTGCGCGCTCCCTTCGCCGGCGTGATCACGCAGAAGACGGCGCAGGTCGGTGAGATCATCGCGCCGGCCGCCGCCGGCGGCGGGTTCACGCGCACGGGCGTCGGCACCATCGTCGACATGGCCTCACTGGAGGTCGAGGTCGACGTCAACGAATCCTATATCGCCCGCGTCGAAGCCGGCATGCCGGCGCGCGCGGTGCTCGACGCCTATCCCGACTGGGAAATTCCCGCGCACGTGATTGCGATCGTGCCGACGGCCGATCGCGGCAAGGCCACCATCAAGGTGCGGGTGGCGCTCGAGGTCGAGGACCCGCGCGTCGTGCCGAACATGGGCGTGCGGGTCTCGTTCCTCGAGCCGCCGCGCGAAGCGACCGCCGCGGCGCCGCCCGCCGGCGTGCTGCTGCCGGCGTCGGCGATCGTGCGGCGTGACGGTGCCGAGTACGTGTTCCTGGTCGACGACGGCGTCGCCCGGTCGCGGAAGGTCGTCACCGGCGAGAGGCGCTACGGACAGTTCTCGCTGGTGACCGAAGGCGTCGCCGCGGGCGCCCAGGTGATCAAGAACCCGCCCTCGACCCTGGAAGACGGCAGCACGGTCGTGCTTGCCCGCGCCAACACACCGGAAACCACCTGAGCCACGAACGAGGTGCCGCCATGAGCAACATGATCGAGATCCGCGACGTCAGCAAGGTGTACCGGCGTGGCAAGCAGCAGGTCGAAGTGCTGCACCGCGTCAACCTCGACGTTCCCGGCGGCGAGTTCCTGGCGCTGATGGGTCCGTCCGGCTCCGGCAAGACCACGCTGCTGAACCTGATCGGCGGTCTCGATTCGCCGTCCTCGGGTCACATCACCGTGGGCGGCGAGCGCCTCGACGAGCTGGGGGCGGGTGCGCTCGCGCGCTGGCGCGCGGCATACGTCGGGTTCATCTTCCAGTTCTACAACCTGATGCCGGCGCTCTCCGCGCAGAAGAACGTCGAGCTGCCGCTGTTGCTCACCCGGCTCAACGGCGCGCAGCGCAGGAGGAACGCCGCCATCGCGCTGGAGCTCGTCGGGCTCGCCGATCGCGCCTCGCACAAGCCGAACGAGCTGTCGGGCGGCCAGCAGCAGCGCGTGGCGATCGCGCGCGCGATCGTCTCCGATCCCGAGCTCCTGGTCTGCGACGAGCCGACCGGCGACCTCGACCGGGAGTCGGCGGAGGACGTGCTCGCGCTGCTCGAGAAGCTGAACAAGGAACACGGCAAGACCATTGTCATGGTCACGCACGATCCGCGGGCCGCCGAGCACGCGCGCAAGACCCTGCACCTCGACAAGGGCGCATTGGTCGAGCACGCCGGGGCAGGATCCGCCCGCGCCGCCGGAGCGCCGGCGTGAAGTACCTGCACCTGGTACGGGCCGCGCTCTTCCGGCGCAAGGCCCGCACGGTCCTGACGCTGATCTCGATCGCCGCCGCTTTCCTGTTGTTCGGCATGCTCGACGGCGTGCGCCAGAGCTTCGCGAATCCCGGCGGGACGGCCGAGGGCGCCACGCGCCTGCAGACCAGCTCCCGGCTGTCGTTCATCGAGACGCTGCCGATGTCGCTCGGGCCGCGCATCGCCGCGGTCGACGGCGTCCAGGCGGTCACGTGGGCCAACTGGTTCGGCGGCGCCTACCAGGAGCCCGGCAACCAGGTCTTCTCCTTCGCGGTGGCGAAGAACTACCTCGATCTCTACCCGGAGGCCAACGTCGACCCGGCGGCCCGGCAGCGCTTCGACGCGACGCGCACCGGACTGCTCGTGGGCAAGGCACTGGTCGAGCGCTACGACTGGAAGGTCGGCGACCAGGTCCCGCTGCTCTCGACCATCTTCCCGAACAGCGACGGCAGCAAGGTCTGGACCTTCGACATCGTCGGGGTCATGGACAGCGAGGACCAGTTCCTCGCCGGCAGCGCGCTGCTGCACTGGGAGTACTTCGACGAGTCGACGCCTTACAGCGACGGCGAGGTGGGCTGGTACGTCAGCCGGATCAGCGACGTCGCCGCCGGCGATCGCATCGCCCGGGAGATCGACGCGATCTCGCAGAACTCACCGAACGAAACCAAGACGCAAACGGAGGCCGCCGCGGCGGCGAACTGGATGAAGCAGTTCGCGGACATCGGGCTCATCGTCACCTCGATCATGGGCGCCGTGTTCTTCACGCTGCTGCTGTTGACCGGCAATACCATGGCGCAGGCCGTGCGCGAGCGGACCTCCGAGCTCGCGGTGCTCAAGACGATCGGGTTCCCCGACCGCTCGGTGCTGTTCATGGTGCTGGCCGAGTCGGTGGCGCTGATCCTGGTCGGCGGCGTCGCAGGGCTCGGCCTCGCGGCAGTGCTCGGACCGATCGTCAACGCGGCCAGCGGCGGCATGATCAACATGCCGCCGGTCGGCTGGGCGAGCTGGGCGCTCGGCATCGGCATCATGATGCTGATCGGCCTCGTCGTCGGCTCGCTGCCGGCGATCCGGGCGATGCGCCTCAACGTCGTCGACGCGCTGGCCGGGCGCTGAGGAGGTCGTCATGCAAAGGTTGAAAGCATTCCTTCGCGGAACCGGCCTGCTGCTCGTGGTGATCGCCGGTATCGCGGCGTGGCTGGTCATGCCGTGGGGCGTGGCGCTGGCCATCACCGCGGCGCTGGTGCTCTGGATGTGGCTGACGCGGCGCGGCCGGCAGGCGCGTTCGGTCGCCGCCGTCGGGTTGAGCACCTTGCCCGACCGGCTCGGGTCGTCGCTGGTGATCGTCATCGGCATCGCCGGCGTGGTCGGCGTGCTCGTGGCCCTGCTCGCGATGGCGGAGGGCTACCGGTCGACCCTCCAGCGCAGCGGCAGCACGGATACCGCTATCGTCCTGCGCGGCGGCTCCGCGGCCGAGCCCATGTCGGTGCTGCCGAACGAGGAAGTGGTCGTGATCAGCGACACGGCGGGCATCGCCCGCGACGCCGGCGGCGAGCCGCTCGCCTCGCCCGAGCTGGTGGTCGCGGCCAACCTGGCTGTCAAGGGCGGCGGCCCGGACGAGCTCGGCAGCGTGCAGTTTCGCGGGGTGGGCGAGAAAGCGTTCGCGGTGCGGCCGAACGTCGAGCTGGTGGACGGCCGCCGCTTCACGCCGGGGCTGCGCGAGGTGATCGCGGGCACGGGCGCGCAGCGCCAGTTCGTCGGGCTGGAGGTCGGCAACGAGATCCAGCTCGGCAGCCAGGCGTGGACCGTCGTCGGCATCTTCGACTCCGACGATGCCGCGGCCTCCGAGCTCTGGGCCGACGCCGCCACGGTGGCCTCGGCCTTCCGCCGCGGCAGCAGCCGGACGTCGGTGGTGGCGAAGCTGGTCGACGCCAACGCGTTCGAAACGTTCAGCGCCGCGCTTGCCGCCGACGCACGGCTCAGCGTCGACGCCATGACCACGCTCGAATACTTCGAGGAGCAGTCCTCGACCATGACCACGATCATGCGGGTCGTCGGCAGGGTGGTCGGCGGCATCATGGCGGTCGGCGCCGTCTTCGGCGCACTGAACTGCATGTTCGCGGCGGTCGCCTCGCGGGCGCGGGAAATCGCGACGCTGCGCGCCATCGGGTTTCGCGGCATGCCCGTGGTGATCGCGGTGATGCTCGAGACGATGCTGCTGGCGCTGGCGGGCGGGGTCCTCGGCGGACTCATCGCGTGGCTGCTGTTCCACGATTTCACCGCCTCGACCCTCGGTACCGTCGGCCAGGTGACCTTCGATTTCCGGGTAGGCCCGGAGGTACTCTGGACGGGCATCAAGTGGGCGCTGGCCATCGGCTTCGTCGGCGGCCTGTACCCGGCCGTGCGCGCGGCGAGGCTCCCCGTAACGACAGCCCTCCGCGCCCTGTAGGAGCGCGCACCGCGCGCGATGCTACCGTTGGCCGCTCGTGGCATCGCGCGCAATGCGCGCTCCTACATGCTGGCGGCGCGTGACGATAGCTGCGGGCCGTGTAGGAGCGCGCACCGCGCGCGAGGCCACCCTTGCCGGCCGTGGCATCGCGCGCAATGCGCGCTCCCACAGCGTTAGCGGTGGTCGCGCGACCGGTCCCGGGGCCGGGCGGTTTCGGCCGTAATGAGCGTTGCGGGGTCGAACTCCGGCGCCGTTTCGAGCTCCCGGCGGTCCAGCGCGGTCGTGACGAGATCGGCTTCCCCGCCCAGCCCGAGCTCGGAGATCGGGATCGCGATGACCTTGTCTCCCGCGCCCAGGAAGCCGCCGACGTTGACCGTGGCGACGCGCTCGTCGTGCTGGCGGCTGTAGCCGACCTGCTCGACCGTGCCGACTTCCTCACCCTCGGAGGTCACGATGGTCTTGCCGGGGAGGTCCGCGGTGGTCGCCGGCAACAGGCCGCTCGGCGGCCCCTGCACGCCGGCATCGGCACCGCGGCGGTCGTCAGCGTCGCTCGCCGGCGTGCCCGCCCGCGGGTCGTAGCGTTCCTCGACCGGCAGCGGCTTCTGTTCTCCCTCGGTCTCGAACGGCTCCCGGAGGTCGGTCGGGGTGCCGTGCTCGCGCTGCCGCGCTTCCTCGGCGTCGCTGCGGTCCCGGCGGTCCTCCTCCGTCCTGACGCTCTCGTCGAACACCTCGGTCGGCCGCTCCTGCGGCTCCTGCGTCGGCTGGTCCGGCTCCTGCGCCTGTGCCGCTCCGGCAGCAAGCGCGATTCCGGCCATGATGCTTACAGTCCTTTTCATCGTCCTCTCCAATGCTGGCGTGCCGGGCGTTACACAGGTTGGTGCAAGGCCCGTGCCATGAGGACCTGTCCGAACAGCTGCTGTCCTCAGTCCCGTCCCGGTGCGGACAGGCCGGTTTCCCGGACGCCGCGGGGAAAGACCACCATGTGATCCGTCTCCAGGCGGATGCCGATGAACTCGCCGACGGCGTGGTCGTGATGACTCGGCACGGACGACAGGAGCTGCCCGCCGCTCGGCAGGCGCAGCTCGTAGAGGAACTCGGAGCCCCTGAACTGCTTGCCGACGACCTCGGCGGTGAGCGTGCTGCCGTCGTCGTGCACCACGTCATCGGGTCTCAGAAGGAGCTCGACCTCGGTGCCGGGCTCGAAGGGCGTGGTCATGCGGCCGGTGGATTCGCCCAACTCGGTTTCGACGGAGGTAGCCGACGTCACCCGCCCGGCGACCCAGACGCCGTGGCCGACGAAATCGGCGACGAAGCGATCGGCCGGCCGGTGGTAGAGGCTGTAGGGCGTGTCCCACTGCAGCAGCCGCCCGCGGTTGAGAATGCCGGCCGTGTCCGCCATCGAGAAGGCGTCGTGATGGTCGTGCGTGGCGATCAGCGCCGTGGCCCCCAGCGACTTGAGCAGCGCGCGGGTCTCGCGCCCGAGCGACTGCCTGAGGCCCGCGTCGAGGTTCGAGAACGGCTCGTCCATCAGCAGCAGGTCGGGTTGCGGCGCCATCGCGCGTGCGATGGCGACCCGCTGCTGCTGGCCGCCGGAAAGCTCGTGCGGATAGCGCTGCGCGAAGTCCTCCAGGCCGACGCCCGCCAGGAACCGGAGCGCGTGCTCCTGCCGTTCCTTCGCCGGCAGGCCGTGCAGGCCGAAGGCGACGTTCTTCACCGCGGTCAGGTGAGGCAGCAGGGCATAGTCCTGGAAGACCATGCCGATGCGGCGCCGTTCCGGCGGCACCTGGCGGCCCGGCTCGCTGAGCGTGGTACCGCGCGAGACGATCCGGCCGCCTTCCGCGGGCTCGAAGCCGGCGATGGCCCGCAGGAGCGTCGTCTTGCCGCAGCCGCTCGGCCCGAGTATGCACCCGATGCTGCCGCGCTCGAGCGTGAACGAGACATCGTGCAGCACCGTCTCTGCTCCATAGCTGCAGCGCAACTGATCGACTTTTAACATCTGGACCCTTCCGGCCGGCGCTTCAGTGGCAGCACGGCCCGTCTTCCCTTATCCCTTCACCCCGGACTACCGCCGGCGGGAGGGCCCTCCCTGCCGGCTGAGCAGCATGACCGGCACCAGTCCCACGACCACGATCGCGATCGCCGGCAGCGCGGCCTGCTCCCACTGGCCCTCCGTCGTGAGCTGGAACACTCTCACCGCGAGCGTATCCCAGCCGAAGGGCCGGGTCATGAGCGTAATCGGCAGCTCCTTCATGATGTCGACGAATACCAGGAGCGCCGCCGTCAGTATCGCCGGCCTGAGGATCGGCAGGTGAACGCGGGCCACGAGCTTCGGGCCCGATACGCCGAGTCCCTGCGCGGCCTCCTCGACGCACTTGCGAATGCGCAGCAGCGCGCTCTCGACCGGCCCGTGGGCCACGGCAAGGTAGCGGGCGAGGTAGCCCAGGAATATAACGGACAGCCCGCCCTGCAGGGCGATGACCGTCCCCGTGCCGGCCCATTCGTTGATCGTGCGGCTCAGCCACGCCACCGGCACGAAGAAGCCAACGGCGAGCACGGTGCCGGGGATGGCGTATCCCAGGGTAGCCAGCCGCGAGAGGCCCCTGTTGACCGCGCTCGGTGCGTGGCGCACCGCGAAGCTCAAGGTCATGGCGATTGCCGTGATCATCGCGGCGGCGGCGCCGGCGAGAACCAGCGTATTGAGCGCGAGCTGCCAGTAGCGCCGGTCCATTTCCGCGGCGGCGTTCTCGATCGCCCAGCCGAGGATCAGCGAGACGGGGAGGCCGAAGGCGGCGACGAGCACCAGCGCGCAGAAGCCGGTCACGGCCCAGGCCCGGCGCGGCGGCAGCGCAAGGCGCCGCTCCTTCGTGTGCGCGGGCGGGGTGTACTGCGAGCGTCCCCGCAGCCGCCGCTCGACGAGCAGCGCGAGCAGGACCAGCGCGACCAGCACGAGCGAAAGCTGCAGGGCCGACTGCAGGGAAAAGAGGCCGTACCAGGCCCGGTAGATGGCCGTGGTGAACGTCGTGTAGTTGAAGAGTTTGACGGTGCCGAAATCGGCGAGGCACTCCATCACGGCGAGGCTGACGCCGGCCACGAGCCAGGGGCGGGCCATCGGCAGCGTGACGCGGAAGAATGCCCGCAGCGGCGAAAACCCGAGGCTGCGCGCGACTTCGAGGCCGCGCAGTCCCTGCGACGCAAAGCCCTGGCGCACGATCAGGTAGACGTAGGGATAGAGCACGAGCGTGAGCGTGAGGATAGCGGCGCCACGCGAGCCGATGTCCGGGAAGTATTGCGAGCTGCCGAAGAGCTGCCGCCACGCCGTCTGCAGCGGGCCCGTGTATTCGAAAAGCGCTGCGAACGCGAAGCCGAGGACGTAGCCCGGCATCGCCATCGGCAGCAGCAGGGCCCAGTTGAAGAACCGCCGCCCGGGGAACTCGCAGGATGCCGTGAACCACGCCAGCGGCACACCCAGGAGCGCCGAGCCGGCGGCGACGCCGGCCGCCAGCACGACGGTGTTGACCAGTGCCTCCGGCAGCACGTAGCGGGCCAGGTGTCCCCACGCATCGCCGGAGCCCGACAGGAACGACAGCAGCGCGACGCCGAGCGGCAGCGTCGCGACGAAGGCGATGAGCAGGACGACGGGGCTGAAGGTACGACCGCTTCCGGTCCTCGCCAGCGATCGCCTGCCTCCGAAGAGCAGCCGGGAACCGATCGCGACGGCGCGATTCACTTCAGCCCGGCCCTGGTCAGCCGCATCGGTCGTCAGCGGTAGCCGGCGCGGTCCATCAGCTTCACGGCGTCCGCCTGGTAATAGCCGGCCTGCGCAAGGTTCAACGGACTGGCATCGAAGGTGCCCCAGGCCGCGACGATCGGGTGTGGCTCCACCTGCGGGTTCGCCGGGTATTCGAGGTTCTCACCGCCGAGCAGCGTCTGCGCCGCTGGCGACGACATCCACTCCAGCAGCGCCTGCGCGCCCTCGGCGTTGTCGGCGTGGCGCACGACGCCGGCACCCGACACGTTGACGTGCACGCCGCCCGTTTCCGCCGGCGGCCAGTGAACGGCAACCGGAATGTCGGGGTCCTCGCGCTGCAGCCGGCCGAAGTAGTAGGTGTTGACGATACCCACGTCGCACTGCCCGGCGACGATCGCCTCGATGAGCCGCGTGTCGTTGGAGAACACGTCGGTCGCGAGGTTGCCGACCCACCCCCGCACGATCTGCTCGGTCCGCTCCTCGCCGAGGTCGGCAATCAGCATGGCCACGAGCGACTGGTTGTAGACCTTTTCGGAGGTGCGCAGGCAGAGCCGGCCGTGCCATTTCTCGTCCGCCAGCCCGGCGTAGCCGGTGAGCTCCGCCGGATCGACGCGCTCGGTGCTGTGGACGATCGTGCGCGCCCGCACCGACAGCCCGAACCACATGTTCTCCGGGTCGCGGAGGATCCCGGGGATGTTGCGGTCCAGCGTGTCGGAATACGTCGGGCGCAGCACGCCTTGCTCGGCGGCATACCACAGGTTGCCGGCATCGACGGTCAGCAGGAGGTCCGCGGGAGTCGTGTGTCCCTCCGCCAGCAGCTTCTGGATCAGCGGCTGCTCGCTGTCGGTCGTGTAGCGGATCGGCACCCCGGTTTGCCGGGTGTAGGCGTCGAAGATGGGCTGGATGAGCTGCTCGGCGCGTGCCGAGTAGACGACCACCGGCTCGGGGGTCGCGGACGAGGGCTGTCCGGGCGCGGCGTCGGGGGTCGAGGGGCCGCAGCCGGCGAGGCCTGCCGCGGCAAGGAGAGAAAGAATCGCGGGCCAGGTCCTGCCCGCCGCCAGGTGCTGCATATCGGGATCCGGGTCAAATGATAATCGTTCTCATTGTCACATATGCCCGGCGAACTGGCCAGCGAGCTCACGACGTCACCGGCCGCGCAGGGCCGCCCTTTCCGCGCGGAGGCGACTCATTTAGCCTTACGCCGTGCTTTTCGAGGAGCTGCAATGAAAACAGTGTTCGAGCCGCCGCCGCCGGTGACCGTCGCCGTCAAGGACAGCGAGCTGCTTTTTCCCGTGCACCGGATCTACTGCGTCGGCCGGAATTACGCGGCGCACGCGCGGGAGATGGGCACGGACCCCGAGCGGGAACCGCCGTTCTTCTTCATCAAGCCCGCGGACGCGCTGGTGCCGAACGGCGCCACCATCCCGTATCCGTCCCGCACGGCCAACCTGCACCATGAAATCGAGCTCGTCGCGGCGATCGGCAAGGGCGGCCGGGACATCGCGGTGGCAGACGCCGAGGACCACGTTTTCGGCTACGCGGTGGGCAACGACCTCACGCGCCGCGACCTGCAGGAAGCCGCTAAAGCGACCGGCAGGCCCTGGGACACCGGCAAGGGGTTCGACCGCTCCGCACCGATGACCGACCTGTTCCCGGCCGACCGCCTTGGCCACCCGCGCCGCGGCGAGATCCGGCTGGCCGTGGACGGCGAGCTGCGCCAGCGGGCGGACATTGCCGACCTCACCTGGAGCGTTCCCGAGATCGTCGCGGAGCTCTCGACGCTGTTCGAGCTGCGGGCCGGTGACCTCATCTTCACGGGCACGCCCGCGGGCGTGGGTCCCGTGGCGCCGGGCCAGGCGATGGTGGGTTACATCGAGGGGCTGGAGGAGCTGAGGACGACGATCGCGGCAGGGGAATAGCCGCCGGCCGCTCAGCCGCCGGCTTCCTGCAAGGCGTCGGCGGGGCGGTTCAGGAGGTCGGTGAGCTGGTCGTGCCGCACCGGTTTGACCAGGTGGTGGTCGAACCCGGCGGCCTTCGATTTGCGGCGGTCCTCGGGCTGGCCCCAGCCGCTCAGCGCGATTACCAGGACGTCCCCGCCCCAGGGTTCCTCCCGAATCCGCCGGCAGACTTCGTAGCCGTCCAGGGTCGGCAGCCCGATGTCGAGCAGCAGTGCGTCCGGGCGGAACTCGCGGGCCGCGTCGATTGCCTCCGGGCCGTCATACGCCTCGCGCACGGTGTTGCCCGACATCTGCAA
>CAYRKH010000038.1:13024-30794 GCA_964424805.1 uncultured Woeseiaceae bacterium
CGATTGCCTCCGGGCCGTCATACGCCTCGCGCACGGTGTTGCCCGACATCTGCAAGAGCATCGCGAGCGAGGCCGCGGAATCGCGGTTGTCGTCGACGATCAGTATGCGCCGGCCGCCGTCGTCGGCGGTCTCGCGCCGGGCCGCCGGTGCGGGCTTTGCCCCATCGCCGGCAGCCACCGGCAGGCGCACCAGGAAGCGGCTCCCCCGGCCCGGTCCCTCGCTGCTCGCCTCCACCGTGCCGCCGTGCATCGCCACGAGACGCGCCACCAGCGTCAGGCCGACGCCGAGGCCGGTTTGCGAGCGCGCCTCGCCGCGCGGCACCTGTGTGAACAGGTCGAAGATCGACCGCAGCTTGTCGGGCGGGATGCCGATCCCGGTGTCGGAGACGGTGACCACGACGTCACTGCCCTGGCGTTCGGCGGCGAGCACGATGTGCCCCCCGCGTTCGTTGAACTTGCTCGCGTTGATCAAGAGGTTGCCGAACACCTGTACCAGGCGCACCGGGTCGGCTTCCAGCCAGACCGGTTCTGCGGGCCGGGCAAGCTCGAGCGACAGTCCGGCGGCCTCCACCAACGGAGCGGCCATCTCCGCCGCCTGGTCCATCGCTGCCGACAGCTCCACGGGTTTGCGGTCGAGCTGCAGCTGGCCGCGCGTGATGCGGGCAACGTCCAGCAGGTCGTCCACGAGGTGGACGAGATGGCCGAGCTGGCGCTCCATGGTTTCCTGCGCCATCCCGAGGACCTGGGTGTCACCGTGCGAGTGCTTGATGAGCTCCAGCACGTTGGCGAGCGGCGCCAGCGGATCACGGAGCTCGTGCGCGAGCATGGCGAGGAACTCGTCCTTGCGGCGATCGCTTTCGTGCATGGATTCGATGTGCCGCAGCCGCTGCAGCGCGGAAGTCGCGTATCGCGCCAGCGTCCCGAGGAGCTCCTGCTCGTCGGCCGCAAACGCGTCCTTGCGGCGGCTTGCGAAGCACAGCGTGCCGAGCCGTGTCTCGCCCGCATGCAGCGGATAGCAGGCGCAGGCCCGGACCCCGGCCGCGCGGAGCGACGCCGAGTGCGCATCGTCCGACTGCTGCAGGTCCGTAAGCTGCACCGGCCCGGCTGCCGCCGACGGGGACGCGTCGCCGGGCTGCAGCAGCGAATCGAGCGCCTCCCGGGGCAATCCTGCGACGGCCGCCACCAGGGGTGTGGAGCCCGGACGATCGAGCGCGAGCGCAAAGGAGCCGTCAACGGCCAGCGGCTCCCGCACCAGCTCCCACAAACCCTGAACGAGCTCCTGCGGGTCCGCCGCTTCCAGCAGGTGCTGCGCGGCCTCGCTGAGGAGCCTGAGCAGGCCTTCCGCGCGCCGCCTCGCCTCGGCGTTCTTCCAGACGCGCTGTGCATGCCGCACGGCGTTTTCCAGGCGCTCGGGCGTGAGTGATGCCTTCGGGAGGTAGTCGGCGGCACCCGCCTTCATCGCCTCGACCGCGATGTCCTCGTCGCCGCGCCCGGTGAAGATGACCGCGGGCGTGGCCGGTGCTACCTGCTGCAGCTCGCGCAGCATGTCGAGGCTGTCCTCCCCCGGCAGGTAGTAGTCGAGGAGAATGCAGTCGTATGCGCCCGTCGCGGCCTCCTCGAGGGCGCCGGCCGCCGACTCCGCCTCGTGCAGCCGTACGTCCAGCATGGATTGCTGCAGGCAGCGGCGCACGGCGAGCCGGTCCAGCTCGTCGTCGTCGACGACGAGGATCTTCAGGGGTTGTTGCCTCACGGAGATCATCAGTTTGGCAGCTCGACGAGCGCCCAGTACTTGTTCAGGGTGACCATCAGCTCGCAGAAGTTCAGGAAGGTGACCGGCTTCACGAGATAGCCGGCGACGTTCAGGTCGTAGGCCTTGAGCTTGTCGTGGTCCTCGTTCGACGTGGTGAGGACGATCACCGGCGTTGCGGCGATCTCCGGGTCGCTGCGCAGCTCCTTCAGGAACTCGATGCCGTTCATGCGCGGCATGTTGAGATCGAGCAGCACGATGCGGCGGCCTTTCGGCATGTCGCTTCCGCGGAGTTTCTCCAGTGCCTCGATACCGTCGGCGGCGACGAAGAGCGGATTCGAGATGTGGTGCTGCCGGAAGGCCCGCTTCACGGTCATCACGTCGACTTCGTCGTCCTCGACGAGCAGGATGTTGACTTGCTGGTTCACGCCGTCGCTCCCAGTTTGTTCTTGAGCCAGGTGAAGCGGAAGGTGGCGCCGCGGCCCGGTTCCGATTCGAGCGACACCTCGCCGCCGCGGCTCTCGACGATCTTCTGCACGACGGCAAGGCCGACGCCTGTGCCTTCGGTCTTGTCGCGCGAGCTGAGCGTCTGGAAGATGCCCCAGATGCGCTGGTGGAATTCAGGTTTGATGCCCGGGCCGTTGTCGCGCACGCTGAACTCGTATGCCTCGCCGGTATCGCGCCACCCGACCTCGACCTCCGGGTGGCTCGCGCCTTTGCTGCTGTACCTGACCGCGTTCGCAATGAGGTTCATGAACACCTGCTGCAGCGGAATGCGCTCCGCCATCACCGTTGGCATGTTGTCGGCGATACGCACCGTCACTCCCGCCGGCGGTGCGATCAGCTCGATGGCTTCGGTGACCAGCTCCCCGGTGCTCACGGGCTCCGGCGCGCGGGCGCTGCGGCCGGCACGGGAGTAGGCGAGAATGCCGTCGATCAGCGCTTCCATCCGCTGCACGCGCCCCTGCAGGAGCGCGAGGTGCTCGGCGGACTCGCCGGCAAGCTGCCTGCCCATGTCGTCCTGGATCCACTGCGCGAGGTTCGCGATGCCCCGCAGCGGCGCCTTCAGGTCGTGCGAGGCCACGTAGGCGAACTGGTCCAGGTCACGGTAGGCCTCGCTCACCGCCACCGTCGCGCGCTCGGCGGCTTTTCGCGCGTCCTCCGCCTCGACCAGCGCCGCTTGCAGCCCGAGGTTCGCCTCGCGCAGGCGCTCATTCAGCGATTCAAGCTCCTGCGCCCGCCGCTGCGCTTCGCGGTGCGCCGCCGCTTCGGCGGCAAGCCGGCGAGCCTGCTCCTCGGCGGCGCGCCGTGCGGTCAGGTCGCGCGTGACCTTGGCGTAGCCGACGAGCCTGCCGCGTTCATCGTGCAGCGCGGTGATGACGACGTTGGCCCAGAATCGCGAGCCGTCCTTGCGCACGCGCCAGTTTTCGTCCTCGAAGCGGCCCTCGCGCGCCGCGGTCTCGAGCTCGTACGCCGGGTAGCCGGCCTCGATGGCCTCCTTTGGATAGAACACCTCGAACGACCGGCCGACGATCTCGTCGGCGGTGTAGCCCTTGATCCGTTCGGCGCCCTCGTTCCAGCTCGTCACGAGACCTTCGGGGTCGAGCAGCAGGATGGCGTAATCCTGGACGCTCTGTACGAGCAGGCGGAATCGCAGCTCGCTGTCGGGCCCGGCACGCGCCGGTTCGGGGGATAGGGTCATGGCCTCGAATCGGATGGCGATACCGGAGTAGTCGATTGACTTGAAGGACTCGTCGGAACCGGTCGCACGAGAGGGGCGTCCGGAGGCCGACCGGTCGCGTTACCGCGGGAGGGGCTCAAATTCCGGATACGACCCGCGTGCACAGTCCCGGCCGCAAAGCGCGGTTGTAGGAATTGCAAGGGGTGGTAATTTATTCATCGTCGGCGGTCCGCTCAGCCCGGCAGCGGTTGCTCGCCCTCGGCCATCCGCCTGCCGCTGCCGTTGCCGGAGCTGCGCTGCTCCTGCAGCGGTTCGCGCGTTCCCGGCGGCATCATCCGGCCGTGCTCCGACGCGTCCCTCGGAATCTTGCCGGTTTCGAGATAGCTCTTCATGCGCAACAGGTCGTCGTTCATGCGATGCTTTGGATCGGCGCCGAGCAGCCAGGCGACGGCGTGCCCGACCGCGCCGACGACCGGGTTGTAAAGCATCTTGACGTCCACCGTGGTCGTCCCGTCGCCGTTGTCCAGGAAGCGCACGCGGCCGGCGTTCTGGACCGGTGAGTTGCCTTCCGTGCGCCAGCCGAGCAGGCGATTCTCCTCGCGGGCGGAGACGACGGAATCGAACTCGACTTCCGTGCCGGTCGGGCCCGTAACGGTCCAGCGCCAGCGGTCCTTGCCCTCGGCGGTCCGGATCCGGCGTACATGCCGCACGTGGCGCATGAAGCGCGGGAAGTTCTCGAAGTTGTCCCAGAGCTCGAACACCTTCTCCACGGGGGCGTCGATACGGATGCTCTTCTGCACCTCTACCGCGTGACGCGGCGCGCCGGTGCCCAGCAGGCGGCCGAGCGGCAGGTTCGTCAGGGCGCGCGCGAGCAGCAAAAGGCCCGCGGTGCCGAAGAGCGTGCCGACGAGGCCTCGATCGCCGAAGCCGTAGAACGCGGCCAGCGCGCCGCCCAGGCCGCCGGCGGCGCGGGCGGACGGTGACCAGTTCTCCTGCATGAACGCGGCGCGTTTAGCCGGCCGCTGCCGCGGATTTCCCTGCAGTCCCGGCACGCTGCCCGCATCCCGATGGACGTCCAGCTCGTTTTTGACCTCGCGTACGCCCGCGACACCCCGCGTGCAGTCCATGAGCAGCGTCACCTCGTCCTCGAGGATCGGGCCGGAGAGCGTCACGACGCCGTCCTGCGCACGCACCTCGATCGAGTGCGGGTGAGCCACCACGCGGCCAAGACAAGAGCGCACGCGTTCCACCAGCACGGCGTCATCGGGCTGTCGCGAATGCAGCAGCGAGCGCAGGCGCGCGCCGGCGCCGATCATGCGGTTGCGCGTATCGCGACCGACGACGTCGGTGCCGTGGCTCGCGGCGTGTCCGGCGTGCACGAGCCGGTCCCGGACCAGCGCTCGCCGATAGCGGCCGCGCGCCGGATCGAAGTAGTACATGGCTGCCGCGCCCAGTCCGGTCGAGAACAGCAACTTCATTCCGTTGTTCATTGGTTGCCTCGCCTTGGAAGAGGAGTTCGCTCCGCTACCACGAGCAAGACTCGTGCCAGCGCTGGAGCCCAAGGGGCAGGTCGTATTGGTTCGGGGCGGGACCTGCGCTACGGCCGGTTTCGCTCCGCGAGGGCGGCCTGGATCTTCGCCGCCAGCGCGTTCGCCTCGCGCCTGACGCGCTCGGTGTCGATGGACAGGATCTCGCCGTCACGCATCAGCACCCGGCCGTCGACGACGGTCGATGCCACGTCCTGCTCGTCTGCCACGTAGACCAGGTGCGAAATCACGTCGTAGGTGGGTACGAAGTGCACGTCGTCGAAGGACACCTGGATCAGGTCGGCGCGCATGCCCGGCGCGAGCGTGCCGATCCGGTCCCCGAGCCCGATGGCCGCGGCGCCGCCGCTGGTGGCCATCCTGAGCACGGTGCTCGCGGACAGCACGGTGGGGTCCATGCGATCCACTTTTTGCAGGAACGCCGCCAGGCGCATCTCCTCCCACATGTCGAGGTCGTTGTTGCTGGCCGCGCCGTCGGTACCCAGCCCGACGCGCACGCCGGCGCGCAGCATCGCCGTTACGGGCGAAATCCCCGACGCGATTTTCATGTTCGAGGTGGGATTGTGGATCACCCCGATCTTCTTCTCGGCCAGGATCGGGATCTCGTCCTCGGTCGGCCAGACCACGTGCGCACCGATCGTCAATCCGTCGAAGAAGCCGATGGAGTCCAGGAACTCGATGGAGGTGGTGCCGTAATGCCGCTTCGAGTACTCGACTTCGTAGGGCGATTCCGAAAGGTGGATGCTGATCGGCACGCCGGCTTCGTTCGCAGCCCGGCGGGTGGCGCGGAGCTGCTCCTCGTTGAGCGTGTAATCGGAGTGCGGCCCGAAGATCGGCGTGATACGGCTGTTCCTTTCCTTCCAGTGCTCGATGAACACGAGGCCCTTTTCGAGGGAGTCCGCCGCCCCTTCGGCATCCGGGCTGCGCTGCCCGATCACCGTGGCCGAGACGTACGCGCGCATGCCGCACTCGTCGACCACCTGGGCGATGACGTGCGGGTAGTAATACATGTCGACGAACGTGGTCGTGCCGCCGCGGATCATTTCCCAGCAGGCGAGCTCCGTACCGATGCGCACGAACTCGGCGTCGACGAACTCGACCTCTGCCGGGAAGATGTAATCGTTGAGCCAGGTCATCAGCTCGAGATCGTCGGCGACGCCGCGCAGGAGCGTCATCGCCGCGTGCGAATGGCCGTTGATCAATCCCGGCAACACGATGCGGTCGTCACCGGCGAGACGCTCGGCCGCCGCATACCGCGCGTCGATCTCCTCCGCCGGCCCCAGCGCCACGATCACGCCGCCCTCGATCGCCACCGCGCCGTCCGGGATCACCGTCATCTGCTCGTCCATCGCGATGACGTACTTCCCTTCGACCACCAGGTCGACCGGCTCAGCCGCCGGCGCCGCGCCCGCCAGCAAGAGCGCCAAAACCGCGTATCTCATAGGGGTCGGACCTTCGTAAATGATTGTTGGAGCGATGATAACAGCCCTTGTGAGGCAGGGAATCCGGGCTTGATCCGCCGATTTTGGCGGCAAAACCGGAACGGTTCGCGACGCGAGCAGGACCTCGACTCGAAAAACGAGTCCCAAAAAGGGCGGATTAAGGCGACTATTCCGACGTTTCTCTTCTCATTTCAAATTTTCGCCCTGGTCCGACCCCTCTCAGGATCGCAGAGGAGAGCAGGGCGATCAGGAGGCTTACGGGGAAGATTTCCAGGAAGGTCATGGGGAGGCGGAAGAGCGGGTCGGCGTAGCGGGTTCGCAGCGTTTCCATGCGTTCGCTGACGGCCTGTAGCTCAGGGCCGGTGACGCCTTCGGCCCGCTGGCTGGCGATGACGCCGCGCGCGTAGTCGTCGATGAAAGTGTAATCCGTCTTCGCGAGATAGACCTCCCAGGTAGCGACGTAGACGACGCCCGCCACGGTAGCGATGCCCAGCCCGACGGCGAGCGCGGTGCGGAAGCGGATCACACCGCCGAGGTGCTGGTTGCGGTA
This sequence comes from uncultured Woeseiaceae bacterium, assembly GCA_964424805.1. Taxonomy (GTDB): domain Bacteria; phylum Pseudomonadota; class Gammaproteobacteria; order Steroidobacterales; family Woeseiaceae; genus IDS-8. The sequence continues at coordinate 19,989 of CAYRKH010000038.1, forward strand.
GCGCTTGATGCCGGCAAAGATCAGGCTGAGCGCGACCAGCATGACGAGGTAACCGAGCCACTGCTGGACGTGCGGCATCTCGTCTCCGCCCCACAGCATGACTCCGAGAATTACGCTCAGGATGACAGCGAGACCGGCGGCGGCACCGTAGATGAAGATGATGCGTTGCATAGCGTTCCCCGCTCATTCTCCCACAGGCCGGCGGTCGGGCGCAGCCCTTGCGCAAACGGTGTTCTGCCGGCGCCTGCAGCCGGGTAAGCGCGGGGCCGGCGGCTTGACGGGGCGGCGCGTGCAGTCGAGAATCATTCGAGACCGGGCTCGCACTTTCCGTGCCGGACCGTCTGATCCCTCCTTAAATTCCTGCCGCGTTCAGCACGCCCGACGAGGATAAGCCCATGCTCTTCACCGAAACCATCCGCAAGAAACGCGACGGCCGCGAGCTGTCGCCGGAAGAGATCGACTTCTTCGTCCGGGGCCTCACGGACGGCAGCCTGCCGGCGGAGCAGGTGTCGGCGCTGGCGATGGCGATCGTCATCAATTCCATGTCCCTTGCCGAGGTCAGCCGGCTGGCCAGCGGCATGGCGCACTCCGGCACCGTGCTCGACTGGTCCCGGCACGACCTGCCGGGGCCGGTGGTCGACAAGCATTCCACCGGCGGCGTCGGCGACAAGGTAAGCCTCATGCTGGCACCGATCGCCGCCGCCTGCGGCTGCTACGTGCCGATGATCTCCGGGCGCGGCCTGGGCCACACCGGCGGCACGCTCGACAAGATCGGCAGCATTCCGGGCTACGACGCGATGCCGGAGTTCGGGCTCTTCCAGCAAATCGTGAAGGACACCGGCTGCGCCATCATCGGGCAGACGACGGAGCTGGCGCCGGCAGACGGCAGGCTTTACGCGATCCGTGACGTGACGGGCACGGTCGAATCCGTGCCGCTGATCACCGCCTCGATCCTGTCGAAGAAGTTTGCCGCCGGGCTCGATGCCCTGGTGCTCGACATCAAAGCGGGCAGCGGCGCTTTCATGACCACGGTGGAGCACGCGGACAATCTCGGCAACGCGATCGTCGACACCGCCGAGTCGATCGGCCTCAGTGCGCGCGCGCTGGTCACCGACATGAACGAAGTGCTCGGGCGTACGGCCGGTAACGCGCTCGAAGTCGCCGAAGCGGTACGCTACCTCCGGAACGAGGAACGGGACGAGCGGCTCGACGAGGTCGTGATGCAGCTCTGCGCCGAAATGTTCCTCATGACCGACCTCGAGTCCGGGCGCGATGCCGCGCGCAAGCGCGCCGACGAGGTGCTGCGGTCGGGCCGGGCCGCCGAGACCTTCGGACGCATGGTCGCGGGCCTCGGCGGCCCGCCGGACTTCGTCGAGAATTACGAGCGGCACCTGCCGAAAGCTCCGGTGGTCGAGCCGGTATACCCGGAGCAGGACGGCTACCTGGTCGAGGTCGAGGCGTTTGCCGTCGGCAATGCCGTCGTCGAGCTGGGCGGCGGCCGCCGCCGCCAGGAGGACGAGCTGGACCTGGCCGCGGGCTTCAGTGACGTTGCGCGAGTCGGCACCTGGGTCGATCGCGACACGCCGCTCGCGATGGTGCACGCGGCGTCAAACGACCTCGCGGCCCGCGGCGCCGAGCGCTATCGCAAAGCCTGCCGCACCGGCCGGAAAAAACCGTCGGCGCGGCCGGTCATCTACCGCAGCGTCGTACCCACCGCACCCGACCCCGGCTCCATCACCGGCCGCTGAACGACGGGTTCGGCGGCAGCGCCGGACGGCATATCGCCCGGCACGAACGGCAGGATCGTGCAAGGTCCTGCCAGCAGCGCGGCTCAGCGGAGTTGAAACGACCCGGGGAGAAGCTGCTCGATTGTATGCGCGATCACGGTACCGGACGCGTCGAGGAGGAGGATGCGGGTGGCAGGGTCGGCGAACTCGGCGATTTTCTGGCGGCAGCCGCCGCAGGGGGTGCAGGGCTCGAGGGTGTCGCGGCCGCCGACCACGCTGATGACGGCGATGCGGCGGCCGCCGGCGGCGACCATTGCGGCGATGGCGCCGGCTTCGGCGCAGGTGCCCTCCGGGAACGCGGCGTTCTCGACGTTGCAACCGGTGTGCAGCCTCCCGGTTTCGTCGAGGATCGCGGCGCCCACCTTGTAGTTCGAATACGGCGCGTACGCGTGGCGGCGCGCGTTTGTCGCCGCCTCGAGCAGCCTGTCGTCGTCCTTATTCACTACGGCGGTCGTTGCTCATTCCACCGAGGTCCATGAGCCGTGCATGGGGTTCGGGAGGATGTACCAGCCTTCGCCCCAGTAGCGTTTGTGAGCGTCGGTGGTGGCGGTGCGCAGCGCCCGCGTGGCGGCTTCGGTGCAGGGCGGCGCGGGATTGCCGCGCACGCAGGGCAGGAAGTCGCCGAGGTCGTCGCCGAACAGCATGATTACGCGGTAGTCGCGGGCGATGAGGTTCCAGCGCACCTGTTTTTCACGGGTCCAGTCGGCCTCTTCCGCGGCCATCATGACGCGGTCGGCGTTCGCCGGTATGCCGGTTTCAATGAGGTCGTGGATCGTCGTGTCCTGCTGCGGGCAGAACCGGGTGCTGCCGGGCTTCGCCTGGCACGGCCGGTTGGTGACGAAGAATACCTCCACGCCCAGGTCGATCGCGTATTGCACGAATGCCGCGGCGCCCGGCACCGGCCGCGCGGCGTTGGTGGAATTCCAGTCGTCGAGCTTCTGGTTCGTGAACGGCGGTTCGAGCTCGAGCTGGAAGTCCACGTTGCTGACGAGCGTTTCATCGACATCGAAGATGATCGCGGGCGGCAGGTCCTCGGCATCGCGCTGCCCGGGCAGCGCGCTCCAGGAGCGGTCCTGCAGCATGCGCGGCAGGTCCCGGGTGGCCTCGCCGTAGGCCTGCAGCGCCAGCGCGCGGTACTCGGCGGAATCACGCACCCAGAAGATGCCGCGCTCGCCTTCGTCCGGCGCGCTCGGCTGCTGGGCGGCGCAGCCGCCGAGGGCGACGGCGGCCGGCGCGATGAGGAGGAGAAACGCGGTTCTGAATCTCATGGGTGTCGGCCGTTTTAGAGTTGGCGAAAGGGTATCACGATTGATTGTTCAGGGAGCTTGCTCGTCCCGCCGAAGCAAGCCGCCCAGGTGCCCGCAAAACTGCAGGTGTACACGGCCTTGATAGCGCTACTCCGCGAGCGAGCGGCGCAAAAAAAAGGCGGCCGGATGAACCGGCCGCCCCCATTTCTTATTATTGTTACCTGTTCAGGACATCAGAAGTCGTACTTGACGCCGACCCGGATCTCCCACAGCGAGGCGTCGGCGACGCGGCCCTGCGGCGCCGGCGTCCGGAACGAATTGTAAACGTACTGGTTGTTCGCCGAGTCGATCGCGAATTCCACTATCGGCAGGTTACGCGGGAAGCTTTGTTCCTTGAGCACGCCCCAGTCGTCGTTGATCAGGTTGCCGACGTTCTCGATGATGAGGAACGCGCCGAAGTTGTGGTCCGGCATGAAGCCGGGAAATTCCTGCTCGATCTTGATGTCGTACTTGTGCCACCAGGAGCTGTGCATCGAGTTCCGCGGCGCAATAGAACCGGCATGATCGCTCAGGCCGCTCTGCTCGAGGTACGCGAAGAAGGCGGCCTGGTCGAAATCGGGTCCGAACGCCACCAGCGGATCGCTCGGCCCGGTCGGGACGTACAGCAGGTGCCGGTCGTCGATCGTATCGCCGAACGTGAATCCGCCGTCGACGAACGTCGCGCTGAAGGGGCGGCCTTCGTTGACGCGGCCGAACAGGGTGATATGGGTCATGCTGTCGCCGAAGAACGCGCGGCTGAAGCTCGCCCGCAGGGTGAAGCGATGCGGGATCTCGTAGTTCGAGTGCGCCGGACCCGGGTTGTTCGGGTCCGAGACGGAAACGTTCGAGTAGTTCGAGAATGCCACCGAGCTGGTCATCGGGTTGACTTCCCGGGAGTCCGTATGCGCGTACGCCAGGGTCCAGTCGAGTCCCCAGTCATAAGCCTTGCTCAGCGCGACCGAGTAGACGTCCGAATGGCCGTCATCGCCCGTGACGTTGGTCAGGATGAAATCCTGCGCGAACAGGCGATCGGCGCAAGTGGTGGGATCGACGGCGCATGCCGGGTCGCTGCGGTCGATGCTGCGGTAGATCGGCCGCCCGTCCGGCGCGGTACCGATCTGCTCCAGCGTCGCGTCGATGAGCACCGCCGAGTCCTCTTTCTCGGTGTGGAGGTAGTCGACCATCAGCGTGTAGCCGTCGCCCAGGAACCCGGCATCGAAGTTCCAGGTAGCGCCGAGCGCGAATTTCCATTCTTTCGGAATGCTGAAATTCGGATCGACGGCGTTCACACTGCTATTGGCGGATCCGCTTGCGACCGCGTCGAACAATTCCTGCGGTATGTCGAAAATCGGGTTGCCGTCACCCGTGTGCGGGATGTTGAACAGGTTGCGTGCGGGGTCGTCGAACAGCGTCCGGTCCTGGAACTCGACCTGCGTGATGCCGTCGTTCGAGTAGTTGTTCGACAGCCAGACGTTCGGGTTGCCGCCCGAGTACAGGCCGACGCCGCCGCGGAGCGTAAGGTCGTCCCGGATATCCCAGTTGAAGCCGAGCCGCGGCTGGATGATGCGCTCGCCGTCGAAATTCTGCTGGTTCGAGAAGCCGTTGCGCGCCAGGAAGTTCGGGTTCGCGCGCGGCAGGTCGTCGCTCGTGTACCAGTCGTAGCGCACGCCGGCGACGATGGTGATGTCCCCATTGGCGATCGGGAACTCGTCCTGCAGGTACAGCGTGTTGATCTGGTAGCTGAAAGATGCCGCCGCATCGTCTTTCACGTTGGAAGGCGCCGCGTTCTCGTAGGTCACGCGGGTGGGATCGCCGGTCTCGAAGCTGTCGATGCAGCCGTCCGGGTTTGACGCGTCGCAGCCCTCGAAGCGGTATTCGCCCTCGGACTCCTGGATGAACAGGTTGAAGATTCCGAAATCCTGCCGCTCCCAGCCGCCGGTGATGACGTGGTCGCCCAGCGTGTAGGTGCCGGCCAGCTTGAACGACAGGTCGTCGTAGTACAGCTTGTTGGCGTGCCGGGAGTCGTCGGCGCCCAGGTACACGGTCGCTTCCTGTGCGCTCAGGGGACCGGGGCCGTCCGGGTCGTTGAACGTGGTGATCTGGACTTCGCCGAAGTCGGTGCCGCCCAGCGGGATCTGCCGGTTGTCCAGCTCGGAGTAGGAGACGCGGAACTCGGTGGTGAAGTTGTCGTTCCAGGTGGAGAAGAGCTGCCCGACGTGCGAGGTCAGCTCCGCGCCGCGCTCGTAGAAGTGATTTGAAAACTCGAACTCGAAGTCGCTGTCGTCGGCCTGGCTGTTGTTGAAGCCGTCGTTCCACGTGTACGTGTAGGCCGCGCGGTGGTTGTCGTTGATATTCCAGTCGAGCTTGACCAGGTATTTTTCGTCTTCCGTCGGCAGGCTGGCGAGCGTCGCGCCCGGATCGTAGCCGTAGGTGTTGATCGCGATGTCGCGGATGCGGTCGAGCTGCGCCTGGGACACACCGAGGATCGGCCGGCCGGCGCTCGAATCGGCGGGTCCGCGGTCGAAGATGTTGACGCCCTCGAGCTTCTCGTAGGCGACGAAGAAGAACAGGCGGTCCTGCAGGATCGGCCCGCCGAGCGAGAAGCCGTACCGCTTCTCCTCGAAGTTGCCGAGATTGATGCTGTCGCCTTCCAGCGTGTCGCCGGTCAGCGAATCATCGGTGTAATCGTAGAACACGCTGCCGTGGAACTCGTTGGTGCCGGACTTGGTGACGGCGTTGATGTTGCAGGCGGTGAAACCTCCGTACATCACGTCGAACGGCGCCAGCTCGACGGCAATCTGGTCGATGGCGGCGTACGGGAACGGCATGCGCTCGGTCGGGAAGCCGTTGCTGTTGAGGCCGAAATTATCGTTCATGGCCACGCCGTCGACCGTGAGCGAGTTGAAGCGCGGGCTGGCGCCGGCGCAGTGCACGGAATCGTTGAAGCCCTCGTCGATGTAGACGCGCGGATCGATCGCGATCACGTCGTTGATGCTGCGGTTGATCGCCGGTGCGTTCTCGAGGTCGGACAGCGAGAACGTGGCCGTCGGTCCGAGTGCCACGTCGACGGCCTGGAGCGCCGACGCCGTTACGACGATCTCGTCGATCTGCTCACCGCCGCTGGTCAGCGCGACGTTGAAGGAATAGGTCTCGCCGAGGCCGATGTAAACGTCGGTGATGGTCTGCGGCGCGGCGCCGGGCGCCTGCACCTGGATCGTGTACGGGCCGCCGACGCGCATGCCGGTGAGCGTGAACTGGCCCGATTCCGACGTCGTCGCCGAACGCGCATTGCCGGTGCGGGTATCGATGACCAGCACCTGGCCTTCCGTCTCCGGGCCGCCGTCCGGCCCGAGCACGGTGCCGCGGACCGACCCCGTCGTTTCCTGTGTGAATCCCGCAACAGGCATGAGCACGGCGAGCGCCGCGATGAGCACAGTGGCGAGCGTGGCGCGCAGGACGTACTGCCCTGGCCGAGCCATGACCATCGTATTTTTCATGCTGATCCCCGCAGTTGGAATTGAGCGAGTTTGCACAACCCGTGTGACAGCTGTGTTTCGCGCGACAAGATCGTCTTCGGAATCCGCCCGGCCGGATCCCTCCCTTTGGCGTTGGCGGTGAATCTAGCGCAGCCCGAAAGCGCTTGCAATAAAGGCTCCAGCACGTTGCAGCCGGTTAATCAAGTGGCGCTACCGCCCTCCGCTTGGCCGGCCGTCGAATAGAAATCACTATCGGGCTGCAATGCCTTGTTTCTATTTTGGTTCGATTGTGAGGACCAGCGGCCAGTGATCGGAGACGCCGCTGCCCTCCGGCAGCGTGAAGCGCGCGGGCACCCCGGCGGCGGTGACCTGCGCCGGGGTGGCGTTCGCAATCGAGACCGAATTCTCCACCAGCCGCCATGTTGTTTGCGCACCACGGGTCTTGGCGGGAGCCCACAGGATCATGTCGAGGAACGACCATTCGCCGGTCGGCGGATAGTAGCTCGTGCCCCGGCAATCGCCGCAGCCGGTTTCGTGCGCGACCGTCCAGTGCGGCCGGACGAAGCGCTCCAGCATGGCGTGGCGCCGGTCCTCCAGGGACGTCGTGTTGAAATCGCCGGCGGCGAACGCGGGGCGGTCCTCCGGCAGCGCCGCGCGCAGCCCGTTCAGCGTGTCGTACGCGGCGGCGCGCATGCGCGCCGGGTGATACGGCGCCGGGAAGTGCACGGCGTAGCCCGTCAGGAGCGAGCCGTCCGGCAGCCGGAACGTCGCCTCCAGGATGCCGCGCGTGTCGGCTTCCCGCTCGCTGGCGATGTCGCCGAAGTCGATCCGGTGCAGCGTTGCCGGTTCGGCAAGCGGCAGGCGCGACAGGAAAGCGACGTCGATGCCGCGCTCGTCGTCGCCCTCGATGAGAGTCGCCGTGTAGTGCAGGTCGGCGAGGTAGTCGTTGGCGAGGCGTTCGAGGATGTGGATGTTCTCGACCTCCTGCAGCGCGACGATGTCCGGACCGCGGCCGCGGCCGACCTGCCGGATCGCCGCCGCGACCGCGGCGAGCTTCTTCGCGACGACCTCCTCGCTCCAGTCCCAGTGCAGGCACTGGTCGCGCCAGCTCTCGCGCTGGATCCTGGCGCAGGCCTCCCGGTGCTCCGGCGTCTGCTTCAGGGCCAGCGGCAGGTAGGTGCGGTCGTTTTTCCCCGGGTCGTGACGCGCGTCGAACAGGTTCTCGACGTTGAAGGTCATCAGGATGACGGGGGGCGCCGCGTCGCCGCCGGCGTCCGGTAGCGCGTCGCCGGGCGTGCACCCGGCGAGAAGCAGCGCGAGAAGCCAAACGCTATGACGCCGGATCGTGCCTGTGGGAGCGCGCATCGCGCGCGATGCCACGCAGCGCCGCTTCAGCATCGCGCGCAATGCGCGCTCCCACATCCGCCCGGGGTGCTCAGTACCCGCCGAAGTTCAACTGGAAGTTGATGCCGAAGATGCGCGGCTCGTTGACGAAGCCCGTGAGGTTGTTGAAGTCGATGCCGCCCTTCAGGTTTTCCTCGTCGGTCAGGTTGCGCGCGAACACCGAGAGCTCCCACTGGCCGTCGTTGGCGATGTAACCCGCCCGCAGCCCCAGCTCGTAGATGGTGCCGGTGTGGAACTCGGCCGACTCGTACAGGAAGAAGTTCGTGTCGCCCTGCTGCACGTAGTCGAGGAACACGTAGAGTTCGTCGTTGTGGGTGACCGGCACGGACCAGCGCGCCGTCGCGGTCAGCATGTGCTCCGGCGCCTGCGGGAAGGGGTTGCCGTCGAGCAGCGCGAAGCCCTGGGCATCGATCGGGTCGAGCACCGTGCACTGCGCGCACACGGCGGTACGAAGCGTCGCATCGTCGATCTCCGTATCGTTCCAGCTGCCGCCGAGGGTCACGATGAAATTGTCGGTCAGCACGATCTCCGTATCGAGATCGATGCCGGTGCCGACGCCCTTGTCGGCGTTCACGAGCACGTTGGAGTTCGTGTTGCCGCCGATGGCCGAGAGCTGCATGTCGTCGATCGTGTAGTAGTACACGGCGCCGTTCAGGCGCACCCGGTCGCCGGCGAGCAGCGACTTGAAGCCGAGCTCGTAGGACAGGATCGTCTCCGATTCGGCCACCGAGAAGGGATTGGCATCGAAGAAGGCGATATTGCGGCCCTGGATCGACGGCGCCCGGAAACCGTTGGCGACGCGGCCGTACACGTTCCAGCTGTCGCTAAGCGTGTACATGAGGCTCAGGTCCCAGCTCACCTGCTCGTCCGAGACGTTGACCGGCGGCTGCGGATTGGGCGTCTCCGGCGTGGTCATGTCTTTATCGTCGTCGGTGTAGCGCACGCCGGCGGTGAGCGTCGCGGCGTCGGTGAGGTCGTAGGCCACCTGTCCAAAGACCGCCCAGGCGGTGTTCTCGTGCCTCACCGTGGTCGGAGGCACAAAGAAAGGGTTGGTCTCCACCGAGAAATCCGAGTCGAACCAGAACAGGCCGGCCTGCCAGAACAGGCGATCGCTCGCCTCGGAGGCCAGCCGGAACTCCTGCGTGATCTGCTCGAGGTCCGCGAGCCCGTCCTGCGTCTCCGAGGGGAAGAGGATCAGGCCGGGCCCCGTCGGAGGGAAGCCCACGGAGCCGAAGCCGCCGTCGATGTCGCCGAGGCTGCGGTTCTCCACCGTCTCGTAGGCGCTGATCGACGTGAGCGTCAGGGTTTCGCTGAAATCGAAGTCGAGCTTCAGCGAGCCGCCGAGCGCCTTGGCTTCCTGCGGGTTGTTGTCGCCGCCGTCGAAGAACACCTTGTCACGGTCGAAGTTCTCGTTCAGCGAGTTGCTGCCCGGGCTCAGCACGTTGGCGCGGAATATCGAGGCCGTGCCGCTGGACAGGTCGCGGCCGTGCAGGTTCAGCAGCGCGCTGAAGGAGTCGCTCGGCAGCGCCTGGAGCTGCAGCCGGAACGCGTTCTCGCTGAAACCGCCCATGGCGTCGGACTCGCCGGTGAAGCCGTTGTCGATCCAGTCCTCGCGGTTCTGGCTCAGGATGGATAATCGCGCGAGCAGCGTGTTGCTCTCGTTCAGGCTGCCGCCGAGTGCGCCCTCGACGTTCTTGGTGCCGTAGCTGCCGATCGTGGCGGAGACGTAGCCCTCCAAGTCCTCGGTCGGCTTGCGCGAATCGAACTTGATGATGCCGGCCGGCGTATTGCGGCCGAACAGCGAGCCCTGCGGACCGCGCAGCACTTCGACGCGCTCGATGTCGAAGATCGGGAAGCTCTTCAGGATGACGTTTTCCTGCACGACCTCGTCGAAGATGATCGAGACCGACTGCGAGGCCGCCAGGTCGAAGTCCGAGTTACCGAGCCCGCGCATGTAGAAGCGCGGGGCCAGCCGCCCGTTCGAGGATTCGGCGTACAGGCTCGGCACCCGCGCGGCCAGCGCCCGGATGTCCTCGCCGCCCTGGGTGAAGACGTCGACGCGCTCGCCGCTGACCGCGGACACCGAGACCGGCACGTCCTGGATGTTCTCCGCGCGCCTTTGCGCCGTGACCACGATCTCCTCGAGGATCGCGCTCTGTTGCGCGAACGCGTCGGTAAGGCCGAAGGGTGCGGCCACGACGGCGGCCAGGCCGAGCAGGCGGCCGAGATCGTTCCATGACGAGGCAGGATTCTTGTGTTGCATTTTGGTAGCTCCCCGGGGTGAGACGCGAAGTATAGCGTCCCCGCCGCGTAATTTCGCCGGGCGCCGGCCCCTCCGTCGTCACTCCAGCGCTTCGTAGCACTCCGGCGTAAACCGCGGCAGGCAGACGCACTGCAGGACCAGGTCCGTGCCCCCGGTATTCGTGATCCGCTGCGACACGCCCTTCGGAATCGCCACCGCGTCACCCGCGCCGACCGCAAACGGCTCCTCCCCGCCCACTTCCATGGCGCCGGTGCCGGCCTCGATGACGTACCACTCGGCAACGGACAGCCGGTGCAACTCCGTGGTGACCCCCGGCAGCACCCTGCAGCGCGCGACGGACACGTCCGGTACCGCCGGGTCGTTCAGCAGCTCCGTCACCCAGACCCGCTCGCCGGTGTAGAACTCGTTGCGGTACTTGTCGTTTCTTATAAGCACTTTGCGCTCCGCTTCCTGCGTCCTGGATCGTAACGCCTGTAGTTATGGGTCGCATTATTCATGAACGTTTGGCGTGGGGGACTGGCGGAGCCGTGGCCGGGGGGAGGGGGCCTTCGGCGCCGGCCACGAGCACGTCCCTGTGGGCCTGCCGGCTC
>CAYRKH010000039.1:0-27317 GCA_964424805.1 uncultured Woeseiaceae bacterium
GCGGCTGGCGCTCGGGCACCTTCTCGCGGTTGAAGTGCGCCATCTGCTCGAGGAAGTGCACATCGTGAAGCAGGATCGGGCCGTCCGGGCCGATCGTAAGGGCGTTCCGGTCGCTGGCGGCGGGAGCTCCGGCGCCCGTGGTGGATCCGGGTTTATCCTTGGGTTCGGTCATCGCGAAACTCCTATGAGGATGGTGATGCGGGGCGTGCCGCCAGGCCAGGCAGGCGAACGGCGAAGCGGCGGATGCCGGGACAGGACCTGCCATTCTGGCGTATTCGGCGTGCACTTGGAACTACGGGGTGGCGGCCGCCGTTCCGCGAACGGCGGCGCGTCTGGTATGGTTCGCCGTCGCTGATGAACCTACCCGCTCCCGCGGCAACGTCCCCGGGCCGGTCGCACGCTGCATGTCTTTACTCCTGCTCGCCCTGGCGCTTTCCATGGACGTCTTTGCCGTCGCGCTCAGCCGTGGTGTCGGTGCGAACCCCGGCTCGACGGTTCGCACGGCGCTGGTGGTCGGGCTCGCGCTGGGTGCCGCACAAGGCCTGATGCCGATACTCGGTTGGAGTCTGGGAACTGCCATGACCACCGTGTTCATGGACGTTGATCACTGGATAGCCTTCGTGCTGCTGCTCCTGATCGGCGTCCATATGCTGAAGGAAGGTTACGCGGGCAGGCGCATGGGCAGTGGCGCCTGGGAGTCGAACGGCAATGCCTCGCTGTTCGTCGTCGCCATCGCCACGAGCGTCGATGCCGCGGCGGCCGGTGCGACCCTGGCCAGCCTGCACCACGGCATCGCGGTCGCCTGCCTGGCGCTTGGCCTCGCCGGTTTCCTGTTCGCCGCTGCCGGAGTGGCGCTGGGCCGGGCGGCGGGCGACGCCATCGGCCCACGCGCGCAAATGGCAGGCGGGCTCGTCCTGGTCGGCCTCGCCGTAAAGATCGTCATCTCGCACGAGTTCTTTGGCGGCTGAGAACACGCCCCGATCTTGCACCGCGGCAGCACCCAAATGACCCGCTGCCCCTGTAAATCTTACAAGCGCGTGGAATTGCTGCAGGGTTCGCGCGCGGCGGCCGCGCGTTTGGCGCCGCGCGCAGCCCCGGTATGGATTTTGCAGCCGCATCCTGGACGATTCCAGGAGGCGGACATGAAGAAAATCGAGTGGCAGTCCCGGTGCGAGACCCGCCGGGAATTCCTGTTGGTATTCGGCGGAGCGGCGCTGTCCCTGCCTTTACTGGGATGCGCGCCCGAGGAAGCCGAACCGCCGCCCACCTCGGACAACGATCCGCGCGACCCTGGTACCGACAACCCGGTCCCGCCCGGCCAGACGGCGAGCGAGCTGGGCCAGCGGCCCGACCAGGTAGGCGGCGAGTCGCCCCAGCAGGCGGGCGGCCAGCAGCCGGCCGCCGACATGCCGAAACTCGAAGAGAGCGATGCGATGGCGCAGGCGCTCGGCTACAAGCACGACGCCGGCGATGTCAACACCCAGCAGTTCCCGAGCCGCGCCGACCCGGGCAGCGCCGACGAGTTCTGCCACAACTGCGTGCATTACCAGGGCCCGCCCGACCAGCAGTGGGCACCCTGCACGATCTTCCCCGGCAAGCTCGTAAACGCCGACGGCTGGTGCAGCGCATGGGCAGCTAAAGCCTAGATAAGGTGTCAGGTTTATTTTCCTAAAGGTGTCACCCAAAAGGTGTCAGGTTTATTTCCCAAAAGGTGTCAGGTTTATTTCCAGAAACAAGGGAAAAAGCAGGACGATTCTCCTGGAAAAAAATAAACCAGGAAAAATAAACCTGACACCTTTTTACTAAAATAAACCTGACACCTTATTAGCGTGACACCTTATTAGCGTTTCACGTCGCTGACTCGGATGCCTTCGATGATGGTGCCGACGGCGTGCGTCGTGTACTCGAAGGGGTCGCCGTCGTAGAGCGCGAGATCGCCGTGCTTGCCTTTTTCCAGGCTGCCGACCCGATCGGCTATTCCGAGGATCCGTGCGCCTTCTATGGTCACGTGCGCAAGCGCTTCGTCGAACGACAGGCCATGCGCCAGGGTTATTGCGGATTCGAACAGCACCACCCGTGTCTTCGGGACGTAGCCCTCGAAGCCGCTCTGGAACGCGAACGGGATGTCGGCCTCGAGGAGCTTTGCCGGGGTGGTGAAGGAGATGTTCTCCTTCTCACCGTAGGCCCGTGTCATGCTCGGGTGGATGATTACCGGCACCCCGGCGGCCTTGATCTCGTCCAGCACCAGGTAGGCTTCGGCGGCGCCGGCAAGCACGATGTCGATGTTGAACTCGTCGGCGATGCGCAGTGCGGTGACGATGTCGTTGTGGCGGTGGGCGGTGACGAGCAGCGGCACTTCGCGGCGCAACACCTGGCCGAGTGCTTCGAGGCGCAGGTCACGGCCTTTGCCGTTGTCACCGTTCTCGCCGTCATCGCTGTCCGGTGAAACCCGTCCGGCCAGGTAATCCCGCGCTGCAACCAGTTCGGAGCGGAGCATCGCTACGGCCTTGCTTCGGTTGCCCGGCGACTTGCGCCCGCGCTCCTCCCTCGCGACCGCGCCTTCTCCGAGCGTGGCGGCGATCATGGCGAACGGTTCCATTACCGCTTCCGCGACCGTGTCCCCGCTGGTTTTAGCGATCAGTGTCTGGCCGGAGATGACCTCGCCGGGCGCATGTCCCGTATGCACGGTCGTGATGCCGAAGCTGCGCAGCCAGGCGACCAGCGGCTCGCGGGGGTTGTACGCGTCGATCGCCCGCAGCTCCGGCTGGATGGCATCCGTGTGCTCGACCTGGTCCTGTGCCATGGCCTGGTTCAGCCAGCCGGTCAGGCCGACGGCGGAATGCGCGTCGATCAGGCCCGGCGTGACCACCGCGGCTTCGACGACCTCGATGCCGTTCGGGATGCGCACGTCGCGTGCCGGTCCGATGTCGGCGATCCTGCCGTCCCGGATCACGACCACGCCGTTCTCGATCGGCGGCGCGGTGACCGGATAGACCACGTCGCCGCGGACGGCGATGTCCTGCGCCGACGCGACGGCCGGGGCGAGAGCCAGGCAGGCGTAAAGCAGCGCGTGTTTCAATGGTGTCCCTCCCCGTACCCGTGGAAATGCTGTGCCGCGAAGGAGGGCTGCATCGCGCCGTAGGCACCTTCGGCGACCTCCCGGTCCTCCGGATCATCGAGGTCGAACACTTTCTTGCCTTCCACCCAGGTCTCGAGGACGCGGGTGTAGACGCTGAACGGATCGCCCGAGAGGATCACGAAGTCTGCGTCCTTGCCCGACTCCAGCGAACCGACGCGATCGGCCAGCCCGAGCATCCGCGCGCCGGCGAGGGTCAGCGCTTCGAGCGCTTTTTCGCGCGACATCCCGCTGCGGACGCCGAAAGCGCCCATGCGCAGGAGCAGCCGCGAATCCGTGATGTAGTCGTCGGTGTGGAAGGCGACGTCGACGCCGGCTGCTTCCAGGATCGGCGGGCTCTTGAAGTTGAGGTTCATCGCCTCGAGCTTGCCCCCGGGGCTGTCCACCAGGATCAGCGAAACCGGTACGCCGGCGTCGGCGATCTCGTCGGCGATGCGGTGCGCTTCGCTGACGTGCTGCAGCACGATCCGGAACCCGAACTCCTCCTGCAGGCGCAGCGCCGTCAGGATGTCGTCGTGGCGGTGCGTATGAAAATGCACCACGCGTTCGCCGTCGAGAACCTCGAGCAGCGCCTCCTTGCCGAGATCCCGCTCCGGCATCTTCTCCGCGTCGCCGCCGGCACGCTCGATTTTCTTGCCGTACTCGATGGCGTCGATCAGGCGCTGGCGCACCAGGGCGGCGGATTTGGCGCGGGTACCGGGCATGGGTTTCTCGCCGATCGGGTTGGTGCCGTTCGCCATCTTCATGCCGCCGGCGTAACGGCCGTCCTCGCGCTTGTAGGCCAGGTCGCTGATCGTGCGGCCTTCGCGCAGCTTCAGGTACAGCGTTTGCCCGCTCATGAGCAGTCCCGACCCCGGCATGAGGTTGGCGGTGGTGATACCGCCGGCGCGCGCGCGAGCGAGGCCGGAGTCGCGAACGTCGATGGAGTCGAGCACCCGGGCGGCCGGCTGGATCGGATCCGATGCATCGCCGCCAGCGACGCTGCCGATATGGCTGTGCGTGTCGACCAGCCCCGGCATGATTACCGCGCCGTCGAGCTCGACGCGCCTTGCGTCGCCCGGAATGTCGATGTCGCCCGCACGGCCGACCGCGGCGATGCGGCCGTCCTCGACGACGAGCACGCCGTTCTCGATCGGCTCATCCGAGACGGGGATGATGCTCGCGCCGGTGAATGCCGTGGTTGCCGCGACCGCGAACGCGGGCAGGCAGGCCAGCAAAGGTGTGCACAAGTACAGAATTCGCCTGGTCATTGATTGTTCTCGTGAGGCGCCCCGCCCCGGGGCGGTCAGCGGCAGGGGCAGAACCATACCGAAACCGGCTCCCGGCAGAAAGCCCCGCCCTGCCTGCTATGCTTGTGAAAGCTGGGGAGGGTGCACGCACGGCGGCTGTTCAACGCCGCAGGAGACAAGCATGAGCGTTGCAAAAGTATCCGAGATATCGGCCTCTTCCGGCAAAAGCTTCGAAGATGCCATTGCCCAGGGCCTGAAGCGCTTCTCGCGCACGGTCGAGGGAGTGCAGGAGGCGTGGGTGCACGACCATAAAGTCAAGGTCTCCGGTGGCAACATCGAGGAATACCGTGTCACGATGAAGGTGACCTTCATAGTGAAGGACTGACGCCGCGGACGGAGGCGCCGTCAAAAGCGCCACCGCACCTCGAAACCTACCCTGTCCGCGGGCTCGCTCGAGACCGATACGCGTTCGCCGCTCGCCAGCGTCATCTCGTATTCGTTCCGGAGCTGCCGTCCCAGCCGCAGGGCGAGCGTGAGCTGCGTTACCGGCTCCCATGCGGTGACCCATTCCAGCGCGATTGCTTCGTAGACGAAATCGGATTCCGCGGAGAAGTCGCGATTCTTGACGCGCCATTCGTTGCCGTCAGGCGCGACCTGCAAGCTCGCGGACAGCCCGTCAGCGATGGCGAACCCGATGCGCGTTCTCGGGAAACCCAGCTCGAGCGTCCAGTCCGGGTGCGGCCGCCAGTCGACGCCGACCACGGGGTAGGCGGCGTATTCGCCGAACCGGTGATCGCCGCAGACCCCGTACTCGAACGCAATGCGCTCGTTTACCTTCCTTCTCTTCACGACCGCAAACAGCAGCTGCAGAGTCTCGCTTTCGTATTCCTGCGGATGGCCCATCACGTTCGAGGAGGCGGACAGCGCAAGAGCCGCACTGACGCGCAGGTCGTCCTGTCGCCAATGCAGCGGTACGAACGACGTGTGCAGGTGCGCGTTGGTCTGCGGTTCGATGCCCGTGAAATCGAAGATCACGTAGCGATGCCCGAAGCCGTACGAGAACCGCTTCGACGGTGAGGCGATGAGCAGGTCGAGGGCCTGGTTCTCCTGGTTGGTAGCGCCGGCACGCTCGCGCAGCGAAGACTGGTCGTGATAAACGAACGCAGCCGCGGCAAAGGAGTGCGTTTCCGGATCGTCGCAGGCGCTGATACCGGCGTGGGCGGGCGCGGCGGCGGCTATTGCAGCCAAGGCAATGACACCGACAGGTTCCGGAAAAAGCGCGGCCCGCATGCCTGGAACTTACACGCTCCGCTGAAGAAATTACATCGTGAGAAGCGCCTGGCGGCGGCCGCCGCGGTCAGGGCTGCGTGGCACAAATGTTGCTGCAAGTGTCATGCCTCGGCGCCGCCGGGGCCTCCAACTTGAGCAACCGGGAGATTGTGAGCGATGCCACGACAACAGCAAGGTCGCTACGACCGCGAACGGAACTGGCGGCGGGAGCCGCAGGGACGCTACTCGTCGGAAGGTGCCCACCGCAGCGTGCGGGGCGATGAAGGGGAAGACGAGCGACGCTTCGAGCGCCAGGCGCACGAGCGCGCCGGTGAGCGCCTGCCGCGGTACCAGGGCTACAACATGGACGAGGGCGCGGAGCCGCGCGAATTCAGCCAGGACGAGCACGGCCGCTACCGCCTGGCCGGGCGCCGCGACGATTCGGGCTACGGCGACCGGTGGCCGGAAAGCTACCGGTCCGACTTCTCCGGCCCGGCGCCGCAGCGCTATCGCGACTCCTGGTCCGAGCGCCAGTCGGGTCCGTACCGCAGCCCCGAAACGGGCAGGAATATGCCCGAAGACCGCTACCGGCAGGAGACACACTGGCACAGGAGCCAACCCTACACGGGCTTTTCGGGGCGCGTTTCGGAGTTCGGCTACGAGAGTCCGGCGTGGAACGTGCCGCGGGCGAGCCGCACGACCGGCGCCACGAGGCGCCGCTACCCCGACCCGGGCACGGGCTTCGAGGGCATTGGCCCCAAAAACTACAGCCGATCCGATGAACGGATACGGGAAGACGTCTGCGACGAGTTGGCGGATGACGGCGAGATCGATGCCCGCGACATCGATATCGAGGTGAGGGACCGCGAGGTGACCCTCACCGGCACCGTGCCGGAGCGGTACATGAAGCACCGGGCGGAGGACATCGCGGACGCCTGCCGGGGCGTCAGGGACGTGCACAACCAGCTGCGGGTCCGCCGCCAGGGTCCGGAAGACGAGGAGCGCTCCGCGTCTGCGGATGATGCCTCCCGGCGCACCCCGCGGGCAGGCAGGTCCGCCGCGTCTCGCAAGCACGACTCCTGAGCGCTCCCGGCGCTCCCGGCAGGCCTGAACGGGACCGGCGCGGCGCCGCGCCGGTGGGGGCGCGTTTGAAAGCCGCGGGTGTTGCGCGGACAATGGAGTTGCCTCGCCTTCAAGGTCCCTGGATGACCAGCAACTTCCTTTCCAGCGTCAATCACATGATCGATCGCGCGTTCGGCGCGATGGACCTGCCGCACGGCCTGGCCGAGCAGATCAAGTGCACGAACTCCTTGTACCGGGTCAATTTCCCGGTCGAGCTGCGGGGCGAGATCCACGTCTTTACCGGCTGGCGTGCGGTACACAGCGAGCACCGCCTGCCGTCGAAGGGCGGGATTCGCTATTCGACGATCGTCAATCGGGACGAGATTGAAGCGCTGGCCGCCCTGATGTCCTACAAGTGCGCGATCGTCGATGTGCCGTTCGGCGGTTCCAAGGGCGGGCTGGTGATCGACCCGTCGCAGTGGCAGGAATCCGAGTTGAAGCTCATCACCAAGCGTTTCGCGTACGAGCTGGCGAAGAAGGGCTACATCAGCCCGAGCGAGAACGTGCCGGCGCCGGATGTCGGCACGGGCGAGCGCGAGATGGCCTGGATCGCCGACACCTACCGGATGCTTTACCCGCAGGACCTGAACGCCATCGCCTGCGTGACGGGCAAGCCGGTGTCACAGGGCGGCATCGTCGGGCGCACCGAAGCGACCGGCCGCGGCCTGCATTACGGGCTCCAGGAGTTCTTCCGCCACCCCGAGGACGTGAAGGCGGCCGGCCTCTCCGGCACGCTGGACGGGAAACGCGTGGTTATCCAGGGGCTCGGCAACGTCGGCTATCACGCGGCGAAGTTCCTGCAGGAAGACGGCGCGATCATCATGGCGATCGCGGAACGTGATGGTGCGCTCTACTCGAAGGACGGCCTGGACGTCGACAGCGTGCGCGAATTCCTCGTTCGTTCCGGCGGTGTCGCGCACTACGGCGAGGCCGAGCTCATCGAGAACAGCGCGGAAGCGCTGGAACTGGAGTGCGATATCCTCATTCCCGCCGCGCTGGAAGGCCAAATCACCGCCGCGAATGCCGAGCGCATCCAGGCGCCCCTGATCGTCGAGGCAGCGAACGGGCCCACCACCTACGAGGCCGACCAGGTTCTGCACAAGCGCGGCAAGACGATCCTGCCGGACATCTTCGTCAACGCCGGCGGCGTTACCGTTTCCTATTTCGAATGGGTCAAGAACGTCTCGCACATCCGCTTCGGAAGGCTGGACCGCCGCCTGGAGGAAGCCCGCGGCCGGCAGATCATCGCCATCGTCGAGGAAGCAACGGGCCGCAAGGTGCCCGAGCACCTCGCCCGCCCGCTGCAGGCGGGAGCGGGAGAGCTCGACCTGGTGCGCTCCGGGCTGGACGACACCATGCGGGTGGCATGGAACCAGATTCGCGAGATCAAGCAGTCACGGCAGAACATTCCCGATTACCGGACCGCGGCCTTCGTGCTCGCCCTCGACAAGATCGCCCGGGCCTACCTGGAGTTCGGGATCGGCTACTGACCGCCGTTGTGCGATATTGCCGTGCAGCGCCGCTTTGCAACGGCGATAATCCGTCGCCATTGCCACTTTCCGGAGCCAGCTTTTGAACGAGACCAGTAGCCTCGCCTTGTTTTGCGATTTCGAGAACGTTGCGCTCGGCGTGCGGGACAGCCGCTACGCCCGCTTCGACATCCGTCCCGTGCTCGAGCGCCTGCTGCTGAAGGGCAGCATCGTGGCGAAGAAGGCCTACTGCGACTGGGATCGCTACAAGGAGTTCAAGCCGGCCATGCACGAGGCGGCATTCGAGCTTATCGAGATTCCGCACATCAAGATGTCGGGCAAGAACTCCGCGGACATCCGCCTGGTCGTCGACGCGCTGGACCTCTGCTACACGAAGGAGCACATCGACACGTTCGTCATCATCTCCGGGGATTCCGATTTCTCGCCGCTCGTGAGCAAGCTGCGGGAGAACGCGAAGACGGTCATCGGCGTCGGCGTGAAGAATTCCACCTCCGATCTCCTGATCAGCAACTGCGACGAGTTCATCTTCTACGACGAGCTGGTCTCCGAGCGCGACGGGCGCGGCCGGGAACGCGGCACGGCGCGCGGGAACAAGAAATCCAAGGCGTCCAGGAAGTCGACGTCGGCAGCGCCCAAGGACGATCCCGCCGCGGAAGCGATCGGGCTGGTGCTGGAAACCATCGAGGCGCTCTACGCCGAGCGCGGTGACAGCACCAAGCTGTGGGGTTCGATGGTCAAACAGGCGCTAAAGCGCCGCCGTCCCGGCTTCAACGAATCTTCGTGGGGCTTCCGCTCTTTCAGCGAGCTCCTGGAGGAGGCGCAGGACCGCGGTCTCCTGCAGCTCGAGCTCGACGAGAAGTCCGGTGGCTACGTGATCCGCAAAGTCACGTCGTAGGCCTCGTTCCGCGGGTGGCGTCCTCTCCGCCAGGCTTTTGCAAGGATTACCGTCAGCGGCATTTTTTTCAAGCACGTCGCTTCGCGCCGGCAGCGTGGTGCAAGCCCCGGAGGCCCCGCCGCGCTGGCACATTTATTGCTCCCGTGTCGTTATCCGAAAAGTAAGGTCTCAAGGAGTCCATACGATGATCAAGCGGTTGAGCAAGTCCAGGAGGTCTGCAATTCTGGAACATCTGCTGGACCTGGAAAAACAGATCCGCGCGGAGCTCGGCAAAGACAACCCGGAGGGGGGGACGACGACCTCCGCGACAGAACCCGCGCGCAAGCGCTCCTCCGCGCTACCCGGCGGGGCCGACGAACGCCGCATCATTGCGAATGAATTTACCGCCAGGTCCGTCCATTGACAGGGCCTCGCGCGGTGCAACGGCGAGGCTGCTGCCCGCCCTCCTAGTCGTCGTTTTCGCCGCCTGCGCGACCTCGCCGCTCGGGCGCCAGCAGTTGATCCTGTTTCCCGACGGCGAAGTCGACCAGATGGGCGCGGCTGCCTTCCAGCAGCTGCAGGCCAGCACGCCGATCAATCGAAACGACGCCGTCAATGCCTACGTCGACTGCGTGGCGGAGGCTATCACGGGCACCCTTGACGGCGAGCAAAGCGGACAGTGGGAGGTGCGGGTATTCGCCGAAGACCAGGTGAACGCCTTCGCGCTGCCAGGCCGCAAGATCGGCGTGTACCAGGGGCTTTTGTCCGTGGCCGGTAACCAGGACCAGCTGGCGACCGTCATCGCGCACGAAATCGGCCATGTCCTGTCGCGCCACAGCAACGAGCGTATCTCCACCCAGTTCGCGGCCAGCACCGGGCTGGAGCTGGCGAGCGTCCTTGCCGGCGAACCGACGGCCACGAAGCAGACGCTGTTCGGCCTTCTGGGTCTCGGCACCCAGGTCGGGGTATTGCTGCCGTTCAACCGCCGCCAGGAGAGCGAAGCGGACCTGCTGGGGCTGCAGCTGATGGCCAGGGCAGGCTTCGATCCGCGGGAGAGCGTCCAGCTCTGGCGCAATATGATCGAAGCGGGCGGGGAATCGCCCCCGGAGTTCCTGTCGACCCATCCCTCCGGGGAAAGCCGCATAGCGGCGCTGCAGGCGCAAATGCCCGAAGCACTCGAGCAGGCGCAGGCCGCCAATGCCGACGGGCGGCGTCCTGCCTGCGAGGAATGACCGGGAACGCCGCATTTCCGCCCATTTTTTACACGTCTTGCAAGTTTTACATCTCCCCCCGGCAGGAACCGCCATAGCGGCGCGCGCCCGGCGGCGGGCCTCGCCCTTTCGGGTGGCACGTTACTTGCTTATTCGGGAGTGGTTATTTGTTGTATGGGGCAGCAGTCGGAAGTTTTGTTGTAGGCAGCAAATGGTCGCAACCTCTTACACGCAAGCAGGGAGTTCAACATGAGTAGCAAAGGATATTTGGCAATATGGGCAGGCAGCGCGCTGCTCGCGCTGGCCGGGTGCGACGCGGGTAACCAGGATCCGGGTGCGCCGGCCACGCAGGATCAATCCTCCGACAACATGGCAATGTACGAGCCGGACGACGCGACCGGCGGCCAGACGGGCACGGCGGGCGATCCGGCCACGGCCGGCGATCCGTATTCCACGACCGACCCGTCCGTAACCGGTGAGGACCCGATGCTGGGCGCCGACCGATCGCAGGGACAGGCGGGTACGCCGGGGCAGACCGGCCAGACCGGCATGTCGGGCGGCCAGGACCTCGCGTCCATGAGCCCCGACCAGATCGTCGGCAAGACGGTGGTCAGCGCCGAAGGTGAGGAGATCGGCGAAGTGCAGGAAGTCGTCCAGGATCCGGCCAGCAGCGAGCAGTTTGCGGTCGTTGACGTCGGCGGGTTCCTGGGTGTCGGCCAGAAGAGCGTCGTCATCGCATTCAGCGAGCTCCAGACGTCGTCCGGCGGTGACCGTCTCGAGAGCAATCTCACGCGCGAGGGTCTCCAGACGAAGACCGA
The DNA here is from genome assembly GCA_964424805.1 of uncultured Woeseiaceae bacterium. GTDB lineage: Bacteria > Pseudomonadota > Gammaproteobacteria > Steroidobacterales > Woeseiaceae > IDS-8. The sequence continues at coordinate 11,150 of CAYRKH010000039.1, forward strand.
GTACTCGCCGGAAGAATACGAGCCGGTAACCGACTCGGGTTCGGGCGAGCAGACGATCCCCTGAGCAACAAACGGGTAGCGGCGCAGCTGCAGTGCTGCGCCGCCTTCTTTCCGAGGGACGCAACAGGCATGACGGTATGACGCACACCGCCGGCGAGTCGCAGGGCGGCGCCGAGGGCGGCCCGGCAAGCGCCGGGGAGCGCCTGGGCGAGGCGGCTGCCGCCCGGGAGGAACGACTCCGCGACGCCGCGGAGGAAGGCCGGGTGGTCACGGAACGCGCGCTCGAACAGGTGCGGGAGTACACGAAGGAAAATCCCCTCGCCGCCGCCGGCATCGCGTTTGCAGCCGGCGTGATTCTCTCGCGGCTCTTCAGCCGCTGACCGCCCCGCCCGGCGGAAGCATGGCGCGTAACGAGCCGAGCGAGGATCTTCTCGCCGCGGCCGCGGCAACGCAGTCACTGCTGGGCGAAGCGCACGCCGCCGCCGGCGCGGCGGTGGAGCACCTCCGCAAGGTCGCCGCCACGGCCGCCGCCGAAGCCGAGCTGACCTTGGCCTCGGCAGCCGCGATCCTGGCGGCCGCGCTCATCGGTCTCGCACTCCTGGTCATGAGCTGGGTGTGCCTGGTCGCGCTGGGCGTCTGGCTCGCGATCCGGGCGGGCACTCCCGTTTGGCTGGCGCTGGTGCTCGCGCTGCTCGTCAACCTGGCGGGCGTCTGGGCCTGCCGCCTCTGGTACGCCCGGCTCGCGCTGAACCTCGGTTTTCCCCGGACGCGCCGGCTGCTGCCGTGAGCCGCTTCCCGTGTTCGATCGCCTGAAAGCGAGGGCAGACCGGTCCGCCGCCGACGCCGCCTGGCTGCGCGGTGAGCGCAACGCACGTGCCCGGCGCGGCTACCAGATCCTGAGGCGCCGTATCGGCTCGCCGGCCGGGCTGGTCGCCTGCTTCGGGGCCGGTGTCTTCGCCGGCGCGCGGTCAAGCCGGGAAGACCGCGGCGGTTGCCGCCCCGGCACTACCGAAAACGGCTTCGCAGGACGCTTCCTCAGCGGGCCGCTGGGCGCGGCCGCGATCAGGCTCGGCAGCTCGTTTTTGGTCAGTGCGCTGCTGGAGCCCGGCCGCGCGGGGAGCGGGGAAATTGACCCCGGCGGCCTGCCGTAGCCTTCAACGGCGCTCCTGCAGCGCGGGGCTCGTCGGTTGCAGCGTGAAATAGAACGCCGCGCCTTCGCCCGGGTTGCTTTCGCCCCATAGCCGGCCGCCGTGGCGCCGCACGACCCGTACCGCGATGTTCAGCCCGAGTCCTAAGCCCTCCTCGGAGCCGCCGTCACGCCCCGCGCGATCGAAGGCGCGGAACATGCGGGCGCCGCTCTCGCCGTCGAACCCGATGCCGTTGTCGCGCACGTGATAAACCGGCACGCCGTCCTGCATCTCGTAACCGACCTCGATCTGCCGGTCGTCCCTGTGGCGCGTGTACTTGAGCGCGTTCCCGAGGAGGTTCATCGTGAGCGTGCGCACGAGCGTGGGGTCGGCATCGACCTCCGGCAGGTCGGCGACGTCGCAGCGGACCGCCGGCGGCGGCTCGGAGGCCGACAGCTCCTGGAAAATGTCCGTGACCATCTCCCTCAGGTTCACGCGCTCGCGCCGGAACGTGGCGTGCGAGATGATGGAGAGCCCGAGCAGGCGGTCGAGGATCTCGGCCATCCGCTTGACCCCCGCGGACGTCCGGTGCAGCGCCGTCAGGCCGTCGTCGCCCAGCACGTCACCGTACTGCTGCTCGAGCAGCTGCGTGTTGACGGAAATGGAGTTCAGCGGGTTTCGCAGGTCGTGGGCTACCGAATCCGTGATGGTGCCGAGGTCCGCCGAGCGTGCGGCCAGCTCCTTCGTACGCTCTTCGATCTGCTCTTCGAGGCTGCGGTTGAGCTCTGCCAGCCGTTCTTCGGCGACCTCGGCCGCCCGTGCCCTGGAACGGGCGCGGCCGTTCTCGAACAGCAGCAGGCCGACGAGCGCGGCAATGGCCAGCCCGGAGACCAGCACCGCCGGCAACGCTGGCGCCGTAGTGGACAGCGCGAGGCCCTCCGTCGGCGTGTGGACAACTTTCCACAGGTTGCCCACAGACGTGCGGATCATCCCGGCGTGACTCTGGGTGTCCGGCAGGTCGCTGGCGGGCTCGCCCCGCTGGTACAGGAGCGTATCGTCCCACCACACGGCAATCGAGTACCCGGGCGACACGTTGCTCAGCATGGCCTCGAACGACTTCCAGGCGTCGATGACCGCGATCAGCAGGCCATCTTCGCCGACGAGGTACACTTCGTATAGCGGGCTGCCGTCTTCCCCGATGTAGGGCCCCAGTATCGCCTCGTCCTCCACGCCTTCGGCGCGCTCCAGGAGCTCCTGTGCGGCCGCCCATTCCTCGTTCGTCGGCCGGTAATCGAACTCGGGGTGCTCCGGGGTTCGGAGGTAGTGGATACCGCGGGCCGCGTCGCGCCACAGGATCATCTCGACCCCGTCGAAATAGACGAGGTCGACGCTCGCCGCCGCCGCCCGCTCATCGCGCGGCAGGTGGGCATAGCGCGACCAGTACATCTGCACGTTCCTGAGCGCGTGCAGCATCATGTCGACGTTCCTGACGAGCTGGCTGCGAGCGGCGCCCGACTCCGACGCGGCGATGCGGGCTTTCTGCGCTTCGTCGGTATTCTTCAGGATCTGCCAGGTAACGATCGTCGCTGCCGCGATTGCGAGGGTAGCCAGGACGGAAATCACCAGGCGCTTCAACATCCCGAGGCTTACCTGTACGGACGAAGGACCGGGAATTGTCGGGTTACCTCCCCGGCAGGTCAACCGCGCAGGGTGCGCCGCTCAGCCTGTCATCACGGCCGGTTCCAGCCGGGATTCAATGAGATCGGCGAGTTCGGTCGGAGAAACCGGCTTGATCAGGAACTCGTCGAAGCCGGCATCCGTCGCCTTGCGGCGGGCCTCCCGGCTGCTGTAGCCGGTAAGGGCGACCAGCAACATCGGCCGGCCGCCGAGGCCGGCCCTGAGCTGGCGGGCGACCTCGAAGCCGTCGTACTGCGGCAGGCCGATGTCGATGACGGCGGCGTCCGGCTGCACCTCCGCGGCCACGGCGATACCCTCCAGCCCGTCGGCGGCGGCGAAGGTGCGAAAGCCGTAGTGGCGCAGCATGGTCAAAAGCGCGTGCCGCGCGTCCTCGTTGTCTTCGACCAGCAGGACCTTGCGCAGGTCGTGCACGTGCAGCGCCGCGTGGGCCGGCGCTGCCGCGGCATCGGGCTGGTCGATCGCGGGGAAGCGCAGCACGAAGCGCGCGCCCATGTCGGTACCGCCGCTCTCGGCAATGACCGTGCCGGCGTGCAGCTCGGCAAGACGCTTCACCAGCGTGAGCCCGATGCCCAGCCCGCCCACGCTGCGATCGATCGAGGTCTGACCCTGCACGAACAGGTCGAATACCCTCGGCAGCAGGTCGGCCGAGATGCCAATGCCGTCATCCACCACCTCGAGCACGGCTTCGTCGTTCTCCTGGCGCACGGATACCCGGATCGTGCCGCCGGCCGGTGTGTACTTCACCGCGTTCTCCAGCAGGTTGCCGGCAATCTGCTCGACGCGCGCCTCATCGCCGTGGATCCAGACCGGCGTGGTGTCGATCCGCACGTCCAGGTCCTCGAATTTCGACGTGCGCTCCAGCGTGCGGGCGGTTTCCGCGACCGCGCGTCCCAGGTCGACTGGTGCGAGTTTCAGGCGAATCTTGCCGGAACTGGCTCGTCCCACGTCCAGCAGGTCGTCGACGAGGCGGGTCATGTGCTCGACCTGGCGCGACGCGATCGTCACGGCTTCGCTCGACGCCTTGCTGACGCGGCGGCCGGCATTCAGGACCTGGGTAGCCGAGGTGAGCGCCCCGAGCGGGTTGCGCAGCTCGTGCCCGAGCATCGCCAGGAATTCGTCCTTGGCACGGTCGGCAGCGCGGAGCTTCTCCTCGCGTTCGCCGACGGCGCGCGCGGACGCGATCAGGGCGCGGCTGACGTCGCGAACCTCGCGTACCGGCGCCCCGGCGGGGGGCGAAACCCTGGAGCCGCGGCCCAGCGCCTTGGCGGCGTCGGCGAGCTCCACAATGGGTTCTGCGATCCGCCGGCTGAAGCCGGCCGCCAGCATCACGGCAATCAGCACGGCGAACAGCAGCCACACCGCCAGCAGCAGGATGGTGTGCTGGGTAATCGCCTCGACGTCGGAGGCGGGAATGGCCATGGCCACGGTCCAGCCGCTGCGGTCCGAGCGGCTGTAGGGCGTGTACGTTTCCTCGCCGCCGGCAGGCTCGTGGTGGATCCAGCCTTCTCCCGCACGCTGGAGAGCGGCCTGCAGGTCCTGCGTGATCGCCTCGCCGGGGAAGGTCTCGCCGGGAGCCGTCCGTGCCACCACGTTACCGTCGCGGTCGAGCACCGCGGCGACCCAGTTGCGCTGCAGGCGCTGCGGCGTCAGGAGGTCCAGGATCGACCGGGTGTCCACCACCGCTCCGAGCACGGACAGCTCGCCGCCGGCCTCCACGGGGACGGTTACGCTGAAGGTGCGTCGGCCGCCGTTCGCGGTGAGGCTGCTGACCCCCGGCATCCTCTCGGCCAGTGCCCGCTCGACCTCGTCCGGAGCGATGGTCGCGCGCACCGTTTCCCCGGACCGGGTGACCGTAAGAACCGGCTCACCCCCCGGGCGCAGCAGCGCAATGGCACGCCAGTGCCCGTGCATCGGCAGCAGGCGTTCGGACTGGCGGCGGAAAGCCTCCAGGTTGCCGTTCTGAAGGGACCAGGACGTGGCCAGCCCCTGGAGGCTCGTCAGGTGCCCGTTGAGCTCCGTGTCGACGGCCGTGAGCAGCGCCTGGGTGCGCTCGATGGCGCCGCGCTCGAAGGCCGCCCGCTCGCGGTCGGCCACCCACAGCGTGGTCGCGACCCCGAAGACGGAAACCGGCAGCAGGACCGCGAGCGTGAGGACCAGGAGATGGGATCGGAGTTTCATTCCTTCTTTAGTAGTCGCCAGGTCCGGGAGGGGCCGGCCTGCCGGGTCGTCGGCCTATTTCACGGACTTCAGGTGCCGGCCCTTGGTCCTGGCCCGCGTCCGCAAAATCTGGAACCACCTGAACCGCTTGTTGGTCCGAGAAGCAGTCAGGATGAACCACAGGGCGGAAGCGAAGATCACCGCGATCGCGAGCAGCGCAAAAACGGTCATCGAAATGCCGGAGTCACCGTTCAGAACGTCCAAGACCAGTACCTCTGTCGTTGCCGCTATGGCCGTTGCCTCGCGAGCGGTAAAACTTGCCCGCTCGTGTAAACATTATCCCGGGCACCAACCTGCCCGGCCGACCGCGCGGCCGCGCTCCTCCCCGCTGTTCGCCGGATCTCCCCGCGAAATAGCCGCATTCTTCCCACGGAGGGCCGATGCAAGTCCCATACCAGAAACGAGGCGCCGGGTAATGAGCGCAGCCTCCGGGCCGCGGGCGTTGGCACAGGATTTGCAGCTTTATCCCTTGGCAAGGAGGCCTTCGTCGCACAGGCAAACCACAAACGATGCAGATCCTGGTAGTAGAAGATAACGACATCGTCGCCAACGGCCTTTCCCGGGCGCTCGGCATGCTCGACACGGAAGTGTCCGTACACACGGCGCCCGATCTGCATTCCGCACAGTCGCTGCTGAGAAGCGGCGCGAAGATCGACGTCGCCCTGGTCGACCTGGGGCTGCCCGATGCCCAGGGCCTGGAAGCGCCGACCAAGCTCAAGATGATCTCGCCGGGAATGGTCATCGTGGTGATTACCGGCAACAGCTCGTCGGACACCGCGCTCAATCTCATCCGCCTCGGCATCCAGGATTACATCCCGAAGAGCGAGGCCACCCCGAAACGCGTATTGCGCACCATCCGGCTGGCGCGGGAGCGCCACGAGCGGGAGCTCTGGCTCAAGCGCATTGCCTGCGTCGACCAGCTGACCGGCTCGCTCAACCGGCGGGGACTTCTCGCCGCGGTCCAGAACTCCGCCGAGGCGATTGCGCGCCTCAATATGTCCTCCGCCCTCATGACCGTCGACATCGACCTTTTCAAGAGCATCAATGACACTTTCGGTCACCCGATCGGCGACATGATCCTGCGGCAGAGCTGCCGCCGGATCGCCCACTGCGTGCGCGAGAACGACGTCGTCGGGCGCGCGGGGGGTGACGAGTTCTGGGTGATCGTGAACGGCTTCACCAGGCCGGAGAACGTTCCGGCAATCGCGTCGAAGATGCTGCAGGGCTTTTCGAGCCCCTTCCAGGTCAATTCGAAGAACATCGAGGTCGGCGTCAGCATCGGGGTTGCGCTGATGCCTGAGCATGCGGAAAGCGTGGAGGAATGGATCGAGAAATCCGACGTGGCGCTGTACGAGGCTAAACGCAAAGGCCGCAATCAATGGACCATGTACGAACACGGGATGAACTCGCGGCGCGAGGCGCATCCTGTTGAGATAGCAAAGTAAATTGCAAAAACCGGCGTGCAGGATCGCCTGGACCGGAACGGGGCGCCGATGCCCGGGGCAACGGCCCCGGGCCGCTCCAAAAAGACAAGGACTTCCGTATACTATGTTCCCCCCGACGAACGGGCCGCTCCCGGCACGTCCGCCGGGTTTCCTGCGCTAGAAGACCGGGTTATCGAGGAAATGGCAAGAATCCTACTCGTCGACGACGATGCCGATTTCACGGCGGCCACGCGGACTCTCCTGCAGGCGGAAGAGCACGACGTGGAGACGGTCGGCACGCTCGCGGAAGCGAACGGCGTGCTCGGCCGGGAGACGTTCGACATGCTGTTCGTTGATCTCGCGCTGCCCGACGGCAGCGGCCTGGAGCTGATCCGCGACGAGGGCCCGAAGGCCGTCATCATCACCGGGCATCCGTCGATGGAGTCCGCGATTCGGGCCGTGCGAGGACGGGTGGTGGACTACCTTGTGAAGCCGCTCGACAAGAGCCAGTTGATAAGGAGCATCGAGTCCGTTGCGGCGGAGGCACCCGAGTACCGGCGACCTTCCTTCGAGCCCATACAGCCCGCCAACATGATCGGCGAATCGCCGGTCATGAAGTCGCTGTTCAAGTCGATCGCGGAGTTCGGCCCGACGGACGTCACCGTCCTCATAACCGGCGAGAGCGGCACCGGCAAGGATCTCGTCGCCCAGGCGTTGCACAACACCTACAACGCCGATGCCCAGTTCGTGGCGGTGAACTGCGGAGCGATTCCGCGAGAACTGGTCGCGAGCGAGCTGTTCGGGCACGAAAAGGGCAGTTTCACCGGCGCCGCGGCCAAGCGGGTCGGCGTCTTCGAGCGGGCAAAGCGCGGCACCGTGTTCCTGGACGAGATCGGCGAGCTGCCGCTGGACCAGCAGGTGACTTTGCTGCGGGTCATGGAGACCCGTTCGATGCTGCGCGTCGGCGGCGAGAAGGAAATCCCGATGATGGCGCGCATTGTCGCGGCCACCAACAAGGACCTGGAGAAGGAAGTCAGCGAAGGCAATTTCCGCGAGGACCTGTTCTTTCGGCTGATGGTGCTGCCGATTCACGTGCCGCCGCTGCGCGAGCGGGAGGGCGACGTCACGCTCCTCGCAAACTATTACCTGCAGCAGTACTCGAAAGAGCACGGGACGCCGGCGGAGTTCACCTCCAGCGTGCTGGCGAAGCTCGAACGCTATCATTGGCCCGGCAACGTGCGTGAGCTGAAGCACACGGTTTTGCGGGCCGCCATCCTGAATCGCGGGCGGGAGCGTATCGATACGTTGCCGGAGAACTTCGATCATCCGCCGAGATGGTCGGACGATACGAACAACCTGCGCGCCGGCATGTCCATACGCGAAGTGGAGAAAACGCTGATAGAAAAGACGCTGGAGCATTTCGACGGCAACAAGAAACTCACTGCCGAAGCGCTCGGTATCAGCCTCAAGACCCTCTACAATCGCCTCTGTGAGTACGAGGAAGAGAACACGGTGTAACCTCCATGCCGCTGAACGATTCTGAAAAGCAGGGATTGAAGGATGCGTTGCACAAGATGAACAACGCCCTGAACTCCATTTCGATGCAGGCGGAGCTCGCTCGCATGTACATTGAGCGTGAAGACGGGGCGAAAGCGCTGGAAGCGCTCGAGGTGGTCATGGCGCAATGCCGCCAGTGCAGCACGATCTCCCGCGAAACGCAGGAGCTTTTCGAGAATAGTTAAGAGAGGAGCGCGCAGCGCGCGCTCCTGTGGAGAGCCTTCCTCCGATCAGATCGCGTCGAAGTTGGCCTGCGCGAACTCCCAATTGATCAGGTACTGCAGGAACGCGTCCGTGTAGCGATCACGCTCGTTCTGGAAGTCCAGGTAATACGCGTGCTCCCAGACGTCCAGCGTGAGCAGCGGTACGCTGTCCGTGGTCAGCGGCGTGTGCGCGTTCGGGGTGGAGGTAATGTCGAGCTCGCCGTTCTTCGCGACCAGCCACACCCAGCCGCTTCCGAACTGCCCCATGGCGAGTTCCTTGAACTTCTTGCGGAATCCGTCGAGGTCGCCGAACTTGTCATCGACCTTCTGGGCCAGGGATCCGTGCGGCTTGCCGTCGCTGTCTTCCGACATGCTGTTCCACAGGAACGTATGGTTCCACGTTTGCGCGGCATTATTGAATATCGCGTGATCCTTGGCTTCGTAGGACGCCCGAATCACGTCCTCGAGGCTCATGTCCGCGTAACGGGTGTCGGCAGCAAGCCCGTTCAGTTTGTTGACGTACCCCGTGTGGTGCTTGCCGTAATGGTAGTTGAGCGTTTCCTCGGAAATGTGGGGCTCCAGGGCATCGCGGTTGTACGGCAGGTCGGGGATCTCGAATTTCATGGGTCTGGTCTCCTTGGTTCTCATCCAATGCGGTATTGGCCTTTCATTGTAGCGCGCTACCCGGCTCCATACCTGCCCCGCGGTTAATTCCGTACCGACCGGGGATCGGAGGTCCCCGAAAAAGAATAGCCGGCCGCCAACTTTCGTCGGCGGCCGGCGACCCAAGCGCGTGTCAACTCGACGCCAGCATGCAGTTTATGACGACGCGCTTGTGCTCCAACACGAGACGAAACTCATCTGTTCAGCAGTCGAAGCCGTGACCGTGACCTGGCCGCAGGCATCCAGGGCGGCGGCCGTCGTATCGTCGGCCGCATCCTCGAGCTGGTCTCCGGCTTCGTCGAGGCTTTCGCCCGTTTCTTCCGCGGGGCCTTCGTCCACGTCGCAGCCGGCGAGCCCGAACGAAGCGACCATTGCGACCAGGACCAATTTATGCAATGCCATAACTCTCTCCCTTTTGGCGGTACTCTTTTGCTTGCCCGCTCGTCGTTTAGATGGGCGGCCTTCTGCGACCGCCTATGAACATTACGATTGCCAGGATCAGGCCGACGACGAACAGGATCCACGCGATGTTCGCTGCCGTTCCGGCAACACCGCTGAACCCGAGCACGCCGGCAATCAGCGCAATGATCAAGAAAGTAACTGCCCAACCAATCATTTCGATTCTCCCGTTTCCGTACAGGGCAGCGCCAATGAACGCCGCTGCGATACTCGGGATGCAAGGCTTGTGCCAAGCGGGGAGGAGCCCCGTCAGAAAACGCGCAAACCGCCGGCGGAAGCGACGAAAGCGGCTGTTTGCCAGCACTATTTACACGCCTGTGTAAATAGTGCAGCGGGCCGGTGCCGGATTGGCAAAACCTGCCTTCGATGCCCTCGCAGGCGATGGCACCCTTATTGCATTTAAGGGTGCAGAAGCAAAACGTTCAGGTGGTGATGACAAACGAACAACCCAGCAAGGATGCCGGTTCGAGGGCAGCACTACGTATCCTGATCGTGGAAGACGAGGCGGCTGCGCGGATAGCGACACGGAGATTCCTGCAGTATCGCGGCTTTTGCGCCGATGCCGCCGGTACCGCCGACGAAGCGATAGAGAAGGCACGCGACCTGCACCCGGATGTGCTCATCTGCGACTGGAAGCTGGAGGGGTGCCACGATGGCATCGATGTCGCACGCCTGCTGCAACAGGAGCAGGACGTAGACGTTATTTTCGTCACGGCATACGCCCTGAACGAGCTGCGCCAGAATGCGCCGGATCTCAGGACGATCGGCTGCCTCCGGAAACCGATCTCACTGGGGACACTGGCCGCCGCGGTAGAATCGCTGGCTGACCGGAAGCTGCATTAACGGCAGTCGTCTCATCAACGGAAAAGCCGGTGCCCCGGACGGGCGACACCGGCTTTGCCACTTTCATGATTACGACAACGAACGGCGCCACTCGTCCACTTCACGCTGCGCCTCTTCCCGGGTCTTCCCGTAACGCTCCTGGATGCGGCCCTCCAGTTCCCGCTGGTTGCCCTCGATCCGGTCGAGATCGTCGTCGGTCAGCTTCGACCACTTCTGCTGCGCCTGTCCGGTAAACTTTTTCCAATTGCCTTCTATCTGGTCCCAGTTCACGGTGTTTCTCCATCGTTGCCCAAACGAACACCCTGCCAAAAGAAAACGAGGCGATTCCCGGAAGAATCGCCTCGTCTGCAGGATAAAAAGGGCCACCTTTGCAGAAAGTCGGGTTGACTGCGGTGCTTTGGGGGGAGCTGGGGACAGTCACGGGCCCGACGGATAGACAAAAGCGGCCCGTAAACTACATACGGTTGGCCCGGTCGTTCTCGATATCCTCTTCAACGCTCTCGGCGGCGTCCTGGACACCTTCACCGGTGGCTTCGATATCCTCTCCGGCGCCGCGGGTGGTGTTGCAGCCGGCGATGCCGACCAGAACGAACATCCACGGCAGCAAAATCAGCTTTTTCACAGGACTCCTCCTTGCCGTTTGAAAATCGTGATCGCGCTCCATCCTGGCTGTGCGATCGGTCTGCGTTGTAAGTAAGCAAGGACCGTGCCAATCCGCGAACTCCCGCCCGGGCTGGGGCATGGTGGCTACGTGCCCCCGGCGTGAAGGTAAACCTTACAACCCCGATGCAAAATTGCTTACGCCTCCCGGCGAGCTCCGCTTTCTCTGGCACAAAACCTGCTTACTTCCCGTCGGGCAGCCCCGATTAAGGCCGGCTGCCCGGGGTTTTTGAGCGGCGCCGCGTCGCACCGACGGGAGATTCGACATGAGGAATGAAACGATAGCTCGGCCGGCCCTGGGGGCCGGCCTGGCGATGGCCCTGGTGCTGGGAGCCTGCGCGTCCAGCCCGGAAAGGCCTGACGAGGACCTCGCGCGGGCCGAGGCGGCCATTCGGCAGGCCGAGCAGGCCGGCGGCGGACAATACGGGCAGGTAGCCCTGGAAGATGCCAGGGACAAGCTGGATGCCGCCCGCGCCGCCGTAGCCGAGGACGAAATGCTGATGGCCCGGCGCCGCGCCCAGGAAGCCGCGCTGGCCGCGGAACTGGCCGCCGCGAAAGCCCGCACCGGGAAGGCGGAACGCGCCGTCGACGAAATCGAGGAGAGTATTGCCACGCTGCGGGAGGAGATCGCCCGCAACCAACGGATGCAAGGAGAAACGGGATGAACAGGGCACAGCACACAATCGGCGCGCTGGCGAGTGCCTTCGTGCTAACGCTTGCCGCCTGCAGTACAACCCCCGAGCGGATCGACGCGCTGGAGCAGGCGCGCGCGACGGTCGAGGAGCTGGAGCGCCAACCGCTGGCATCGGACGTCGCCGCGACGCAGCTCCGCAACGCTCGGGCGGCGCTGGCGAGGGCCGAAACGGCCCGTGACGACGGCGCACCGCTCGACGAGGTCGTGCACGAGGCTTACGTCGCACGGCTCAATGCCGAAATCGGCCAGGAGGCTCTCGCCGAAGCCAAGGCCATGGAGCGCATCGACGAGGCGGAAGCCGCGCGCACCCGTGTGCAGCTCGAAGCCCGCACGGCCGCGGCCGAGCTGGCGGAGAGGCGGGCCGAATCCGAAAGCGCCAAAGCCGAACGGGCGCGTGCCGCCGCCCAAGCCGCAACGACGGAGGCGCAGCGCCTGCAGCAGGAGCTCTCCGACCTGGAGGCGGAGCAGACGGATCGCGGGGTCGTTCTTACGCTGGAGGACGTCCTGTTCGAAACGGACGCGGCGGAGCTCAAGCCCGGCGCCGCACGCGCCATGAACCGGCTTGCGGACTTCCTGCGGGATGATCCCGACCGGCGGCTGTTGATCGAGGGTCACACGGACGCCCGCGGCGCGGAGGACTACAACCAGCGGTTGTCCCTGCAACGGGCGTACGCCGTCACCGAGGCGCTGGTGGAGCGCGGTATCGCCACCAACCGGCTGCAGCCGGTCGGGCTGGGCGAAGCCTATCCTGTGGCGAGCAACGACACGACGGCAGGCCAGCAGCAGAACCGGCGGGTGGAAATCGTGGTTTCGGACGCCGACGGCACCTTCGACACCGATGCCCGGAGAGCGCCGGTCGCGAGGAGGAACTGAGCGACTCAGCGCCGCGATGTACGCTCGATTTTGCCGGAGAGAACGACGTCGGCCAGGTTTGCATCGAAATCGAGGCAAAGGCGCTCCGCCGCCAGCGTGCCGCGCAGCGTGGCCGTCTTCTTGACGACCACCGTCTGCGAGCCGCGGACGTCGCCGTCGACGCTCCCGGCGATGACGGCGGATCCGGTTCGGATGGTGGCATTCACGCGCGCGTGCTCCCCGATCGATAGCCGCTGCTCGCCCTGGGTGATGCTGCCGTCGAAGCGGCCTTCGATGATGAGGTCTTCGGCGAGGCGAAGATCGCCCTTGAGGACCAGGGTAGAACCGAGTACCGACGGCCGCGCGGGCGCGGGCGCGGCGCGGGGGCGGTGGGGAGCTGCTCCCGGCGCAGGCGCTTCCAGCCTCGCCGGGAGCGGCAGGTTACGTGCCAAGCTGGTGCGCGCGGGCGGGGTCGTCGGCCACCGCCAGCTTTGCCGGGCCGCTGGTACCCTGGCCGGTCGCGGCCTTGCTGCGCATATCGATGCTGCCGTTGAAAGTGGCCCCGTCGGCCATCCGGATGCGGGCGCAGAAGATATTGCCGGTCACCACGGCGCTTTTGGCCAGCTCGACGTAGTCGTCGCCGTGGATGTCGCCTTCCACCTGCCCTTCAATGGCCACCGAGGCGGCATGGATATCCGCCTTTACACGCCCTTCCTTGCCGACGGTCAGGTTCTTCTTGTGGTGCGCGATGGTTCCTTCGATCGTCCCCTGTATCACGAGGTCTTCATCCGCCGATAGTTCCCCCCTGAAAACGAGGGTAGGCCCGATGACCGACACGTTGCGGTTCCGGGCCGTCGCCGGCTCGCTCGCGGCCTTCGGTTGTTCCCGTGCTTCCTCGACTGCTGGCTTTTTGAACATTCATCTCTCCCGGTGCCGGATCCGTGCATCGCCGAACCCTCGTTCTCGTATCATTCGAGAATACAAGAGAGCTCGCGAGTAGGCACGTGACGCAGTCGGCGGCTGCGAACAATAATGCGCTACCAGCGCAAGCTGTTCGCACACCTGTCGCCACAAGCCGACAGTCGCGGCAGCGGAGGCACGGCGAATGGGAGTGAAAGCGAAAGTCGTCATCGTCGGCGGCGGGTTCGGCGGCCTGCAGGCGGCGAAGGCGCTCGCCGCGGCGCCGGTCGACCTGCTGCTCATCGATCGGCAGAACCATCACCTCTTCCAGCCGCTGCTCTACCAGGTGGCGACTGCCGCCCTGTCGCCCGCGGACGTGGCGTGGCCGATCCGGCGAATCCTGCGGAACCAGGGCAACGTTCAGGTCCTGATGGGTGAAGTGAGCGGGATAGATCGGCGAGACCGGCAGGTCCTCGTCGGTGAGCGGCGCGTCACGTACGATTATCTCGTCGTTGCGAGCGGCGCGACGCACTCGTGGTTCGGGCATGACGAATGGGCGCCGTACGCGCCCGGCCTCAAGCACATCGCCGATGCCACGGCGATCCGGCGCCGCATCCTGCTCGCTTTCGAGCGCGCGGAGGCCGAGACGGACCCCGCCGCGCTGGAGGCACTGCGGACCTTCGTCATTGTCGGCGGCGGCCCGACGGGCGTCGAAATGGCCGGCGCCGTCGCGGAACTGGCGCTGAAAGCGTTGCCCGGCGACTTCCGGCGCATCGACCCGCGCCAGGCGCGCGTGCTGCTGCTCGAAGCCGGGCCTCGCCTGCTGCCGAGCTTCCCGGAGCACCTCGGCGATTACGCGAAACGGGCACTGGAGCGACTCGGCGTCGACGTTCGCCTGCTGTCGCCGGTCACCGGCTGCGACGCGCAGGGCGTACGGCTCGAAGGAGAACGCATCCCGGGCGCGACCGTCGTTTGGGCGGCGGGCGTCGCCGCCTCACCCGCGGCGGCGTGGCTCGATGCGGACGCGGACCGGGCCGGACGCATTATCGTTGGCGAGAACTTCGAAGTGCCGGGCTGTCGCGGCGTATTCGCGATCGGAGACACCGCGTTCTGCCGCGACGTCGACGGGCGTCCGCTGCCGGGAGTTGCGCCCGTGGCGAAGCAGCAGGGCGCCTGGGTCGGCCGCCTGATCGCCTGCCGCGCTTCAGGCAAGCCGGATCCCGCTCCTTTCCGCTATCGCGACGCCGGGCAGCTCGCCACCATCGGCCGCCGCGCCGCCATCGTCGATTTCGGGCGGCTGCGCTTCAAGGGCTGGCTCGCCTGGTGGTTCTGGGGCATCGTCCACGTCTACTTCCTGATCAACGCCCGCAGCCGCACGATCGTCGCGATCGAATGGCTCTGGTCCTATCTCACCTACGACCGCGGCGCCCGCCTCATCATCCGCGAGCCGTAGCGTTGCGGCGGCGCCAGGAGTCGGCAACGGCGAGAGCGCTCATGTTGAAGATGCCCCGTGCGGTAGCGGAGGGGGTAACGATGTGCGCGGGCATGGCGCTGCCGGAGAGGATGGGCCCGATCATGAGGGCGCCGCTGATGCTACGGATGAGTTCCATCGCGATGTTGGCGCTGTCGATGTCCGGCATGACGAGCAGGTTGGCGGCGCCTGTCAGGGTCGAGAGCGGGTTGATGGAGTCGCGGAAAGCCTGGTTCATGGCCGTCACGGCGTGCATTTCCCCGTCGAGCTCGAGGTCGGGTGCGGCTTCGCGCAGCAGGCGCACGGCGTCGCGCATCTTGCGCGCGGCGCGCGTGCGCGAGGTGCCGAAGTTGGAGTGCGAGAGAAGCGCTACCTTCGGCCGGATGCCAAAGTCGCGGATACGGGCGGCGCAGGCGAGCGTCGTGTTGACGAGCTGCTCTGCCGACGGGTCCACCTCGACGTGGGTGTCGGCGATGAAGAGCGGGCCCTCCGGCAGTATCAGCACCGCCATGGACGAGATACGGCGGCCGGGGTTCTCGGGTCCGATGATCTCGATGATGTGCCGCAGGTGCCGGTCGAAGCGTCCTATGGTGCCGCAAATCATCGCGTCGGCATCGTCTTTGGCGACCAGGCAGGCGGCGATCACGGTGCTGTTGGTGCGCATGGCTTCCTTCGCACCTTCCACCGAGACGCCCCGGCGGGAGACGAGCGAATGGTAAAACTGCCAGTAGTCGCGGTAGCGCGGATCGTCCTGCGGATCGACCAGCTCGAAATCCTGGCCGGGAGTGATCCGGAGGCCGAGGCGCGCGATCTTGCTGGCGACGACGTCGGCCCGGCCGATCACGACGGGGCTTGCGATGTTTTCGTCGATGACCGACTGCACGGTGCGCAGTACGATCTCGTTCTCACCTTCGGCGAAGGCGAGCCGCTCGCGCCGCCGCCGGGCGACGTCGATGATGGGCTGCATGAACAGCGAAGTGCGGTAGCTGAACGCCTCGAGCTGCAGCCGGTACGCGTCCATGTCCTCGATTGGTCGCTCGGCGACGCCCGATGCCATGGCCGCGGCGGCCACCGCGCTCGAGACCTCGACCATCAGCCGGGGATCGAAGGGCTTCGGGATCAGGTAGTCCGGCCCGAATCGCAGCGCACGCCCCTGGTACGCCGTCTCTACCACGTCCGTCGATTCACGCAGCGCGAGGTCGGCGATCGCTTCGACGCAGGCGAGCTTCATGGCTTCGTTGATAGTGGTCGCGCCGGCATCGAGCGCACCGCGAAACAGGAACGGGAAACACAGGACGTTGTTGACCTGGTTCGGGTAGTCGGAGCGGCCGGTGGCGATGATCGTGTCGGGGCGCGCGGCGAGCGCCGCTTCGGGCATGATCTCGGGCTCCGGGTTGGCG
>CAYRKH010000040.1:0-27056 GCA_964424805.1 uncultured Woeseiaceae bacterium
AGCGGCCTCGACCGAAAACTCCAGCGTCCCGATCCGCACCCGTTTCCAGCCGTCTTCGGCGTAAGGCTCCGTGCCGCGGATCACGAGGTTCGGCCGGAACTGGACCATGCGGTGCGGGGTGGGCGTCCGGGTATTCAGGTCGTCCAGCGACGCCTCGGAGATCAGGAGCACGGGGTAGCTGTCGGCAAAGCTCACGCGTCGTTGGATACGCTCGCGCCAGCGCGGGGAGCGCTGCCCGAGCCACAGCAGCCGCACCGGCTCGCCGGCTGCCTCGCTGAACCAGTCGTCCAGTGCCGGCGTGGTGGTCAGGGCATCGAAGCTGTCGCTCCACACCTTCGTGGCGAACGGCGCGGCCTCGAACCCGGCCTCGCGCGCGGCGATCCTGCCGAGGGACGGATGCGAGACGTCGAGCCCGCCGGCCACCGGCTGCGCCCTGATGCGCTGCAGCTGCGGGTGCCGCCTTGCGGTGAGGAAGGTGCCGTCCGGCTTTGTGAGCATGTATCGCCGATCGCCCTCCAGCCCCTCGTGGCCGATGCGTACCCGCTCGAGCGCCTGGCGCGCCGTCGACTTGATCGCGTAACGATAGAGACCCGAGAGCAGGGGTGGCGAAGCGGCAGGCATTCGGCGGTACCATGGAGGCGTACGAACGACGGATCACGGCATAGTAGCGCCGCACCGAAGCCGGTGCGACCGACGCCGATTCAAGGGGCCGCATGCGTCTGTGGTCATTGCACCCGAAGTACCTGGATCCGCAGGGCCTGGTCGCCTTGTGGCGCGAGGCGTTACTGGCGCGAGCGGTCCTGCGCGGCGAGACGCGCGGCTATACCCACCATCCCCAGCTACAGCGCTTCCAGTTGCACCCCCAGCCACGCCTGGCCATCAATGCGTATCTCGCGGCCGTGCATCGCGAAGCCACGGCACGCGGCTATGCGTTCGATCGGTCCAGGATCGGCCCGGTGCGGTCGGTCGGTTTGATTGCAGTCACCTCCGGGCAACTCCGGTACGAGTGGTTGCACCTGCAGCAGAAGCTCTCGGCCCGCAGTCCAGCGAGGCTCGCCCTGCTCGACGCCGTATCGGCGCCCTCCTGCCACCCGTTGTTTCGCCGCACGCCGGGGCCAATAGCACCCTGGGAGCGGCCGTCGCGGAGAATGAACGGCATCGATATAACCCGGTGGAATGACGATCGCGCCGGTTGAGGTTTACCGCGAAGACCCCAAGTCCACCGGGTATGCAGAGGTCAATCGAGGCGCCGGTGGCGGCAGGTCTCCGTCAGTGGCGCTTCGATTCACGAAAGGAGGTACCCGGCATGAGCGACCATCTGTCCCCGGCGGTTACGCCAAAGTCACCACTCTTCGTAAAGTCGCCCTGGCGTGAAACGCCTGCTCACGGCTCCGCGCCCCGCAAGAACCGCGATTCCCCGAGTGCCGGCGTTGCCGCGAAGCAGCGCGACGCGGCGGACCGGCGGCGGGAGGACCGGAAGCTCGACCAGGCGTTGATGGACACGTTCCCCGCCAGCGACCCGTTCAGCATCGGGTAACGGCTGCCATGTCCATCGCCTCGCTCATCGCCAGCGGCTCGAAGGTCTGGCTGGACGGCATCGGTGCCGACCAGATCGCGGAGAACCGCGCCCGGGGAATCACCGGCGCGACGTCAAACCCGGTCATCGTCTCGAACATCGTCAAGGGAGGGCAGCTCGACGACCGCCTGGACCGGCTGGTTGCCCGCGGGTCGTCCGACGAGGAGGTTGCCTGGCAGCTGACCGACGAGCTCGTCACGTCGGCACAGGAAGCCTTCCTGCCCGTCTGGGAAGAGACTCGCGGCAACGACGGCTACGTCAGCTTCGAGCTGGATCCGTTGCTCGAGGACGATGCGGCCGGCCTCGATCACGCGGCACGGGTGGAACGCTACGTCGAGCTGGGGCAAGCGTGGTCTTCCGGACACCGAAACCGCATGATCAAGGTACCGGCAACCCGGGCGGGGCTCGACTCGCTGGAAGAGCTGGCCGCCCTGGGGGTCACGCTCAACGTGACCCTCATGTTCACCGAGCGGCAGTATCGCATCGCGCGCGATGCGATCTGGCGCGGTGCACAGCGCCGCGCCAACGGGCTGCGGGATTTCAAGAGCGTCTACAGCGTCTTCGTGTCGCGCGTCGACGCCTACACGGCCACGCACGTTCCGGAGCTGAGCAGCGCCGCCCAGGGCATGGTCGGCATCGTGAACGCGAAGCGGATCTGGCAGGAGAACCGCGATTTCTGGGCCGATAAGGGTTTGCCGCTGCAACAGGAGATCGTGTTCGCGAGTACCGGCGTCAAGACGGCCGGCGATCCGCCGGACAAGTACGTCGAAGCGCTTGCCGGCGACGGGATCCTCACCAATCCGCCCGAGACCAACGATGCCGTCGAAGCATCGGGGAAGCCGTACTCCCGCCAGGTCGACCGCATGCCGGCGGCCGAGGTCGCCGGCGAGATCGCCGAAGCGGTCGACATGGCGACGCTCGAGCGGGTCCTGATGGAAGAGGGCGTCCGGAAATTCATCGATCCGCAAAAGGCGCTGATCGCCGTTATCGAGGAAAAGCGCGCCGCGTCAAAAAAGGACCGGGGTTAGCGCTATCGAGCTGCTGCCGATTCGATCGATCCGGTTCACTGGAGCGGCAGTACCGTCCGGTTGAGCACCTGGTTGAGCACGATCGTCGAATCGATGCTCCCGATGGCATCGATCACCGCCAGCTCTCGCTTCAGGAACCGTTCGTAGTCCTGCAGGTCGCGGGCGACGATGCGCAGCACGTAATCGCTGGCACCGGACACGACGGAGCATTCCATGACCGGAGCCAGTTTTCGTACCGCGTTCTCGAAGGCCTCGGCCGCCCGCCAGCCGTTGGAGCTGAGCCGGATGAAGGCGTAGGCGGTCACCGTGTACCCCGACAGGCGCGGGTCGACGATGGCCGTATAGCCCCGGATGAACCCGCTGTCCTGCAACCGCTTCCAGCGTCTCGCGCAGGGCGTCGGGGAGAGATTGACCTTCTCGGCCAGTTCCAGGTTCGTGATCCGCCCGTTTTCCTGCAGCTCCTGGAGAATCCGGAGGTCGGTGCGATCGACTTGAATGGTCATATTCACTATCTATGAAGACTAACGTAGAGAAAGTCTCTCATATTGCCCGGTTTAAGGCCCGCATTTGCGCAATACGCGTCCGGGCCTCGCGTTACCATTTGGGGCCGGGCGGCGCACAACCTGCGCCAGGGCGCCGGCATTCTATTCGCAGGCCTGCGGAGTTCGCGGGCGGGAGACGATGTTGACCAGCAACGTAATCGAGTTCGACAACTGGATCCGGACGAGCTTCGCCGAGATGAACACGGCCCTGGAGGAGTGTTACGCGACGCAGGACGATCCGTCCGAGGTCGGCGACGGGGGCGCGGATATCCGCCGCCAGCTCCTCGAGGAAGGCAACCGGTACGCGGCGCGGCTGCGCGAGGAGGGCAACACCGACGAGGGCTTCGAGTCGGCATTCAACGTGCTCGGCAACGTCGGTATGTTCATGGCGGCCTGCAGGCGCCACGAGATAACGAACCCGGACCGGGAACGGAAGTCTCCGCTGGTCGAGGCTTCCGCGCTGGCGATGCACCTGGGCGCAAGCCTCGGCATGTCGCCGCGATTCTCGACCAGCCACCTGACGACCCATAACGAAGCCGTCGGCGGGCGTTACAAGACCTTCACCACGCTCGCCGACGAGGCGATTTTCCTCGACTACAACACCCTGGGCGTGCTTGCCTACAAGCGTGCCGCCGATGCGATCGTGCGCATCCTGCCGCTGGGCGTATCGCACCCGGTTACCTACGAGCTGCTGTGCGATGCGGCGGCCGCGCTGCAGGACGTGATCAAGTGGAATGATGTGCTCTTCGAGAAGCTCGACGTCGATCGCTTCTTCTATAGCGTACGTCCCTACTACAAGCCTTACCGCGTCGGCACCCAGGTCTATCGCGGCGCGAACGCGGGCGACTTTGCCGGCATCAACGAGCTCGACCTGCTCCTCGGCCTCTGCAGCGGCAACGACAGCTCCTATTCTCAGATTCTCGTCGACAAGTTCCTCTACATGCTGCCGGAGGACCAGGCGCGGCTGAGGGACTGCCTGCGGCGCCGAAGCCTGCTCGACGAGTTCCTGCAGGTCCTGCCGGGGCAGGCGTCCGACGAATGGTTCCGGAAGAACGGCCGGAAGTTTCTCGAGGTCGCGAGGTTGCACGGCGAGACGGCCGAGCAGCACCACAACCAGCTCGTACGGCGCTTCATCGAGAAGCCCGCGGAACGCCTGGCCTCGGGACAGCTGAAGTCGATTACCGCCAGCGGTCCGCCGCTCGAAGTGCTGCTGCGATCGCTGGAAAATCTGAAGGACCTGCGAATCGCCGCGGAACGTGACGACATCGCCAGCCGTTATCGCGATTTCGCCAGGCTGCGCGAAGCGGTTGGCGAACCCGCGGAAATACCGGGAGCGCGCTCCGCCTGACTCGCTTGCTCCCCGGGCGCGAAGTATGCGACATTGCCTCGCGCCTTTCAGGAACAACACCATCCGAGACTTCATCCAAGATTTGCGCGACCGTGGCGAGCTCTCGGTCGTCGAGCGCAGCGTAGATCCGCAGTTCGAGCTGGCGGCTGTCACCAAGCGGTTCCAGAAAACGAGCGAGAACGCCCTGCTCTTCGAAAAGGTGCGGGGGGCGGATCTTCCCGTGGCTACCAATCTTTACGGCAGCCACGCAAGGCTTTGTCGCCTGGTCGGTACCCCCGATCTTTTCTGTCGCCGCTGGAACGAGCTGGTGCAGGGGCCGCCGCCTGCGGCACCGGCGCAGGTAAGCGTTGAAAAGCCGGCTGACCGCGACAGCGGACGACTGAGCGACCTGCCGATGATTACGTACCACGGGAAGGACGCGGGACCGTACATCACCTCGGCGATTTTTCTCGCCCGGGACCCGGATACCGGGGTGCCGAACCTCTCGTTCCATCGTTCAATGCAGGTGAGCGACAGTGAGCTTCGCATCCGCCTGGGCTCGAGCCACGACCTCGCGAAATACCAGGCGCGGGCCGAGGCGCGCGGCGAAGCGGTGCCGGCCGCCATGCTCATCGGGACCCCGCCCGAGATCTTCCTGGCCGCCTGTGCGTCGCCGCCGACCGACGTCAACGAGTTGGATATCGCGGCAAAGATCGCCGGCCGGCCCATCGAGATGTATCCCTGCGAGACCATCGACCTGGAGGTGCCGTCAGGAACGGAGGTCGTGGTGGAAGGGCGGATACTCCCGAACGTGCGGCGTCCGGAAGGCCCTTTCGGCGAGTTCCTCGGGTTCTACGTCCCCGTCGGCGACAATCACGTTTTCGAGGTGCAGGCCGTGAACTGGCGCCGCGGCGCCGCGTGGCACGCGCTGCTGTGCGGTTCGCCGGAAGACCTGCGCCCGCTCGAGGCCGTAACCGCCGCCCGCATTTACGCGCACGTCTCGAACCTCGTTCCGGGCATCATCGACGTATCGTGCCGACCGAACGTCATGATCACGATTCTTCGGATCAGGAAGCAATACAAGGGGCACGGCAGGCACGCGCTGCTCGCAGCGCTCGGGTCGCACCTGGATTACAACAAGGTCTGCATCGTCGTGGACGAGGACGTGGACATCTACGACCTCGACGACGTGATGTGGGCTTACCTCGCCCGGGGGCGCGCCGACAGGCGGGCCCAGATCCTGGAAGACATTCCCGGCTTCTACCGCGATCCCCACCAGGACCACTGGGGACGGTTGATCATCGACGCCACCATGCCCTGGGGCCGCGAGGAGGAGTTCCAGCGGAAGCGGGTGCCGGGGGAGGAAACGATCGACCTGGCAGACTACCTGGCTTCGCCCCAGCGCGGCAGCAGCGAGTGAGGCACGGCGAGCTGGTCGAGGACGCGGGCGACGACAAAATCGACCAGGTCCTCGACGCTGCCCGGGCGGTAGTAGAAGCCCGGGTTTGCCGGTAGCACGACGGCACCCATCCGCGCGAGCTTCAGCATGTTTTCGAGGTGGATTGCCGAAAGCGGGGTTTCCCGTGGCACCAGAACCAGTTTTCCACTTTCCTTCAGCACCACGTCTGCTGCTCGCTCGATCAGGTTCCTGCTGGCACCTACGGCGATGCTCGACAGCGTTCCCATCGTGCAGGGGCACACGACCATGAAGCGGGGGGCGCCGGTGCCGCTGGCGACCGGCGCGGACCACTCCTCGAGGCCGAATACCCGAAGCTGGTCGTCGGAGGCGCCGAAACGTTCGCCGAGGTAGCGCGCCATTTCCTTCGTGCGGGCCGGCACCCTCAGCTCGGTTTCCGACGCGATGACGATGTGCGCGGGTTTGCTCACCATCAGGTACACGCGCCGTCCCGCGGCGAGCAGGCACTCCGCCAGGCGAAGGCCGTACGGCGCGCCCGACGCGCCGGTCATCGCCAACGTTACCGCTTGTTTCTCACTGTCGCCCACGTGATTGCCTCGTCGTGCGTCACCTGATTGTTGCGCCTGCCACGCGCCGCCTCAACCGGCGCGGCCCGGGTACCGGCGTCAGCTTGCCCTGCCGGCGGCGCAGGCCGTCGTGAGCCCGCGTCCCTTGATGGACTTCATGCCGATGGTCGTCGCCAGGCGCGTCACGCCGGGTAGCCGGGAAATCTCGTAGCGCAGCAGGGAATCCAGCTCCTCGACGTCGCCCACCAGCACGTGAAGCAGGTAGTCACAGGGTCCCGCCGTGCTATAGCACTCGAGAACCGCATGATGCGCGCTCGCGGCGCGTTCGAACGCGGCAAGCCGGGACTTCGAAATCGTCACTTCGACGAACGCGTGCAGGTGCAGGCCGAGGCGAGCGGGGTCCAGTTCCGCCCGGTAGCCGGTGATCGTTCCCTGCTTCTCGAGTTCCCGGACCCGGCTCCAGCACGACGTCTTCGAAAGCCCCACGCGGCCGCCGATCTCGTTGTACGACGCGCGCGCATCCACCTCGAGAATGGCAAGAATCCTGCGGTCGATGTCGTCCAGCATCCGCTCCCCTCCGCGGCTGAACAATGTTCCGAGTATAGCAAGGTATATCGGAAACCTTTCCGGGGTAGCAGCCGTTTACCGGATGTTGTTGCACCATGCCCCCTGCTGCTAGTATCCGCCGTTCGCGATGTGCGCCGCGCCGCGCACGCATGGCTTGGGGGGAGGAAGAAGAATTGGGTAACAGGAAAGGGCGGTCGCTGTCGCTGCGGCTCGCCGTCGGCTCGGGTGCGCTCGCCGCCACACTCTTTTTGCACTATCCCGCCAACGCCCAGCAGGGCGACAACGAGCAGGGCAGCCGCGGCCTGGAGGAGATCGTAGTCACGGCACAGCGGCGTGAGCAGTCGCTGCAGGACGTGCCGATTGCCATCACCGCGTTTTCCGAGGCCAGGCTCGAGCGCTACAACATCAACGATGCCCAGGGCTACCTTTCACTGACGCCGAACGTGGCCTACGGCGAGGAAGGCGAACGCGGCGCCCGTTCCCTGCAGATCTCGATCCGCGGCATCGGGAATCTCGGCGGTCTCGATATCGGCTCCGATGCGGTCGGCGTGTTCTATGACGAAGTCAACGTGAACACGGTCTCGCAGGGCACCTTCAACCCGATGATGCACGACATCCAGCGCGTCGAGGTGCTGCGCGGCCCGCAGGGCACGTACTTCGGCACGAACGCGAGCGGCGGGGCCCTGAGCATCCTGCCGAACAAGCCGCAGCCGACGAGCTCCGCCAGCGTGGAGCTGAGCGCCGGCAATTACGGTGCCTGGGGCCTCGGCACGGTCGTCAACACCCCGATCACGGACAATTTCTACAGCCGCATGGTGGCTTATTACGAGGTTTCGCCCGGCATCGTCGAGAACGTGAACCCGGTTGGCGGCGACAGCTCGGGACGTTACAAGGATTTCCGCTACTCGGTCCGCTGGCTGCCCACCGACCGCTGGGTCATCGACGGCAGCGTCACCTACAACCGAATCGACGAGGGCGTGCCGGAGCTTGTCCCTACGGGTGTCCTGCCGCCGAACACCGCGCGGCTCACGCCGGACGGCTTTGAAGCCATCGACGACGGTCTCGGCTTCTATCCCGTGAACAAGGATCGGGTCAACAACTCCGTCTACCTTTCGGGTGTGCGCCAGCGTCCCTTTTTCGATACCGAAGCAACCTTCGTAACCGCCTCGGCGGAGTACTCGGGAGAGCGTTTCAACGTCAAGGCGATTTCCGGCTACATCGATACCTCCAGCCGCAAGCTGTACGACCAGGACAAGACCTCGTTCAACTTCGCGCTCGTGAACGACGACTACGATACGACCGCCTGGAGCCAGGAGATCCGCTTCTCGTCAACCGGTGAGGGGCGCCTGAACTGGGTGGCCGGCGGTATCTGGCTCACCTCCGAGAACAGCGCGCGGCGTCACGTGCAGGCGGACGAAGAGGGCTTTTTCCCCTTCCAGCCGGGCGTGCCGATCAACCGCCGGCTGGGGATCACCGAGGTGGACAGCTTTGCGTTCTTCGGCGATCTCACCTGGGACTTTACCGACAGGCTCTCCGCTTCGCTCGGCCTGCGGTACGCAGACGACGAATACGAGCAGCGGCAGGTGCAGACGACGAACGCGCGGCCGCCGAACGTGATCATCGAGGTGCCGGACGTGGTCGGCGGGGCATCGTCCGACGACCTGTCCCCGCGCCTCTACGTCACCTGGTCGACCTCGGAGGAGGTCACGACGTACGCGACGATCTCCAAGGGTTACCGGCCGGGAGGGGTTCGCCTGAACTCCGGTGTGCCGCCGGCACCCTATAAGAAGGAGGACCTCTGGAACTACGAGATCGGTATCAAGGGCCAGTTCCTCGACAGTCGCCTGCAGGCCAGCCTTGCGTTGTTCTACATGGACTGGCAGAACGCCCAGTTCGAATCCGGCGTATTCCTCCAGGACGACCAGGGGCAGATATTCAGCATCACCGGCACCGAGAACACCAACGCCGTCAGCGAGGGAGTCGAGTTCGAATTTGCGGCGCTGGTGACGAATCACCTCACCCTCAACGGCGGTTTCGGCTACCTCGACGCCAGGTTCAAGGAAGCGAGCACGGCGAGAGCTGCCGGCGTTCCCGTCGACCTGACGGACATGCGCCTGCCCAAGGCGCCGAAATGGACGCTGAACGCATCGGCCGCCTACCTGCGCCCGCTCGGCAACACCGGCCTGGACTGGTTCGCACAGCTCGAGTGGAAGAAGCGCACCGAAACGGTCGGTAACCTCGACGCCTACGCGTTCCTCGGCAACCCGCCGGGCACCGACCCGTGGCCGTACCTCGAGCCCGCGTGGGATGTGACCAACCTGCGCTTCGGCATCGAGGACGAGCGCTGGTCCGTGACGGCGCACGTGGAAAACCTCTTCGACGACAACTATTACACGGGCACGCGCAACGGCCTCCACCTGGGCGGCACGATGGTGCGGCCGCATCCGCGCCTGTTCGAGGTGCGCGCGATGTACACTTTCTGAGTCGATAAGCGGGTCGCTGCTCACCAAAAGCTTTCGGGGGGATGAAGTAATGCAGTTCAGGAAAGCAATCGCTTCGGGCGCGCCGATACTATCGTTGTACCTGTTGGGCCTCTCCATGGCAGGCGGCGCACTGGCCGCGGAGCCCGCGGAGGACACCTGGAAGATCGTCCACGCCGGCGAGGCGCTGCTCGTGCCGGGAGAAAGACCGCGGCGGAACGTGAGCATCGTCGTGCGCGGTGACTCGATCGAGCGCGTCGAGAACGGCTTTATCGATGCCGCCGCCGTCGGCGGTGCAGATGCCGAAATCATCGACTTGCGCAATCGTTTCGTGCTGCCGGGGCTGATGGACGCGCACGTCCACATCACCATGCAAGGCCGCCATGACGATGCCCGTCCCTACGAGCTGTCGCGCCTGATGCGCCGCCTTCGGACCCCGGAAGAATCGGCGGTCCTGGCGGTCGCCAATGCCAGGGAGTGGCTGGCCGCCGGCTACACGACCGTGCGCGACGTCGGCGCCCGCGCCTCCGTCGTGTTCGCGCTGCGCGACTCGATCGAGGACGGCATCGTACCGGGGCCGCGCGTGTATGCCGCCGGCACGTCCATGTCGCCGACAGGCGGCCACGGCGATCCGCCGGCCACCGTGCGGGTGCGCGACGACCGCGGCGGTATCTGCGACAGCGCCGACACCTGCCGGCTGGAAACGCGGCGGCAGATTCGCAACGGCGCGGACCTGATCAAGCTGCACGCCACCGGCGGCGGCAGCGAAGAGAGCGGCAGCGCCGAATTTGCCCCGTCGTTCACCGACGAGGAGTTCAAGGCCATCGTCGATACGGCGCACGGTCTCGGCAGGAAGGTCGCGGCGCACGCGCACGGTTCCACCGGCATCAGCGCGGCGCTGCGGGCGGGTGTGGATTCCATCGATCACGGCGACGGCCTCGATGAAAACTCCATCAAGCTGTTCCTCGAGCACGATACCTACCTGGTGCCCACGCTTTCGATGGTGAGCGCACTCCAGCGCCGGGTCGACGCCATGGCGGAGTTTGGCGAGACGCCGTTCCGGGCGCGTTACGAGGAAGTCATCCGGCAGATGCCGCAGGACATCAGGAAAGCCCACGAGGCGGGCGTCAAGATCGCCGCCGGATCCGACCGTCACGTGCACGAGAACGAAGAGCTCGAATGGTACGTGCGGATCGGCATGAGCCCGAACGAGGCGATCAGGTCGGCTACCGTGAACGTTGCCGACCTCATCGGCATCGGCCACCGCGTCGGTACGCTCGAGCCCGGCAAGTGGGCCGACCTCATCGCGGTGGAAGGCAATCCCACTGACGACATCGCTGCGCTCGAAGACGTGGTCTTCGTGATGAAGGGTGGCGTAATCCACGACCTGGCTCCGTAAGCATCCGGGGCGTCGGCTTGCAACGGGGCCGCTTCTTCTACGGCTGGCTGGTCGTTTTCGTCAGCGTGCTCGGCGCGGCCTTCAGCCCGGCAACGCTGGTCAACATCCCGTTCGGCCTGTTCATTCCCCAGCTCGAACGCGAGTTCGGCTGGAGCCGCACCGAGATCACCGCGTCGCTCAGCATCTTCCTGGTGGTGCTGGTGATACTCCTGCCCTTCGCGGGCAGGCTGATCGACCGGATTGGCGTCCGCCGCGTCGCGGCGCCGTCCATCTTCCTCTACGCCGCCGCGCTCGCGTCGCTCTCGCTGCTCACGGACTCGCTGCTGCACCTGTACATCGTGTTCGGGCTCATCGCCGCCCTCGGCATCGGTGCCCAGAGCGTTTCCTTCATCAAGGCGCTCACCGCCTGGTTCGATCGGCGCCGGGGTCTCGTTATCGGCATCTGCATGGCCGGTTTCGGTATCGGCTACGTGCTGGTGCCGCTCATCACCCAGGCGCTCATCGACGCCTTCGGCTGGCGGATCGCGTATCTCAGCCTGGGGCTCCTGGCAATGCTGTTGCCGTTGCCGGCTACGTTACTCCTGCTGCGGGATACGCCCGAGGAGATGGGCTTGCTGCCGGACGGCCAACCCGCCGGGCACGAGAAGGCGGTTACGCCGGTCACCGGTCATTCACTCGCCGAGGCGCTCAGGACGCGCGAGCTGTGGCTGCTGGTCGCGAGCTTCGCGCTGATGTCGGCCGCGCTGAACGGGCTGCAGTCGCAGTTCGTGCCGCTGTTCACGGGACGCGGCTTTTCAGCCGGTGCGGCCGCGGTGCTCTTGTCCGCCGTCGGCGCCGGCTCGTTCCCGGGCCGCATCCTCGTCGGCTGGCTCGTCGACCGTTACTTTGCGCCTTACGTGACGTTCGTGTTCTACGCGATCTCGGCGATAGGCGTGCTGGTCATCATCCAGGGCGGGCCCTTCTACCTGATGTTCCTCTGCGCCGTCATCATCGGCTTGAGCCTCGGCGCCGAGAACGATGTGCTCGGCTACCTCACGGGGCGCTATTTCGGGCTCAGGTGCTTCGGCCAGATCTATGCGACCCTGCTCGCCTCCTATTTGATCGGCGCGGCAACGGGGCCGATCGCGATGGCCTGGAGCTTCGATGCCTTCGGCACGTACCGTCCCGTGCTCTACGCCGGCGTCGGCGCGATCGTCATCGCGTGCGCGTGCCTGCTGCTGCTGCGGAGCTACGCAAGGCCGTCTTTGGCGCCGGAGGCGCCGGGAGAGGCGGCATAACCGTCTCGAATGATTCCCCGATCGCGAGCAGGGTGGCGTCGTCGTTCCACGGGGCTTCGAGCCCTACCCCCACCGGGAGCCCGCCCGGGGTCAGGCCCGCCGGCATCGACAGGCCGGGCAGGCCGGCGAGGGCCGAGGGACCGGTGTTGCGGATCATCGCCACCGGTCCGGTGCCGCCGAGGGTAATATCGTCCGGCACTGGCGGCGCGGGTATCGGGGAGGTCGGGATGACCAGCGCGTCGAGGCGGCGGTCAGCGAAATAGTCTTCGTAGGCCGCGCGGAGCTCCGCGGCCGCGGGGTCGTCCTGCCGGCCGGGTGATGACGCGGCCCGCTGCAGGCGGTAGCCCGGGATGGCGTCCAGCATCAGGCGCCGCAGCCGGGGATCGGCAACCCGGGCGGCGAGTTCCTCCGCCGTGACGGCCACGTCGTGCTCACGCAGGTAGCGGTCGAGGTCGGCGAGAAAATCGTCCCAGCCGCCGCCGGCAGCACGAGCCCGCAGCTCGCCGAGCCGCGGCACGTCCGCTTCGACGAGCACCGCGCCGGCGTCGGCGAGACGCACCAGCGCCTGCTCGACGACCGCTTCCACCTCCGGGTGGAGGTCTTCGTAAAAGTACGCGCGCGGTACGCCGAGGCGCAGGCCGGCGAGCACAACGGGGCGCGCGGGCGCTCCGGGCTTGCCGCTGAAGGCATCGAGCAGCCGGATGTCGGCCGCCGAGCGCGCCATCCAGCCGATGGTGTCACGCCTGGCATTGCGCGGCACGACCCCGCGGGTGGCGTAGCGCCCCTGGCTGGGACGGAAGCCGACGCAGCCGCAGAGCGCGGCCGGCAGGCGGCAGGAGCCCCCGGTATCCGTGCCGAGCGCCGCGGGGAGCAGCCGCGCCGCCACGGCGGCGGCCGTGCCGCCGCTCGAGCCGCCCGGTACGACCGCGAGGTCGTACGGATTGCGAACCGGCCCGAAGACCAGGTTGGCCGAGGTGCCGCCCGCCGCGAGCTCGTGCAGGTTGAGCTTGCCGGCCATCAGGGCTCCCCTGTCGAGCAGGCCGGCGACCGTCGGCGACGTGGCTTTCGGGCGGTGGGCGGTGAGCGCCGGGGTGCCGGCCGTTGTCACCCAGCCCGCCACGTCGATGTTGTCCTTGACGCCGAACGGCAGGCCGGCGAGAGGGTAGCGGTCGCGCGGCAGCGCTTCGGCTGCCGCGGCCGCACGCCGAAGCGCCCCGTCATCGCGGGATATCCACGCGTTCAGCTCCGGGAATTGCGACCAGCGCTGGATCAGCGCCTCCGCGTATCGCTGCGGCTCGAGATGGCTGCCGGAGAACGCGGCCAGCACCTCGCGGGCCGTCAGCTCGTGCAGCGGCACGTCGTCGCGAAAGCCGGACAGGGAGGCGGCCAGCACTCGCCCGCTCCGGGCGCCCAACGCCACGCCCGCCGCGGCGCCGAGTGCCGCCAGCGCGCCGCGGCGGCTCATGCTCATGCTGCCGGATGCATCCCGTTTCACGGATTCGCTACCGTTCCGGCAGGGGATCGAACGCTTTCGAGAAGAACAGGGCATTCAGGAACAGCTTGTTCGTGCCGTACCAGTAGGCGCGGAAGTTCGGGTTGTCGGCGAACAGGATGACGCTGCCCTGGCGCTTGCGCTCGGCGATCAGGGCGGCGCTGCCCTCGAGCCTGATACGGTTCGCTTCCGAGGCGTAGCCGGACAGGACCGGCGGCGTCGCGTAGGCGATCACCGTGGCGTAGGGGTTTGCCGGCCGCTCCAGCACCTCTTCCAGGTTTTTCGCCAGTGCGATACGGCGGTTGCCGTAGCCGAAGCCGAGCGGGTGCGTGATATCGAGATCGCCCGCGAAGATGGCGCCGCCGATGATTTCGCGCGCGTCGCGGTCTTCCTTCTCGGCATACGGGAAGCGGTAGGGTTCGACATCGCCGGTGGTGAGGTAGGGATCGTGGCCGGTCGGCGTTTCGATTCCCGCGGCGCCTGCCGCCGGCCGGGACAGCGGGTCACCTTCGGTCTCGATGAACTCGAGCACCTGGCGCTTGAGCCAGTGCGCGGCTTCGCGCTGGCCGATGACCGTGCCGCCCTCGTTGACCCACTGGCGCAGCCGCGGCAGGTAATCCGGGAGGTAGGGGTCCTCCTTGCTGCCGTACTCACCGCCCGGAAAGATGACGTGCGTGTAGGGCTTCCAGTCGAAGTTCGCCAGCCGGTCCCGGTGGCGGATCGTGAGGGGCATGCGCATGCGGAAGTCCAGCAGGTGCCAGATCTCCCCTGCCGCGTACTGGTTGACGTCGCGGCCGGTGACGAGTAGCGCCTTCGGTTCCACCAGCGGCCGGAAGGACGGGCCGCCGAGGTCGACGCCGTCCGTGCCGTCGGCGCTGGCCCCGGACTGGACGGCGTGCACGACGATGCCGTCCTCGGCGGCGATGGTCCGCATGATCTCGTGGATTTTTTCCCGCGAGCTGCGCTGGCGGTCGAAAGGCACGAGGATGCTGCCTCGCGGCAGCGCCACGCGCCCGCGCGTGGTGACGGCGGTGACCGGCTTCGTCGCGACCTTGGCCATGAGGTCCGCTTCCAGCACGCGGTACAGCGCGCGCGGCGCGAAATAACCGGTCCAGGAGAACGCGTAGGCGTAGCGCGCCTCGTCCGGCGCCGCGGCGCTCGGCAGCTGCGGCACCGCCGGCGCTCCCACGAGATCGCTGTTGAAGCGCCGGCCGGACAGCGGCGCGTATTGCAGGTTGAACGCCAGCGGCATCGTCCACGTCGAAACGTCGTAGAACGTCGTGTCCTCGAATTCGTGCACCGTCTCGAAAATGCCCCGAATCAGCCGGTACTGCGGCTGGGTGACCGGCACGATCATCGCCTCGCCGGGCCGGAAGGTAATGCCGCCCTCGGTAATGCCGGAAGCCAGCTCGTAGGCCTGGATGCGGTGGTAATCGAGCATGTCGAGGAAGAAGTAAAGCCGCGCGGGATCCTGCGGCGCGGCGAAGACGTACCCCTGCACGGCGGCGTCTTCCGCCGCCTCGAGCGCCGAGTCGTAGAAGTTCTTCTGGTAGGCGAGGAGCTCGTCCCGCAGGCCGAGCGCGCCTTCGATGCTCGCGAGACTGGTGCGAAAGTGCTTGCGGATATTCTCGCGGAAGGTTCGCAGGCCGTTCGGCGTGTCGATCTCGATACCCAGGGTGGTCGCCGCCTCGAACAGGATGCCGACGCCGCCGTTGATGTAGGGAAAGGTCGAGCCTTTACCGATGTAGTAGTTGTCGAAGCTCTCGCCGTGGAAGTACAGGCGCGCCTCGGCGTCCAGGAACTCCTCGGACGACTTCACGACGGCCTCCATCAGCCGCTTGCCTTCGTCGGTGACGAGCGGGTTGGTGCGCGTCGGTATCCCGGGATGGAAGTAATAGGTCGAGCCCGACCCCATCTCGTGGTAGTCGACCGTCAGGTTCGGGCGCCACTCGTGCCACTTGTTCATCCACGCGCGCGGCTCGGGCTGCGTGACCGGCAGCCACTGGCGGTTCAGGTCGAACCAGTAATGGTTGGTGCGTGCGAACTGCCAGTCCAGGTCGTGTTCGGCGTGCTGCGGGTCGGCTATGGTGACCTGGCTCCCGTACGCATCCAGCCAGGCGATGCGCTTGGCATGGCCGTCGGGATTGAAGACGGCAGTGACGAGGATGACGCTCTCCTCGAGGATACGCTCGATTCCGGGTCCCTGCGCCGCCGCCAGGTGATAGATCGTCGGCAGCGCCGCGTCCATGCCGCTGCCCTCGGCGCCGTGCACGCCGTAGTTGAGCCAGGTGACCACCGGCATGCCGGCCTCGACCGCCTGCCCCGAAGCCGGCTCGGTCAGCGCGACGTGGCGCTCGCGGATGTCGTCCAGGCGCGCGTGATTGGCGGGCGAGGTCACGACTACGAACAGGATTGGCCGGCGCTCGTGCGAGTAGCCGATCACCTCGAGGGTCATGCGGTCGGAGCTCCCGGCGACCCGGGTGATGTAGTCGACCAGTTCGTGATGCCGTACCGGCGCCGCGCCCAGCTCGTGGCCCAGCACCTCGGCCGGCGTCGGCACGGCAGCATCGTAGCTCACGTCCGTCGGGTACATCGGTGCCCCGGCGTTCAGGATCGGGTCGTCGGCAGGCGCCGCGTGAGCAGCGGCAAACATGAAGCACGCGAGCAGGCCCGCTGTTGTTGATCTCACCCGGCTCTCCCTCGACAAACCGCCGGCAACGATACCGCGTCAAGGGAGCAATGACCAAGCACTGTAGGAGCGCGCACTGCGCGCGATGCCACCGCCAGGCAAAGCCGGCATCGCGCGCAATGCGCGCTCCCACAGTGCCGGACAGCTTGCGGCGCCTTTGTACCGTGTGGTTAGTTCGCGTGCGTTAGCACAGTCCCGGCTAGCTTGTGGCGCGTTCGTCGTCGGGGTGCAGGTTCATGAGCGAGGCCATCAGGCCTTCGTCGGCGCTCGAGCAGACGCCGAGCACCAGAGCCTCGTCGTAGCCGTCGGCAACGACATAGGCATGGCCCATGTTGCTGTCGATGTAGATGGATGCGCCCTGCTCCAGCGTCACGGGATCGTAGAACTCCGTGTGGACCACGATGCGGCCTTCGAGCACGTAAATGAATTCCTCGCCGGAGTGCCGCACCAGCTCTCCGAAATCCTGCACGTCCTTCGCCCGGATGCGCGTGAGGATAGGAATCATCCGCTTTTTGCGCAGCTCGGTGCAGAGATAGTAATAGTCGTAGTTGCGGGTCTCGACCCGCACGGCATCACCGATGCGGCCGATGCTGCGCCTCGCCGTGACGGCGGGCTCGGCGGCATCTTCAGGCTCCGCGAACAGCTCGGACAGGCGCATGTTGAGGCGCTGGCTCAGGTGCAGCAGCTTGTCGTAGGTGAGCGTGAGCCGGTCGTGCTCGACTTTCGAGAGCGTCGAGAGCGGAATGTCCGTCCGCTGGCTCATCTCCTTCAGCGTCCAGCCGTTTCGTTGTCGCAAGCCCTTCAGCAGGGTACCGAGCGTCGGCCGATCGTTACTCATGGCGTCGTGAGGCTCCTGTGCGGGCACGGGCACCGGCCGCCCGTGCCGCCGGCGAGAAGGCGGGTAATGCCGGTCCGGCACCGGCCCGAAGGCAGAACGCGGCTATGGGAGCCTCTGCACATGGTGGTCCGGAGACTTGACAATTTTCCAGATAGGCGCATTGTATCCTCAGTGGGATGCTATTCAACCACCGGTAGAAAACATATACACGAACAATACCGGCGCTGACCCGAACTGCAACCGTTCGCCCGAGGAGTAGACATGCGCTTCAGCCCCCTCATCGCGACCCTCACCCTTATCAGTGCGCTGGCGGTGCCCGGCCTGGCGCAGGAACCGGAGACCGACCCCGTGGAGGTGCTCACGGAGCGGCCCCTCGTGCCCGACGAGCAGGCCGAGACGCTCCACGTGGCTACCCCCGGCGCGGCACCGCTCACCCGCGAGAACGTCGACGCGTGGCTGGACGGCTTCATGCCCTACGCGCTCGCCAACGGCGGCATCGCGGGGGCGGTGGTCGTGGTGGTTGCCGACGGCGAGGTCGTGACGCAGAAGGGCTACGGCTTTGCGAACGTCGAGGAACGCAGGCCCGTCGATCCGGAGACGACGCTGTTCCGTCCCGGCTCCGTCTCCAAGCTGTTTACGTGGACGGCCGTCATGCAACTGGTCGAGGACGGCAAGCTCGACCTCGACACCGACGTGAACGAATACCTCGACTTCGAGATCCCGGAAGGGCCGCGCGGCGAGCCGATCACCCTGCGCCACATCATGACGCACACCGCGGGTTTCGAGGAGCGGCTCAAGTCGCTCATCTTCGAAAACGAGGACGCGCTGCAGCCGCTCGGCGAATCCCTCGCGAGCTGGGTGCCGGCGCGCATCTTTCCGGTCGGCAGCACCCCGGCGTACTCCAACTACGCGACCGGCCTTGCCGGCTACATCGTCGAACTCGTGTCCGGCCAGCCCTTCGACGACTACCTCGACGCGAACATCTTCGAGCCGCTCGGCATGACCAATGCGACCTTCCGGCAACCGCTGCCGGAGCGCTTCGAGGAGCAGATGTCGGCCGGCTATGCCAGGGCCTGGGAAGACGCCAAGGCATTCGAGCTGGTGAATCCCGCCCCGGCCGGCAGTCTCACCGCGAGCGGCGCTGCCATGGCGAAATTCATGCTGGCGCACCTGCAGCAGGGTTCCTACAACGGCGCGCAGATCCTGAAGCCGCAGACCGCGCGCCAGATGCACACGACGATGCTGACGATGATGCCGCCGCTCAATCGCATGGCGCTCGGCTTCTACGAGTCCGACCTGAACGGGCGTAACGCGATCGCGCACGGCGGCGATACGCAATGGTTCCATTCGGACCTGAACCTCTTCATCGACGATGGTGTCGGCCTCTTTGTCTCGATGAACAGCGCCGGCAAGGACGGCGCCACCAGCAAGGTTCGCAGCAGCCTGTATGCGATGTTCGCCGACCGTTACCTGCCCGGCCCGGAGCCTTCCGGCACCGTGGACGAAGCCACCGCCGCCGAGCATGCGGCGATGATGGCGGGTACCTACGTGAACTCGCGGCGCGCGGAGACGAGCTTCCTGTCGGCGCTTGGCCTCGTCGGCCAGGCCAAGGTGGTCGACAACGGCGACGGCACCATCAGCGTCCCGCTCTGGGACGATTTCACCGGCCGCCCGACCACCTGGCAGGAGATCGCGCCGTTCGTATGGCTGGAGAAAGGCGGTGAGCAGCGG
This sequence comes from uncultured Woeseiaceae bacterium, assembly GCA_964424805.1. Lineage (GTDB taxonomy): Bacteria > Pseudomonadota > Gammaproteobacteria > Steroidobacterales > Woeseiaceae > IDS-8. Next base: position 18,930 of record CAYRKH010000040.1, read on the forward strand.
CTCGCGGCCGTCGTCCGGGACGGTGTCGTGCAGCGCTTCAGCATCGACGCGTTTTCGCCGTTCATGGTGTTCGAGCCCGTGGCGTGGGCGAAGTCGTCGGCCTGGCTGCTGCCGCTGCTGAACGCGAGCCTCGTTGCCCTGGCGCTGACCGCGCTCCTGTGGCCGGTGAAGGCGATCGTGCGCCGGCGCTACGCGCAGCCCGCGATGTTCACGGGCCCGGACCTTCGCGCCTACCGCTGGGCGAAGATCGCGGCGATCGCAACGCTCGCCGTTCTCGTGGCGTGGATGCTGACCGTGCAGGCCATGTTCTCCGACCTGGGGATGCTCTCCGGCGCGCTCGACCCCTGGCTGATGGCGCTGCAGCTCCTGACCCTCGTCGTTCTCGTCGGCTCTTTCGCCATCTCGCTGTGGCACGCGCGGCGCGTCTGGACCGGGCAGCGCCGCTGGCCGGCGAAGCTCTGGAGTTTGGTGCTGGTGGTTGCCTTCTGCACGGTGCTCTGGGTGGCGCTGGCCTTCCACCTGATCGGCTTCAGTACGAACTATTGACGCGGCGAAGCAGCAGGCATCCACGGGAAACGGCTCGGACACCTGAACGACTATCACGATCACAACATGAGGAGATCGCCATGAACCGCGCGACGGGGTTGTCCCCACTGGTCTCATCGATTGCCGCCGGGGCGGCGCTGGTGCTTGCGGCCGGCGCCGCGCCGGCGCAGGACACGGCCGTGGAGCCCGCCGAGGGCCTCGAGCAGATCCTGGTCACCGCACAGAAGCGCGAGCAGGCGCTCACCGAGATCCCGATGTCGGTCACCGTGCTCTCGGGGCAGGCACTGCAACAGCAGCACGCCGACAATTTCCAGGACCTCGTGTCACTCGTTCCGGGACTGAGCATCAGCAGCGCGACACGCGGCGTCACGCGCCTCACCCTGCGCGGCATCAATACGGGCGGCGTGGCGTCGACGGTCGGCGTCTACGTGGCCGACGTGCCGTTCGGCTCGAGCAGCGGCCTCGCGAACGGCGCGATCCTGTCGGGCGACTTCGACACGTTCGACCTGAGCAGGGTCGAGGTGCTCAGGGGCCCGCAGGGAACGCTTTACGGCGCAAGCTCTCTCGGCGGCGTGCTCAAGTACGTGCCGGAGCCGGCCAGGACCGATGCGGTCGAAGTGCGCTTCCACGGTTCCATGGAAAGCGTCGACAACGCGGACCCGGGCTACGCCCTCACGGGAGCGGTCAACGTGCCCCTGAGCGACGTGTTCGCCGTCCGCGCCACCGGCTTCTACCGCGCGGACGACGGCTACATCGACTCCATCGGCAACAACCCCATCCCGACGCTGACGGACCCGAGCGTCAACGTGCTCGAGGGCACGCTGGTGAAGAAGGGCCTCAACTCGGTGGACACGGCCGGCGGGCGCCTGCAGGCACTGTTCCGGCCCAGCGACGATTTCTCCGTCAATTTCATGGCCATGATGCAGGATATCGACACCGGCGGACCGAGCACCGTCGACGCGGATCCCGACACCCTCGAGCCGCTCAACGGCCTGGTGCAATCGCGGTACCAGGACCAGTCCTACGACATCGCCTACCGGCTCTACAGCGCGACCGTGGACTGGGATTTCGGCCCGGCCACCCTGCAGTCGATCACCGGCTACGGCACCTTCGAGGAGGATTTCCAGGTCGACGCGGCGATCGCCGCGGAGCTGACCGGCGGACCGCCGCTGTCCTCGTTCCTGACGTTCCTGTTCGACGATCCGAACACGCCGGAGATCGCTCCCCTGGTCAGCGCGATCATGCCGCAGGTGACGAGCACCGACAAATGGACCCAGGAATTCCGGCTCGTATCGCCCGAAAGCGACACCTTCGAGTGGCTGGTCGGCGCCTACTACACGGATGAGGAGTCGCTGATCGACCAGACCATACTGGCCGTCCAGCCGGGTACGCAAAACCCGGTTGAGGGCCTGCCGGTGCTGGCGATCGCCACCATCGAATCGAATTACGAGGAAATCGCGGTGTTCGCCAACGCGACCTGGCACCTGACGGACCGCTTCGAGCTGTCCGTCGGCGCCCGCCAGAGCGACAACGACCAGACCGCGGTGCAGAGAACCACGGGACCGCTGGCCGGCGACTCGGAGCTTCCCGGGTCCTCCTCGGAGTCTCCGTTCACCTGGTCGTTCTCGCCGCGCTTCGAGTTCGACGACAGGACCTCCGCCTACGTCCGCATCGCCACGGGCTTCCGGCCGGGCGGTCCGAATATCGTGCCCCCGGGCGCCCCCGCGGCGGTCGCGTCCTACGATTCCGACGAGCTGACCAGCTACGAGGCCGGCCTGAAGACGGAGAGCGCCAACGGCCTCTTCGCGCTGGACATCGCGGCCTTCTTCCTCGACTGGGACGACATTCAGCTCTTTGCCCTCATCGACGGCTTCGGCGTCAACGCCAACGGCGGCACGGCCGAGAGCCGGGGCCTCGAGTTCAGTGCCAGCCTGTTGCCGGCCGACGGCCTGACCCTGTCGTTGAACGGGGCCTATACGGATGCGGAGCTGACCGAGAACACGAGCGAGCAGGTCGGCGGCCTCGACGGCGACGCGCTGCCGTTCGTGCCGGAATGGAGCTTCGGCCTGTCCGCTAACTATGAGTGGGCGCTGAGCGGCGATGCCACCGCCTGGGTCGGCGGCACCGCGGGTTATACCGGCAAGCGGTCGATCGGCTTCGACCAGCGGGAGGCCGACGGCCGCCTCAGGGAAGCCGAGAGCTACACGACGCTGGACCTCCGCGCGGGCTTGCGCTACGACCGCTGGAGCTTCGAGCTGTACGGCAAGAACCTGACCGACGAAGCGGGCATTACCTCCGTGGGCACGGCGAATGTTGCGGCCACCGGCATCGCCGACCTGGGATTGATCCGTCCGCGAACCTACGGTCTCGCCGTCGGCTTCGAACTATGAGCATCCTGTGAGTGCCGGGGCGATCGACGTCTTGTCGATCCCGCAGCCGTACCTGCTGTTCCTCGGCGACGCCACGGAGCCGGCGTTTGCCAAGACGGCATTCGGTTTGCGCGACTGGGCTCCGGAGCGCTGCGTCGGCGAGTACGCCAGCGGGCACGGCGCTTTGAGCGTGGGATTGCCTTTCATGACGCCGGCCGAGGCGCATTCAAAGGGGGCGCGGGCCCTGGTCATCGGCGTCGTGAATGCCGGCGGCACCCTCCAGGAGGCCTGGGTCCCCGCGCTGGTCGAAGCGCTGGCGGCGGGACTCGACCTCGTCTCGGGCATGCACGCGCGGCTCTCGGATAACCCGGTGCTGGCCGCGGCGGCACGGGAGCACGGCCGGCGCCTCATCGACGTGCGCCGGGCGCCCGCCAACGTGCCTACCGGAACCGGGCGCAAACGGAGCGGCAGGCGCCTGCTGACCGTCGGTACCGACTGCGCGCTCGGCAAGAAGTACACGGCCCTCGCCCTCACCCGCGCTTTCGCCGCGCGCGGCGTCGCCGCGGACTTCCGGGCCACGGGCCAGACCGGCATCCTCATCGCGGGCGGCGGCATCCCGATGGACGCGGTGGTCAGCGACTTCGCGTCAGGCGCGGCCGAGCTGCTGAGCCCGGACGCCGCGCCCGGTCACTGGGACGTCATCGAAGGCCAGGGCTCGCTCTTTCACCCCGCGTTCGCGGCCGTCTCGCTCGGGCTGCTGCACGGCAGCCAGCCGGACGTGATCGTGGTCTGCCACCATCCGGCCCGCCGCTCGATGCTCGGCCTGCCGGGCTATACGGTGCCGGGCATCGAGGAAACGATCGAGCTGAACCTGAAGCTCGGAGGCCGCACCAACCCGGGCATCCGCTGCGGCGGCGTGTCGCTCAATACGTCGGACCTCCCCGATGACGAGGCCCGGCAACTGCTGGCCGGGGAATCGGCGCGGCTGAAGCTTCCGGTAGCCGACCCCATGCGGGGCGGCGCCGCCTTCGAACGGCTGGTGGACGAATGCCTCGCCTGACGCTCGGGCTCGGCGCGGCCGTCGTGTGGCTGGCGGCGGCCCTGCCCGCCGTGGCGGCGCCGCCGGACGACTTCGAGGCACGGGCGGAGGCCGTACGCGAAGCGGTCGGGGTGCCGGGCATGGCGATCGCCGTCGTGGAGAACGGCGAGGTGACGTTCGCGCGCGGCTTCGGCGTGCGCAAGCTCGGCGAGCCGGAGCAGGTCGACGCCGACACGATCTTCCCCACGGGCTCGACCGGCAAGGCCTTCACCGCCGCGGCCCTCGCGCTGCTCGTCGACCAGGGCCGCATGGACTGGGACGACGCGGTCATCGAGCACATGCCGTGGTTCAAAATGTACGACCCGTGGGTCACGCGCGAGATGACGATCCGCGACCTGCTGGTGCATCGCAGCGGCTTGGGGCTCGGCGCGGGCGACCTGATGTTCGTGCCCCGCAGCAATCGCTCGCGGCGCGAAACCGTGGAGGCCCTGCGCTACATAAAGCCGGAGACGAGCTTCCGCGGCGCCTATGCCTATGACAACGTGCTCTACGTGGCGGCCGGCCAGCTCATCGAGGAAGTGAGTGGAAGCACCTGGGAGGCGTTCGTCGCGGAAGCGGTGCTGGCTCCCGCCGGCATGGTGAGCTCGACGACCACCCCGGACGCGCGCTTCGGTAATCCGAATCGTGCGTGGCCGCACGCGCGCCTCGACGGCGCCTTCCGCGGCGTCGGCCGGCAGGAGCCATTGGACGAGCGCGACGTGCTTGGCCGCAATGCCGCGCCGGCGGGCGGCATCGCGAGCAGTGCGAATGACATGGCGCAATGGATGCTGATCCAGCTCGCACAGGGCCGGCTGCCGGACGGCAACGGGCGCCTGTGGAGCGATGAGCAGGCGAGCGAGATGTGGACGCCGGTCACCATCGTACCGATCCGCGGCTACCCGGGCGATCTTGCCGCGCTGACCCCGAACTTCTCGACGTACGCGCTCGGCTGGGGCGTGAAGGACTACCGGGGCGTGAAGCTCGTGAGCCACGGCGGCGCGGTGTTCGGCGTGCAGACGCTGGTCACGCTGATACCGGAGAAGAACGTCGGCCTGTTCCTCGTCGTCAACTCGGAAGACGGTGAGGCGCTGCTGGGGCTCGGCTGGGAGCTGGTCGATCATTACCTCGGCGCGCCGCCGGCGGACTGGCCGGCGAAGTTCATGGCGTTCAACGAGCAGCGCAACGCGGCCGCGCTCGAGGCCTTCCGCAAGGAGACGGCCGAGCCGGCCGGCGTCGGGCCGTCGCTGCCGCTGGCGCGCTACACCGGCCGCTACGAGGACCCGTGGTACGGGCCGATTTCGATCGCGGTGCGAGACGGCAGCCTGGTGCTCGATTTCCTGCAGACTCCCGACATGACCGCCACGCTGGAGCACTGGCAGTACGATACCTTTCGCGCGCGCTGGACCGACCCGGCGATCGAACCCGCCTACGTCACGTTCGCCCTGGATGCGGAGGGTGACATCGCCGGCATCACCATGAAAGCGGTCTCACCGCTCGCCGATTTCAGCTACAACTACGACGACCTCCGCTTCACACCGGTCACCGATTAACCCTCTGCGAAACCCGAAACGGGCGTGCAGTGCGGCGCGCCGTCTTCGCGGAGGCGGCGTCGCAAAGGCGCGCGTCATTCAGGAATCGCCCCGGCGGCAACGTCGCGGCCGTATCCCCACGACCCTATCCATCGCGTCCGGGGCACGTGCCCGGGCAGATGGTGCCGGCTCCAGGCGCGGAATCGTTCCGGCTGCAGGCCGGGCGGCGGGCTCCAGGAATCGTCGCGGAAGTGCCGCCAGACGTATTCGTCCAGGAAGCCGGCTTGCTGCACCCGATCCAGGTCGTCGAGGTAGTCGCTGCTGGCGGGGTCGCGTTCGCGCAGCGACGACCAGGTCTCCAGCAGGTGCTCGCGAGCGGCGAGCTCGCAGTCGAACGACGTCGCGCGGGCGGGATTGCCTGCCCCGTTCCGGAGCTGGCAGGCGCTCCGGGAAAGGCTGTAGCTGACCCAGCTCTGCAGGGCCGGGTCGGGGTCGTGCAGGGCCCGCTCCGCGAGAAAGAAGGTGTCGCCGTCCGTCACGCCGTCACGCAGGTAGATCTCGCCGCTACAGGCGCCGAGGACGAGGAACAGGGCAGCGAGGGCCGGCAGTCGGCGGTTCATCGACGCCTCCGTGGCTGGTTGGAGACCGGGTCCAGCATACGCCAAGCCGGCCCGCGCAGCATCGGGGGAAGCCTGCCCCGGCGAGCCACCTCACCTCCGAAGGCAATCGGCCTTCCTGTATCATGAAAGCAGAAAAACCGGCAGGGAATATCCTTGGAAGTCAGCTTCATTATCTTGGCGGCGGGCCAGGGCACGCGCATGCGCTCGGCCGTCCCGAAGGTCTTGCACAAACTGGCCGGAAAGCCGCTGCTGCAGCACGTGGTCGACTGCGCGCTCGCGGCCGGTGCGGCCGACGTCTGCGTGGTGCACGGCCACGGCGGCGAGGCGGTGAAAGCCGCGTTCGAGGGCCAGCCGATCCGCTGGGTCCACCAGGCCGAGCAGCTCGGCACCGGCCACGCGGCACAGCAGGCGATGCCCGGCACGCCCGACGCGAACCGGGTGCTCATCCTGTTCGGCGACGTGCCGCTGCTGAAGGCGTCCACGCTGCGGACGCTGCTGCAGACCGGAAACGCAGGAGACCTCGCGCTCCTGACGGTCGACATGGACGATCCGACCGGTTACGGCCGGATCGTGCGCGAGCACGGCCGCGTGGTGCGCAACGTCGAGCAGAAAGATGCGAGTGCCGCGGAGCAGGCGATTACCGAGATCAACACGGGCGTTCTCGCCGCGCCCGCGGTACGGCTGAAACAATGGCTCGAGCGCCTCGACAGCAATAACAGCCAGGGAGAGTTCTACCTGACCGACGTCATCGCGATGGCCGTCGGCGACGGTGTCGCGGTGCACGGCGTCAAGGCCTCCGACTGGAGGGAAGTCATGGGCATTAACGACAGGAAGCAGCTCGCCGAGGCCGAGCGCGCCCTGCAGCAGCGGCGCGTCGACGAGCTCATGGCACGGGGCGTGAGTTTCGCGGACCCGGCGCGGGTCGACATCCGCGGCACGCTCACCTGCGGCACGGACGTATTCGTCGATGCGAACGTCGTGTTCGAGGGCGACGTCACGCTCGGCGACAACGTGACCGTCGAGTCGTGCAACCTGGTTCGCGACAGCTCGCTCGGGGCCGGGACCGTCATCCACTCTTATTGCCACATCGAGCAGTCGGTGACGGGTCGGGACTGCGAGATCGGGCCTTTCGCAAGACTGCGCCCCGGCGCCGAGCTCGCCGACAAGGTCAAGATCGGCAACTTCGTCGAGGTGAAGAAGAGCACGATCGCGCGCGGCAGCAAGGTCAACCACCTGTCCTATATCGGTGACACCACCATCGGCACCGGCGTCAACGTCGGCGCCGGCACCATCACCTGCAACTACGACGGCGCCAACAAGTACCGCACGGTGATCGGCGACAACGCCTTCATCGGCTCGGGAGTCGAGCTGGTTGCCCCGGTGGAGGTCGGCGCCGGCGCCACCATCGGCGCCGGCTCCACCATCACCAAACCCGCCCCGGCGGAGGAGCTCACCCTCGCCCGCGCCCGCCAGGTCACCATCGAAGGCTGGAAAAAACCGGTCAAAAAGCCCGTGTAGGAGACGATGCACGCGGACATTGCGAGCTGGCTGGTAAGAGCCAAGGTCTCACCCCCGAAACTGCCGGCGAGCGCCTGTATCCGCGAGGCCCTGCTACGGCGTCTCGCCGCCGAGCCCGACAACCGCATCGTCGTGCTCGACGCCCCGGCAGGCTTCGGCAAGACCCTGCTGCTTTCACAGCTGCTCGAGCTCTACCGGGATCGCGGCAGCGCGGTAGCGTGGCTTTCGCTCGATGAGACCGACGAGCCGGAAGTGCTGGTTCCCTATCTCGCCTATGCCTTTCATTCCGGCGGCGTGGACATGCTGCCCACCGGCCTGCTTTCCACGCCGTTCAACGGCAGCCGCATGGCCTACGGCCTGGGCCGCCTGCTGCAGGCGGTGGAAACCGCGGGCTCGAATTGCCTGCTGGTCCTGGACGACGCGGAGCGCCTGCGCGAGGACGCGATCGCCGAGGTCATGGAGCCCCT
>CAYRKH010000041.1:0-12939 GCA_964424805.1 uncultured Woeseiaceae bacterium
TCGCCGAGAGCACCTTGTCTTCGAAGCCTTTCAGCTCCGGCGTGATGTAGCGCTCGGCGCCTTTGAGCGTCTGCCGGCGCGTGTACTCGTCGGGCGCCTTGTGCGCCTGACCCTTGCTGATCTCGATGTAGTAGCCGTGCACCCGGTTGTAGCCGACCTTGAGCGTGGTGATACCGGTGCGCTGCCGTTCGCGCGCTTCGAGCTCCAGCAGGTAGCGATCGGCGTTGGCGGCTATCGCGCGCAGCTCGTCCAGCTCGTCGTCGAAGCCCGCGGCCAGCACGCCGCCGTCGCGGATCAGCATCGGCGGGTTGTCGACCAGCGCTTTCTTCAGCAGGTCGCGCTGCGCCACGTGGTTGTCGATGGTCCGGCAGAGCGCCTGCAGGAGGGGCGAGTCCAGCGCCTGCAGCCCGTGGCGGAGGTCGGGCAGGCGGGTGAGCGCCGACAGGAGCTGGCGCAGGTCGCGCGGCCGCGCCGAGCGCAGCGCCACGCGCGACAGGATGCGTTCCATGTCGCCGATGCCGTGCAGCACCTCCCGCAGGCCTTCGGCGTGCGCACCGAGCAGCAGCGTTTCGACGGAGTGGTAGCGCTGCCGCAGGATATCCGCATCGCGCAGCGGCCGCTGGATCCAGCGGCGCAGCAGCCGGCTGCCCATGGGACTCAGGCAGCGATCCATGATCCCGGCCAGCGTGTGCTCGCGCCGGCCGCCGAGCGACTCTTCGAGCTCCAGGTTGCGGCGGGTGGGCCCGTCCATGATCACGGCGTCGCTCTCGCGCTCCAGGGCGATCGAGCGGATGTGCGGCAGCGCCGTCTTCTGCGTGTCGCGCACGTACTGCAGCAGCGCGCCGGCGGCCGCGATGCCGCACGCGAGCCCGTCGAGCCCGAAGCCGGACAGGTCGCGCGTGCCGAACTGCGAGCACAGGAGCCGCGTCCCGCTGTCGAGGTCGAAATGCCACGGCGGGCGGCGCGTGATACGGCGCCCCGGCGCGACGTCGACGTCCTGGCCCTCGTCGGCGATGAGCTCGGCCGGCTGCAGGCGTTCCAGCTCCGCGGCAAGCGCTTGCTCATCGTCGACCTCGGTCACGCGAAACCGCCCGCTGGAGAGCTCGAGCCAGGCGAGGCCGATCGAGGGATTCCCGGCGTACACGGCCGCAACGAGATTGTCGCGGGTCTCGCTCAGGAGCGCTTCGTCCGTCAGCGTGCCCGGCGTGACGATGCGGATGACCCGCCGCTCGACCGGTCCCTTCGAGGTAGCCGGATCGCCGATTTGCTCGCAGATCGCGACGGATTCGCCCTGCCGTACCAGCTTCGCGAGATACGCCTCGGCCGCGTGATACGGCACGCCGGCCATCGGGATGGGCTGCCCGCCCGATTTGCCCCGGGCGGTGAGCGTGATGTCGAGCAGCGAGGCGGCGCGGCGCGCGTCGTCGAAGAACAGCTCGTAGAAGTCGCCCATGCGGTAGAACACCAGCATGTCCGGGTATTCGCTCTTGATGCGAAGGTACTGCTGCATCATGGGCGTATGCGCGGCGGCAACGTTCGGGGCCCGGGTACTCACTGCCGTGTCACCGGCGCCACTGCTCGCGCTTTCCCTGTGCAACTTTGCCCCTTCTGAAATTCTGGCGTCATGGTCGACAGGGCATTTTAACGCCTCGACCCGGTAACCGGCCTCGGCACGACTTCAATCCGTATCCCAAACGTGCCGGGCAATTGCTGATTTTGCGACTTTTATCAAAGATGCTGCATTCGCGGAGCGGCATGATGCGCTCCTTATTTCTGCCCTCCAGGGAAAGTACATATGAGACTGCCTCGATTCGGCGTATTCGGCCTGCTCCTCATGCTCGTGTCTTTTGCCGGGAAAGTCCCGGCAGCCGAGCTCGGCTGTGTTGCCAACGAACTTTCGCCGACGTTCGGCGAGAATTTCGGAACAATGTTGAGCCCAGGGGAGACCTGGTACCTGATAGACGGCGACCCGATCAAATTCGCGGTCGGGAGCCTCGGGGCAGTAGCGGCGTGGGTTTGCCAGCCGAACGGCGTGGTGCGCCAGTACTATGGCGAGCGCTCCTGGGGATCCGTAATCTGGCTGTCTCCCGATCCCGCATCCCGGGCGGCCAGCCCCTATCAGCGGGGATATGGCCTGCCCGGTTTCACGCCCATCAGTCACACCATGATCGACCCCTGGACCATAGAGACCGTGCTCGGGGCCGGTGACGTCCGCATTCGGCAGATCGTCAGCTACACCGACGGCGACCTGTACGTGAAGAAGCGGTGGGAGATCACGAACGACGGTGTGACCGGTTACGAGGACGTTCGCTTCTTTCACGGGGGCGATGCCTACTTCGGCGGCTATGACTCGGCCCGCAGCTGGTGGGATTCCGAGTTGAGCATGGTTTACGTCAATAACCAGGCTTTTGCGGTATCCGGCATCATGGGTTTCTATGCCAATCCGGCGACGCCGGCCGACCATCACTTCGGCGGAGGCTACGGCACCGGCAACTACCAGGCGGCAATGGAAGGGCGCCTCGGCGATGCCGCAGATTCCAACTTCATCGACGCGGGGTTCTACCTGGAGTGGGACCGGCAGGCGCTCGCCCCCGGGCAAACCTGGACTATCGAAGCGTTCGAGACGTGGACTCATCCGTCGCCGATCCAGGTCCTCGCTCCGGCAGACGAGAACACCGTTGCCGACAAGATCGTGGTCCAGCAATTCAAGCTGCATAACCTCGACTCCGGGAACAGCTACACGGTCGATCTCAGCGCCCTGAACAGCCAAACCTGGGTCGCGGCCTTTCCCGAGGGAAACACCGTGACCGTAGAGCCGCTGGAGCGTGTGACGATTCCGGTCGCGATCACCGTCCCCGCCGGCGTCGCATCCGGAACGACGGGCAGCACCACCGTTTCATTCATCGCGCAGAGTGATTCCTCGATGACGAGCCAGGCGAGCGCGAGCCTTTCGATCATCGAGGCCAACTTCACCGTCTCGCCCGAGACGATCGATTTTGGAACGGTGGACGCGAGGGCGACGGTCACGCAAACGATCACGATCAACAACGCCGGTGCTGATATCGAGATCTCGACCATCGGTAATTCAGACGGCCTTGCCGCTCCGTTCTCATTCGTTGCGGGCGAAGACAATTGCTCGAATACGACGCTTGCGGGCGGGGAAAGCTGCACCTTCGAGGTGGCGATGTCTGCGGAGGCGCCGGTTACGGCCGCGGATTCCTTCAACATTCCGATCCTCGCCCCGGTGACCTTGTCGCATCGTGTAGAGGTTACAGGCGTCGTCGACGATGCGGGTGCCGATGGCGGCTTACCCGGCGACCCCGGCGACGGCTCGGGCGGCGATGACGACGCCGGGGATCCGGGCGACGACGGTACATCCGGCGATCCCGACGAGGGTTCGGATGAAGACGATGCGCCCGCTGACCCCGATGCCGATTCCGACAGCGACGGCATCCCGGACGACGCCGAGGGCACCGGCGATTCGGACGGCGACGGTGTGCCGGACTACCTCGATGCCGATTCGGACGGCGACGGCATTCCTGATGCCGTGGAAGGCACGGGCGACATGGACGGCGACGGTATCCCCAACTACCTCGATCCGGACTCGGACGGCGACACCATCCCGGACGCCGTCGAGGGAACCGACGACCCGGACGGTGACGGCATACCGAACTACCTCGACCTCGACTCGGACGGCGACGGCATTCCGGACATCATGGAAGGCGCGCACGACAGCGACGGTGACGGGGTACCGGACTACCTGGACCTGGATAGCGACAATGACGGCGTCCTCGATCGCATCGAGGCCGGTTTGCCGGAGCCCCTGGGCACCGATGCGGATGGTGACGGGATCGACGACGCGTACGACGTGGACGCCACCGGCGGCCTGGACATGGACGGTGACGGCGTCGACGACCTGTACCGGGAACGTGACACCGACGGCGACGGCATCCCCGATCGGCTGGACCCGGATAGCGACAATGACGGCGTTGGCGACCGGGACGAGGACGGTGACTTCAACCAGGACGGCATCAGCGACCTGGTCCAGGAGGACCCGGGCGTCCGCACGGGACTCGGCGGCGGTGGCAGCTTCGGCGTGGGCGGGCTCGTGCTGCTGGCGCTGGCGGCCGGGGGCCGGCGGCTGCGCCGGGCCGGCGCAAGCCTCGCCCCGGCGGTCCTGCTCGCCGGGGCGCCGGGGCTCCTGTCGCCGGCGTTCGTGCAGGCGGCGGACGGGCCGGCGGGGCACCAGGGCGCCCCTGGCACGGGCTGCCGCAGCGGCTGCTGGTCGATCGGCGTCGACTACCTCGTCTCCGAGCTTCGCCCGGACGACTCACGGTCCGGCTGGAAGGTCGTCGACGATCACGACACCGGCTACCGGGTCAGCGTGGCGTACCGCTTCGATGCCCGCTGGTTCCTGGAGCTCGGCTACGCCGATCTCGGCAGCGCCGTTCTGGAGCACCGCAACCCGGCGATCGCCGGCCGCGAGGCCATCGACTACCGGGCGCCGAGCGCCTTCGTGGGCGCGCTGCTGTTCGACCCGGCGAGGCGTTTCAACGTGGGCGTGAAGGCGGGCTGGGCGTCGTTGAGGACCTCGGCCGATGCGCGCGTGCTCGAAGAGCGGGTCCACGGCAGCCAGCTCGCGCTGGGTGCGGCACTCCACCTGCGCGTCGTCGAAGGCGCCCAGCTGCAGCTCGCCTACGAGCACTACGACCGGGACGCACAGCGCCTGGGCGTCGCCCTCCGGTACGAGTTCTGATCCGCGGGGACCAGGCTTTGCGTTGCGGAGAGATGCAGGTGACGCAGATGGTGGCGGGCAAGGCTACCGAAGCGAGGCAGTCGCTGTGCCGCGGCGTCAGTCCCTGGATCGCGTTGCCGCCTCCAGGGACTGTTCCAGCGCTTTTACGGCGGCGGGAATTCGCTTGGCCAGCTCGATGAGCTTTGCCATTTCGGCATGACGAGCAGCCCCTTCGAGCGCCTCGCATAGCGTCGCGACTTCATTGCCGCCAACCAGCCGCGCCGCGGACTTCAGCTTGTGAGCGGCATCGCGGATCCCCGATTGGCTGTCTTCAGCGCACGCCCGATCGAGGTCTCGAAGGTAATCCGGTATCGTGGTGATAAAGATTCCGGCAATGTGCCGCATGATTGCGGAATCGCTATCGTGCACCGTCCCGGGCGTGCCCCCGTCCTTCGACCCGGGAGGACCGCCGGAGCCCGGTAACCAGGGGCCCAGCACGCGCTGCAAGTCGGCGGTGGAAAAGGGCTTGGTCATGCAGTCATTGATCCCGGTCGTCGCAAAGCGGCTACGCGCATCTTCCGCACCTCCCGTCATGGCGATCAGCGGAACGTGTTGCGCGTTCGACCGTCCCGAGCGGCGAATTCTCGACGCCAGCTCGGAGCCGTCCAGGCCCGGCATGTTGAGGTCCGTCAGCACGAGATCGTATTCGTTACGTTCCCACAGCATCAGGCCCTCATTGCCGTCGCCGGCAAGGTCTACCTGGCAGCCCCAGGACGTCAAATGACGGTGCAGCAGCTTCTGCACAGGGCGGTCGTCTTCAACGACAAGCACGCGGCAGGTTGAATGCATCGATTATTCCGGTTCGTGTACGAACGAAGGTCCCGCTACGCTTCCGCCGCCAAAGTAGTCGCGTATTTCGAGCGCAGCAATTCTTCGAGCTGATCCAGGGGATCGGGTTTCTTCAGCAGGGTCACGTTCCCGGGCAGCCCACCCTCGCGCTCGATCTCGCCGTCGCTGAGGCCGGTGATGACAATGATATCGAGGTTCAACGAAGCATCCTGCAGCGAGCGAATCATCTGGAATCCGTCCATGCCGGGCATGCGAAGATCGGTAATCACGACCGGGGGATTCACCTTGCCGATCGTCAGCAGCCCTTCGAACCCGTCCTTGGCAACGATGATATTTGCGAAGAGCTGCCAGGTGGCGATCTTGAGCCTGTACAGCTCACGGTAGAGCGGGTCATCTTCCACGATGACGATTGTCGAATTCGACTTACCGGTGGACGCGGCCGTCGTCAGAATCTGTTCATCACGTAGTCGCTGGACGGATTCAGCCGAGATCCTTCGGTGGCCCCCGGCGGTCTTCCAGGCGTTCAACACGCCGCTTTCCGTCCATAGCTGGACCGTGCGCAGCGACACGTTCAGCATCCTGGCGGCCTCCCGCGTCGTCACGAAAGTCTTGTCGCCCATGTCGCCTCTACATTCGGGTTTGCGTGGTGATTATTGCCGTGTTTGTCATTTTTGCAAGAGTCGCTCGGTTCGTGCCCGCCCGGGTACCCATGGGAGCTACGGCCGGCCCGGTCCATTTACCGCTATCGGCCGAGCCGACCTATTCTTGAGACGGATTGCCGTTTTTGTGATATTTATCACTTTTGCTGTTTGGGAAAACGGGCACACTTACGTGGCTGGACGCTGGTGAAAGCAGGAAACTGCGGCGGGAGGGCTACCAGCGAGGATCACAGGGAGGAGCCTTCAGGGCAGCCGTGCCCGTTCGGGATATTGCCTGGAAAAGCCGGGTTGTGTCCTGTGGCAGGCATCCAGGATTTGGGGAGAAGGGTTATGAAGCGGGCCAACCGTCTGCTCATCGTCGACGACGAGCCGGCCATCTGCAAATCGCTCACTGCGGCGGCGGAGGGGATCGGCTTCGACGTGGCATTCGCCCGGAACAGGAGTGCGGTACTCGGGACGCTTCGCGAGTTCGCCCCCACGGCCATCCTGCTCGACCTGCAGCTACCGGACTCCGCCGGCATCGAGCTCCTGCGGCTCTTCGCCGACCAGCAGTGCGACGCGAAAGTACTCGTGGTGAGCGGCGACAACGCGCGAGTGCACGAAGCGGCCATTCGTTTCGGAACCGCACGCGGCCTCAACATGGCCGGCTCGCTCCGGAAACCGCTGTCGATCCCCCAGCTTCAAGACGTACTCTCTGACTTCCTCGCCGGCACGTGGACAGTGGATGAGCTATCCACCGCCATCAGCCGGGGAGACCTCTCGGTTCACTACCAGCCGAAGCTCACTCGTTGCCGAACGACCGGTAGCTGGATCGTTGATGGGGCCGAGGCCCTGCTCAGATGGCCGCACCCGGTGCACGGCAATATTGCGCCGAGCGAATTCGTCCCCGTAGCCGAGGACGCGGGCCTGATGCTGCCGCTGACCGATTTCGTCCTCCAGCGAACGCTCGAACAGATAAATTTCTGGCAGTCCCGGGGGCTGGACCTGAACATCGCCGTCAACGTTCCGCCCAACCTCGTCAGCGACGAGGAATTTCCCGAACGCCTGTGCGAATGCCTTGCCCACCATGGGGTGGAGAACAACCGCTTCGTTCTCGAGATCACGGAGTCTGTCACCGAGGATGACACTCCCCTGCTGGTCCACGTGCTCGCCCGCTTGCGCCTGAGAGGGGTGCAAATCTCCATCGATGATTTCGGCTGCGGGTTCGCATCGCTGAAGCGCCTGCTGCACCTGCCATTCAACGAGCTCAAGATCGATCGATCCTTCGTTACCGAGATCGGTCGCAGCGACGAGGCCCGGCAAGTGGTAGGCACTATGATCGAACTTGCCCACGGCCTCGGTATGACAGTCTGCGCCGAAGGTGTGGAAACGCGGGAGTCCCTCGCCTTCCTGGAAGCACGCGGTTGCGATCGAGTGCAGGGCTTCCTGGTTTCGAAGCCGCTTGCCTCGGCAGATTTCGAGCTTTTCCTGCGCGACTGGAGTAGTGACGTCATGCAGGCAGAGCTGCCGGACCTTCCACCGGCGCCGCATCGCACTTCCCGGGTGCTCGCCTCGGTAGCGGCCGCATCCGGGCGAGTATCGGCCGATGTTTGATCCTGTCCTGCGAATTCGAGCGAAAGAAGGCCGCTGATGGACAAGCATGGTGATCCGTACGTCGTGCGAAAGCTGCGTCGCGCCCTCGATTGGGTAGAGCGCCGTCCATCCCCCCACGAGGGCCTGTACAGCGCCTACCAGGAAAGCCTGCAGTGGCTGGAGGACCTGGACGACCTGCCGCGCCCGGTGAACCGGGTGCTGGAAGACCTGCGAGGTGAAACGGCGCACATGCCCTTCGAAATCCGGGATTCACGCGTAAGGAAGCGAATAGCCGCAATGTCCGAAGCGGACGTTGCCGCCTTGATCCGTTGCCTCGAGGCAGCAATGCAAAGCGTACGCGGGGAAGCGGCTTTCTGAGCCTGCATTGCCCCTCATCCAGGGCACGTCGCAGCACTCCGCTGTGTAACCGGCGCTGCCCGAATGTACCGGCCGAAGCTCGCCAAACCACGGTGTCCGGCCGCGCAACACGTCATGGAGGACGTTATGACCGCACTTCGATTCCATGCATTCGGCTTTCTTTCGACTTTTGTCCTGGTCGCCGGGTTATCCCTGCCCCTCTCGGGAGCACAGGCCGCCAGCCTGGTGGTCGCAACGGACGGCGACGGCTACTCGTCCGTCCAGGCGGCGGTGAATGCGGCCGCTGCCGGGGACACGATCCTGGTCCGTGGCGGTGTTTACGAAGAGCAGACGTCTTACAAGGGAAGCGCGATTGGTCTCGTCATCGATAAAAGCGTGACTATCCTGGGCGTCACGGGCGCTGGCGACCAGCCGGTTACCGACGCCCGCGCCGCGGAAGCGACGATCGTGTCTGGCGCCGAAGCATCCTGGGGAGCGAACTTCCTGGTCGCGGCACCGAACGTCACCATCCAGGGCCTTCGCCTGGAGGCCGTGGCGCGCGGCAACGATGCCAGCTTGCCTGACGCCGCGATCAACAAGGCGCTCGAGGTCCATTCAGGCGGGTTCACGCTCGCGCATTCCGTCGTAGCGGCGGCCGACGGGTTCAACTTCGATGGCGTGACCAGCACCGCCGTGTACTTCGGCGATGAAGAGCCGGACGATCTCGAGAGCTTCGACGTCGATGGCAATATCCTGTGGGGTGGCATCACGATAACCAACGGCGCGGGCGACTCCGGGGATACCCGCTTCAATATTACGAACAACGAGTTGCTCGGCAGCCATTTCCTGCGCGTACGCGGCCGGGTGGACGGCGTCGCATGGTTGAGCCGGCAGGCCGGCCTCCCGGACGCGGTCGTCGGCAATGACCTGGCCGGGGTGAGCGGATTCCTGCTCCAGAACTGGGGTGAGGATCCCGGACAGCTCGCCAACCTGGCGTTCGTCCAGGCGCTGATCGCCGGTAATGCGACAGGACCGTGGGCTTACGTGACGAACGGGGACGGCAGCCTGCGCGCGGTCGACTACGAAGAGTACGGCGGCATCGCACCGGCGGTCTTTCTCGAACGGGATCCCGCTGCGCTGCCGCCGCTACAGCCCGGCCAGGTGCTGCAGGTGGGCGATACGCTGGATACCGACGATGACGGCACAGGGGATTACCTTGACGATGACGACGACGGCGACGGTATCCCGGACAGGGTGGAAGGCACTGATGACAGCGATGGCGATGGCCTCCCCGATCACCTGGACGACGACAGCGACGGCGACGGCATTCCCGACATTACGGAAGGAACTCGCGACAGCGATAGCGACGGCATTCCGGACTACCTCGATACCGACAGTGACAATGATGGCATCCCGGATGCCCGGGAAGGCGCAGGCGACTCGGACCTCGACGGCATCCTCGACTACCTGGACACCTCGATCGATGAGGACGGCGATGGTATTCCCGATATCGTCGAAGGGCGCTCCGATGCGGACGGCGACGGGCTGGGAGCCTTCGAAGACGTCGACAGCGATGGCGACGGTGTGCCTGACCGGCTGGAGATGCCGGGCGCCGGCAGCGATCACGACGGTGACGGTATTGCCGATGCCTTCGACGTCGATTTTACCGGCGGCACGGATGCAAACGGCGACGGCATCGACGATGCGCTGCTTCCGGACAGCGACGGCGACGGCATTGCCGATGTCTTCGATCCCGACAGTGACAATGACGGCTTGCCGGACGGCCTCGAGGCCGGGGCCTGGGGTTTCGACTCCGATGGCGACGGCATCGATGATCGGTGGGATGCCGATACCCTCGGCAACACGGATTCAGATGGCGACGGCCTCGCGGACGATGCGAGCGTGATCGACACCGACGGTGACGGCATACCCGATACCAGGGATATCGACAGCGACCGAGACGGCATCTCCGATGCGGCCGAGTCGGGTCTTCCGCTTGCCGCCAGCCTGTCCCATGGTAGTGCCAAATCGACCGGCCTGTTCGCGGAGCAGGGCGCCCTCGATTCGGACGGCGACGGCGTGCCGGATTATCTCGACCTCGACAGCGACAACGACGGTATCAGTGATGTTGCCGAATCGGGCGGGCTGGACATCGACGGCGATGGCCTGCTGGATGACGACGGGACGGTTACATCGATCCCGCTCGACACGGACGCTGACGGCGTGCCTGATTTTCGCGACGTCGACAGCGATGGCGACGGCGTACTGGATATCGCCCACACCGCTTATGCCGCGCTGGACACCGATGGCGACGGCCGTATCGACGATGCCCGGGATCGGGACGGCGACGGGATTCCCGATGTCGCCGATACCGAGCCGGATCAGCGAGGCGCGCGCACACCCAGCGACGATCCGCAAGAGCCTCCGGCCCTGCCGTGGGCGCCGGGGGGCGGCGGTGCTGTGGGGTGGGTAAGCCTGGTGATCCTGGCCATGGCCGGGATCACGCGCCGGCGGCGAGTATTAGCGGACCCAGCGTAGCCTCAGGTAGGCACCGCGGGGAAACTCGCTGCGGTCGGTCTCGCCGCCGGACTCCGGATGTCCGTCGTCGAACAGGTTCTGGACACCGAGCGACAAGGTGAGGCGACGAAAATGCCAGGCCCAGCTCACATCGACCGCCGTGTACGCCGGAACCCGGGGTTCCGGCAGTGAGCCGACCCGGCGCACCAGGATGTCCAGTTCGTGGCGTTCCCCGATATCGTGGGACGAGCGCAGCAGCCACTGGTAATCGGGATCGTTGCCGAGCGCACTCGGGCCCTGGGGATCGTTGCTGCCCGGCTCGACCGAGAGGTCCAGCTCGAGCGCGGTCAAGCCGGCGCTCAGCCGCCAGTGTTCCGCGGCCTGCAAGGTTGCCCACGTCTCGGCCCCGTAGATGCTTCCCCCGATCCTGTTCTGGACGAATGCCGGCGGAAGCTCGCCGCTGCGCAGGTCGTCCCAGTCGTAGTAGAAAGCCGTCGCTGAAAGGGTGAGCCTTTCTCCGAAGCGCGCGCGATAACCGAGGTCCACTACGTTCGCTACCTCGGAGACGAAATCCGGCCCGCCCTTAATCAGGATGCCACTCGGGGGCGGGAGGAGCACGTCCCGGTCCAGTCGCGAGGGTGCGCGTACGGCGCGCGACACGCTGGTCCACAGGAACTGCGTGGGCGATGCCTGCCAGCCCAGCTGCGCGCTCGGCAGCCATTCGGTTCCGGTGTAGTCGTTCTCTTCCAGCTTGACGCCCAGCGTCAAGCGCCACTTGTCGCTGAGGTAAAACTCGGACTGCACGAAGAGGTTCGACCAGTGCAGCTCCCGGCTCATCGGCCTGAAGCCGAACAGGAGTCCATCGTCCACGTCGTCGCTGGCCCTGCGGTACCCGCCGCCCCAGAGCAACTTGTGCTCGCCGAATGGCATGGCGTGCTCGATCTCCAGGTCAAAGATGTCGGCTTCCGGGCTGAACACCACCGCATCGTCGCGGTCGGTATGGTCGTAGTAGGTTTGCACCCGCAGGTCGGAACCGTTATCGAAACGCCGCGCCCAGCGGGCCAGCAGGTTCATCCCCGACACTTCCAGCCGGCCGAAATCCAGCGGTTCGAAAAATCCGCGGTGCTCCGATCGGCCGCTGTACATGTCACCCTGCAGCGTGAGCCGGCCGTGCGCCACATCGTCGAGATCCGCGCGAAAACCGGCCTGGGCCCGCTCCCAGTCGTCGCGGACCGCCTCCCCGTCGCCGCGCTCGGAGTTCTCGAGCTTCGAGCCTTTTGCGTACACCCGGAAATGCCCGTGGCCGCCCAGGGTGCCGCCAAGGCGCAGGCCTGCCTGGGTTTCGCGGTTGCCGGCCGTTGCGGTCACGAACAATCCTTGGGTGTCTTCGGCGCCGCGCGTGATGATGTTGACCACGCCATTGACGGCGTTGGTACCCCAAAGCGTGCCGCCCGGGCCGCTGATCACCTCGATTCGTTCGATGTCCTCCAGCAGGATGTCCTGCATTTCCCAGAACACCCCGGAGAATAACGGCGTATAGATCGTGCGTCCGTCGATGAGGACCAGCAGCTTGTTGGCGATGACGCTGTTGAAGCCTCGGGCGCTGATGGCGTACTGCGCCGTATCCACGCGCGCAACGAACAGGTTCGGGGCCAGCCTCAGGGCTTCCGGCAGGCTGGTAACCCCGGAGCGACTGATGTCGTCGCTCGTGATCACGTAAACCGACGCCGGTGCCGAGGCCCACGGCTCGGCGCGCCCGGAAACCGACGTGACCTGGATCTGTCCGAGTTCCTCGAGGCTCAGGTTTGCAAGGTCGAGTTCCTGGCCGGTAGCAATCCCACAGGCGACCACGGCGAGCGCAGTGCCGGAAATTCGTTTTTTCAACACCTGCCCCGACAGCCAGCTGCACGCGCTGGGTTCTGGAATACCTGGGACCGGCAGCAAGCCGGACTTTTTTTTGTGCGCTGACGATAGCAGAGTTTGCCGGCTGTTCAAAAGGCGACGATGCACGTATTGTGAGCAGGGCCGCAGAACTGTCTGCCGGAATGCAGCGAAAATCGTCGGCTGCGCTTGTAAAAGGGGAGATTGCTGTAGGTTCACGGGACGAACGACGCTGCAGCAGGGTAGCCGATGTCAAAAGAACGACTCTTAATCGTCGATGACGAGCCGGCCGTCTGCACGGTCATTTCCCGGATTGCGGAGCCGCTGGGCTATCGTGTGCGGTCGCTGAACGAGTCGGGCAAATTCCTG
>CAYRKH010000041.1:13039-26539 GCA_964424805.1 uncultured Woeseiaceae bacterium
GACGGCGCCGAAGCGCTCGTTCGCTGGCGGCATCCGAAAGCAGGCCTGCTCCTGCCCGGGGATTTCCTGGCGCTCGTCGAGGAGCACGGGCTGATGAACGAACTGACGGATTTCGTGCTCGAATCCGCCATCCACCAGGCCGCGGCCTGGAGCCAGGCCGGCATGCCCCTCAAAGTGGCCGTGAACCTGTCCGCCAGCCTCATCGAGGACCTCGAGTTACCGAATCGCCTGTCGGCCCTGCTGGAGAGGCACCAGCTTCCCGGCAGCTTACTCACCATCGAGCTCACCGAGTCGACGGCCATGGCCGACGCCACCACGGTCATGGACATCTTCCTGCGGCTTTGTGTCAACGACATCAGCCTTTCGATCGACGATTTCGGCACCGGCTTCTCGTCGCTGCAGCAACTCTATCAGCTGCCTTTCGGCGAGCTGAAGATCGATCGCATGTTCATCAGGGGGCTGCCGGACGACGACGAGGCGCGGGCGATCGTGCGCGCCACTGTGGATATGGCGCACGCGCTCAACATCACCGTCTGCGCCGAAGGCGTCGGAACCCGCGAAGCGCTGGAGTACCTCGAGTCCGTCGACTGCGACCGGGCGCAGGGTTTCCTGGTCAGTGCTGCGGTTGCAGCAGGCGAGATCGAACGGATCGTGCACGCCTGGGACCCGGCCTCCAAAGCTTCCGGTGTTTGAAGCAGCGCTCGCAGGGCTGCCGCCGCGCAGCCGGGCCGACAAACGGCCGGGTAGCCGAAGGGCGGTCGCACTGGTCCTGGCCGCTATATGCTCCGCGCTGGTGCTGCGCGGACCGGTTGCGGCGGCTCCGGTCGTCGAATCCGCGCCTGAACACACCATCGAGGCGGCCTACCTGTACAACTTCCTGGTATACGTCGACTGGCCGTCTTCTGTGCCGGACGCGGAAGCACCGATCAGGATCGGCGTGCTTGGCGACGAGCCCGTGGCGGCAGCGCTGACGTCGATAACCCGCAATCGCACGGTTCGCGGCAAGGCGATCGAGGTCCGGCAGATGCGCCGTGATGATCCGGTTGCCGGTCTGCACCTGCTGTTCATTGCCCGGGAGAGTGCCTCGGCGCTGGCGCGGCTGCGCGAAGCCGCGCGCGAGCATTCGGTACTCGTCGTCACGGAATGGGAAGCGGCACTGGAGCAAGGCAGCATCATCAACTTCCTGCTGGTGGGGGAGCGAATGCGCTTCGAGGTGTCGCTGGACGCCGCGGATACCAGCGGTCTTTCCATCAGTTCGCGCCTGTTGGCAGTGGCGGAGCGCGTCCTGCAGGGAGAGGGGAAATGAGGTTTTTCGGGCAGCTTTCGGTGCGCGCGAAAGTGCTTTTCGTCGTCCTGGTCACGGCCGCTTCGGCGCTCCTGGTCAGCGGGGCCTCTTTGGTCTACTACGAGCTTCGTGATTTTCGCCAATTGGGTGTGAATGAGCTGTCCGTTCAGGCAGCCGTGATCGGCCTCGCCGCGGCGCCGGCCCTGCAGTTCCTGGATCCCGAAGCGGCTCATGAATACCTCGCTCCGCTGGCGGCGAACGATTCCATCACCAGCGCGGCCATTTACACGGCCAACGGCTCCCTGTTCGCCAGCTATTCCGCCACCGACCAGGCGGTGAACTTCCCGGACCTGCCGGCAGTCGACGGCCATTACGTCGAGGGCAGCGAACTGGTGCTGTTCCAGCGGATTATCGCCGGCGACGAGATCATCGGCACCGTAGGCCTGCGCGCTCACCACGACCTCGCCGGGCGGCTCACCGATTACCTCGGCATCCTGGGCGGGGTAATGCTGCTCAGCCTGCTCGCGGCCGCGCTGATCTCCGGCTGGCTGCAAAGCACCATCACCCGACCGATCTCCGCGGTCACCGCCGTTGCCCGCATGGTGATGGAGAAGCGCGATTTCAGCCTGCGAGCGCCGAAATTCACCACGGACGAGGTGGGCCTCCTGGTCGACGCCTTCAACGGCATGCTCGACGAGCTCGGCCGGCGGGCGGAGCGGCTCGAGCATTCGGTGCGCGAGCAGGAGCGCGCGGAGGAGGGGCTTCGTACGCTCAACGCGGAGCTCGAGATGCGGGTCGAGGCGCGCACGTCACAGCTCGAAGCGGCGAATCGGGAACTGGAGAGCTTCAGTTACTCGGTGTCGCACGACCTGCGCGCTCCCTTGCGCGCGATCACCGGTTTCTCGAACCTGCTATGGGAGGATCACAGGGAGCACCTCGACGACGAAGCGCGCCGCAAGCTCGGCATCATACGCGGCCAGGCCGACCGGATGGGCGCGCTGATCGACGACCTGCTCCGGTTCTCGCGGCTGGGCCGCAAGGCGCTCGAGCCTTCGGAGATCGATATGACCGAGCTCGCGACCAGCACCCTGGGCAGGTTGGAAGACGACGCCGCAAACGGGCCGTTCGAATCCCGCGTCGGCAAGCTGCCGCCGGCGATAGCCGACCGGAATCTCATGGAGCAGGTGTGGATCAACCTGCTATCGAATGCCATCAAGTTTTCCTCGAAGGCCGAGAAGCCGGTGGTGGAAGTGGGTGCCATCGTGGAGGAGAACGAGAACGTCTACTACGTTCGCGACAACGGCGCCGGCTTTGATCCACGCTACCGCGACAAGCTTTTCGGCGTCTTCCAGCGCCTGCACGACGAGTCGGAGTTTCCCGGTACCGGCGTGGGTCTCGCGCTCGTAAATCGTATTGTGACGAGGCACGGCGGACGTGTCTGGGCGGACAGCCGCCTGGGCGAGGGAGCAACTTTTCATTTCAGCCTGCCCCGCGGAGAGAACTGATGAAGTACGAGCAAGTTGAGATCCTGCTGGTCGACGACAACCCGCTGGACGCGGAACTCGCGATGCGGGGCCTTGAGGGACATAACCTTGCGAACAAGCTCGTGTGGGTGAAAGACGGCGAGCAGGCGCTCGACTACGTCTACCGCCGCGGCGAGTTCGAGGGCCGCACCGGCGGCGGCCCGCGGTTGATCCTGCTCGATCTCAAGATGCCGAAGGTCGACGGCATCGAGGTGACGCGGGTCCTGAAGTCTGACGAGAAGACGCGGCACATCCCCATCGTCATCATGACCTCCTCCGAAGAGGAAAAAGACATTACCGAGTCCTACAGCCTGGGCGCGAACAGCTATATCGTCAAGCCCCTGGACTTCAACGCGCTTGCCGATGTCGCCAGCCGCGCCGGCTACTACTGGCTGGCGATCAACCGTGTTCCCTTGTCATGACGGGACTGCGCGTCCTCTTCATTGAAGACTCCGAGGTCGATACGGAGCTCATCTGCGCCGAGCTGAAACGCGGCGGTTACATTGTCAGCCATTCCCGGGTCGATACCGAACCCGATTTCCTGGCGGCGCTGGAAAGCGGCGAGTGGGATCTCATCATCAGCGATTTTTCCATGCCGCAGTTCGATGGGCTTTCAGCTTTCGAGGTGTTCAAGCGAAAGGGCTACGACGTTCCGTTCATCTTCGTATCCGGCGCGATGGGGGAAGAGCGCGCGGTAGAGGCGATGAAAGCGGGCGCGCGCGACTACATCCTGAAGGGACACCTAGGGCGTCTCAACGCCGCCGTGCAGCGGGAGCTCGCGGAGGCCGAGCTGCGGCGGCAGGGCCGCGCAGCGGAGGCCGCAAATGCGAGGAAGCAGCGCCGCCTGGCCGTGGCATTGCAGGCCACGGGCGCGGGCGTGTTCGAGTACCGCCTGCCCAGCTATTCGGATGCGTTCTTCAATGAACGATTTGCCGACATCCTCGGGTTTAGCCGCGGCGAGCTGCCGGCGCCCCGGGGATTCCGCGAGTGGTTTTTCGGACGGATTCATCCGGACGACCGGGAGTTCGCGATCGAAGCTCGCGATAATTTCATCGCCGGCCGGGCGCCAGCGTATGCGGTGGAGTTCCGGATGCGCCATAAAAATGGAAGCTGGCGAAACGTGACCTGTCACGCGGCCGCCGCGGCGCGCGGACCGGACGGCGCCGTGACGTCGCTGGTCGGCATCCTGCTGGACCGCACCGAAGAAAAACGGCTGGAGGAACAGTTTCGGCAGGCGCAGAAGATGGAGGCGATCGGTCGGCTGGCCGGCGGCATCGCGCACGACTTCAACAACCTGCTCACGGTCATTTCGAATTTCGGCGAGTTCGTGCTCGAGTCCCTGGAGCCCGGGAGCGGACCGCATGACGACATGCAGGAAGTGCTGAAAGCAGCGTTGCGCGCCGAGAAGCTGACCGGCCAGCTGCTTGCCTACTCGCGCCGCCGGCCCGTTGCGCCGGCAGTGCTCAACGTGAACGAGCTGGTCGGGGATGTCGACAGCATGCTGAGGCGCCTCATCGGCGAGAAGATCGAGTTCCGCACCGACCTGGCGGCGAACCTGTGGAACGTGAAGATCGACGCCGGCGGCCTGGAGCAGGTCCTCGTCAACCTGGCCGTGAATGCCCGCGATGCCATGCCGGACCGCGGCAGGCTGGCCATCGAAACGGCCAATATCGTGGTCGGCAGCGAGTACGTGGCCCCGCGGGGCAGGGACGTGCCGGCCGGCAACTACGTAGCAATTTCGGTTTCCGACACCGGTATCGGCATGGACGAGCAGACGAAGGAGCGCCTGTTCGAGCCGTTTTTTACCACCAAGGAGCCGGGCAAGGGCACGGGCCTCGGACTCGCGACCTGCTACGGCATCATCAAGCAGGCCGGCGGCTACATCTGGGTATACAGCGAGCCCGGCCACGGCACGACTTTCCGGTTGCTGCTGCCGCGAGAGGCAGGCGATGCGGATTCGGAGCCGGAACCCACAAGGTCGGAGAAGATGCGCGGCACCGAAACGCTGCTGGTGGTCGAGGACGAAGA
The DNA here is from genome assembly GCA_964424805.1 of uncultured Woeseiaceae bacterium. Lineage (GTDB taxonomy): Bacteria > Pseudomonadota > Gammaproteobacteria > Steroidobacterales > Woeseiaceae > IDS-8. The sequence continues at coordinate 17,876 of CAYRKH010000041.1, forward strand.
ACCGGTGAGGACCCTCGTCGTGCGGCTGTTGTCGACGCTCGGCTACACCGTGCTCGAGGCGGCGAATGCGTTGGACGCGCTGCACATCGCCGAATCCGCAGAGGTGCCGATCCATGCCGTGGTAACGGACGTCGTCATGCCGGACATGAACGGTCCGCAGCTCGTGCAACGCCTGGCCGAGACGCATCCCGACATGAAGGCGGTCTACATGTCCGGCTACACGCGCGGCGCCATCGAAATGGATGACACGATCGTGATGGTCCAGAAACCGTTCTCGCCGAAAGACCTGGCGTCCAAGGTCCGGGGAGCGCTCGACGCGGAGGCAGGGGTGGCGCGGGCCGGCGGCAGTGTGCGGGAGATTGCGGCAGATGAATGAGAAGGTGTTGCTGGTCGATGACGAGCCGATGGTGCTCGAGGCGCTGCGCCGGCACCTGAGCCAAGTCGCATCGGTCGAGACGGCGTCGAACGGTGACGAAGGGCTTTCGATCATCGAAAGCTCCGGCCCGTTTGCGGTAGTCATCAGCGACATGGGAATGCCGGGCATGAACGGCGTCGAGTTCCTGGAGCAGGTGCGGCGGATGGCGCCCGATAGTGTCCGGCTGATCCTGACCGGCCAGGCGGATTTGGAATCGACGATCGCCGCCGTGAACCTGGGCCGCATCTTTCGCTTCCTCACGAAGCCCTGCAGGAAGGAGGAGCTGTTGGCAGCGCTGGAATCGGCGCTGGAACAGTACAGCCTCGTTATCGCCCGGCGGGAACTGCTGGAGAAAACCCTGCAGGGGACGGTGGAGGTACTCACCGAGATTCTCGGCCTCACCAATCCGCTGGCCCAGAAACGCGCCGCCAGGATGACGCGGTACGCGGAAGAGATCTGCGCCAGGCTCGAATTCCCGATGCCGTGGCAGCTGCGCATCGCGCTGATGCTCTCGCAGATAGGCTGCATCACCCTGCCGGAGCAGGTCCTGTCGAAGATCTATGCCGGCGGGGAGCTTTCGGAGGAGTCCGATGCCATTTACCGTTCCCATCCGGCCCTCGCCGGAAAGCTGCTTGGCGGTATCCCCCGTCTCGAGCCGGTGGCCGACATCGTTGCGCGCCAGTTCGAGCCGCTGGAGCTTGCCGGACAGGCCGAAGACTTCGACAAATGGGACGTCCGCACCTTCGGGGCGATGATTCTCAAGGTCTGTGGGGACCTCGACGACATCATCAGCGCCGGCATTCCCCGGGACCAGGGGTTCAGGATGCTCACGAAGGCTTCGCCCGGCCTGCCGGAGCGCCTCCTGCAGGTCCTGGGGGCGCTGCAGTATGGCGCCATAAAAGCCGAAGAGCGGCTGGTGAAGGTCTCGCAGCTCCAGATCGGTATGGTGCTGGAAGAAGACGTCATGAGCGCCAACGGCATGCGGCTGGTGCCGAAGGACCAGGAGATAACCCGGTCGATCATGCTTCGGCTGCAAAGCTTTGCCGACGGTGTCGGCGTCGTGCAACCCTTCCGGGTGAGCTACCGGAGCTGAGAAGCAAAGGCGGGCAGCCGCCTCCAGGCGCGATTCCGCTATGCTGTGCGCCCCTGGAAAAAAAGACCATGAAAATCCTGCACGTGGAAACCGGTCGCCATTTCTACGGCGGCGCGCAGCAGGTCGTGTATCTCCTCGAGGGGCTCGCGGCCGCGGGCGTGGACAACGGGTTGGTCTGCCTGCCGGGCACGGCGATCGACGCGGCCGCGCGAAGGGCCGGCGTGCCGGTCTGCAACCTCGACTGCGCCGGCGACCTCGACCTCGGCTTCGCCTGGCGGCTGCGCCGGGTCCTCGGCCGGGAGCAGCCGGACGTGCTGCACTGCCACAGCCGCCGCGGCGCGGATTTGCTTGGCGGCCTGGCGGCGGCAACCCGCGCCGTGCCGGCGGTGCTGTCGCGGCGCGTGGATCACCGGGAGCCCAAATGGCGCGCCCGCGTGCGTTACCGTCCTTTTGCGAAGGTCGTCGCCATATCGGACAACGTCGCGACCGTGCTGCGGCAGTCCGGCGTGCCGGAGGCACGGTTGGCAGTGATCCGGAGCGCGGTGGATTTCCGGCAGCTCCAGCGCCCCGCGGAACCCGGGTACCTCGGGGAAGCGTTCGGGATAGGCGACGACGAGCTGGCGATCGCCGCCGCCGGCCAGCTCATTCCGCGCAAGGGCCATCGCTACCTGCTGGAGGCGATGGCCGAGGTGAGCCGCCGGCTGGCCAACGTACGCCTGGTGCTGTTCGGGCAGGGCAGGCTCGAAGCCGACCTGAAAGCGCAGGCCGCGGCGCTCGAGCTCGGTGATCGGGTGGTGTTCGCGGGTTTTCGCGACGATCTCGACGCCCGGCTCGGCGCGTTCGACCTGCTGGTGCACCCGGCCCTGCGCGAGGGCCTGGGCGTCATCATGCTGAAGGCGTCGGCGGCCGGGGTGCCGGTGGTAGCATTCGATGTTGCCGGCTCGCGCGAGGCCGTGGCCGACGGCGAAACCGGCATACTCGTGCCACCGAAGAGCTCCGGGGCCCTGGCAGAGGCCATCCTGCGGATGGCGGCCGACCCCGCACAGCGGCGGCGCTACGCAGACGCCGGGCGCAAGCGCATGCGCCGGGAGTTCTCGATCGACGCCATGGTGGAGGCACACATTCGACTGTACGACGAGATCCTGCATGACCCGGAATGACTCGATCGAGCAGCTGGCCGAAGAGCTGGTAAGCAAACTGTCGGCGGCAAGCCAAAGCGTCGCCACCGCGGAATCGTGCACCGGCGGCGGGGTCGCGCAGGCCCTCACCGCCGTTCCCGGCAGTTCCCGCTGCTTCGGCTACGGCATCGTCAGCTACAGCAATGAGGCGAAGCAGTCCGTGCTCGGCGTTTCCGCGGTAACGCTGCGGGAGCACGGGGCGGTCAGCGAGCCGGTCGTGCGCGAAATGGCGGACGGCGCGCTCGCGTTGAGCGGAGCCGATTTCGCCGTAGCCGTCAGCGGCGTGGCGGGTCCCGGAGGCGGGACCGGCGACAAGCCGGTCGGGACGGTGTGGTTCGCCTGGGCGCGCCGCGGCGCCGGCACAAAAACCGTTCTCCACCGGCTCGGCGGCGATCGTGCGGCCGTTCGCGCCGAATCCGTGCGGCTGGCACTCGAAGGCCTGATCGCAAGGCTGCCACGTGGCTGACCGGAGGCTGTTTTTCGCCCTGTGGCCGTCGGACCGCCAGCGTGACCTCCTGCGGGAGGCGCTGCGGCCGGTACTCACGTCCGTGGAAGGCCGGCGCGTCGACCGGCGGAACTGGCACGTTACGGTCGTCTACATCGGCGATTTCCCCGAAGAGCAGGTGCCGTTCCTGGAGGCCGCGGCCGCCGAGATCGCCTGCGAGCCGATACGGCTGCGCTTCGATCGGCTGGCGTTCTGGCCGCGGCCCAAAGTCGCCTGCCTGCTGCCGCTGACCACGCCGCCAGCGCTCGAGTCGCTGGCGCAATCGCTGGCCTCCCTGCTGGAGGCGTTCGACCACGGAGTCGAAGACCGCGTTTACCGGCCGCACGTCACCGTCGCGCGGCGCGTGGTGCGGCCCTTCGAGAACCAGCTCCTGGCCCGGCCGATCGACCTCGAGTGGTCGGGGTTCACGCTGGTGGAGTCGGAGCCTTCGCCGGCGGGGAGCCTGTACCGGCCGATCTGGCGGAGCCAAGGCTGAGCGGGCGGCGGAGCCGTTCCGCGGGCTTCGCGGGCGGGAGCGCTTTCGGCGCAAATTCTCGACGGACTTCCCGGATTGTCGGCCCCGGGGCGGCTGCCGGAGTTCCTGATTTATGAAATAATCGCGGCTCCCCCTCGACCCAACCGGAACGGCACCAGCATGGATGAAAATCGCAAAAAGGCGCTCGCGCAGGCGCTCGGGCAGATAGAGAAGCAGTTCGGCAAGGGCTCGGTCATGCGGCTGGGCGACGGCGGTGCGGCCCGGGACATCGAGAGCATCTCCAGCGGCTCGATCGGGCTGGACGCGGCGCTGGGCATCGGCGGCCTGCCGCGCGGCCGCGTCGTGGAGATTTACGGCCCGGAATCCTCGGGCAAGACCACGCTCACCCTGCAGGTCGTGGCCGAAGCGCAAAAGCTCGGCGGCACGGCGGCCTTCGTCGACGCGGAGCACGCGCTGGATCCGTCCTACGCCGAAAAGCTCGGCGTCAACGTCGACGAGCTGCTCGTGTCGCAGCCGGATACCGGGGAGCAGGCGCTCGAGATTACGGACATGCTGGTGCGCTCGGGCGCGATCGACGTGATCGTGGTCGACTCGGTGGCCGCGCTCACGCCCAAGGCGGAAATCGAGGGCGAGATGGGCGATTCCCACATGGGCCTGCAGGCGCGCCTCATGTCGCAGGCGCTGCGCAAGCTCACCGGCAACATCAAGCGCTCCAACGCCATGGTCATCTTCATCAACCAGATCCGCATGAAGATCGGCGTCATGTTCGGCAGCCCGGAAACGACGACGGGCGGCAACGCGCTGAAGTTCTACTCCTCCGTGCGGCTCGACATCCGCCGCATCGGGGCGATCAAGAAGGGCGACGAGGTCATCGGCAACCAGACGCGCGTCAAGGTGGTGAAGAACAAGGTATCGCCACCGTTCAAGACGGCGGAGTTCGAGATTCTCTACGGCGAGGGCATCTCGCGTGAAGGCGAGATCATCGAGCACGGCGTGGCGCAGAACATCATCCAGAAATCCGGCTCCTGGTACAGCTACAAGGACGATCGCATCGGCCAGGGCAAGGAGAACGTGCGCGACTTCCTGAAGGCGAACCCGGAAGTGGCCGCCGAGATCGAACGGCAGATCCGGGCCGCGCTCCTGCCGGACAGCGTCAAGGTACCGAAAGCCGCCGAACCCGTCGCCAAAGAGGCGTGACCCCGGGCAGCGACGAAGCCGTCGAGTCCGAGGCCGGCTCTTCGGACAGGAAGGCCGCGCGCAGGAAGGGAATGGATTGCCTGGCGCGGCGCGAGTACGGTTTCGAGGAGCTCGTTCGCAAGCTCGCCACCGGCGGGTTCGAACCGGAGACCGCGCGCGCGGTGGTCGAACAGCTCGCTGCCGAGGGCCTGCAGGACGATCGCCGCTTTGCCGCCAGCCTGGTGCAGTCGCGCGTCGGCCAGGGTAAAGGCCCCGTTCGTATCCGTCTGGACCTCGAGCAGCGCGGCATCGCCGCCGGGCTGATCGAGGAAGCGCTCGCCGACTGCGGCGAGGACTGGAACGAGCTGGCCCGGGGCGTGCGCCGCCGCCGGTTCGGCGCCGGGCTGCCGCCCGATTTCCCTGCCAAAGCCCGCCAGATGCGCTTCCTCCAGTACCGCGGCTTCACCCACGACCAGGTCCAGGCGGCCGTAGGCCCGGACGAGGACGTGTAGGAGCGCGCATCGCGCGCGATGCCCAGCCCGGCAATTGGTGGCATCGCGCGCAATGCGCGCTCCTACACCATCGTCCCACCAGCCAGGAAACCATGAAATAATCCCGCCCTTGCACGTACACTCGCACGCTTGACCTACCCGATTCCCATGCCACCGAGAACCACCAACGAGCTGCGCCAGGCATTCCTCGACTTTTTCCGGGAGCGCGGCCACGAAATCGTCCCGAGCTCGCCACTGGTGCCGGCGGACGACCCGACCCTGCTGTTCACCAATGCCGGCATGGTCCAGTTCAAGAACGTGTTCCTCGGCCGCGAAAAACGCCCGTACCGGCGCGCCGCCACGGCGCAGCGCTGCGTGCGTGCCGGCGGCAAGCACAACGACCTGGAAAACGTCGGCTACACGGCGAGGCACCACACGTTTTTCGAGATGCTGGGTAACTTCAGCTTCGGCGACTACTTCAAGGAGCGGGCGGTCGAGCTCGCCTGGGAGTTCCTGACGCAGACGCTTGCGCTGCCGCCGGAGCGCCTGTGGGTCACGGTTTTCGAAGAGGACGACGAGGCGGCCGATATCTGGCTGAAGAAGGTGCGGGTGGATCCGGCGCGCTTCTCCCGCCTGGGTACGAAGGACAACTTCTGGGCCATGGGGGAGACCGGCCCCTGCGGACCCTGCAGCGAGATCTTCTACGATCACGGCCCGGAGGTCGCCGGCGGGCCGCCCGGCTCGCCGAATGATGACGGCGACCGCTACGTCGAGATCTGGAACCTGGTGTTCATGCAGTTCGACCGCTCGGAATCCGGCGAGCTGGCGCCGCTGCCGAGTCCCTCGGTCGACACCGGCATGGGACTCGAGCGCGTCGCGGCCGTGATGCAGGGGGTGCACAGCAATTACGATATCGACCTGTTTCGCAACCTCATTGCGGCGACCACCCGCATCCTCGGCGTCGAGAACGACGGCTCGAGCTCTTTGAACGTGATCGCCGACCACATCCGCGCCTGCGCATTCCTGGTCGTCGACGGCGTGCTGCCGGGCAACGAGGGCCGCGGCTACGTGCTGCGGCGCATCGTTCGCCGTGCCATTCGCCACGGGAAAAAGCTCGGCGTCGATGCGAGCTTCTTCCACAAGCTGGTCGGGCCCCTGTGCGACGAGATGGGGGAGGCGTATCCCGAGCTCGTCAAAGCCAGGGCGCACGTGGAGAAGGTACTGGCCCGGGAAGAGGAGCGGTTTGCCGAAACGCTGGACCAGGGTATGGAGATCCTGGAAGCCGCCATCGCGGACCTCGACGGCAGGGAGCTGCCGGGCGACGTCGTGTTCAAGCTCTACGATACGTACGGGTTCCCGGTGGACCTGACGGCGGACATCGCCCGCGAGCGGGGCCTCACGGTCGACGAGGGCGGATTCGAACGCCAGATGGAGGCGCAGCGCGGGCGCGCGCGGGCCGCGAGCAAGTTCGGTGCGGGCAGCGAAGGGCGGCTGCAGACGGACGCGCAGAGCGCGTTCACCGGCTACGAGCTGGCGGAGGAAGAGTCGACGGTCACCGCGCTGTTCCGGGACGGGAAGGAAGTCGACGAGCTCGCCGCGGGCGAGTCGGGGGCCGTGGTGCTGGAGTCGACGCCGTTCTACGCCGAAAGCGGCGGCCAGGTCGGCGATACCGGCGCGCTGGAGGCATCGGGCGGGTCCTTCACCGTGACCGACACCCAGAAATCCGGCAAGGCCATACTGCACCTGGGCGAGCTACGGGTCGGCAAGCTGGCGCGGGGCGACCGCGTAACGGCGCGGATCGACGCGGAGCGGCGCGGCCGCATCGTGCTCAACCATTCCGCGACGCACCTGCTGCACGCCGCGCTGCGGCGGCTGCTCGGAGAGCACGTGCAGCAAAAGGGTTCGCTGGTCGCCCCGGACCGGCTGCGCTTCGACTTCTCCCACTACGAGCCCGTGACGCCGGAGCAGCTGCATGCAATCGAGGATCTCGTCAACGAGCAGATCCGGAAGAACACCTCCGCGGAGATCAACGTCATGACCTACGACGATGCCGTCGGCTCCGGGGCCCTGGCGTTGTTCGGCGAAAAGTACGAAGACCGGGTGCGGGTCCTGCGCCTCGGCGATTTTTCGGTCGAGCTCTGCGGCGGCACGCACGTCCGCAGTGCAGGCGAGATCGGCGTGTTCAAGATCACCTCCGAAAGCGGCATCGCCTCCGGCGTGCGCCGCATCGAGGCGGTGACCGGCAAGGGCGCGCTCGAATGGATCGATGCCAACCTGGAGGCGCTGGATTCCGCCGCCGCGGTCCTGAAAAGCCAGCGCGCCGAGGTCGCGGCGAAGGTGCAGCAGCTCGTCAGGCGCAACCGGGAGCTGGAAAAGGAGCTGGCGGCCGCGCGGCAGCAGCTCGTCAGCGGCAAGTCCGCCGTCTCGGAAAACGTGACGGAAATACAGGGCATCAAGGTGCTGGCGTCGCGCATGGACGGCGCGGACGCGCGAACTTTGCGCGACGCCGTGGATCGATTGAAGGACCAGCTGCAGAGCGCGGTGGTGGTGCTGGCGTCGGTGGACGGCGGCAAGGTCCGCCTGGCCGCGGGCGTCACGCGGAACAACGTGGACCGCATCCGCGCGGGAGACGTGCTGCAGCCGGTCGCGGAGCAGGTCGGCGGGAAGGGGGGTGGCCGCCCGGATTTCGCGCAGGCGGGGGGTACGCGGCCGGAGGCCCTGGACGAGGCGCTGGAGTCGGTAGGCCGCTGGGTGGCGGCGCATTTGTCGGGGACCTGACGCCCGCCTGACGCCCGCCGGACCGGCCCGGGATGCACGCCTCCTCGACAGCCGGATCGGGCGCGGCGAAATCCTGCGCTTTACAAGCAACTGGCGGCGGTTTCGTCTACCATAACAAGAGTTTAAGGGCACACAGGCGTACATCCGGGAGAAGAAACGAGGGCGGCGCCGTCCACGACCCGGCGATAAGGTCCTCAAAAATAAGGCAGGAGTAGGAAGTCATGCTGATCCTTACGCGACGCGCCGGAGAAACAGTCATGATCGGGAGCGATATCACGATCACTGTCCTTGGCGTAAAAGGGAACCAGGTTCGCATCGGAATCAACGCTCCGAAGGACGTGGCCGTCCACCGGGAAGAGATCTATGACCGGATCCAGAGCGAAAAACACGGCAAAGGTGAAGAAAAATCGGGAACCGGCGAGAATTGACCCGGCGCGCCTTTACCGGGCGCTGTCCGGTCAGTAATATGGCGCCCCCGCGGGGGCTCCGGAGGCGGGGACCGAACGGAGAGATGGCTGAGTGGTCGAAAGCGGCGGTTTGCTAAACCGTTGTA
>CAYRKH010000042.1:0-26312 GCA_964424805.1 uncultured Woeseiaceae bacterium
ATCGGTGGCATCGCGCGCGATGCGCGCTCCTACGGGGCCGGGTAGGCGTCGTGCTGTGGGAGCGCGCACTGCGCGCGATGCTAAAGCGGCTATCGGTGGCATCGCGCGCGATGCGCGCTCCTACGGGGTCGGATAGGCGTCGTGCTGTAGGAGCGCGCACTGCGCGCGATGCTAAAGCGGCCATCGGTGGGATCGCGCGCGATGCGCGCTCCTACGGGGGTGGGTTCGCGGGCGGGTAAGCGGCGGCCAGGTCGGCCAGGCGATCGGCCAGGGGGGACAGCCAGGGCTCGTAGTGGCGCCACTGGTCGAGGCCGCTCGCGTAGATCGGGCGACGCACCTGCTCGGCGCTCGGCGTGCGGACGGAGCGTTCCACGCGGTGGAAATCGAGGCACTGCTCCTCGAACGGCAGGCCCAGGAAATCGAGCATTCTCCGCAGCTGCCCTTCGAGGTCGGCGACGACGTGCTCGTAGTGCACGCGCAGCACCCTCCCGGGCAGCACGCTGTCCCAGTGATCCATCAGCCCGACGTAGCCGCGGTAATAGCGCGCCATCTCGTCGAGGTCGTAGGTGAACTCCTGCCCGTCGGCAAAGAGCTGTTTGAAGTTGCTGAAGCCGCACGCCATCGGGTGGCGGCGCGCATCGATGATCTTTGCGTTCGGCAGTATCAGGTGAATGAGACCGACGTGCAGGAAGTTGTTCGGCATCTTGTCGACGAAACGCGGCGCCGCCTGGCGATGGAAGCGGGTTTCCTCGATGTAGGACTTGCCGAATTTCGCCAGCTGCTCCGGCTGCAGCTCCTCCAAAATGCGGGGGTAGCGCGCCTCCTCTGCGATCATTCCCCGCCCGTTCAACCGGTTCGAAAGCGCAATGACGTTCGGCAGCTCCATCGTGCCGTCGACCTGCGAGTGCGAGGCGAGAATCTGCTCTAGCAGCGTGGAGCCCGAGCGCGGGAGGCCGACGATGAAGATCGGGTCCGGATCCTGAGCACCGGCACCTTCGAAGCGACGGAAGAGATCCGCCGTACAGACCTCGGCCTGCGCCAGCATCGTGGCGGCGGCGCGGTCGGGATCATAGCGAAGCCCCTGGCGCCGCAGGGCGTTGCCTTGCGCGTAGCGCTCGAACGACCGGGCATATTCCTTGCGGTCTTCCCACGCCTTGCCGAGCGCGAAACTCAGGTGGAAGCGGTCACCGACCGACGTCCGGCCGTCGTCCACGTGCCGCTCCATCGTCGCAATTTCCTCGTCGGTGAAACGATACGTCTTCAGGTTCGCGAGGCTCCAGAACGCATCCCCGAAATCGCTGCGCACCCGCCAGGCATTCCGGTACGATTCGACGGCCTCATCGACGCGCCCGATCGTCTTCAGGACGTGGCCGCGCACGAGGTGTGGTTGTTCAAAACCCGGGTCCTTCTCGAGAACGCGGTCATAGATCTCCAGCGCGGTATCGAAGCGGCCGGTCGCCATGCATTCGTTGGCGTACCCCAGCTCGAACAGCGGCTCGCCGGGATAGCGGTCGCGCAGGATTTCGGCCTGCTCCAGCGCCTGCTCGAATTTCTGCCGCTTGTGCAGCACCTCCACGTAGTCGCGGCGTGCAAGCCAGTTCTCGGGAGCAAACTCGACGCAGCTCTCCAGGAGAAACTCCGCGTCATCATAGATGAAGAGTTTCATGCCGAGGCGCGCAAGCAGGCGCATACCCTCTACATGGTGCGGATGCTGCTTGAGGTACGCGCGGCACAGGCTCTCGGCCTCGAACAGCTTGCCTTCCTGGATGAGGCTGGTCACCGTCAGGAGCTCGGGGGGGAGCTCCGCCAGCCGCCGGTACTCGGCATCCGCGGCGGCCGCGGCGGCGCGGTTCCCGCGGCGCCCTTCCAGCGCGGCCAGCTCGCGCCAGGCGGCAATCAACCCGCGGTTCAGTTCGACGGCGCGGCGGTAGGCCTCGACGGCTGCCGCCGCGTCGCCCCGGGCTTTGTGCAGGTGCCCCTCTTCCTGGTAGGCGCGCGCGTAGCGCGGCTCGAGCGCCTTTAGCCGGCCGAGGGTGGCGAGCGCGGCATCGCTGCGGCCGAGGTAGCGTTGGGCGACGGCTTCCAGATAAAGCGCATCGGGATTGGCGGGGCCGGCAGCGGCGGCGGCGGACAGCGCTTCTTCCAGTCTGCCGGCCTCGAGAAGCTGCCGGGCGCGGTCCAGCGGGTCGGTCGTGCCCGATTCAGCGATCGTCAAGGTCCCTCATGGCCGCCTACTCGAAGTCCCACGACAGGCGCGCCCCGATGGTGCGCGGGCGGTTGGTCGTGATCCTGAGGTCGGTGTCCAGGGAGTTGATGAACAGCTCCGCGCGCTCGTCCGTCAGGTTTTCGGCGAACAGCTCTACGTTGAGGTTTTCCCACCGCACGCCCAGCGCCGCATCGACGGTGTTGTACGAATCCTGCAGGAAACGATTCGCGACCACGATCGAGCTGTACTGCTCGTCGGTGAAGGCGTAGATGACCTGCGCGTAGGGATCGTAATCGCCCATCGTCCACTGGTAGCGCCCGCTCACGTTGAACTGCAGCCTGGGCGCCAGGGCGAGCTCCGATCCTTCGCCGGCGATGTCGGTCACGCTGGGCGGCACCCGTACCATTTCCGTATCGTTGAACGACCAGGCGCCGCGCAGCGTGAAGTTCTCGGTCGCCGCCCACAGGAGGTCGCCCTCGAAGCCGAGGATCTCGGCGTCGGCGGCATTCGAGGTGAACGTCAGCACGGAGATGTTGAAATCGGTGATACCGACCTGCAATCCATCCCATTCAATGCGGTAGATCGAGCCGTTGAACCGCAGCCGATTGTCGAGCCACGTGGTTTTCCAGCCTATCTCGTAGTTGGTGACCTCGTCGCTGACATACGTCTGGGGTACCCCCGGCTCATCCAGGCGATTGAAGCCTCCGGGACGATAACCCTCCGAGTAGGTGCCGAAGAACAGGGAATCGTCGCTCAGGCGCCAGGTTACGGTGCCCTTGAGAATAATGTCGTCCTCCTTGAGGGGCAGGATGTCGGCGAACAACGCATCGAAATTATTCCCGTTGTCGGTGTCCACGTCGCCCAGGGTGGCGAAGTTGGAGGACCCCACGAGAGCGGTCTCGAGATCGTAGTAGCGCGCGCCCAGGGTGGCGGACCATTCATCGTTGAAGTGATAGGTCACCTCGCCGAAGACCGCGAACTGCTCCTCGGTGCGGATCGCATCGTTCATGAACGTGATGCCCGGTGCCCGCGGATTGGGATTGAACTGGGTCGCCGTCGAGATCGGCACGTTGCGAGCAAAAAAGCCGGTGGAGCCCGCCACGTAGAAATTGGTATCGACGCCGGTCTCGATGTCGTCGAAGTAGAGGCCGCCGACGAAGTCGAAGCCTTTTTCGTCGTAGGAAGAAACGCGAAACTCGTGGGTCGTCCGGTCGTTCTCGATGAAGGCGATCATCGCCTGGGTAGGATCGCCGCAGACCGTATAGGTCGGCTGGCAGATGTAGTAGGCGCCGTACTTGCCAACTTCCGTGTAGCCGCTGTAGTCGAAGCTGTTGTTCACCTCGCGGTCGAGGTAGGAGCCGGCGTAGATCAGGTCCAGGCCGCGGAAGCGCCCTTCCACAGTGACGGAAAACTGCTGGAACTCGTCCTCCAGCCGGTCCGGGAAGAACCGTTGCACCTGGAGATCGCCCACCACGCGGCTGCCGGACTGCGAATCGTCGAGCTCGGCGATCTTCGGCGGTGAATGGTCGAACACGCCGTCGACCTGGAGTTTCTGGCGCATGTACTGGCCGTGGATTTCCCACTCGTCGTTGAAGGCGTACTGGGCGCTGATGCGGCCGCCGGTATAGATCGTGTCGTTGAAATCCTCCTCGACCAGCGCCAGGTTGTTGATCACCGTGGACTCTGCCCCCTCGGGGAAGCCGAGATCCTCGGCGCTGTAGGAGTTCTCGCCGAACACGTTGTCGATATAGCCGCCTTCGTACGCGTTGTAGAACACCGCTCGTACGGCCAGCCGGTCATCGATGAGCGGCAGGTTGACGTAACCTTCGACGCTGTTGCTCATCTCGCCCTTGTGCGTGTCCGAGACGCTCGTGGCGAAACCGCCCTGAAATTCGTTGTACACCGGCTTGTTCGTGATCAGCCGAATGGTGCCGGCCTGCGAGCTCGCGCCGAACAGCGTGCCCTGCGGACCGGGCAGCACCTCGATACGCGCGATGTCGGCGGCGTAGAGGTCGAGGTTGCGGCCGCCGGAGCTTACGGGCTGCTCGTCGAGGTACAAGGCGACGTTGGGTACCGGCGCGCCGATCTCGACCGACGTCTGGTCGGACGAATCCGTCGCCATGCCGCGGATGAAGATGAACGACTGCCCCGGCCCGCGCCCCGCCGCGTTGACGTTGGGCAGGTAACGGATGTAATCGTCGAAGTTGCCGATGTTCAGGTCTTCCAGGCGCTGCTGGTCCAGCGCCTGCACCGCGATGGGTACGTCCTGCAGGCTGGTCTCGCGCTTGGTCGCGGTAACGATGATCTCGTCGAGCTGAGCGGCGGAGGCCAGGGTGACCGACCCCGTGGATAGCGCCACCATCACCGCCTGGCTCAATGCCTTTCTGCGGAACATACTCGAATCCCCCTCGACTGCTGTGCCGTGCGACCGAGTATAAACCCACGGCGCGGCAAGGGAAGCGGTTTGCGGCGCAGGGCGCGAATACCCGGCGCCGGCGCCGTCCTCGCAAGCGTGTCCAGGGACCTCTATAATGCCGTTACACACTTAAATACAAAGGCTTCGTAAGGGGGGCAGTCCGAAAACAGACACAAGAGCGGCCTGGGGGCATACACGGCCTTGTTCGAGGAGAACAACGAACGTGAAGCACCACCCCGCTCCAGTCACGGACGACGCACCCCGCGCAGGCTTTCCATCGCTCCCGCGCCGGGTCGCTGCCGCCTTCATCCTGCTGGCCTCGCCGTTCATGGCATTGGCGCAGGTCACCGTCGAAACGGCCGGCAACGCCGGGGAAAGCTCCGGAGGCGGTGCATTCACCGTTGTCCTCGAGGCTCCCAACGATTCGGCTACCCCGGTCAGCGTGCAATATACCGTCGCCGGCAGCGCCGATCCCGGCATCGATTACGAGCCGCTTGGCGGCTCCGTCAGCATCGGGATCGGCGAGAACTCGGCGGTGATCGAGGTGACGCCGCTCGACGACGACATCGTGGAAGAAGACGAGACGGTCGTGGTCACGCTGGTTTCGAGCAGCGACCCGGAAGTGCCGGTCGGCTCGCCTTCCACCGCCACGCTCACCATTGCCGATGACGACGAGGGCGACGGCGGCCCTGCCGAGGTAGTCGTGTCGGTCACCGCAAGCGACCCCGACGCGGCCGAAACGCCTGCCGACGCCGGGCAGTTCACCGTCGCACGTACCGGCGGCGATCCCGAACGGGCGGTCACGATCGCCTATTCCGTTTCCGGCAGCGCCTCACCGGGCGACGATTACGCCGCGCTTTCCGGCAGTGTCAGCCTCGACGCCGGGGTGCAGGAAGCTGCCATTCCGGTCAACGTGACCGGCGACGACAACCTTTTGGAAGGCGACGAGACCGTCACGATCACACTCTCGCCGGTGGAGGACGAGCTGGCCGTCGAAGGCGGCGAGGCTACCGTCACGATCCACGACAGCGCACACACGGTAACCGCCACGGCCGCCGCAAATGCCGGCGAAGCGAACGGCGACGCGGGGCGGGTCGACGTCGTGCTCAGCGCGCCGAACCAGTCGGCCGGCGCCGTGGACGTGAGCTATACCTTTACCGGCAGCGCCGAGCCCGGCAGCGATTACGCGGCCCTGAGCGGCACCGCGACCATCCCCGTCGGCGCAAGCTCCACGACGATCACGATCTCGCCCATCGACGACGACGCGGACGAGGACGAGGAAACCGTCGTCATCACGCTGACCGGCACGAGCAATGCCGCCGTGTCGGTAGGAACACCCGGAAGCGCTACCGTGACCATTGCCGACAACGACGATGCCGGCGGCGGCGGCGGAAACCCGGAGGTGCACGTATCGGTCGTTGCCGCGGACGCCAGCGCCGGAGAGCCGAACGACGACGGCCGGTTCGTTGTCCGCCGGGTCGGCGGCGATCCCGGGCGCGCCGTCGAGGTTACCTACACGATCGGCGGCAGCGCGTCGCCCGGGGAGGACTACGCGGCCCTGCCCGGCAGCACCACCCTCGGCTCGGGCCAGGCCGAGGCCCCGATTGCCGTCGAGGTCGCCGGCAATGACGGCGCTTTCGAAGGCAGCGAGAACGTCACCATTACTTTGCAGGACGTCCCCGGCGACGTCGTGGTGGTGGACGCCTCGGCCACCGTCACCATCGAGGACAGCCCGCACTCCGTAACCGCGATGGGCGCCGGCGACGCCAACGAGGGGTCCGGTGAAAACGGGCGCATCGACGTGTCGCTGGGTGCCAGCAACGAATCGGGTGCCGGCCTCGAGGTGAGCTATTCGGTCGGCGGCAGCGCGACGCCGGGCGCCGACTACACCGCGCTCAGCGGCACCGCGACGATCGCCCCCGGCTCCAGTGCCGCGTCAATCGTCATCGAGCCGCTGGACGACGACGAGGTCGAGGAGAACGAAACCGTCGTGGTGACACTGACGGGCACGAGCAGCGCCGCCGCGCCCGTCGGCTCGCCCGCAGCGGCCAGCATCTCCATCACCGACGGCGACGTCGACGATTCCGATGACGACGGCGACGGGCTGACGAACCTCGAGGAGTGCCCGCTGATCGACATCTGCATCGATACCGACGAGGACGGCACTACCGACGACCAGGACCCGGATGACGACGGCGACGGCGTGCCGACCGCGAGCGAAGGGGCACCAAGGCAGGACACCGACGACGACGGCACGTCCGATTACCTGGACGCCGATGACGACGGCGACGGCCGCCCGACCGCGGATGAGGATGCCAACGAGGACGGCGACGGCAATCCCGCGACCGCGCCCACGGACGTCGACGGCGACGGCGTCCCGGACTATCTCGATGCCGACGACCGCGGCGGCCCTGAAGGCGACATCGACGGCGACGGCCTCGCGAACGGTGAGGAAGCGGAGCACGGCACCGATCCCGCTCGCGCCGATACGGACGGCGACGGGGTAAACGACGGCAGCGAGGTCGGCGCGGGCAGCGACCCGCTCGACGACCGGTCGTTCGTCGACGCCGACGGCGACCTCGTGCCGGACGCGGTCGAAGCGGACGAGGGCACCGATCCCGTCAACGCGGACAGCTTTGCCGACGGGGACGGCGGCGGCACCGCCGATCACGTCGAGACCGTCACGTACAGAACCTTCGGCCTGCCGCCGACCCGCATCGCGGACCCGGGCGACGACCGGCGCGACCTCGACGGCGACGGCCTGCCGGACCGACTGGAGATCGGCAGCGGCTCGAGCGCGGACGACCCGGACTCGCCGACCGACGCCGGCGGCGGCGACGACAACGGCAACGGCATCAGCAACGCGGTCGAGGCGTTTCTCGCCACGCTCGGGATCGAGGCGGTCGACGCTGCCAGCGATCGGGACCGCGACGGTTATCCCGACGCCGCGGAAGTCGCGCTCGGGCTGGATCCGATCCAGGCGAGCGAACGCGATACCGATGGCGACGGCGTGCCGGACGTGATCGAGGCCTTCGCGGGTGCCGATATCGACGGCGCGAGCGACTCGGACGGCGACGGCGTGCCGGATGCGCGCGAGATCGCCCTCGGCTCCGATACGCTGGACGCCAACTCACCCATCGCCAACGGCGCGGCGGATGACGACGGCGACGGTATCAGCAACGCCATCGAGGAGGTGCTGCGGTTCCTCGGCGCGGAGGACGTCGACGGCAGCAGCGACGGGGACGGTGACGGGATCCTCGATGCCGACGAGATTCGCCTCGGCACCGACCCCTTCCATGACGAGCAGCCCGTGCCGTGGATAGCGCTGGCGCAGGCGCAGGCCGGGCCGGTCAACGCGCTGCTGCCGGACGGCGGCACGGCAACGGCCAGGGCCGTGGTCGGCGGGCACCAGGCCGGTAACCTGGAATACGACTGGAGCGGCTCGAGCAACGCGCTGCTGGCGGTGTCGACCGGGGGAACCGCCGACAGGGCGCTCACGATTTCGCCGCAGACGCTGCCGCCCGGGCCCTACGAACTGGTGCTTGCGGTGCAGCGGCGGGCCGGCAACTACACGTCGGCGGTGTCGACCGTGACGATGACCGTCAACCTGCTGGAGGGCGCCTCTGCCGCCGACGTCGCGGATTCGGACGGCGACGGCGTACCCGACCGCTCCGACGACTCGGATGCCCGCGCGGGGCTCGGCCATGAACTGCCGGCGCGAGGCGGCGCGAACCTGCGGGTTGCACCCGGTATCCGGCTCCAGCTCGGGTCCACGGCGCGCTCCGCCCGCACCGCCTCTGCGCGCGTTTCCGTGCAGGACATCGCCCGGGCGGGCGACGGTGCGGGCGGCAGCGTCGGCAACAGCGAGGACGAGTTCGACTACGTGAGCGGCATCTACGATTTCGCCGTCACGAACCTGCCGGAGGTGGGGGCGTCGGTGCAGGTCGTGATCCCGCAGGCTTCGGCCATCGGCGAGTTCCCCGAGTATCGCAAGTTCGGCCCGGAAGGCGGCTGGACGGGTTTCATCGAGGACGAGAACAACAGCGTCGCGTCGGCCCCGGGCGCCCCGGGAGAGTGCCCGCCCCCCGGTGACGAGGTTTACCAGCCGGGACTGGCCCCGGGGCACTCCTGCGTGCAGCTCACGATCGCGGATGGCGGCCCGAACGACGGCGACGCGTCCCTCGGGCCGAACGGGGTAATCGAAGACCCGGGCGGCGTCGCCACCCCGAGGGGCCAGGTCAGCGTAGGCCAGGGCAGCGGCTCCTTTGGCCCCGCCACGGTGCTGCTGCTCGCCTGGGCTGCCTGGCGGCGGCGCCGGAATGGCACGCGTGTTGCAGGGGAGGTGAACCGATAACCTGAGAAAGGACTGGCCAATGTTCGCGAAGATAAAGGAAGCCGGCTCGATTACCTGGGACACGATCCGCTTGTTCAAGGATGAAGAGCCGTTCGATATGGCCGCCGCCCTCGCCTACTACACGCTGCTCTCCATCGCCCCGCTCCTGCTCGTGATCGTTGGCGCGGCGGGCATGCTGCTCGGCGAAGCCAGGGTACAGGATGCACTCGTCGACCAGGCGCGTCAGCTCGTCGGCAGCGAGGGCGCGTCACTCCTGCAGACGGTGATGCAGAATGCGGCCGCTTCGCCGAAGAATACGATCTCGATGATCATCGGCTTCGTGCTCACGATCCTCGGCGCCACGACGATTTTCGCGCACCTGCAGAAATCACTGGATCGGATCTGGGACGTGAAACCCGCACCGTCGAACGCCGTGGTCGGGTTCGCGCGGGCGCGGCTCGTATCGCTAGGCGTGGTGCTGGGCCTCGCGTTCATGATGCTGGCGTCCCTCGTGCTGCAGGCGGCCATCAGCGGGCTCCAGGGCTACATTGCGACGCTGTTCCCGGGTGCGGACATCCTCTCGGTCATCGTCAACAACCTGCTGTCGCTGACCCTGGTCGCGCTGGTACTCGCCATGCTGTTCCGCTACGTACCGGACGTGGAGATCACCTGGCGCGAGACGCTCATCGGCGCTTTCGTGACGGCTTTGCTGCTGACGATCGGCAACTACGCCATCGGGCTTTACCTGGGGCGCGCCGCCGTCGGCTCGGCGCACGGCGCCGCAGGCTCCGCGGTCGTGTTCATGGTTTGGGTGTACTACACCGCCTTGATCCTGTTCTTCGGGGCCACGATGACCCGGGTCATCGCCCGGCATCACGGTACGCCTATCGTTCCGAACGAGTACGCGACGTTCATCCACGAACCGGAGCCGCAGGGGGTCTGACCTGGCCCTGCGCACTGTGCCCTGTGGGAGCGCGCAGTGCGCGCGATGCCACCGGAGCGCGAATGCTCCTGTGGGAGCGCGCAGTGCGCGCGATGCCACCGGAGCGCGAAGCGGCTTCTTTCGATGCTTGTGGCATCGCGCGCAGTGCGCGCTCCTACAGCAGGACGTCGGTGATTGCCTGGAGCAGGAGTGGGTTGAACTGCCGGGGGCGCGTCATGTGCAGGTAGTGGCCGACGCCGTCGACCAGCACGGCATCGAAGTCCGCGTATTGGCGATTCACCTCGATCCGGGTGGGATTCGGCTCGGCCGCGTTGATCGCGCGGATCGGCACGCCGGCTTCGCTCATCCACGACGCGGTATCGATGGTCGTGAAATCCGTAATGAGCGCGGTGCCGACGGCCGCACGGTCGGCCCGGCAGCTGCTCTCGAGCACACGCCTCATGGTTTCCTCCGCGCCTTCCTCGGGAAACATCTGCCGCACGAAGCTGCCGCAGGTGCCGGGAAAATCGGCTTCCATCGCCACCAGGAACCCGTCGACCTCATCGCCGGAGAACTCGAACTCGGCGTCGTGCAGCGTGTCGACCGCGACAATGCCGCGCACCCGCTCGCCCGCGAGCGCGGCGGCACGCAACGATACCGGTCCACCCATCGAATGGCCGACCAGTACCACGTTCTCGAGGTCCAGGCCTTCGACCAGGCCCGCGACATCCTCACCGAACGTCGACACCTTCCAGACCTCGCGATTGTCCGTGGCCTCGCCGTGGCCTGGCAGGTCGAGCGCAATCGTGCGATAGCGCTCCGAGAGCACCGGCACCTGTTCGGACCAGAACGTGCGATCGCACATCCAGCAATGCACGAGGACGATCGTCGCGTCGCCCCCGCCGGCAACGGTGTACGGCATCGTATTGCCGTCGGCGGTAGTCCACTGGTGCTCGCCGGGCGCGAGGCCGGCGGCGGTTGCGGTTTCGCCGGCGGGCGCGTCGCCGGGCTCCGGCGCCCCCTCCTCCGCGGGGCCGCAGGCCGCAATACCGAAGACGAGCAGGGCGGCGGCCGTACTGCCGAACGTGGTCACTTTCATCGTTCCCCCTCCGGATGGTGAGCCGGTCACCTGCTGCCAGTTTACCGGTCTTTTCTCCGCCGTCGCGACATGAAATTGCGGCCCGCGGCCTCCTCCGCTGACCGGTTCGTCAGCCCGGCCGGCGGCTTCAGGGCAGCAAGCCCCATCGCGCGCGCCGGCCGCGGGCGTCGATATGGAGGAACGGCCCGTGCGCCGGCGTGGAGTCGTACACACCGAGGCCCCCGCGGAGCCGCCGGTGCTCGTGGCGGCCGTACAGGCCGTGCGCCCAGAGGTAGAGCGTCTGGGCATCCGCACGGTCCAGCTTACCGTCGCGGTTCAGGTCGTCCATGACGCCGGGAGGGTCCAGCGCGTCGACGAAGACGTCGGCGGCACCGCCGTAGACGTGGCGGCTGTAGGGCACGTTACCGATCGACTGGTTGTACCACGGGGTACGGTACCCGCTCATGATCACCAGCGTTTCCGCGGGAAAGCCGCGGGCATTCACGTGCTCCAGCAGCAGTTCGAGCTTCAGGAGCAACCGTTCCTGCAGTACCAGGTATTTCGGGTAGCCTCCCGGCTGCTTTGACGGAAACTGCGAAAGCGTGAAATGCGGCGACAGCGCCAGCGACGCCGACTCCTCGTTCAGCTCGATGTAGCCTCGCGGCGGCAGGTAAATCGGGTCGCCCTTCAGCGGCTTTTCGGGATAGGCGCCGATGCGATATCCGTTCAGGTAGCCGTCCACGACTTCGCTTGCCGGGTGCATGACCACGAGGTTGAGGTGCATCCGTTCCTCGCCCCGGCGGAGCGAAACGGCGTAGGCGCCGGGGCGCGAGGGTGCCGTAACGCGCCACGTCCCGTCGCTGCGCGGCATCGCGACAACTCCCGCGCCGGCCGCCAGGGCGACGCCGCCGCGTCCGACGACCTCGATCTCGACGCGCTCCGCCGGCAGCACGAACACCGCAAACGTATGGTACGGAACGACGATGTCGCCGACCCGTACCGAAAAGCCGGCGCGTCCCGGCTCGAACGCCGACGCCGAGCCGGCGGCGAGCAGCAACAGGAACCAGCGGCTCACGCGGGGTCGCCGTCCGGGCCCGGCGGCGGCTTGCGCAGCTCGCGCAGCACGCGTGCGTCGCGCCCGTAGATGTCGTCCCGGAACTGGATCGCGTCGCCGTCCGCCCAGGCCGTCCAGTACAGGAGGTGCACGGGCACGGGCTGCGGAAGCCGGACCACGGTTTCTTTCCCCGACGCCACGGCCCGGTCGATCGCCGGGCGGGACCAGCCCTCGCCGGCCGACAACAGCAACTCCGCCAGCTCCAGCGGCTGCTCGAGGCGGATGCAGCCCGAGCTGAACGATCGGGCGTCCTTCGCAAAGAGCTCCCTGGACGGCGTATCGTGCAGGTACACCGAGTGTGGATTCGGGAACATGAACTTGACCCGGCCGAGCGCATTCTGCGGTCCCGGCGCCTGCCGCATTCGAAAGCCGAAGTTGCCGGCCGTCACGGCGCTCCAGTCGATCTCGCCGGGATCGAGGACGCGATCGTTCGCCCCCCATCCGCTCAGCAGGCTGTAGCCCTGGCGCGCGAGATAACCGGGATCCGACTTGATGAGCGGCAGCTTGTCCCTTATCGCGATGCTGCGCGGGACTTCCCACCAGGGATTGAGCACGAGGTAGGTCATCGTCCCCGAGAACACCGGGGTGCGCCGGTAGGGTTGCCCGACGACGACGCGCATGGACAGCCGGCTATCGCCGCGTTCGATGACGTCGAGGCTGAAGCCTGCGATGTTGACGATGACGTAACGCTCGCCCAGGTCCTCGGGCAGCCAGCGCCAGCGCTCGAGATTGACGATGATCTGTTCCATGCGCGCTTCCGGCGGGACGTTCAGGGCCCGCCGTGTCGCCGCCCCGATGACCGCGTCCGCGGCAAGGCCATGGAGCGCCTGGAAGCGCATTACGGCGGCCGCCAGGTCGGGATTGAATTCCTCCGTGACGGCGCCGGCGTAGTAGCCGGATTTGAGGAGGCGCTCCGCGACCTCGCGCACCCGCGGCCCCGCATCGCCCGGCCGCAGGGCCGGACCTTCACTCACGGTGGGCCATCCGCCGCGGGCGATGATCTCGCGCGGCGTTGCCAGCCGCTCGACGAGATAGCCGTAACCTTCGCCCCGCGGCAGCAGGTCCACCAGCGCGTCGCCCGGCGAATCCATGCCGGCGGCCCTTTCGATCACCGGCAACAGGTCGCGATGGCGGCGGGTTGCGAACCATTCGGGGTCGAGCGTCTCCGGGTTCAGGCGTCCCGCCAGCAAGTGGCTGGCAAGCATCACGAAAGCATCCGAAAGCGCGAGCTCCAGGTCGACGAGCGCGCCGGCGCGCTCTTCTCCTTCGAGCACGCTCACCGCGCGCAGGTGGTAGTCGGCAGGACGCAGGCCGTGCTGCTGCGGGCCCGTTGCGAGCCAGTCGGAAAGGTTCTGTCCCCGTGGCGTCAGCCCGTCCGCGGACACCCACATCGGCGTGAAGCCGCGGGCGGTATAGACGCGCTGCAGCGTATTGCGCGCCTGCACCCGCTCGTCCATCACCTCCATGCTGCCGGCGAGGAACGCGGTTTCGATACGCGTGCGCAGCCGGTCCCGGAGCTCGGCCTGGGCGAACGCCTCCGGCACCGCCAGCGACAGTGCCAGCGACCACAGCAGGCACGCGCGCAGCAGGATCCGTGTCGATTTCAGCGTGACGGCGAAAGCCTGCGCCCTGGTCGGCCGCGAATCGCCGACGGATGGTTCTTGTTCACGCACGGTCGTCCCCCCGGGCAGCATCATCCGGCGCATTCTAGCCGACCCTTTCCTTTTGAATCAGGTCCTTCACGCGGCCGACGATATTGCAGTAGGGACGCCAGCCTCGCTCCTCTCGACCGCAAAACGTTTCACGCTGTGGAATCGCGCCCGGGTCGCAGCCGTTGCACATTAGGATGGTGCCAAAATCACGCGGCGCCCTCCTCCCCGCGCCGCAACAACGACGACGAGGATTACCACCGATGCCCCTGCCTTCATTACGCCAACCGGCAGCCGCCGTCTTCCTGTTGCTGTTCACGTCGCTTGCCGTCGCTGCCGGCCCGGACCGCTCATTCACCATCGACGACGCGATGGCGCTGCGGGACGTTTCCGACCCGCGAATGAGCCCGGACGGGAAATGGATCGCCTATGTCGTGGAGCACGCCGATACGGAAAAAGACGAGCTGGTCAAAACCATACACGTGGTGTCGACCGAGGGCGGCGAGAGCCGCCCGATGACCTCGGCCGACCGCTCGGCCACCACGCCGCGCTGGAGTCCGGACGGACGCTACCTGGCGTTCCTCGCAAAAAAGGCGGGAGACGACGAGGCCAGGACGCAGGTCTGGACGCTCGACCTGCGCGGCGGTGAAGCGCAGGCGTGGACGGACGTCGAGCAGGGCATCAGCGGCTATGACTGGGCGCCTTCAGGCGAACGCATGTTGCTGCTGATCCAGGACCTTAGCGCCGAGGATCTCGAGGCGAAACGCGCGGAGGAAGCCGGCGAGAAGCCACGCCCGCTGCCGCACGTGATCGACCGGCTGCAGTTCAAGCGCGACCGTGTAGGCTACCTCGACCGCAGCCGCACGCACCTCTACGTCATGGACCGCCGCGGCGTCGAGCCGCGCCAGCTTACCTTCGGTGATTACGATAGCGGCCAACCGGCGTGGAGCCCCGACGGCAAGCACATCGCGTTCGTCAGCAACCGGACGGCGGAACCGGACAGCAACCAGAACACCGACATCTGGATCGTGCCGGCGGACGGCGAACGCGCACAACCCCGGCAGCTCACGACGAACCCGGGACCGGACTACTCGCCCGCCTGGAGTCACGACGGCAAATCCATCGCGTACGTAACGGTGACTGAACCCGACATCATCTGGTACGCGACGAATCACCTGGCCGTCATCCCGGTGCGCGGCGGCGAGCCGCGCCTGCCGTTGCTCGATCTGGACCGAAACGTGTCGGATCCCGTCTTTTCGCCGGACGACAGGTCGATCCTGTTCCGCCTGGAGGACAGCGCGGAAGAGCAGCTCGCGCGCGTCGACCTCGCGACCGGCGAGGTCGAGCGGCTGGTGGCCGGCGACCTTGCCATCGGCCGGTTCGACCTGCACGACTCCGGCCGCGCCGCGGTGCTCGTCAGCACGCCGCAGGTGCCGACCGAGGTATTCCTGTGGAACGGGAACGATCACCGGCGCCTGACGTACACGAACGAACTGGCACTGGGCGCGGTCAAGCTCGGCGATGTCCGCAACGTAACCTTTCCGAGCCGGGACGGCACGATGATCGAAGGCTTCATTTTCACCCCGCCGGATTACGTCTCCGGGCGGCGCTATCCGACGCTGCTACGCATTCACGGCGGACCGGTCTCGCAGTTCGATTTTTCCTTCAGCGCCCAGGCGCAGCTGTTCGCCGCGAACGGTTACGTCGTCGTGAGGGCGAATCCCCGCGGCTCGAGCGGCTACGGGCAGGCCTTTTCGCATGCGATCTGGGCGGACTGGGGCAACAAGGACTTCGAGGACGTGCTTGCGGGTGTCGATTTCGCTATCGAGGAAGGCTACGCGGATCCCGACCGGCTTGGCGTCGGAGGCTGGTCCTACGGCGGCATGCTGACCAACTACGTCATCACGAAGTCGCAGCGCTTCGAGGGTGCGATCACGGGCGCGAGCGAAGTGCTGTACGTCTCGAACTACGGGCACGACCACTACCAGTATCACTGGGAGCAGGAGCTCGGGCTGCCGTGGGAGCATCGCGACGCCTGGGAACGCATCTCGCCGTTCAACAGCGTCGAGAACGTGACTACGCCGACCTTGATCATGGGCGGCGCGGACGACTGGAACGTGCCGATCAACAACTCGGAGCAGTTTTACCAGGCGTTGAGGCGCCTCGGCGTGGACACGCAGCTCGTCGTGTACCCCGGGGAGGCTCACGGGATCCAGCGGCCGAGCTTCATCCGTGACCGGTACGAGCGCTACCTCGCCTGGTACGATCGCACGGTCCGTAAAGGCAGCTGAGCACGCCTGTGTAGGAGCGCGCATCGCGCGCGATGCCACGCCGGCCAACACGAGGATCGCGCGCGATGCGCGCTCCTACATAGCGCAGTCGCACATGCTGCCCGGCGGGCGTGCTCAGTCCGCGATTTTCAGCTCGTCGAGCAGCCGCGCGGCACCGTACACCTTTTCCAGCGCCTCCAGCATGATCGCCGCGTCCACGGCGACGGTACGATTGAGCTCCGGGTCGAACCAGTAGGAGCCGGCTATCGAGTGAATGTTGCCGTCGAACGCCAGCCCGACGAGCGAGCCGTCGGCGGCAATCACCGGGCTGCCGGAATTGCCTCCCGTGATATCCGTGGTCGCGACGAAGTTGAAAGGCGTTGACGGGTCCAGTTCCTGGCGTGCCCGCTGCCAGCTTTCCGGCAGCGCGAACGGCGGCTCGCCCGTTACCCGCTCGAACAGCCTTTCCGTGTGCGTGAAAGGCTCGACGGTCTCGCCCTTTTCTTCCCAGCCCTCGACCGCACCGTAGGTGACCCGCAGCGTGAAGGTGGCGTCGGGGTAGATTTCCGTGCCGTAGATCCGGAAGCGGGCGTCGGCGATCATTTCCTCGCCGCGGGTGACGGGCGCTTCGACCGTATCCTCGTAGCGCCGCCGCAGCGCGCGCGCCTCGTCGTCAATGGCGAGCGCGAGCTCGATCATTGGGTCGCTGCTGGTCTCGACGGCATCTACGCCGCCCTCCCATAGCTCACGCCTGTACTGTGCGTCGTCCAGGCGGCTGCCGTCGACCAGGGTCGCGGCGAGCTGCTCGGGGGACGCATCGCCTAATACCTCGTGCACGTAGCGGCTGTCCGGCCCGAGGTATTCCCTCATCTTGTCGAGCGAGTATTCGAGCGTCAGCTTCTCATAGGCCTTGTCGATCGGACGGTCGGCAAAGAGCTGCGATTCGACGCCGGGAAGGGCCGTATCCGTGTAATCGCGCAGGCGCTCCTCGTTGGGTTTCTCCCGCTCCACCGTGCCTCGCACGATGGCGCGGGCATAGCCGAAGAGGTCGCCGTTGAACGCGGCCGCGCCCTCTATGAACAGATGGTCCTCGTATATGTTGCGATGCGCTTCGACCGCTTCCTCGATCAGCGTCCACGCGTCACCGTAGCGGGCCGCAAGCGCGGGATCGGCCATCACGGCCTCGCGAAGCTGCCGTTCGTCGGCGGCCTTCTGCGCCATCATTTCGTCGTTCAGCAGCGCCTTCAGCTGGTTGCGACGCACCTTGATGCCGTTCTCGATGCCGAGGATGCGTTGCTGCACCGCTCGCGCCGCCGCCTCGTTCGTGTCGCCCCATGCCAGCATGCGGCCGCGAAGCTCCGAGTAGCGGATGAGCCACATCGGGTACACGACGTTTCGCAGCAGCTCGAGCTGCGCCATCGTGAGCTGCCGCGAGGTCGTGCCGGGATGCCCGGCCACGAACACGGGATCGCCCGCCTGCGGCCCTTCGCCGCGCCACGCCAGGAACGTCGGTGTTTTTGCCGGCTTGCCGTTCTCGTACGCGCGCAGGAAGGACATGTCCAGGCACCAGCGGGGAAAGTTGAAGTTGTCCGGGTCGCCGCCAAACGCGGCAATGCCGAGCTCCGGCGCGAATACGAGCCGAACATCCTCGTAACGCTTGTATGCGTAAATAAAGTACTGGCCGCCGTTGTAGAGCGAAACCGCTTCGCATCGGCGCTCACCGCCGGAGGCATCCTCGCAGGCCGATTCGAGCCGGGTGAGGGCCGCCTTGCGCGCCTCGTTTGCTTCCGGTCCGGACCGGTCGGCGATGGCCGCGGCGACCTCGTCGGTAACCTCCTCGTAATCGACCAGCACGGACACCTGCTGGCCGGGGCAGCGTAGCTCTTCGTCCTGTGTCCTGGCGTAGAAACCGAGGTCGGACAGGTTGCGCTCATCGGAGCTCAGGTTCCGGATGCAGCTCCAGGTGCAGTGATTGTTGGTCAGGATCAGGCCGTTCGGCGAAGCAAAGGAGCCGGTGCAGCCGTTCTCCAGGCGCGTGGTCGAGAGCTGGGCGGATTGCAGCCAGTCGTCGGTTACCCGGACGTCATATTCTTCCGCGACGACGCCGGCGGGGAAGTTGTCGATGGTCCACATACCTTCATCAGCGAGGGCCGCCAGGGGGATGACAAGGATCACGGCGGCAGAGGCATGCCGCAAGGCGCGGTGCAGGAAAGCAAGCCGGAGCATGGGACTTCCTTTATCGGCGGACAGGATGTGCGCATTCCAGCAGAGGTGCGGCGCCAACACAACGATCGATCTGTTTTGAGCCCTCCTCTTCCAGGGCCCAGGCTTGATTTGGTGCGGCAGGACAGCACGGGCGCCGGCCGGCGGCTCGGTAAGACGCGTTACTTTTTCTGTTAACCCTGCGGTGTGCAGACGTTTGTTCTTCCTGGAAGCGGCGAACCAAACCGGACAACTTACTTCGTGCAGAGCCCTCGATAAGGCGTCCTCTCGCTGCAACAATCCTGGCGGTTACGGCGTGTGGCGATTGGTATTCGGGAGCTTTTATGGCGTTAACATCCAGACAGCCGCAGGGCAACGTGACACCGCTGCTTCGAGAGGCCGCTTTCATCGGAGGCGAGTGGATCTCGGACACCGAACACGCGACGGCGGTGACCAACCCGGCAGACGGCACGCTCGTTGGCCAGGTGCCGGCGCTCGAACCGGCACACGTCGACCGCGCAATCGATGCGGCTGTTGCGGCATGGCCGCGCTGGCGGGCAAAGAGAGCAGAAGAGCGCGCCGAAATCCTGCACCGGTGGGATGCGCTGATGGCCGAAAACCGGGAGTCCCTGGCGATGCTGATGACGCTCGAGCAGGGAAAGCCCCTTGCCGAGTCGCGGGGAGAGATCGACTACGCGCGCTCCTTCGTGCGCTGGTTTGCCGAGGAAGGAAAACGGCAGTACGGCGACCTGGTTCCGCCGCACCTTCCTGATCGCAGGCTGTTCGTCATGCGCGAGCCGATCGGTGTCGTTGCCGCAATAACGCCGTGGAACTTCCCCTCTGCAATGGTCACCCGGAAAGCGGCAGCCGCGATGGCGGCCGGATGCCCCGTGATCGTCGTGCCGTCGAGTCACACGCCGTTCTCCTCGATCGCGCTGGCGGAGCTTGCCGCCGCGGCCGGCGTGCCGCCCGGGGTGTTCTCGGTGCTCACGGGCAGTAACCGGCAGATCGTTCCGGCCCTTTGCCGAAGCCCCGACGTGAGGGCGCTGACGTTCACAGGGTCTACAGAAGTGGGCCGTTTGCTGCTGCAACAATCGGCCGACACCATCAAGAAAGTGTCTCTCGAGCTGGGCGGACACGCGCCGTTCATCGTGTTCGATGACGCCGACATCGACAAAGCCGTGGACGGCTGCATCGGCGCCAAGTACACGACGGGCGGGCAGGACTGCCTCGGGGCGAACCGCATCTATGTGCACCGGGATGTGTACCGCACGTTCTCGACCCGTTTCGCTGAAGCAACAGCCGGCCTCCGGGTGGGACCGGGTTGGACCGAGGGAGTCGACATCGGCCCCCTTACGCACGCGGGCGTGGTGGCGAAGTGCGATGAGCACGTTGCCGATGCGCTGGCCAGGGGCGCGACGCTCTTGCACGAAGGCGGCAACGAGCCGCATGGAACGCTGTTCTACTCCCCGACGGTGCTGGGCGACGTGACCGAATCCATGCAGGTTTATCGGGAAGAAACGTTCGGCCCCGTAGCGCCGCTGATTCCCTTCGACGACGACACCGATATTGCCGCCAAGGCCAACGATACGATCTACGGCCTCGCCGCCTACCTTTACACGCAAGACGTCGCCCGGGCGTGGAGGACGGCCGAGGCGCTCGAGTACGGGATGGTTGCGCTGAACACGCCGAAGATGACGGGGGCGCCCATTCCATTTGGGGGATACAAACAGTCTGGCCTCGGGCGGGACGGATCACGCTTCGGCCTCGACGAGTTTTCCGAACTGAAATATTTTTGCTGGAGTTACGAATAGCCATGCACATGCACGCACAGGAATCGCAAGCGACGCCACCTTCCCTCGAAGACATTGATCGTGCGTCGATCATTCATCCGTTCACCAACCTTCGCCAGTTCGGCTCGGGAGACCTCGGCGATCCGAGAATCATGGTTGACGGGAAGGGGGTCAAAATTCACGACCAACGGGGCAACGAGTACATCGACGCCTTCAGTGGGCTTTACTGTGTCAATGTCGGGTATGGCCGGCGCGACATTGCCGATGCCATATACGAGCAGGCAAAGAAGCTCGCCTACTATCACTCTTATGCCGCCACGTCGAGCGAACCGGCCATCCGCCTCTCGGAAAAGATTCTCGCCATGGCTCCGCCGAACATGAGCAGGATCTTCTACGGCATGTCGGGATCCGACGCGAACGAGACCCTGGTCAAGATCGTCTGGTACTACAACAACGTGCTCGGCAGGCAGGGCAAGAAAAAAATCATCTCACGGCACCGTGGTTATCACGGCGGGACCGTCATGTCCGGCAGCCTGACCGGCCTGCCGGTCTATCACTTGGCTTTCGACCTGCCAATTCGGCCGGTTTTGCATACGTCTACGCCTCATTACTACTGGGGCAAGCAGGGCGACGAGTCGGAACCGGAATTCGCTGCCAGGTGCGCACGCGAGCTGGACGAGATGATTATCGCCGAAGGGCCCGATACCGTCGCCGCATTCATCGGCGAACCCGTGCTCGGCACCGGCGGTATCATTCCGCCGCCCGAAGGTTACTGGCAGTTGATCCAGGAAGTGCTAGAGAAGCACGATGTCCTGCTGATTGCCGATGAAGTGGTTTGCGGCTTCGGGCGTTTGGGCACTGCCTTCGGGTGTGACTACTACGGTATCCGGCCCGACCTGATGACGATCGCGAAGGGCCTCACCAGCTCGTATCTCCCGCTCTCCGGTGCCGTCGTCAGTGACACCGTCTGGGAGGTGCTCGAACAGGGATCTGACCGCTTCGGGTCGTTTACGCACGGGTACACCTACACGGCCCACCCAACCTGCGCGGCGGCCGGCCTCGCCAACCTGCAGGTCATCGAGGAAGAGGGGATCATCGAGCACGTCGCGGAGGTCGGGCCCTATCTCCTGGCGGCATTGTCGGAGCGGCTCGCCGACCATCCGTTTGTCGGTGAGATTCGTGGGGCCGGGATGCTCGCCGCGGTCGAGTTCGTCGCGGATCGCGAGACCAGGAAGCCGTTCGATCCCTCGGAGCGCATCGGTCCGAAACTTGCCGCCGCCTGCCTCGAGCGGGGCGTGATTTCGCGCGCGATGCCGCACGGGGATATCCTCGGCTTCGCTCCGCCCTTGGTCATTTCCAGGGCGGAAGTCGATCATGTCGCCGACGTCGTCCAGGAAGCCGTGCGAAGCGTTCTGTAGCGTTTTGACTGCACTGCCATGCCTGACGGGCGCGAATCGAATAAGATTGCGGTTCGCTCCCCGGCATGGCAGCTGCAGATGAAGCTCGACCGCTACGACATCGCAATACTGAACGAGCTGCAACAGAACGGCCGTGTCAGCAAACGAGATCTCGCCAGGAACATCGGGTTATCCGTCAGCCCTTGCTGGGTACGGATGCGCAAGCTCAAGGAGATGGGTTATATCAGGCGCTACCAGGCCGAGATCGATTACGATCGTATCGCGCGTTTCTGTCATGTGACCACCCTGGTTCGCCTCGAGTCTCATCAT
This sequence comes from uncultured Woeseiaceae bacterium, assembly GCA_964424805.1. Taxonomy (GTDB): domain Bacteria; phylum Pseudomonadota; class Gammaproteobacteria; order Steroidobacterales; family Woeseiaceae; genus IDS-8. Next base: position 21,711 of record CAYRKH010000042.1, read on the forward strand.
GCCAGTGATTTCTCGCGCTTCGAGGAACGCATCAACGGGACACCCCAGGTGATCCGCTGCGAAGCCGTGATCGGGGAAGTGGATTACATCCTCCAGTTCGTCACCATCGATATCGATCATTACCAGCGGCTGATAGAGCAGCTGCTGAACTCGAATATCGGCATCCTGATGTACTTCAGCCACGTCCGCAGTAAAGCCATAAAAGACGACAGCACCGACCTGCTGCGCAACCTGCTGGCTGAAATGCCCGTCTAAAAGATAAAAAGGGATAAAAAGGTGTCAGGTTTATTTTTCCTTGAAAAATAAACCTGACACCTTTTTATCTTTTTATTCTTTTAGACGAGCCAGCCGGCGGCAACCTGCCGCTTGTGGGCCGTGACGGCGTTGCGCATGAGCATCGCGACGGTTACCGGCCCTACTCCGCCCGGGACCGGCGTGACCCAGCTTGCGATCTCCTTGACGCTCTCCGTGTCGACGTCACCGACGATACGGTCGTTCCCGTGCTCGTCCAGCGCGTGATTGATACCGATATCGATAACGGCGGCGCCCGGTTTCACCATGTCCGCCTTCAGGAAATGAGGCTTGCCGACGGCAACCAGCACGGCGTCGGCACGCCGCGAGTGCGCCGCGACCGAACGCGTCAGGTGATGACACACGGTCACGGTAGCGCCCTCCGCCATCAGCATGAAGGCAGCCGGCTTTCCGACGATCTCCGAGTGCCCGATCATCACCACCTCGAGGCCGTGCAGGTTCAGCCCGGTCGCCTTGATCAGCTCGACCGAGGCTGCCGCGGTGCAAGGCGCCAGCGCGAGATCGTTGTAGACGATGTTGCCGATCGACGCCGGGTTCATGCCTTCGACGTCCTTCAGCGGGTGGATTGCGGACTGCAGCGAACGGACGTGAATTTGCGCGGGCACCGGCCGCTGCAGGATGACGCCGAGCACCCCGGGGTCGTCGTTCATCGCGACGAGGCGCGCCTTGGCTTCCTCCTGCGACAGGTCCTCCGGCCACACCTGCTGCTCAAACGGGATGCCCGCCTGGCGCGCGCTTCGCGCCTGGTTGCGGATGTAGACGGCTACCTCCGGCTGCTCGCCGATGCTGATCGATACGAGATGGCCGAGCGGATGGTTCTTTGCCGCAGCGGCCACCTCGCGGGCCACATCGGCGAGAATGCGGTCGCGCAGCACGGTCCCGCTAAGGAGTCGGTTGTCTTTCAAAAGAGGATCCCGGGTGCTTTCGTGGCGGGCTATTGTAGTCGCACAGCCAGCTTTCTCGCAGGTGGAGGGAAGAGACCCGATGCGCGCGGGGTGCTGCAGCCCGGCGCGTCAGCGGCTTTCGGTAGCCCGATCGCCGCCCGGTGGGACCGCCGTGGCAGCCCGGGCCTGGGTTGGCGTCACCCTCCAGACCGTGTTCGACAGGTCATCGGCGACGATCAGCGCACCGCGCGGGTCCACGGTCACGCCCACGGGCCGGCCGCGGGCTTCGCCGCTGTCGGACAGGAAGCCGGTAACGAAATCGACCGGGTCGCCGGCGGGCCGGCCGTTGCGGAACGGAACGAAAACGACCTTGTAGCCGACCGGCACGCTGCGGTTCCAGCTGCCGTGCTCGCCGACGAACGCTCCCTCGGCGAACGGCCCGCCCATTGCCGGGCTGGAGAAGTCGAGGCCGAGCGCCGCGACGTGCGATCCGAGGCTGAAATCCGGGGTAATGGCCGAAGCGACTTTCTCCGGGTCTTGCGGCTGCGCTCGCACGTCGACGTTCTGACCCCAATAGCTGTAGGGCCAGCCGTAGAAGCCGCCCTCTCGTATCGAGGTCAAATAATCCGGGACGAGGTTGGGCCCGATCTCGTCCCGCTCGTTCACCGCGGCCCAGAGCTGGCCTGTCCCGGGCTGGATGGCGAGCGCGGTAGGGTTGCGAACGCCGGTGGCGTACTGCTTGTGCGCGCCGGTCTGCGCGTTGACCTGCCAGATCACCGCCCGATCGACCTCGGCGGCCATCCCGCGCTCGGTGATGTTGCTGTTGGACCCTATGCCGACATAGAGGAAGCGGCCGTCCGGCCCGGCCGTCATTGCCTTCGTCCAGTGATGGTTAATCGCCGACGGCAGTAACGTAACCGTCGTCGGCGCTCCGCTCGCCCGCGTCTGGCCGACGGAGTAATCGAACCGCACCAGCGCATCCTGGTTGGCGACGTAAAGGGCGTCGTCGATCAACGCGAGCCCGTACGGCGCATTCAGGTTGTCTGCAAAGACGCCTTGCTGTTCGTAGGAGCCGTCGCCGTCGGCGTCGCGCAGCAGGGTCAGCCGATCGCCGCCGCCCCTGTCGGTCTTGCCCTGGCTCTTGATGTAATTCGCGACCAGGTCCTTGGGACGCAGCGCGGGGGCGCTGCCGCCTGAACCCTCCGCGACCAGGATGTCGCCGTTCGGGAGCACCAGGGTCTGGCGGGGCACCGACAGGTCCGTGGCAATGGCTGCTATGCGGTATCCCTGCGGCACGGTCGGAAGCTGGTCGCCCCAGGGGCCCGGCGGTGAGACATTCATGCTGGGAAGCAGGCCGCGGCGCGGTTCCGGCAGCTGCGGATCGGGACCGTATTCCGGCGGCGGAGGCTCGCTGCTGCAGGCGGATAGAAGGATCGCCAGGGCGCCGCTGATCAGGAGAAGGCTCGAGCGCATCACGTTACCTCCCCGGCCCGCAGCATCCCGGAGTAACCCATCCACGCGGCAACGAGCGCCAGGAGTGTCACTATCACGGACAGGTAGAGCCCGGCGGGCATGGTCGCCCAGGCATCCTTGGCATGGACGAGCGCATTGATGAAGCCGAGCACCCACATCGCGAGCAGCACGACGAAATAGATGACCCATCGTGATTTCGCTGCCGGTCCGCTGCGAAGCGCGCCGACCAGCCCCCAGACGAGAGCGAAGGCGCCCACGAGCAATCCGCCGGCGATCAGCCACTGCGAGAAATTGCTCCACTGTATCTCGAAGGTCGACGTGTAGGCGAGATCGCTAAGCAGCGCCCCCAGGAACAGCGGCAACGGGAAGGCGAGAAAAATGGCGTGTAGTGGATGAAGGGGGCGTGGATAAGCTTGCGCGGGTACGGCAACCATGATGTTTCGCATCTGCCTCCGGCACCGTCATCGCCTGCTCCGCCATGGGCATTGATGCGGCACCACTAACCGGTCCTTCATCAAGGATAGACCATATGGCCCAAGCCGCAACATAACTCCTTGTCCTGCGGTGGGCTGGCGCCGGCCCGATCGTCCCTGCGCCTGGCCCGCGTCCCGGACGCGCGTTCAGAACTTGTGCTCGATGCCGATGGCCGCATAGTTGTTGCTCTCGCTCGTTCCGCCGATGTCACCCGACGTGTAAAAGGCGAACAGCCTGGTGGCGTCGCCGAGCGCATGATCGAGCCCGACCGAAAGCAGCGAATCGTGCAGGTTGTCGAGGGGATCGACCTGCGGATCGGTTCGCCAGATGTCGGAATCCAGGTACTGCAGCTTCGCCGTGTTCTTGCCGAACGTCCAGGCGACCGATGCGCCGAAGCCGTCATCGTCGACGTTGCCCACCTCCGTCCGCTGATACAGGAGCATCACCTGCGCGGGACCGAGCGTGTAGCCACCGACGACGCGTGTCGTATCGACGCCCTCGCCCTCGAGATCGCGATCCTGCGCAACGGCCGCGTAAACGAGATCAGTCTCGTACGTGAGCGATACGGAAGCTCCGTCGGCCACCCCGTCGTTCCCGCCGGCCGGGTCCTCGCCCGGGAAGAAATTGACAGTGACGCTGAACGCGTCGGCGAAGGTCGGGGTGGTGTAGCCGATATAGTCCTTCAGCCGGTTTTCGCCGTTGAAGCTTTTGCTGATATCGCCCTCCAGGTCGTTGAACAAGTCGAAATCGCCCTGCGCCTCCTTGAGTGCCGTATCGTGGCGGCCGACCTTGACGGTACCGAAGCCGCCTTCCAGCCCGACAAACTGGTTGCGGGCAGAGATATTGTCGTCCCCGGACTGGCCGTCCGGATCGATCTGCCACTCGAACTGGTAGATGACTTTGAGGCCGCCGTTGAGCGCTTCTTCGCCTTTCACGCCGACCCGGGAGGAGTTGCTCTGCAGTTCCACCTGCTCTCCCGCTGCTTCGTCGGAGTTCTGCAGGGTCACGTTGAGCCTGCCATAGACGTCGATCTCGGCGGCGCTGCCCGGCGCCATTGCCACGAGGGCAGGGGCGACGAGAAGCAGTTGCGCAAGCTCATGGCCGGCGCCTGGCCGTGTACGCCTCGTTTCGATCGCTTTGCTTGAATGCATGTTCAGGGCTACCTCGCCACCCGGGTGGCGTCTCGATGCAGGAATTTGGTAAAGGGCGGAGTTGACTGAGCTGAAGGCGACAGCACTTTTCCAAGGCTGGCCAGGAGGAAGTTTAGCAGGAAAGTGACCGGAGCCTGCAGAGGCCCATACCACTACGACATGCCGGTAACAGCGACTCAGCGGCCCTTAACCGATCCTTTGATGGCTTCCTTGAGACCGAGTTCGTCGATGGTCGACAAGCGTACTTCACCGCGTGTCAACGTCGGTTGAAAACTGACCCCCTTTTGACCGAAATCGTCGGAATAAAA
>CAYRKH010000043.1:0-25772 GCA_964424805.1 uncultured Woeseiaceae bacterium
TCCCGGAGCATCCGTATTTCCAGGGGCCGCCCTTTTTCGACCCGGCGAATCCCGGCAACTACTTCATCACCGGCACAAGCCCGGCGAACAGCGAGCACACGGCCTCGATCCGGGGCATCGAGGCGCATGTCGAACGGCAGTTCACGTTCCTGCCGGGCGCCTGGAACGGCCTCGGCATCTATGCCAACTATACTTTTACCGAAAGCTCCCGCGCGGAGCGCTACTCCTGGGTCGGGGCGCCTGACGGCGAGGACCTGTACGAATTTTTCTCGGTACCTTTCACGCAGCAGCCGAGACATTCGGGCACGGCGGCGCTGACCTATAACAAGCACGGCATCGACGCGACGCTCGCCTACAGCTCGCAGTCGCGCTCGCTCGCCTCGTTCCGGCCCCGCGGGCTCAGTGTCTACAGCGAAGGACTCCGGACCCTGGATTTCCGGGCCGAGTATTTCCTTGAGCCGAGCTTTGCGAAGTTACGCCTGTATTTCGAAGCCTCGGATCTCCTCAACGGCACGGGCGACCCCGACGTCATGCAGACGTTTGGCGGCGAAGGCCAAACGCCGCTCTTCCATACCCGTGCGACCTATCTTGGCGGCCGCGAATTCAAGCTGGGCGTCGCCGCGACTTTCTGACGACCTCCGGCCTTGCCGGGCCCCCTTCTACAAGGAAACATTTCGTATGAAGTTCACGATTCTGCTTCTCGCAGCGACGGCAGTCGCCGGCATTACCGCTCAGCCGGCGAGCGCCGAAGAGCTGGTGCCCTACGAGCAATTCACCCTCGATAACGGCCTGCGCGTCATCGTCCACGAGGATCACAAGGCACCGAAGGTCGCCGTGAGCGTCTGGTATCACGTGGGCTCGATGAACGAACCCCGCGGCAAGTCGGGCTTCGCTCACCTGTTCGAGCACCTGATGTTCAACGGCTCGGAAAATTACGACGCGGACTATTTCCCGCCGCTCCAGGAAATCGGCGCATCTGCCGTCAACGGAGCGACGTCGCTCGACCAGACCTTCTATTACGAAGTGGTGCCGACCGGCGGGCTCGAGCGCGTGCTTTGGCTCGAATCCGATCGCATGGGCTATCTTCTCGGCGCCATTACCCAGGCGAAGCTCGATGAGCAGCGTTCCGTGGTCCAGAACGAGAAACGCACTGGCGAGAACCAGCCTTACGGCCTGATGTACCGGTTCAAGATGGCGGGGCTGTTCCCCGAAGGGCATCCCTACCATCATCCCACCATCGGCTCGATGGAGGACCTGAATAACGCCACCCTGGAGGACGTCAAATCCTGGTTTCGGCAATATTACGGCGCGGCGAATGCCGTCGTCGCCGTATCGGGCGACGTCACGACGGACGAGGTGAAGCGCCTCGTGACGAACTATTTCGGCGGCATCCCCGCCGGCTCGCCGACGAGCCGTCTCACTCGCTGGGTGCCGAAGATCGACGCGAACAAGAGCGAGGTGATGCTCGACAATGTTCCGCAGACGGCGATCTCCTGGAGCTGGGCGGTGCCGGGCCGGGACGCGCCGGAGGCGGCTGCGCTCAAGATGGCTGCCTATGTGCTGGGGAGGGGCAAGACGTCGCGCCTCTACCAGGCGCTGGTGCATGGCAAGCAGATCGCGACGACGGTGTCGGCCAGCTATGAAAGCTTTGCCATAGCCGGCGTCTTCTCGATCAACGTGTGGCTCAAGGACGGGGTCGAGCGCGCGGAGGCGGAGAACGCCATTGCCGCTGTCCTGCGCGAGTTCCAGGAACAGGGACCGACCGAAGAGGAGCTCCAGCGCTCCAGGACCAGCTCGTACGCGGACATGGTCCGGGCGATGGAGTCCATCTACGTCAAGGCGATGGCGCTTTCCGATGGCGCGATCTTTGCCGATGATCCTGGCGCTTATGCCGATGATGAGCGCCGCTTCGCGGCGACCACCGCCGAAGACGTGCGGACGGTCAGCTCCGAATGGCTGGGCGAAGGATGGTACCGCCTGGCAGTGCTCCCCTTCGGCGAGCATGGCGTCGCGGCGGCCGCCGCGAACCGCGCCGAGATGCCCTCGCTCGCGCCCTCCCCGGACCTCCGCCTTCCCGCACTGCAAGAGGCGCGGCTCGCCAACGGCATCCGCGTCGGGTTCGCGCGTCGTCCGGGGACGCCGACCGTCGAGCTCGCAATGGTCTTCGATGCGGGTTCCGCGGCCGAGCAGTATATGAAGAGCGGAATAGCCGGCTTCACTTTGGGACTGATGGATGAAGGCACGCGCAGGCTGACGGCGCAGGCGTTCGCCGAGGAGCAGGCGATGCTCGGTGCCCGCATCCATGCCTATGACGACGCCGACACGACCAGTTTTGCGCTGTCCGCACTCACCCGGGCGTTGCCGGAGTCCGTCGCGCTCTGGGCGGACTATATCCGGAATCCGGGGTTTCGGCAGGAGGACCTGGAGCGCGACCGGGCGCTTGCCCTCTCGCACCTTTCGCAGTCGCTTGCCGACCCGGTGTCAGTCGCGGATCGAACGTTGTCCCATCTCCTCTATGGCGAGGACCACGCTTACGGTGTCGAGCTCAGCGGCCGGGCGGAGACTCTCAAATCCTTCACGCGCGACGATGTCATCGCCTTTCACGAGAGCTGGATCCGGCCGGACAATGCCGTCATCTACGCGTCCGGCGACACGACGCTCGACGCCCTCGTCAGCACGTTGAATGAGGCGCTCGGCGATTGGCAGGCTCCCGACCGTGCCATGGTCGAAAAATCGCTCGAGGCGCTATCCTTCCGGCAGGCGAGCCGCGTCGTCCTGGTGAACAAGCCGGCAGCCATCCAGTCGGTCATCCGGGTCGGGCACCTGATGCCGTCCGGGCTCGATGTGCGCGATTTCGAGATCAGCGCGATGAACGATGTCCTGGGCGGCAACTTCACGTCGCGGATCAACATGAACCTGCGCGAGGACAAAGGCTGGACCTATGGCGCGAGCAGCTACATCAGCGATGCGCGCGGACCGCAACTGTTCGCCGTCGCGACAAATGTGCAGACCGACAAGACCGCCGAGGCGATGGCGGAGATCGAGCGTGAACTGCGCGAGCTTCGAACCGACCGGCCGGCGACCCGGGCCGAGGTCGACCTGATGATCAAGGGACAGGTGCTCGCGCTTCCGGGCCGCCTGGCAACGAACAACGCCCTGGTCGGCTACCTGCAGTATGCGGACCGGTTCGATCACGCCTACGACTACCTTGTGAGCCTTCCCGAGCGGTACGCCGCATTGCGTCCGGAGACGATAACCGGCACCGCGAAAGAAATGCTCCGCCCCGATGCCCTCACCTGGGTCGTGGTCGGCGATCTCGAGAAGGTTGAGCCCGCGATCCGCGCGCTGGATCTGGGGCCGGTCGAGATCTGGGACGCGGAAGGGCGCAGGCTGCGATGAAAGACGGCCGGGTCCACGCTTCGACCGCCAGTTGCTCGGGCGAAGCGTACACCCGGCCAGTGAGGCGGCGCCGGCGAGCTGCCGCCACGAGTAGGTCCCCGGCTTCACCGCGACACCCAGCCGTACGGCGACCGCCGTCAGCAGCAGCAAAGCCGATCGGCTTGATCGCGTCCAGGGGTGCGCAGCGCCGGCTCCGACGAGGTGATCGGTGATGGGGAGTCCTTACCCGCCGCTCGCCTCTTTGATCTTTTTGGCAACGCGGGGTACGTCGACCTCGGTCTCCGTGCTCACGGTGATGGCAAAGGGCGCTTCGTCCGCCGTAAGCGGCTCACTCGTGCGCACCTGGTGGCGCAGAACCTCGAGATCGGCCTCGGAGGCATCGCCGCCGGCGGCCGCGCGGCGACTCAAGCGCTGCTCCAGCACGTCCGGCGGCGCCGATGCCTGGACTATCGCAAATGCGGCACCGCTATCCACCGCCAGGCGCCTTGCCCGCTCGCGGTGTGCAAGATCGAGGAAGGCGGCATCCAGGATGACGTTGAAACCGGCCGCCAGGATCTTGCGCGCCTCCCGGAACAGGTGTGTGTACACGGCCTCCCCGGCTTCACGGCTGTAGATGCCGCTTTCGATGCCCGAGCGGCTGTCGGCCTTCTCCTCGAGGCCGAACATGCGTTTGCGTTCCAGGTCGGAGCGCAGCCGAAACGCGGGCAACGCGGTCATCAGGCGGCTCGACAGCCACGTCTTGCCCGAACCGGAAAGCCCGCTCATGGCAACGAGAACCGGTTTGCGAGGCTCCGTCCATACCTGTGCCAGCTCGCAGTAGTGGTCGACGGTCGCGGTATCTTCGTCGCGACTTTCGCCGGGACTTCTTTCGCGGCGCCGGATTGCAGCCACCTTGGCGCGCACGAGACAGCGATACACGACATACAGCCGTAACAACGTCAGGCCGTCATAATCCCCGGCGACTTCCAGGTACCGGTTCAGGAACGCGTAGGCGAGGTCCGTCCTGCCGCGAGCGACCAGGTCCATCACCAGGAATCCGTAGTCCGCCACGACGTCGATCCGGCGCAGCTCCTCGCTGAACTCGATGCAGTCGAACGCCTTGATACCGCTCGCGAGTCGCACGACGTTGCCAAGGTGCAGGTCGCCGTGGCACTCGCGGTAAAACCCGCTGCGGCAGCGTTCCCGCAATGTTGCTTCGTGCACGCCGAGCGAAGTCCCGGTCCAGCGACGCAGCGCCTCGAGCCGCTCGTCGGGAATCTCGCCGGCCAGGTCGTCGAAGTTCTCGCACATGAGGCGTTTCGTCGCCAGCAGCAGTTGCCGGGCCGGACCGGCGCGATCGGCCCGCTGGTGGCGCACCGCAATTTCTTCTGCCACCTGCCGCATGTCCTCCCCGGTGAGCTGGTACGCTTCAAGCTGCTTGTCGAGGCGCAATGACTGGTCGAACTGGCGCATGCGCACCGCGTACTCGACGGCGGGACCGTCGCCGCCGACCTTCGGACGGCCGTCGCGCATGCCGATCGGCACCACGTCGAGGTAGAGCTCCGGCGCCCAGAACCGGTTCAGCCGCACCTCTTCTTCACAGAAAAAGCGGCGGCGCTCCAGCTCCCGGAAATCGAGAAAGGCGAGCTCGACCGGCTTCTTGACCTTGTAAGCAAACTCACCCGTCAGGAGCACCCAGGAGATGTGCGTTTCGACTAGCGCCACCCGCTCTACGGCGTGCGACCAGGCCTCCGGCCGCAGCAACCCGGCGATCAGTTCCGAGTCGAGCGGCGCGTCCCGCGAGCGGCCCCCATGCTGCACCAGGCTGGAGGAAGTCAATCGATCGTCTCCGGATTTCCGACATGAGCCCTTCGATGCAGGGTAACGCCGACGGCTCTCGGGGAGAACCTCTCGCTGAAGCGATGTCCGGCCGGCGAAAGTCCGGTCCGCACCGGCGTCGCCCGTTCGGCGCCGTGGTGCGATTCCCCGTAACAGGCGCGGTATGATCACGGATGCGCATACTGGGAGGACACAGTGGTGTACCAAAGGATTCTCGTTCCGGTCGACGGCAGCGCAGCGTCCGTTCGGGGACTCGAGGAAGCGGTCAAGTTCGCGAAGAGCACCGGGGCGACACTCGATCTCATTCACGTCGTGGACGAGTTCGTCCTCACCATGCAACCGGCGCCCGTCGCCTGGCAGACGCTCGCCGAAGCCTTGCGGGCCAGCGGCGAGAAAGTACTTGCCGATGCGGCGGCCGTGGTGCGCGAGCACAACGTACCCTTCACTACCGAACTTCTGAAAGCAAACGACAACGGCGCTGCCGGCGCCATCATCGAGCACGCAAAGAAGCTGTCCGCGGACCTGATTGTCATGGGCACTCACGGCCGGCGCGGCCTACGCCGGCTTACCCTGGGTAGTGACGCCGAACTGGTTCTGCGTTCCTCACCCGTTCCCGTGCTGATGGTACGCGCGGAGACGCAGCCCGACTGACGGCCGGCCAAGGGAATCGGCCGGCGGAACCATGGCCGCTACACCCCGCGATGCGCCAACGAATCCTCTTCCTCCGAGTCGATCTCGAAGTCACCTTCGTTCCAACACACAAATCGGGCTTGTCTGTCACAAAGCTTTCCTGGTGGAACCCACCAGTTCAGGGTCGCGATGGGGTCATTGTCCCTTAAGACGAGGTGGGCTCACCCGAGGCGCAATAACCAGGCCAGCCATCAGGCGTTTCCTGCTGATGCATGGCTCGTGTCAGGACGGAGTTTTTACAAGCTGTTGTAACTTTTCCTTGCGTTCGCTTTTTCAGTCACGGGCGTCGGCATACGCCTCTCGAGTGGCTTCCACAGGACCGATGTCGTCGGGGAGATTCGGAGTTCGCCGGTATGCCGGAACCGGCCGGCCCCTTTCATACATGACGGGCTGCCGTGTCGGCCTGGAGCGGAGCTGTCCCGGGAAACGGGTTCGTACAAGCCGCGCGGGATGCACCGGGGCTGATGCAGGCGACGAGCAGCACAAGTTATTGATTAAATGGCGCGCCCGACAAGATTCGAACTTGTGACCCCTGCCTTCGGAGGGCAGTACTCTATCCAGCTGAGCTACGGGCGCCACCGTGTGTATTTAAGTGTATCGGATTTCGCGTCCGCGGGGCGCCGGTTTTCGACGGACGAGGCTATAGAATGGACCGTCGGCGGCCCGGGCCGGAAACTCACGAGAGGCGGGAACATGACCAACGGTACCCTTGCCGACAGCCTCTTCGGGGCCACCCTTGCCGATTTCAGGCAGGCGGCGGCGCACGTCGCGGCCGACGCCATACGCACGCCGCTCGTGGCCTTTCCGTCCGCGAACGGCCGCTCCATCCGGCTGAAATGCGAAAACCTCCAGCCGCTGGGCTCGTTCAAGATCCGGAGCGGCGCCTGCGCGATAGCCATGCTGGAGGGGGAACCTCGTGCCATCGCCACCGGGAGCGCCGGCAACTTCGCCCAGGGACTGACTCTCGCTGCCCGCCGGCGCGGGCTGCCGGTCACGGTGCACTCGACCGACACGGCGGCCGGGGTAAAGCTGGCTGCCATGCGCGACCTGGGCGCCGATGTGATCCAGCACCCGTTCGACCGCTGGTGGCAGATCCTGTCCACCCGCGATACCGGCGCGGACGACGGCGCATTCATTCATCCGGTCGCCGAGCGCGGCGTCGTGCTCGGCAATGGCACGATCGGCCTCGAGCTGGCCGAGGACTGGCCGGACGTCGACACGGTCGTGGTGCCGTTCGGCGGCGGCGGCCTGGTGTCGGGGATCGCGCTCGCGTTGCGGACGCTCGGGCTCGACGTGCGCATCGTCGCCTGCGAGGCGGAGACGTCGACGCCACTGGCCGCCGCCTTTGCGGCCGGTCATCCGGTGCCCGTGGAGCGGACAGCTTCCTTCGTTGACGGCATCGGGTCCGGATCCGTGCTGGAGGAGATGTGGCCGTTGCTTGCCGAGCTGGTCGACGACGTCATCGTCGTCCCCATCGCGGACATCCGTGTCGCGGTGCGGGCGCTCGCGATGCAAAGCCACCTGGTCGCCGAAGGCGCGGGGGCGACGGCATTGGCAGCAGCGTTATCGCCGAGGTGCGGCGGTCAAAATGTCGCCGCTGTCGTTTCCGGCGGAAACATAGACGCGGCACGGCTGGCGGAAATCCTCGCCGAAGTCGGCAGAGAACATTGAAATAACGGAAGCAGGCTTGGCAGACCGGTTTGCGCACAAGCGCTATCTAGCCGTCCCGGAGAACTGCTTCAAATACCTTCAACTTCTCGGTCTCGCCCTCAGCTTGCGACCAGCACCTGATGTCGTTCAAATCGACGGGCTGCGAACGAGCAACGAGCGCAGCTTGCTCTGATGCGTGACGATGCGCTTCATAACGGCTTGCCTTTGCGTCGCGGCCTTGTGCGGGCCACTAGCAGCTCGTCCCGCAGAGTCGCGGGGTAAAGCGCAATGGCCTTGTCAAGTAATGCTCGCAGTTCGTTCCTTAACACATAGCGCGGATTGAACTCGTATTCTCGCGTCCTGCCGACGACTCGACTGACGAGTACACCGGAGCGTTCCAGACTATCCAGAGCCTTTTGTATCGGATCGAGCGGCGCATTGAAGAACCGCGCGATTTCGCGAGCATAACCTCGGTCGCGCGCTGCCAGGTAGACAAGTACGCGTTCCCGATTGACGCTTCCGAAGATATCGCGCAGCACTGTTGACCTATTACATATGTCAAATAACATATTTCATAGGTCTATTGACCGTGAGGTCAATACATCTAAACGCCAGAAGTGGTACGTCAGCTTCAGGACCGCGTCTTCAGCAAGTCATCCAGCTCGGTGCCGACGCCGCTATGCCATCGACGACCAGGGTATTCGGTTACCCGCGAGGAAGGAGGGCACCACTCGACTGATACTCCGGCTTGAGCCGCCAGAGGTCACTTCACGGGCTATTCCCCAGCGCAAACGCCACCACGTAATCCCCGCGCGTCGTGCCGGCGTTGCCGTGGCCGCCCGCGGCGATGACGACGTACTGCCGGCCGTCGACGGCGTAGGTCATCGGCGTTGCCTGGCCGCCGGCGGGCAGGCGGCCTTTCCACAGTTCTTCGCCGGTTTCGAGGTCGAAGGCGCGCAGGTAGTTGTCGAAACTGGCAGCGACGAGAACCAGCCCGGAGCCGGTGACGATGGCGCCGCCGATCAGCGGCACGCCGAGCTCCAGGTTCGGCACGAGCGCCGGCGCAATATCCTGGATCGTGCCGACCGGCCGCTGCCACGCGATCTCACCGGTGCCCAGGTCGAGGGCGACCAGCTTGCCCCAGGGCGGCTTCGTGCAGGGCATGCCGATGGCGGACAGGAGCGTGCCGCGGCTAAGGACGTAGGGCGTGCCTTCCATTCCCGTGTAGCCGGTCCGGTCGAACTCGCCGCGCGCCATGAGCGCCTGCGCTTCCTCGCGCGGCGTCACCCGGGCCCACGTCGGCAGCTCGAGCACCGTCGCGACCGCGAGCTGAGATTGCGGGTCCCAGGCGAGGCCGCCCCAGTTCGAGCCGCCGGCATAGCCGGGGCTCATCAACGTGCCGCCGACCGTGGGCGGCGTGTAGATGCCGTCCGAGCGGAGTGCCGCAATCTTCTTGCGGCAGCCGCGCTTGTCGAACCAGAAGAGCCCGTACGCGTCGTCTTCGGTGACCGGCGCGTGGCTTACCAGCGTCGGCAGCGACGAGAACGGCTGCGTCGGCGACAGCCGTTCGCCCGCGACGCCGCCCTGCGGCACGGGGCGCTCCTCGATCGGCCAGACGGGTTCGCCGGTCAGGCGATCGAACACGAACACCATCCCCATCTTCGTTGCCTGCACGACGGCCTCGTACTGCCGCCCGTCCTTCACCAGGTCGACCAGCATCGGTTGTGCGGGCAGGTCGAAGTCCCACAGGTCGTGGTGCACGAGCTGCCGGTACCACGCGATCTCGCCCGTCTGCACCGACAGCGCGACGAGGGAATTGGCGTAGACGTTGTCGCCGCCTCGCTCGCCGCCGTAGAAGTCCGGCGCCGGCGCGCCGGTCGGCACGTACACCAACCCGTGCTCCACGTCGACGGACAGCGGCGGCCAGGCATTGGCGCCGCCGGTTACCTCCGCACCCGTCTCCCAGGTCGCGTACGCCGGATCGCCCGCGTCGCGCGGAATCGGGTCCCAGCTCCACAGCACTTCGCCGCTGCGGGCGTCGAGCGCGCGCACGATCCCGCGTTCCACGCGGATGCTGCCGTTGTCGCCGATCGCGGAGCCGACGATCACGCGGTCGCCGGCGATCGCGGGCGGTGAGGTGATGGTGTACTCGCCGAGCCCGCGCGGGCGCACGTCGCGGCGCAGGTCGACGAAGCCGTCGTGACCGAAATCGGCGCAAAGCTCGCCGGTTGCTGCGTCGATGGCGTACAGGAGACCCGTGATGGTGCCGAGATAGACGCGGGCACCGCACAAGGCGTTCTCATCGCGCGCCGGATCGTCCCAGACGCTGACGCCGCGTGAAGCCACTTCCGCATAGCTGATGTCGCGCGGTAGGGCGGCATCGAAATGCCAGAGCTCTTTGCCCGAAGCCGCATCGATCGCGAACGCCGTGCCGAACGCGGTGCTGAAATACAGCGCGCCGTTCCACAGCACGGGTGTTGCCTCGAAGGTGAGCGAATCCGCGTCATCCGCGCCCTGGCCGAGCTCGCCGGTGCGGAATTGCCAGGCGATCTCGAGGCGCCCGAGGTTGGAGGCGTTGATCTGGCTAAGCGGGGAATAGCGGCTGCCGCCGGCGTCGCGGCCGTAGTGGGGCCAGTCATTTCCGGCGGCGTTGGCGGCGGCGGCGCAGGCGAGAAGCGTCGTGGCGCATAGCGATGCCGGGACAAGGGTCATGACCGTGGCATCGCGCGCGGTGCGCGCTCCTACTGGCGTTGGTAGCGGATTTTGCCGCCAACGATCGTCAGGTCGACCTGCGTTTCCGGGATTCGCTCTTCGGGGATCGCCAGGATGTCCTGTGAAAGCACGATGATATCGGCGAACTTGCCGGGCGTGAGCGTGCCCTTGATGTCCTCCTCGAACGCTGCGTACGCATTGTTGATGGTGTAACTCGCGAGCGCCTCCTCGCGCGTCATCGCCTGCTCCGGGTGAAAGCGTTTACCCGTCGAGGTCATGCGCGAGACGGTCGAATAAAAGGAGGCGATGGGGTCGATGCGCTCGACCGGCACGTCGGTGCCGTTACCGATGAGCGCGCCCGCGTCCAGCAGGTCACGCCAGACGTACGACGTCTCGCCGCCGCGCTCCTCGCCCAGCCGCGTCGGGATCCACGGGCCGTCCGAGGTCGCGTGCACGCCCTGCATGGCCGCGATCACGCCGAGCCCTGCGAATCGCGGCACGTCGTCGGGATGCAGGTGCTGCGCGTGCTCGATGCGCCAGCGCAGGGGGGCGCCGTCGACGCCGGCCCGATCCCACACCCGCTCGTAGATATCCAGCACCTCGCGGTTGGCGCGCGTGCCGATGGCATGCGTGTTGACCTGGAAGCCGTGCCTGGCCGCGATCTCCGCCGTGCGCTCGACCTCCGCCACCGGTTCAAGCACCAGCCCGGTGCTGTCCGGCAGGTCGACGTACGGCTCGAGCAGCCAGGCGCCGTGCGAACCGAGCGCCCCGTCGATCTGCCGCTTGATGGAGCGAACGGTCAGGAAGTCGTTGCCCTCGGCCGTCATGCGATAGTGCGGCAGCAAGTCGTCCATGGCGTCGTTCGACTCACCCCGGACCATGACGTAGAGCCGGACGGGAAGGCCGCCCTCCGCCTCGAGCTTGTGATAGAAATCGATCGTTTCGAAGGACTCACCGGCGTCGTGAAACGAGGTGACGCCGAAGCGGAGCGCCTCCTCGCCGGCCAATGCCACGCGCTCGCGCGCGAGCCGCTCCTGCTCTGCCGGCGACAAGCGGCCTTCATACCGGTCGACGGCCTCGCTCAGCAGGTCTTGCGCCGTCTCGCGCAAAAGCCCGGTCGCTTCGCCGTCCGGCGCGCGCACGATCGTGCCGCCGGCCGGGTCCGCCGTGTCCTCGTCGACGAAGGCGGCCGCCAACGCCGCGTCGTTGGCGAACGCGGCGTGGCCGCTCGCATGCTCGAGCAGCACCGGGTTGTCCGGCGAGACGCGGCTCAGGCTGTCGTTACGCGGCACACCGTCGACGGCGTCCACCGGCACGCTGTCCCACTTGTCCTGGTGCCAGCCGCGGCCGAAAATCCACTCGCCCGCTTTGGCCTTGTCCGCCGCCGCCGCCACCGCGCGAACGATCTCGTCCCAGTTCTTCGCCGCGGACAGGTCGAGGATCTGCTTCGAGCGCCCGAGGGCCATGAAATGCCCGTGGCCCTCGATGAAGCCCGGCATCACGAAGCGGCCCTCGAGCTCGATGACGCGGGTGTGAGGTCCGATGTAGCGTGCGATGTCATCGTTGCTGCCGACGGCGGCGATACGAAAGCCCTCGACGGCAAGCGCTTCCGCCGTACCCAAGGCGGGGTCGACGGTGACGATCTTGCCGCCGCGGAGGATGAGATCCGCCGGCTCGATCGATCTTCCACCCGGCGACTGAGACGGTTCGCAGCCGGCGGCGCACAGGCCGGCGAGGAGCATCGCGAGCAAAGCCTGTCTTGTTTTTTGCATCCTGGGCTTCCCGTTGCCCGGCGGGTGCCCGCGAGACGGGCTCCTGCCGGGGCTGCATGTGACGTTGGCCGCCGCCATTCTATAGTCCAAAACGGCCGGGGGCGACGCGACACCGCAGCCGGTGCCGCCGGACCAAGCGAACAACGGCGCCGCTTGATATATAATTCAGCGTTTTCGGCGTGGGCCGATGCGAGACCGGAGCAAGACTCTTGAGGCGAGACCAGAAATTTTTTGACATGTACTCACTGGTGATCGGCGGACTGGCCGCCGTTTGCCTCGGATTCCTGGTGCTCGCGATGAAGTTGAACGATACGGTGCGCGGCGACTTCCAGGAGCACGCCGCAGTATACATCGAGGCGGCAAACAAGCGGATCGCGCCGTTCGGCGACGTGTACCTGCCCGGCGACGACCTCACGGACGCCGGTCCGCAGGTCGCGGCGGTGGACGCTCCCGAACCGGTGGCGGCGGCAATGTCCGGGCCGCAGGTTTATAACGAAGCCTGCATCGCCTGCCACGGCACCGGCATCGGCGGCGCGCCGGCGTTCGGTGACGCGCAGGCGTGGAGCTCGCGCGTCGAACAGGGCATGGACGTGCTCATCAGGCACGCGATCGAGGGCTACCAGGGCTCCACCGGGTTCATGCCGCCAAAGGGCGGTCGCATGGACCTGTCCGACGAGGAAGTCGCGGCCGCTGTCGAGTACATGACCTCCGACCTCTAGTGGCAGCGCGCAGCGCGCGATGCCGCATCCGGCACCGTAGGAGCGCGCATCGCGCGCGATCGGCCGTGCTTGCAGAAAAGCACCGGCGGCAGTCGTCCAGCCACCGGATATCGCGCGCGGTGCGCGCTCCTACAGGTCCTTTCCCGGCAGGCGCAGCGACAGGGCTTCGGCCACGTGCTCGACCTCGATGGCGTCGCTGCCCGCTAAATCGGCAATGGTTCGCGCAACGCGGCGCACGCGCTGGTGCGCGCGCGCCGACAGGGCGAAGCGTTCCACCGCCCGCTCCAGTACCGCCCAGCCGGGCGGGGTGAGCCGGCACGCGGCTTCCAGCAGGTCTCCTTCCAGGCGGGCGTTCGAAGTGCCGTTTCGGTCACGCTGCCGCTCGCGTGCGGGGCAGACGCGGTCGCGCACGGCGGCGGTCGATTCAGCGTCCGATGCCGCCCGCATCGCTTCAACCGGGACCCGGCGCACCGGCAGGTGGATGTCGATGCGGTCGACCAGCGGGCCCGATATCCGGCCGCGGTAGCCCTGCACCCGCTCCGCGCTGCAGCGGCAATCGCCGGCGGCGTCGCCGAGATAACCGCAGGGACAGGGATTCATCGCGGCCACCAGCTGGAAGCGGGCCGGGAAATCGGATTGCCGCCCCGCGCGGGAAATCGTGATCCAGCCGGTTTCGAGCGGCTCGCGCAGCACCTCCAGCACGTGACGGCTGAACTCCGGCAGCTCGTCGAGGAACAGCACCCCGTTGTGCGCGAGTGAAATCTCGCCCGGACGAGGATCGGAGCCGCCCCCGACCAATGCCGCGGCAGAAGCCGTGTGATGAGGGCAGCGAAACGGGCGCTGCCGCCAGCGTTCGAGGGCCAGCCCGCGGCCGACAATGGAATCGACGGCGGCCGTCTCCAGCGCCTCGGCCTCGCTCATCGGCGGCAGGATGCCCGGCAACCGCCGCGCCAGCATGCTCTTGCCGGTGCCGGGCGGGCCGGTATACAGGAGGTTGTGCTCGCCGGCGGCGGCAATCTCCAGCGCCCGCTTGGCAGCCGACTGGCCGCGCACGTCCGCGAGATCGGGACCCCGGATCTCCGCGACGGGTGGCGCGCCGTTCGGTTGCTGCGCCAGTTCCCGGTAGCCGAGCAGGTGCCCGGTCACCTCCTGCAGGGTTCCGGCGACGAATACCCGCGCCGGGGAAAGCGCGGCTTCGGCGCCGTTTGCCGCCGGCACCACGACGGTATGACCGGCCTCGGCGGCTTTGAGCGCGGCCGGCAGGGCGCCCGGGATCGCCCGCAGCTCCCCGTTAAGCCCGAGCTCGCCGTAAAACTCCAGCCCGGCCAGCGCGTCCTGCTCTACGCCGGAGTCGGTTGAAGCGGCGAGGATGCCGAGCGCAATCGCGAGATCGAATCGGCCGCCGGCCTTGGGCATGTCGGCCGGTGCGAGGCTCACCGTGATACGCCCGTCGGGAAACTCGAAGCCGGAGCTCAGGATCGCGCCGCGCACGCGGTCCTTGCTCTCGCGCACCGCCGTCTCCGGCATGCCGACCATCGAGAAGTGCGGCAGGCCGCCCGACAGGAGCACCTCGATCGTGACCGGCGGCGCCAGCACGCCGACCTGCGCCCGGCTCTTCAGGATCGAGAGCCGGGCAGGCGGCACCCCGGTCGGCGCGACGGCTCCGGCTTCCGCGGGTTTTGCGGCGTCGCCCATCGGCCCTCCGTGGCCGTCGTGGAATCTTAAAGAGTCTTCTTCTTCGCTTTCTTCGCGGTCTTCTTCTTCGCCGGTCTTGCGGGCCCGGCCGCGTCCGCGCCTTCGAGCTGCGCCTCCAGCGCCTGCACGCGTGCCTCCATCGCATCGCACTGCTGCCGCGTTCGCGCGAGCACCGCTTCCTGCACCTCGAATTCCTCCCGGGTGACGAGGTCCAGCCTCGAGAGGCTCGAGCGCAGCACGGACCGGAAGTTCTGCTCCAGGTCCGCGCGCATCGCGCGAATGTTCTCCGGCACGGATTCGGCCAGCCGCCGCGCCAGCCTGTCGATCGATTCGTTACTCATGAAGCCATTGTAATACCTGGGCGGACGACCTGCTGCCAGCGGCCAATCCGGCCCGGATACCCGGATTTGCGGCGCCGTGAGGTGCACGGGCGCCTGTGACCACCATCACACCATCCCGGCGGCCGGCGTGCTCTAATGCACGGTGATGAAGTGTCGACGCGCAACGGCCGCCCTCCTTGCGCTGGCCCTTACGGTGCCGGCGGCCGTCCTCGCGAGCGACATTTACAAGTGGGTCGACGACAGCGGCGTCGTTCACTTCGGCGACCGCCCGGCCGGCGATGCCCCCGTCGAAGTCGTGCACATCAATTCGAACCCGACCGATCCCGCCCAGGTCCAGGCCCGGGTCGAGGCCCGCATGAACGCCGCGGCCGCCGCCGCTGAACAGGCTCCCGCGGCCGAAGGCCTCACGGAGGAGGAAATCCAGGCGAGGAAGCGCGACCGCGCCGAAAAGTGCACGATGTTCAAGGAGCGGCTGCAGAAATTCCTGACCTCGCGCCGCCTCTACCGCGAGGACGAGAACGGCGAGCGCGTCTACCTCGACGAACAGGAAACCATGGCGGCCCGCGCGGACGTCCAGGAAAAAGTCCTGGAGTACTGCAGCCCCCCGTAGGAGCGCGCATCGCGCGCGATCAGCGGTGCTTGATGGCATGCGATCAAGCGCCTCACGCGCTGACAGGTAGGAGCGCGCATCGCGCGCGATCAACCGTGCTTGCAGAAAGCACCAGCGGCAGTCGTCCAGCCGCCGGGGTATCGCGCGCAATGCGCGCTCCTACAGTGGGCGCGCTACAATTGCGGCGTCTTTTCACGACCAGGACGAGCTTTGGCCAGAGCCACCGCTGCTGTCGATCCGGAATCACAGGCCTACCTTCCCGATTTCTGCGCCGCCGGCACGATCTTCGTGTTCGTGCTCGTCTCCGAGCTGGTGGCCATCGTCCTGACGCTGGCCGCCGCGCCCGCGCCGGGGCTCTTCCTCGTCGAGCTGGCAGAAATGTCGCTGTATGCCATCTGGTTTGCCCTCCTCGCCTCCGCGGTGCTCTGCCGGATGCGCGGGCGGGTCTCGAGACTCGGCAAGGCGAAGGCGTTCGTGATCAGCTTCCTGCTTCTCGTAGGCCTGTGCCTGCTGTTGTCGGAAGCCGCGTGGCAGGTGACGGCGCGTTTCAGCGAGACCCCGGTGATCAAGGGCACGCACCTCGCGTTTTTGCTGCGAACGCTCGCGATCAGCTCGATCGTCATCGCGCTCGCGATGCGTTATCTCTACGTCTCGAGCGAATGGCAGCGCAGCGTCGCGCTCGAGGCACAATCGCGGGTCAGCGCGCTGCAGGCGCTGATCCGGCCGCATTTCCTTTTCAACAGCATGAACACGATCGCCTCGCTGACCCGCAGCGACCCGGCGCGCGCCGAGGAAGCGGTCGAGGATCTCGCCGATTTGATGCGCGCGAACCTCGGCGCGGCGAGGGACCGCGCGACGCTGAAGGAAGAGCTCGAGATCGCCGCGATCTACCAGCGGATCGAAAAACTCCGCCTCGGGGAGCGGCTGCGCATCACGTGGGATATCGGTAACCTGCCGATGCATGCCTTGCTGCCAAGCCTCACGCTGCAGCCGCTGATCGAAAATGCGATTTATCACGGCATCGAGCTGGTGCCCGAGGGCGGTGAAGTAACGGTCGTGGGCGCGCAGGAGAACGGAAGGCTGCGGATTGAGATCAAAAACCCGGTGGCGGGCGGCGATACGCGACGGCGCGCGGGCAACCAGATGGCGCTGTCTAACATCCGGCAGCGCTTCGAGCTTGCCTACGGCGCCCGCGGCGGCGTGAACACCGAGGAAAACGCGGGGAGCTTCACGGTACGGCTGGAGTTTCCGCTCGATGAAGGCTAGTGCAGGTATGAACGTCCTGATCGTCGATGACGAGCCGCCGGCGCGCGCGCGGCTGCGCCAGCTCCTGGAGGAGGACGGCCGCCACACGGTCGTCGGCGAAGCGCAGAACGGTCGCGAGGCGCTGGACCTCTCCGCGAAGCTCGTCCCGGACGTCGTGCTGCTCGATATCAGCATGCCGGGCATCAGCGGCATCGAAACGGCCCATCACCTGAACGCGCTGGAACATCCGCCCGCTGTCGTGTTCACCACGGCGTACGACGAGTACGCGATTGAAGCGTTCGACGCACAGGCGATCGGTTACGTGCTGAAGCCGGTACGCCGCGAACGGCTCGAGCGCGCGCTCGAACAGGCGGCGCGCCTGAGCAGCGGGCGCCTCAGCGAAGCTATCGATGCTTCGGGCGCGGAGGGCCGCCGGCACGTCTGCGCGCGAGCGCGCGGCGAGCTGAAGCTCATCCCCGTCGCCGACATCGACTGTTTCCTCGCCGACCAGAAGTACGTGCGCGTCATTCACCGGGGCGGCGAGGACCTGCTCGACGATTCGCTGAAGACGCTGGAGGAGGAGTTTGCCGACCGCTTCGTGCGCATTCACCGGGGCGCGCTGGTCGCGCTCGAGAGGATAGAATCCCTGCGCAGGACCGAAGACGGCCGCATGGAAGTCAGGCTTCGTTCAGGCAACGGGCAATCCTTGGGCGATGCGCTCGTCATCAGCCGCCGCCACCTTGCGGAAGTCCGCCGGCGCCTGGTGTCATGAAGATCCGTATCGCAACCAGGAAGAGCGAGCTGGCGCTGTGGCAGGCGAACCATGTCGCGGCACGCCTGCGTGAGCTCGCGGCGGTCGACGGCGTCGAGCTCGTACCCCTGACCACCCGCGGCGACCGTTCGCTCGACGTGAGCCTTGCGAAGATCGGCGGCAAGGGATTGTTCATCAAGGAGCTGGAGGTCGCCATGCAGGAGGGCGCCGCCGACATCGCCGTCCATTCGATGAAAGACGTGCCGGCCGAGATGCCGGAGGGCTTCACGATCGCGGCGGTGCTCGAGCGCGGCAATCCCTTCGACGCCCTCGTCACCGCCGACGGGCGCGGGCTCGACGACCTCGCGGCGGGCGCCGTGATTGGCAGCTCCAGCCTGCGCCGGCAGGCGCAGCTCAGGGCGCTGCGCCCCGATCTCGTCCTGCAGCCGCTGCGGGGCAACGTGAATACACGCCTGCGGAAGCTCGACCGGCGCGAATTCGATGCCATCGTGCTCGCCTGCGCCGGGCTCGAACGCCTGGGACTCGACCATCGCATCGGCGAACGGTTCACGCCCGAGCGCCTGCTGCCTGCCAACGCGCAAGGGGTCATCGGGATCGAGTGCCTCGACGGTAACGACGAGCTGCGAGCGCTGCTCGCCGCGCTCGAGGACGCACCGACCCGGCAGACGACGCTTGCCGAGCGCGCCGTGGCGCGGCACCTGCAGGCGAGCTGCGAGGCGCCGCTCGCGAGCTTCGCCGTGATGGACGCCGGCGAGCTTGCGCTGCGCGCGCTGGTGGCGTCGGAGGACGGCAAACGCATCCTGCGGGCCCGCGCGGCCGGTGCCCCGGACGACGCCGAGAAACTCGGTCGCGAGGTCGCCGATGCCCTGCTCGCGCAGGGCGCGGCCGACCTGCTGGGCGGGACCTGATGCCGGACCGGCCCCTCGCCGGCTGCGGCGTGCTCGTCACGCGTCCCGCCGGCCAGGCCGGCGGGCTCGCGGACGCGATCGAGCGCGCCGGCGGAATGGCCGTCCGCTTCCCGGCGCTGGAGATCCAGGGCCGCGAGCCGGCAATCGTGGAACGGGAGCTCTCGGCACTGCCCGCGGCGGACATCGTTTTCTTTGCCAGTCCGAACGCCGTCGAGTTCGGCTTCGAGGCGGCCGCGCCCGGCAGCCGCCTGGCGGCGATCGGCCCGGCGACGGCGTCCGCGCTGCGCGCCCGCGGCCGGGAGCCGGAGATCTGCGCACCGGGCGGCTTCGACAGCGAGGCCCTGCTGGAGCAGCCGGAGCTCAAGGACGTCCGCGGCCGCGTCGTACGCATCGTGCGCGGCGATCGCGGACGCGAGCTCCTCGCCGCCACGCTCAGGGAGCGCGGCGCCACCGTCGATTACCTCTCGGTCTACCGCCGGCTGCCGGCACGCCATTCACAGGCTGAACTGGACGAGCTGGAGCGCCTGTGGCGCGACGGTGCCATCGACATCGTCACCGTCATGAGCGTCGAAACGCTGGACAACCTGCTCACGGCGCTGCCCCCTTACTGCCGCGATGCGCTGCCGGCAGCGCGACTGGTGACCCCCAGCAAACGTGTGATACAAACGGCCGCTGACCAGGTTCCTGCTGTTCGCGCGACGCTAGCTCCCGGGCCGCTGCCCGCGGACATGCTGCGCGCGCTGATCGCGTGCGCCCCTGACCGGCCACCGGAAATCGGACATGAACGAAAAGACCAACGACCCTGAGGACCCGCGTCCGGGGCCGGGCACGGACTCGCCGGCAGCCGCGGCGCCGATCGTAACGGTGGACGGGGGCGAACCCGGGCCCGGGGACGACGCACCCGCCGGGGAGGATGCCGCGCCGGGGCCGGAGGACGCTGCACCGGCGCCGGGGGATGACGCGCCGGGGCCGGAGGACGCTTCACCGGGGCCAGGGAATGACGCGCCGCCGCCGGCACCCGCTCGCCGCGGCATAGGCCCGGTCGCGCTCCTCGCCCTCCTGCTGGCGGCGGTATCGCTGGCCGCCACGGGTTACCTGTGGTGGGCGAGCCGCGACAGCGGCAGCACGGCGGCCGGGAACGCCGCTGACATCGAGCGGCTGGCCGGCGCGCTCGAGGACGTGCAGGGCTCGCTCGGCGGTCTCCGGGAGCGCGTCGGCGAACTCGACTCGGCGGGTGCTGCGCGGGCGAGGGACCTCGCGGCGCTGGAGTCGCAGCTTGCCCAAACCGGGGATCGCCTGGCCTCCGTACCCGGCCGCCTGTCCAGCCTGGAGAGCGCGGTGGCGGCGCTGCAGGGCATCTCGGCCGGGGCCCGCGACGCCTGGCTGCTCGCCGAGGCCGAGTACTACCTGCAGATCGCGAACGCGCAGCTTCAGCTCGCCGGCAATCCGGAGCGGGCGCTGCTCGCGCTGCGCTTCGCCGACCAGCGCATCCGGCAGCTCGCGGATCCCGGCCTGGCCGCGGTGCGCCGCGCCCTGGCGTCGGAGCTGCGCGCCGTCGAAGCGATGGAGCGGCCCGACGTCCAGGGCATCTCCATGACGCTCGCGAGTCTTTCCGAAACGGTCGAATCGCTGCCCCTGGCGAGCGACGCCCCGGGGCGCGCCGGCGCCGCGGGCGGACCGCCGGCCGATGCGAGCGGCTGGAGCCGCGCGCTCGCGTCTGTGAAGGCCGCGTTCAGCGACATCGTCACGGTGCGCCGCGCGGACGAGGAGCTGACGCCGCTGATGTCGCCGGATGCCGCGTACTTCCTGCGGACCAACCTGGCACTGAAGCTGCAGACGGCGCGGCTCGCGCTCCTGCGCGGCGAGCAGGCGGTGTTCGAGCAGGACCTGGCCGACGCCGCCGCCTGGCTGCGCGACTATTACGCGACCGACTCCCGCGCCGTGCAAAGTGCGCTCAAGACCCTTTCCGGCCTGCGCGACGCGGAGTTCACGGTGACGACGCCCGACATCTCGGAGTCGCTGCGGCTGCTACGGGAATTCCAGCAGCGCCACGCGGCCGGCGCCCGCGAAGCCCCGGCTGACGAGCCCGCGCAATGAAGTTCGGCGGGCTTGTCGTCATCGCGCTGATCGTCGGCGCGCTGGCGGCCCACTTCCTTCTGCAGGACCCCGGCTACGTCGTCATCAACTTCCGGAACTACGTGGTCGAGATGTCGGTGCCCGTGCTGCTCGGGCTGCTGCTGCTCCTGCTGTTTTCGGCCTGGTTCCTGGTAAAGCTCTTCCGGGCGCCGCGCCGGCTGGGCGAAGCCGCGGCTCGCCTGAGAAGCGGGCGTGCCGGCAACCGCCTCACGCGGGGCATGATCGAGGTGGCCGAAGGTAATTTCGCGCGCGGCGAGAGGCTCCTCACCCGCGCGGCGCCCGTGAGCGACGCGCCGCTGCTCAATTACCTGCAGGCGGCCCGGGCGGCCCACCTGCAGGGCGAGGACGAGCGGCGCGACCGGTGGCTGCGCGAAGCCTACGAGCGAACCCCGGAGGCCGCGAGCGCGGTCCTCCTCACCCAGGCCGAGCTGCAGCTCGACCAGGGCCAGTACGAGCACGCGCTGGCCACGCTGCGGCAACTCGACGAGAAAGCCCCCAATCACAGTCATGCCCTGAACCTGCTCGGGCGGCTCTACTACCGGCTGGAGGACTGGCGGCACCTCGGCGAGCTGCTGCCCCGGCTCAGGAAGCACGGGCGGGTGGATCCCGCGCTGCTGGAGAAGTGGTCGGTCCGCGTGCACCGCGAGAACCTGCAGCAGGCCGCCGACCCGGCGGCCGTCGACGCGGCGTGGAACAGGATACCCAAAAGCCTCAAAGACAACGTGGACCTGCTGGAAGCCCGCTATGCCGCCCTCGTGCGAGCCGGCCAGGACGACCGCGCCGAGAAGGACGTGGCCGCCCGGCTCAAGCGCGACTGGCGAGCGCCCCTGGTCAGGCTCTACGGCACGATCGAAAGCAGCGATCCGGCCCGCCAGCTCCGACGCGCGGAGGGCTGGCTGCAGGATCACCCGGACGACGTGGACCTGCTGCTGACGGCAGCACGGCTCTGCCTGCGCAACGAGCTGTGGGGCAAGGCCCGCAGCTACCTGGAAACCGTGGTGTCGATCCGGCCGACGCCTGAGGCCTACCAGGAATACGGGCGGCTATTGAACCAGCTCGGCGAAGCGGATGCCGCGGCTGAAGCGTACCGGTCCGGCCTGAACCTCGTGGCGCCGCCCTCCGCCCCGGCGATCCCGCACCTGAAACCGGACGAATGACCCTCAGGGCTGGCTGCGGGCGCTCATGAGCCACTTGTGCAGCGGCTCCAACTGCTCCCAGTCGGGCCAGGCGAGGTACTCGGGCAGCTCGTAGACGCCCAGGCCTCGCGTGTAGGCGCGCACGTAGTTCTGCGCTTCCCGCAGCGAGGCGATGTAGGGAACCTTAGCCGTCGTCAGGTACTCGTCGAGTTCCTCGAAGATCAGCGTGTACTCCCGCACGCGATTGGCAACTACGCCGATCTTCGCTTCCTTGCGCTCTACCTTGCCGACGGACTTCAGTTCCTTGATGAACCGGTCGGTGGCCTGCATGTCGATGGTCGACGGCAGGACCGGCACGACGATGGTTTCGGCGTGCCGTACGAGGTCCGTCAGCTCCGGTCCGTGGGAGCGCGCCGGGGCATCCATGATCATGAAATCAGCGCTGCGCGGCGCCCGCCGCATACCCTGGTCATAGGCCGCCACGCCGGCGATCTCCGGCCGGCTGGACGGCCGCCGCTCGAGCCAGTCGAGGCTGGAGCGCTGGGGATCGTAATCGGCCAATGCGACGGCGTAGCCGTCATCCGCCAGCATGGCGGCAATGTTCGTAGCGAGCGTGCTTTTCCCGCAGCCGCCCTTGGCGTTCATGACCATGATATGCCGCATGTGCCTTCCCCGAACCCTTGTGTTTTGAGTGTTATTCGGTGTGCTTCGCGTTTATGTAAACTACCGTCGCCGGCACAAAAAGTCCATTCGCTCATGATAAGCTGACGCCGACCGGCGCATCGGAGCAGAACAAGATCGGTTGGGGGTCACCACGCACATGAGCACGCAGCGCAAACCGGAATTCGCAGAGCCAGGGCTCTCTGAGGCATCGGTACACGAATACTTGCGCCGCAATCCCGACTTTTTCGAGCGGCACGGGGCGCTGCTCGGCACGCTGCGATTGCCCCACGTCACCGGCGGCGCGGTATCGCTGGTGGAGCGGCAGGTTTCCGTTCTCCGGCAGAAAGACGTCAAGCTGGAGCGCAAGCTGAAAGAGCTCATCGAAGTCGCCCGCGCAAACGATACGCTCGCCGGCAAGATTCACGGCCTGGCGCTCGGCCTGCTGAACGCCGGGAGTTTCACGGAGACGCTGGCGGTGGTCGAGGCGGCGCTTCGCACCGCGTTCGATGCCGACCAGTCGGTACTGGTGTATTTCGGCGATCCCTCCCTCGAGGACCTGGTCGACAGCGGCCGTTTTTTCCGGCCGATGAGGCGCGAGGACCCGGAGCTGCAGCCGTTCGCGACCTTTCTCGGCAGCAGCCACCCGCGCTGCGGGCAGGTCAGGGACTCGCAGCGGGATTTTCTCTTCGGCGCGGCGACCAACGAGGTCGGTTCCGCCGCGCTCGTGCCGCTGGGCGAGGAGTGCCGGCTGGGCTTTCTCGCCATCGGCAGCGTGAGCGCCGAGCGCTTTCACCCCGCGATGAGCTTCGATTTCCTCGCCCGGATCGGCGAGCTGGTGGCGGAGGCGCTGAAGCGTTATTCAACCAGCGCGTGACTGGCCTCCGCCGGGGGCGGCGCGGGCAGCGCTGCGGGCCGGGCCGGGGCATCGCGCGCAGTGCGCGCTCCTACAGGGGGGTACGATGCTCGAGGCCGAGCGGGAATGGATCGATCGCTTTATCCGGCACCTGCAGTACGAGCGGCGGCTGTCCCCGCAAACCTGCCTGCACTACCGGCGGGACCTCGAGGCACTCGCGGACCACTGTGAGCGCGCGAACGTCTCCCGCTGGACCGAGGTCGACAGCGAACACCTGCGCGCCTTCAGCGGCGCCTGCTACCGCCGGGGGCTGGGCGCCCGCAGCATCGGCCGCCGCCTGTCGGCCGCGCGCACGTTTTTCCGCTTCCTGGTGCGGGAGAAAAAGGTCGGGACCAACCCGGCCATCGGTATCCGCGCGCCCAGGGCCGACAGGCGGCTGCCCGGCAATCTCGACGTCGATCGCACGGCGAAGCTGCTGGACATCCGCGGCAAGGGGCCGATCGTGGCCCGCGACCGCGCGATGCTCGAGCTGTTCTACTCATCCGGCCTGCGCCTGTCCGAGCTGACCGGCCTCGACCTTGACGCGCTCGACCTCGCCGATGCCACCGTCCGCGTGCTCGGCAAAGGCGACAAGGAGCGCATCCTGCCGGTCGGCCGCCACGCGGTCGAAGCGCTTCGGGCCTGGCTGTCGGTGCGCGTCGAGCTGGCGGCGCCCGGCGAGACGGCCGTTTTCGTCAGCACGCGCGGGTTGAGGCTGAGCCCGCGCTCCGTCCAGGCCCGGGTAAAGCACTGGGCCCGCAAGCAGGGGCTCGACGTCCGCGTCTATCCTCACCTGTTACGGCACTCCTTCGCGACGCACCTGCTGGAATCGAGCCATGACCTGCGCGGCGTCCAGGAGCTCCTGGGCCATGCGAACATCAGCACGACCCAGGTCTATACCCACCTTGACTTCCAGCACCTGGCCCAGATATACGACCGGACACATCCACGCGCGCGCGTCCGGGCGAAGACGAAAGACTGATCCCCGGCCGCCAGCGGAAAACGGGGTGGGAAAATGGGGGGAAACGGGGAGTGGCCCCTTTCCCCCCATTTCCCCGCTCTCGCTATCTTCCACGCTCAGGTGAGGAATCCGGGAATGGATCAGTTTCGCGGGACTACGATCGTCTCGGTCCGCCGCAATGGCCGGGTGGCCGTCGGCGGCGACGGCCAGGTCAGCATGGGCAACACCGTCATGAAAGGTAACGCCCGCAAGGTACGCATGCTCGCCGACGGTCGGGTGATCGCCGGCTTCGCCGGCGGAACGGCCGACGCGTTCACGCTTTTCGAGCTCTTCGAAACCAAGCTCGAGCGCTACGGCAATCTCACCCGCGCGGCGATCGAGCTGGCCAAGGATTGGCGCACGGACCGCCGCCTGCGCCGGCTCGAGGCGCTCCTGTGCGTGGCCGACGTGGAAAGCTCGTTCATCATCTCCGGCAACGGCGACGTGATCGAGCCGGAGCACGACCTGATGGCCGTCGGCTCCGGCGGGCCTTTCGCGCAGGCCGCGGCGCTCGCGCTCCTCAGGAATACCGAGCTCGATGCACGCACCATCACGGAAAAGGCGCTGATGATTGCCGGCGAGATCTGCGTTTTCACCAACCAGAACATCGTCATCGAAGAGTTGCCGGCGGACAAGGCGTCGCAGGAAGCCTGAACATGTCGGAGATGACCCCCCGCGAGATCGTCCAGGAGCTGGACAAGCACATCATCGGCCAGGACGAAGCCAAGCGCGCCGTGGCCATCGCGCTGCGCAACCGCTGGCGGCGCATGCAGGTCGACGAGCCGCTCAGGAACGAGATCACGCCCAAGAACATCCTCATGATCGGACCCACCGGCGTCGGCAAGACGGAGATTTCGCGCCGGCTCGCGAAACTCGCGCGGGCGCCCTTCGTGAAGGTAGAAGCCACCAAGTTCACCGAGATCGGCTACGTCGGCCGCGAGGTCGACAGCATCATTCGCGATCTCATGGACACCGCGGTGAAGATGACGCGCGAGCACGCCATGGCGAAGGTGCGCTACCGCGCCGAGGATGCGGCCGAGGAACGCGTGCTCGACGCGCTGCTGCCGCCCTCCCCCCACGGCATCGATCGCGACGACAGTGCGATGCCACGCAACGAGAACGAAACGCGGCAGAAATTCCGGAAAATGCTGCGGGAGGGCAAGCTGGACGACAAGGAGATCGAGGTGGACCTGCAGGCCCTGCCGATCGGCGTCGAGATCATGGCGCCGCCCGGCATGGAAGAAATGACCAGCCAGCTCCAGGGCATGTTCCAGAACCTCTCCGGCAGCCGGAAAAAAACCCGCAAGCTGAAGGTCCAGGAAGCCATGAAGCTCCTCACCGACGAGGAGGCGGCCAAGATGCTGGACGACGAGGAGATCAAGTCGCAGGCGCTGCAGGCCGTGGAGCAGCACGGCATCGTGTTCCTGGACGAGCTCGACAAGATCGCCAGGCGCTCCGAGACGATGGGTGCCGACGTCTCTCGCGAAGGCGTCCAGCGCGACCTGCTGCCGCTCGTGGAGGGTGCGACCGTGAACACGAAGTACGGCATGGTGAAGACGGACCACATCCTGTTCATCGCCTCGGGCGCCTTCCACGTGTCGAAGCCGTCCGACC
>CAYRKH010000044.1:0-25409 GCA_964424805.1 uncultured Woeseiaceae bacterium
CGTGCCGATCGTGTCGCCGACGTTGATCGGCAGGTAGTTGAACACCGTGCCCTCGGAGATGCGCTGCAGGCCCTCGACCCGCATGTCACGCACCACGAACTCCTCCTGGGCAACTGCCGCCGCCGGCAGCAGCCCCAAGGCGACGAAGAAGGCCAGGAGGCAGGCGAGCAGCAGCGGCTGCCGGACGCTATGCAGGGTTTTCGCGGCTGCCACCATCAGCCCAGCAGTCTTGCAATGTCATTGTAGAAGGCGAAGCTCATGAGGAGGAGCAAAGCCAGGATGCCGACCTGCTGGCCGACAAGCTGCGAACGCTCGGACAGCGGGCTGCCCTTCACGAGCTCGATGCCCTGGTAGACGATCTGCCCGCCGTCCAAAACCGGGATCGGCAGCAGGTTCAGGACGCCCAGGCTGATGCTCACGAGCGCGAGGAAGGTAAGCAGGGCGTTCAGCCCGGCGGCCGCGGAATCGCCGGCGTACTGGGCAATGGCAATCGGGCCGCTGATGTTCTTGATGGACACCTCGCCGGTGACCATGCGCGCGAGCATGCCGACCGTGAACCCGGTCATCTTCCAGGTCTGGCCGAGCGACTCACCGATCGCGGCCAGGGGCCCGAACTGGCGCACGTAGAAGCGACCGGGATCGATCGTGACGCCGACCCCCATGAAGCCGGACTGTCGACCGTCGATCTCGCGCGTGCCCAGCGTCACCTCGACCCGGCGCTCCTCGCCGCCGCGCACCAGCGTCACCGGCACCGTCTCGCCGGGCCGCACGCTGACGACGCGCTCCAGGTCGCCGAAGTCGCCGATCGCCTCGCCGGCGATGCCGGTGATCCGGTCGCCCTCCCGGATTCCGGCGGCCGCCGCCCCGGTCTCCGGCGACACCGAGCCGACTACCGCCGGCGGCCGCCAGGGCTGGAAGCCCAACCCGTCGAACAGCACGCCCGGTTCGGTGAGTCTCGCGGCGCGGCTGCCGACGTCGAGCACCGTGTCGTAGGCGCGGCCGTCCTCGGTTTCGAGCCGCATCGTGATGCGCCCGTCGCCGAGCATGTCCTCGTACATCGCGACCAGCGCCGTCTGCCAGTCGGTGGCTTCCGTGCTGCCGATCGACACGATGCGATCGCCGTGTGCGAGCCCGGCCTCGGCGGCGAAGGAGCCGGCCTCGACCTGGCCGATGGTCGGTTTCGCCGTCGGTATGCCGTTGACGAAGAGCGCCCAGTACGCCAGCAGCGCGAACAGGAAGTTGAAGAAGGGTCCGGCAAACAGCACCGCGATGCGCGCGGCTACCGGGCGCTGGTTGAAAGCCCGTCCGCGGTCGGCGGGTTCAACCGGACCCTCGCGGCCGTCCAGGAACTTGACGTAGCCGCCGAGCGGGATCGCCGAGATGCAGAACTCGGTCCGGTCGCGCCCGAATACGCGCGTCCAGAGCGGCTTGCCGAAACCGATGGAGAAGCGCAGCACCTTCATGCCGCACCAGCGCCCCACGATGAAGTGGCCAAACTCGTGGACCGCGACCAGCAGGCTGATCGCCAGGATGAATGCCAGCAGGCTGACAAGTGCGGCGCTCATGCGGCAGGCGTTTCCTCAAATTCGTCGAACGGGACCGCCACCGCGGCCATCCCCCGGTTCTGACCCGGCCCTGCCGGTGCAGTTCCGGGGTGCGGCACCGAGGATGCCGCGCGCGGCCTGAATCGCGCCTGAATCGTCAAGCCTCGCATCAAACCAGCCCCATCCAGCCGATGCCGAGCGTGAACAGGGGCGCTGCTGCCGCCACGCTGTCGATGCGATCCAGGACGCCGCCGTGACCCGGGAAGAACCGGCCGCTGTCCTTGAGTCCCGCGCTCCGCTTGAACATGCTGACGGTGAGGTCGCCGATGATCGAGAGCGTGGCGACGGCGAGGCAGAACGGCACCACCGCGGCGATGTCGGTGCCCAGGGATTCCAGGTCGATCCAGTAGCGGCTCGCCAGCACCAGCACCACCACCACGGCGGAAAGGCCGCCGATCACCCCTTCCCAGGTCTTCCCCGGGCTGATGTTCGGCGCGAGCTTCACGCGCCCCCAGCGCTTGCCCGCAAAATAGGCGCCGACGTCTGCCGCCCACACGATGACGAGCACGAACAGCAGCACCGCCGGCTGCAGCGCGTAGAGGGAAATGAGCGCGATGTAGGCCGGCACCATGACCAGCGCGCCGCAGACCCAGCGCACCGGGCGGGCGATGGGCGTCGGGTAGAAAAACACCCAGACCAGCGCGGCGAACCACCACGCGAGCCCGATCCGCAGCACCACGTCGACCGCCGTTTCCCGCGGCAGGAGCCAGCCGACGGTCACGAGCAGCGCGGCGATCACGGCGACGTAGGACAGGCGGCCGGCGGTGCCGCCGAGCGCGAGGAACCCCGACCATTCCCAGGCCGCCGCCAGGAAGAACGCCGCGATCACGAGCTCGGCGGCGAGCGGCGGCAGGACGAACAGCACCACGAGCAGGGCCACGCCCGCCACGATCGCCGTCAGGATACGTTCCTTCAGCATGCGACCTGCTCGCCGGTGTAGCCGTAGCGCCGCTGGCGCTGCGCGTAGGTCAGTAAAGCATCGTCGAACTCCTGCTCGCCGAAATCCGGCCACAGGCAATCGCAGAAATAGAGCTCCGCGTACGCGAGGTTCCACAGCAGGAAGTTGCTGATACGCTTCTCGCCTCCCGTGCGGACCAGGAGGTCCGGGTCGGGCAGCGCGCCGAGCTCGAGCGCCGCCGCGAATCGTTCCTCGTCGATCGCCGCCGGCGTGAGGGATCCGTTCTCCACCTGCGCCGCCAGCTTCTGCGCCGCCGCGACGATATCCCAGCGTCCGCCGTAAGCGACCGCCACCGTGAGCCGGAGGCCCCGGTTCTCGTACGTCCGGCGCTCCGCGGCTTCGATCTTGCGCACGAGCTTCCCGGCCAGCTGCTGGCGCGCGCCGATGAACCTGAGCTTCACGTCGTTACGATGCAGCTCGTCTATTTCCCGTTGCAGGGCTTCCAGGAAAAGGCTCATGAGACTGCCGACCTCGTCCGCGGGACGGCGCCAGTTTTCGCTGCTGAAGGCGAACAGCGTGAGGTAGTCCACTCCCCGCTTCGCGGCCAGCTCGACCGTCCGGCGGACGGCCTTGGCACCGGCACGATGCCCCGCGTGCCGCGGCTGCGAGCGCAGCGCCGCCCAGCGGCCGTTGCCGTCCATGATCACCGCGATGTGCTTCGGGATGCGACGGTCGTCCTTCTCGTCCGGGTTGCTGGGCTGCCTCGTCAACGTCGCTCTCAGATTTCCATGAGGTCGCGTTCTTTGTCCGCCAGCACCCGGTCGATGTCGGCGATGTGCTTGTCGGTAATCCCCTGGATGGTCTCCTGCGCACGCCGCTCGTCGTCCGCGCTGATCAGCTTTTCCTTCTGCAGCTCCTTCAGATCGCCCAGCGCGTCGCGGCGAATGTTGCGCACCGCCACGCGGCCGTTCTCCGCTTCCTGCCGGACGATCCGGATCATGTCCTTGCGCCGCTCCTCCGTCAGGGGCGGCAGCGGCACCCGGATCACCGTCCCCGCCGACGCCGGGTTGAGTCCGAGGTCCGAGTTCATGATGGCCTTTTCGATCGGCTGCACCATGTTCTTCTCCCACGGCGATACCAGCAGCGTTCGCGAATCCTCGACGCTGACGTTGGCGACCTGGTTGAGCGGCACCTCGCTGCCGTAATACGACACCGTGATGTGATCGAGCAGGCTCGTGTGCGCGCGGCCGGTGCGGAGCTTCGTCAGCTCCTGGCGCAGCGACTCGACGCTTTTGGCCATGCGCGTGGTCGCGTCTTTCCTGATGTCGTCAATCACGTTTGCTCATCTCCTGCTCGGGTCTTGCCTGGGTCCTGCCTGGGGCTTTGTTGACGCGGTCGGCAGGGCAGGTGGGGAGGTGTTTGGGGGAATGGCTCCCTCGGGGCCCTTCGGGCCCTCTCGGTCCGCTTTATTTCCCCCAAACACCTCCCCACCTGCCCTGCCGACCGCTCCCACGGTGCCCGCGATTTCGCCGTCCAGCTCTAGCCCCACGCCGGGCGGAACCGTGGCGCCGACCGCTCCCGCGGTGCCCGGAATTTCCAGCGCGCGGTCCAGCTCAGCCACCCACCGGGGATGATTTCCGCCACCCCCGGCGCGCAATGTCCGACCGCCACGACGCCCAAACCCAGCCAGCCCGCCGCCGCCCCGGGTGCATCCGTCATGCGGTCACCAGCGTGCCGACGTTTTCGTCGGTCATGGCGCGGATCAGCGCGTGGTCCTCTGTCATGTTGAAAACGCGCAATGGTAAATCATTGTCGCGGCACATCACCACGGCGGTGGCGTCCATGACGTTCAGTTTGTCGGTCAGCACCTTGTCGAACGAAACGGTGTCGTAGAGCGAGGCCTCCGAGTTCTGCCGCGGGTCGGAATCGTAAACGCCGCTGACCTTGGTCGCCTTGAGGAGCACGTCCGCGCCGATCTCGATGGCGCGCAGGCTCGCCGCGGTATCGGTCGTGAAGAAGGGGTTGCCGGTGCCGGCCGCGAGGATGACGACCCGGCCTTTTTCCAGGTGCCGCACCGCTCGGCGGCGAATGTAGTCCTCGCAGACCTCGTGGATCTGGATCGCGGACATCACCCGCGCCACTTCGTCGCGTGATTCCAGCGCGTCCTGCAGCGCGAGCGCGTTCATGACGGTGGCAAGCATGCCCATGTAGTCGCCGGTGGCGCGATCCATGCCCGCGCCCGCGAGCCCGGCGCCCCGGAAGATGTTGCCCCCGCCGATCACGACCGCCACTTCGATGCCGAGTCGGCGTACCTCGGCGATTTCGCCCGCTATGCGCCGGATAACCGCCGGGTCGATGCCGTAATCGAGATTGCCCATCAGCGCTTCGCCGGAAAGCTTCAGCAACACGCGGCGATAAAGAACAGGGGCTTGCTTCATGTCAGGGCCTGTTAGCAGTCATTTTCACGCATCCTGCCGGCCGGGCGCGCCGGTGGCCCTGCATTCTAGCAGGGCCGGGCTGGTACCGGTGACCGGTCCGGGCGGCAAGCCCGCCGCGGGATGTTCCCCGCGAGAGGCGCTTCGACGGCGGGATCAGGCGCCGCGATTGACCTGTGCCATCACCTCGTCGGCGAAGTTTTCACGGCTTTTCTCGATGCCCTCGCCGAGCTCGAAGCGGACGTAGCCGACAACCCGTGCGCCGGCGTCGGCGAGCAGCTTGCCGACGGCCTGGTCGGGGTCCTTCACGAACGGCTGGCCGACCAGGGTGATCTCCTTCAGGTACTTGGCGAGCTTGCCCTCCACCATCTTCTTCACGATGTCGTCCGGCTTGCCGGATTCCTTCGCCTGCTCCGCGAACACGCGGCGCTCCCGGTCCAGCACCTCACCGGGCACGGCGGCCTCGTCCGGGTAGGCCGGGTTCGCCGCCGCCACGTGCATCGCGATGTCCTGCGCAAGCTCCGCGCTGCCGCCGGCGAGCGAGACCAGCACGCCGATGCGCGACTGGTGCGTGTAACGGCCGAGATGATCCTCCGCCTCGAGGCGCGCGAATCGCCGCACGGAGATGTTCTCGCCGACCTTCTGGACGAGCTCGGTGCGGGCGGCTTCGACGGTACGGCCGTCGCCGAGCGTCGCCGACGACAGTGCGCCGACGTCCGCCGGGTTCTCGCGCAGCACGAGCTCCGCGACCGCTTCCGCGAAGCCCGCGAAGTTCTCGTCCTTCGCCACGAAATCCGTTTCGGAATTGACCTCCACGATGGCCGCCTCGCGGCCGTCGCTTGCGATCACGATGCGGCCGTCCGCGGCGACGCGGCCGGATTTCTTGTCCGCCTTCGCCTGGCCGGATTTCCTGAGATAAAGAACCGCCGCTTCCATGTCGCCGCCGGTTTCGACGAGCGCCTTCTTGCACTCCATCATCCCGGCGCCGGTGCGCTCGCGGAGATCCTTGACCTGTGATGCGCTGATGGGCATCTCGCTACTCCTTAAATACTGTGTGGGGCGCGCGGCCGGTGGCCGGCCCCGGGGGCCTCAGCTCGCAACGTCTTCGGACGACTCCGGCGCCGGTGCCGACTCGTCGGCCTGCGGCTTGGGTGCCGCGCCTTCGGCCGGCTCGGGCACCGCTTCCGCGACCGCTTCCTGCGGCGCGGACGAGGTCGTGCCCTGCTGCTCCGGCTGGACGGATTCCGCCGCCGCGTCTTCCGCGGCTTCGCCGGGCGCGTCCTTCGCGGCAGCCGTCTTCTTTGCTGCCGTCTTGCGCGTTGCGGTGCGCGCCGGCGCCTTCCGGGGCGCCGCCTTCTGCCGGCGGCCGGTGGCTTTGCGGGGCTTGCCCTCCTCGTCGAGCTCGACGAAATCGTCTTCACCGAGCTGCACCTGCGGCAGCGAGGCCTTGCCTTCGAGCACCGCGTCGGCAATCAGCGTCGTATAAAGCGCGATCGCCCGCATCGCATCGTCGTTGCCGGGGATGACGTAGTCGACACCCTCCGGTGAGCAGTTGGTGTCCACCACGGCCACGACGGGGATGTCGAGCTTACGCGCTTCCCGCACGGCGATGTCCTCGTGATCGACGTCGATCACGAACATCACGTCGGGCAGCGCGCCCATGTCCTTGATACCCCCGAGGCTGCGCTCGAGCTTGTCGCGCTCACGATTCAGCCCGAGGATCTCTTTCTTCGTGAGTGCCTCGAAACCGCCCTCTTCCGCCATCTCGGTCAGCTCCTTCAGGCGCTTCACCGATTGGCGAATGGTCTTGTAGTTCGTGAGCATGCCGCCCAGCCAGCGGTAGCTGACGAAGGGCATGCCGCAACGCTCGGCCTGGGTTCGGATGGACTCTCGAGCGGAGCGCTTGGTGCCCACGAAGAGCACCGTGCCGCCGTCGGCAACCACCGTCTTGATGAAGGCGTAAGCCTCCCGCGCCATCGGCAGGCTTTTTTCGAGGTTGATGATGTGGATCTTGTTACGCTCGCCGAAGATGTAGGGCGCCATCTTCGGGTTCCAGTAACGGGTCTGATGACCAAAGTGCACGCCAGCTTCCAGCATCTGGCGCATGGTTACGTCTGCCATGTTGTCTCCCGGGTTGAGCCTCCGTACACCCCGATCCGCAACCCGGATACCGGACTTGAGTCCGGCACCCCGGCACCCGGCGGACCGTGACGGTGTACGTGTGGATTAATTGCCAGTACGGCGCGCGCTTTATACCATAGCGGGTCGCACGTGGACAACGCGGATTTTGGGGATTCACGACGTTTGAGGGAACCGGCTCGCACCGTTGAAATCTGTGGCTGAAGCCGCGGCCGGCAGGGCCCACGGTACTGCCTGCAGGAGGGCGCGCGGCGCGCGAAGCCACGGATTGCCGGCTCCGGTACCGCGCGCCGTGCGCGCCCCTGACGGCTTCCCTGCTCCGCAGGAAGCCCCCCGGCCACGGCTCCGCGCCGGGATGAAACACGCGGAATCGACCCCATTTCGAGACTGGTATGAACGTAACGATCAAAACGCCTGCGGAGCAGGAAAAAATGCGGGTGGCCGGGCGGCTGGCGGCGGACGTGCTCGACATGATCGGGGAACACGTGCAACCGGGCGTGACCACGGACGAGCTGGACCGGATCTGTCACGAGTACATCGTGGAAACGCAGGACGCGGTGCCGGCGCCGCTCAACTACCGGGGATTCCCGAAGTCGATCTGCACCTCCGTCAATCACGTCGTCTGCCACGGGATTCCGGGTGAAAAGCGGCTGAAGAACGGCGACGTCGTGAACATCGACGTCACGGTGATCAAGGACGGCTTCCACGGCGATACCAGCCGCATGTTCGAGGTCGGCAAGACGCTGCCGCACGCCCGACGGTTGAACCAGGTTGCGTTCGACGCGATGTGGCGCGGCATCCGCGAGCTCGGGCCCGGCAAGCACCTGGGTGACGTCGGTGAGGCCATCCAGCAGTTCGTGGAGGAGAATCATTTTTCCGTGGTACGCGAGTACTGCGGCCACGGCATCGGGCGGGGCTTCCACGAGGACCCGCAGGTGCTGCATTACGGCCACGCGGGCACCGGGCTGGAGCTCAAACCGGGCATGACGCTCACGGTCGAGCCGATGGTGAACGCCGGCAAGCGCCAGGTCCGCCTGCTGCCGGACGGCTGGACGGTGGTGACCAGGGACCGCTCGCTCTCCGCCCAATGGGAACACACGGTCCTCATCACCGAGGACGGTTTCGAAGTGCTCACGCTCGGCGCGGCCGAGCGGTAGCGCCCGGCCGTGGTCCACAGTCCCGCCGATGCCGCTCGCCGACAGGGCGAGGACCCGGCGGTGGCCGCGCTGAAGGCATCGCTCGCGGCCGACGGCGGTGACGTCGCCGACTGCCGGGCGGCCCTGGCCGCGGCCGGAGCCAGCCTCAACGAGCGCTTCCTGCGCGGCGAGCCGGTGACCGGGCTGGTGCGTCTGCGGGCCGAAATCGTCGACCGGCTGCTCGTGTTCCTCTGGCGGCAGCACGCGGGCCGGCTTGCCGACTCCGTGGCGCTGGTGGCGGTCGGCGGCTACGGCCGCGGTGAGCTGCATCCCGCCTCCGACGTCGACATCATGCTGCTGCTCGACGAGGGAGTGGCGGAAACCGCCGAACCGGCCCTCGCGGCTTTCGTGGCCTCGCTGTGGGACGTCGGGCTTGAAATCGGCCACAGCGTCCGCACGGTGGCGCAGTGCCGCGCCCAGGCCAAAGCCGACGTCACGGTGACGACGACGCTCATGGAGGCGCGGCGGCTTGCCGGCCCGGAGCGACTGCTCGCGGCGCTGGACGAAGCGGTGGCACCGGACCAGGTCTGGCCGTCCGGCGACTTCTTCACCGCCAAGCGCGAGGAGCAGCAGGCGCGCCATCACCGCTTTGACGACACGGCCTACAGGCTCGAGCCGAACGTGAAGAGCAGCCCGGGGGGACTTCGCGACATCCAGATCATCGGCTGGATCGCGCGGCGCCACTTCGGCGCGAGGAGCCTGGACGAGCTGGTCCCGCTGAAACTGCTGACCAAGGGGCAGCTGCGCATCCTGCGCGAGGGACAGGCGTTCCTGTGGCGGGTGCGCTTCGGGCTGCACGTCCTGACCGGCCGGCGCGAGGACCGGCTCCTGTTCGACCACCAGGCCCGGCTGGCGGAAATGCTGGGCTATGAAGATGCGAGCTACACGCTGGCCGTCGAGCAGCTCATGCAGCGGTATTACCGGACGGTGATGGACCTGTCGCGGCAGAACGAGATGCTGCTGCAGCTGTTCGAGGAAGCGATCTTCCGCGATCCGGAAGCGAGCCCCGAGCCGCTGAACGCGCGCTTCCAGGTCAAGAACGGCTATCTCCAGGCCATCGACGACGACGTGTTCAAACGCGAGCCGCCGGCGTTGCTCGAGCTGTTCCTGCTGCTGCAGCAAAACGAGCAGCTGCGCGGCGTCAGCGCGACCACGGTCGGGCTGATCCGCCGTCACCTCTACCTCATAGACGAGGAGTTCCGCCAGAACCCGCGTAATCACCGCCTGTTCCTGAGCATCCTGCGCGCGCCCGCCGGGGTGACCCGCCAGCTCCGCCGCATGAACCTGTACGGGGTGCTCGGGCTGTACATCCCGTCGTTCGGCCGCATCGTCGGGCGCATGCAGTACGACCTCTTCCATGCCTACACCGTCGATGAGCACACGCTGTTCGTGCTCAGCAACCTGCGCCGCTTCGCGCTGTCGCGGTTCGATCACGAATTCCCGCACTGCAGCCCGCTGATGCAGTCGTTCGAAAAACCGGAGATCGTGTACCTCGCCGCGCTGTTCCACGATATTGCAAAAGGCCGCGGCGGCGATCATTCCGAGCTCGGCGCGGTCGATGCGGAGGCGTTCTGCCTCGAGCACGGCATGAGCCGCTACGACGCGCGCACGGTCGCGTGGCTGGTGCGGCACCATCTCGTGCTGTCGACGACGGCGCAGAAAAAGGACATTGCGGACCCGGCCGTGATCAACGCGTTCGCCGCGCTGGTCGGCGACAAGGCACATCTCGATTACCTCTACGTCCTGACCGTCGCCGACGTGCGCGGCACCAACCCGAAGCTCTGGAATTCCTGGAAAGCGACGCTGTTCCGCGACCTGTACGACTCGACCGTCCGTGCCTTGCGCCGCGGTCTCGAGAACCCGATCGACCGCGACGAGCTGATCCGGGAAACGCAGTCGGCCGCACGCGGCCTCCTGGAGCAGCGCGGTCTTCCGGAGGCACGCCGGAAGGCCGTGTGGCGGCTGTTCACCGAAGATTATTTCCTGCGCTATCGCAGCGAGGAAATCGCCTGGCACACGGAGGTCCTCGCGGCGCCGCCGGGCAGCGGCGAAACCGCACGGCTGGAGGTGCGGCGGCAGCCGGCCGGGGACGGACTCGAGGCATTCATCCATGCGCCGCGGACGACCCGAACCTTCGCTCACGCCACGGCCGCGCTGGACGAGCTCGGGATGAACATCGTCGACGCGCGCGTCGTGCCGATCGAGGGCGGATACAGTCTCGACACTTATATATTCATGGAGCTGGACCGCCGTATCGAGATCGACGAGTCACGGCTCGACAAGATACGGCGGGCGCTGGCGCGCGTAATCGCCGCCCCCGGCAAACGGGTCGAACCCGTGAGCCGGCGGGCACCGCGGCGGGTGAGGCTGTTCTCGACCCCGACGACCGTCGAGTTCGACCTCGACGCGGCGAACCGGCGCACGATGCTGGAACTGGTGGCGGGGGACCGGCCCGGGCTGCTCAGCATCGTCGGCCAGGCCTTCGTGGACCTGGGCGTCGACATCGAAGCCGCAAAGGTCATGACCATCGGCGAAAGGGCCGAGGATGTGTTCTATATTGTCGACGAGCACGGCAACCCGTTGCCGGATGCATTGTGCCGGGAGCTCGAGGCGCGGCTGACCTCGACCCTCGGCGTGGAAAAATGAAGGGAGTCGCATGCAACAACTGGCACAGGTAATCGACGACGGCTGGCGCGATCGCGCCAACCTGGCCGCCGCCCCGTCACCGCTGCGCGAGGCCGTCGGCGAGGCGGTCGCGCTGCTGGACTCGGGAAAGGCGCGCGTCGCCGAGCACGTGGACGGGCAGTGGCGCGTCAACGAATGGCTGAAGAAGGCCGTGCTCCTGTATTTCCGGCTGCACGACAATCGCCTGATAGAAGGTGCCCACAGCAACTTCTACGACAAGGTGCCGCTCAAGTTCAGCGGCTTTGATTCGGCCGGGTTCGAGCGCGCCGGTTTCCGCGTCGTGCCGGACGCCATCGTGCGCTACGGCGCTCACGTCGCGGAAGACGTCGTGCTGATGCCGAGCTACGTCAACATCGGCGCGAACATCGGCCGCGGCACCATGGTGGATACCTGGGCAACCGTCGGGAGCTGCGCACAGATCGGCGAGAACGTGCACCTCTCGGGCGGGGCCGGCATCGGCGGGGTGCTGGAACCGGTGCAGGCGACGCCGACCATCATCGAGGACGACTGCTTCATCGGCGCCCGCTCCGAGATCGTCGAAGGTGTTATCGTGGAACGCGGGTCGGTGATCTCGATGGGCGTCTACATCGGGCAGAGCACGAAGATCTACGACCGCGAGACGGGCGAGGTGAGCTACGGCCGCGTGCCAGGCGGTTCCGTGGTGGTTCCGGGGAACCTGCCGTCAGCCGATGGCCGGTACTCGCTTTATTGTGCCGTCATCGTGAAGCGGGTGGATGCGAAAACCCGCAGCCGCGTCGGGCTCAACGAATTACTGCGCGACCTGCCGCCGTAGGGGCGCACATCGCGCGCGATGCCACGATCGCCCGCGGTGGCATCGCGGGCTATGCGCGCTCCTACGTGAGATTCAGCCACTGGGGCAACGTTCGTTATGGATGAAGATTCTGCTCTCGCCGAGCTCACCGCTGCCGAGCCGGTTGCCGCGCTGCTGTGCGAGCTCCTGCGCCTGCGCTCCGTTACGCCGGACGACGCCGGCTGCCAGGCTTTGATTGCCGAGCGCCTCGCCGCGCTCGGCTTCACCTGCGAGTCGCTGCCCTTCGGCGACGTGACGAACCTCTGGGCGCGCCGCGGCAACGAGGCGCCGCTCCTCTGTTTCGCCGGCCACACCGACGTCGTGCCGCCCGGTGACGAGGACGCCTGGCAGTCGGACCCGTTCGTGCCCGCCCTGCGTGAAGGCCTGTTATACGGCCGCGGCGCGGCCGACATGAAAGGCAGCCTCGCCGCGATGCTGGTAGCAGTCGAGCAGTTCGTGCACGAGCATGCCGGACATGCAGGCAGCATCGCGTTCCTGGTCACCAGCGACGAGGAAGGCCGGGCGCGCGACGGCACGCGCCGCGTGATGGAAGTGCTGCGCGAGCGCGGCGAGACGATCGACTGGTGCGTCGTCGGCGAACCCTCCAGCGCCAACGCGCTCGGCGACACCGTGCGCATCGGGCGGCGCGGGTCGCTGTCCGGTGTCCTGACCGTGCGCGGCGTGCAGGGTCACGTCGCCTATCCCGAGCTGGCCGACAACCCGATCCGCCGTTTCGCTCCCCTTCTCGCGGAGCTGTACGCCACGCGCTGGGACGACGGCAACGCGTACTTCCCGCCCACGGGATTCGAGTTCGTGGCGATCGAGAGCGGCACCGGCGCGCCGAACGTCACGCCGGGCGAGCTCAGCGCGCGCTTCAACTTCCGCTACTCGACCGAGTGGGACCACGAGCGGCTGCAGCAGAAGTTCGGTTCGGTGCTGGGCGCGCATGGCATCGACGCCGAGGTCCGGTGGCACCTGTCGGGCAAACCGTTCCTCACGGAGCCCGGCACGCTGACCGACGCCGTCTCGCAGGCGGTGTTCGACGTGACCGGTTCGCACCCGGAGCTCTCGACCGGCGGCGGCACCTCGGACGGGCGTTTCATTGCGCCCGCCGGCGTCGACGTGGTGGAGCTCGGCCCGGTCAACGCCTCCATCCACCAGGTCGACGAGCACGTGCGCGCGGCGGACCTGCCGAAGCTGTCCGACATGTACCGGCGCATCCTGGAGCGCCTGCTGCGGCTGTAGGAGCGCGCATCGCGCGCGATGCCGCCGTAGTCGCCGCTGGCACTGTGCGCTGTGCCCTGGCGACTACGGCGGCATCGCGCGCGATGCGCGCTCCTACGGCACGGGGCGTCTCAGGTTGTTCCAGGCGCCGGCGACCCCGAGCAGGACGACCGAGGCCAGCACCCAGGCGGGCATGGACAGGCCCAGGAACGCCCAGTCGATGCTCGCGCACTCGCCGGAGCCGCTGAAGATGAGGCGCAGCGCCTCGAGCATCGGGAAGCTGTCGATGATGTAGTCGAATCCGGGACCGCAGGCGGGCACCCGGTCCGCCGGCAGGCTCTGCAGCCACACGTGCCGTCCCGCGACGGCGACGCCGGCGCCGGCGGCGGCGGCAACCAGCGCCGCGTAAACATACCGCCCCCACCCGGAGGGGTTGTGGAGCGCCGCGGTAAGGAACACCAGGCCCAGCGCCATCACCGCCAGGCGCTGGAACACGCACAGCGGGCACGGCTCGAGCAGCAGGCCGTATTCGGCGTACAGCGCGTACGCCATCAGTCCGGCGCAGAGCGCGAGCCCGGCGAGGTTGAGCGCGCGGCGGCTCACGGGCAGGCAGGGATGGGCGGGTGCATGGACGCGGACGATGACGGAAATCGCGGACCAGGGCAAGGTCAGGCCGCCACGCGGTCGCGCACGTACTCGGGTACCAGCTCCGCCGGATCGATACCGCCGCCCGCGCGATACGCGCGCCGCCCCAGCGCGAGCAGGTAACGCGCCCGCGGCCAGGAGACGCCGGCGACGCCGGCGAACCGGTGCCCGTTCAGCTCGAGGAGCGCCGGGTGGCGCCGCCAGCCCTCGCCCGCCGCGTACCGGCCGTCCGCCGACTCGCCGCCCGGCAAGCTCTCGATGGTCGCGATGCCCTGCAGCAGCGTTTCGCCTTCGGCAACCGGCAGCCCGTCCTCGCCGCGACGGTAGGCGCCGAGATACACCTCGTCCATGTGCGCATCCTGCGCCACCACGATGCGCCGGGCGCCGGTAGCCTCGAACGCTTCCGCGGCCACCGCGGCGAGCGACGACACCGGCACGAGCTCGAGTCCCGCCGCGTAGCAGATGCCCTGCGCCACCGAGGCGCCGATGCGAAGCCCGATGAACGAGCCCGGCCCGTTGCCGAGCACCACCGCGTCGAGGTCGCCGGCCGCGAGCCCGCTTTCATCGAGCAGCGCCCGCAGCATGGGCACGAGCAGCCGCGTATGCTCCTTCGGCCGCTCCTCGTGCCGCTCGAGGGTTTCGTCACCGAGCGCGAGGGCCGCGGAGCAGGCGACAGTCGAGGTGTCCAGCGCAAGCAGCTTCATCCGGCGTGCCGCTGCCCGGCCAGGGCGTCCTCCTGCGGGGCGGCGGGGGATGTTGCGGCGTGACGCCCGAAGAACGCCCGCACCTCCGCTTCCGACGTCGTGCAGGGCATGGGGGCAAGGCTGTCGAGGAACACGCGGCCGTAGGACTTCGAAGCGATGCGCGGATCGCAGAGCACGATCACGCCGTAGTCGGTATGGTCGCGCAGCAGCCGCCCCGCGCCCTGCTTCAGCGCCAACGCCGCCTGCGGCAGCTGGTGGCCGGTGAATCCGTTGCCGCCCT
Organism: uncultured Woeseiaceae bacterium; assembly: GCA_964424805.1. GTDB lineage: Bacteria > Pseudomonadota > Gammaproteobacteria > Steroidobacterales > Woeseiaceae > IDS-8. The sequence goes on from CAYRKH010000044.1 coordinate 14,622, forward strand.
CGCGCCTGATGAACTCGAGCCGCGCCATCATCAGCGGATCGCCCGGCGACGCAAACGGCAGCTTGTCGATGGCCACGATCGAGAGCGCCGGCCCGCGCACGTCCACACCCTCCCAGAAGCTGCCGGTACCGAGCAGGACGGCGTCGCCGTGCTCGCGAAAGCGACGCAGCAGCTCGTCGCGCGGGGCTTGTCCCTGCACCAGGAGCGGCCGGCCCCCCAGCCGCTTCCGGCGCTTGCCGAGCCACCGCCGTGCCGCTTCGAGCGCGCGATGGCTGGTGAACAGGCAAAACGCACCGCCCGCGGTCATCGCCAGGAGCGGCGTGACCCGTTCGAGCATGCGGCTCGTGTGCTCCGGGTCCGACGGTGCCGGCAGGCCGGGCGGCAGGTAGACGAGCCCGTGCCGGTCCAGCGCGTAGGGGCTGGGCAAGCGCAGTGCCTCGACCGACGGCAGCCCGATGCGGCCGGCGAAGTGGCTGAAGTCCTCGCCGACCGCGAGCGTGGCCGACGTGAAGACCCAGGCCTGGCGGTCGTTGCTGAACAGGCCGTTCAGGGTGCCCGACACGTCCAGCGGGGTCAGGTTGAGCCGGAGGCTGCGCGCGTGCACGTCCACCCAGCGCAGCCCTTCCCAGCTTTCGTCCGACGACAGCTGCGCCAGGCGCTCGTTCGCGTCCCACAGCCGCTCGTGCAGCTTCGTGATCTCCGGCGAGGCGTCCGCGACAAGGGCGACCTCGTCCTGCACCGCTTTGAGCGTGTCGCGCAGCTCGCGCAAGGGAGCGTCGAGGTCCGCCGCAAGCTCCGAGAGCTGGTGGCGGCCTTCCTGCGCCGGTGCGGCCGCGCGCAGGACTTTCAGCGCGGTCTCCGCCTTGTCGAGCCGGCGGCCGGTCTCCCTGTGCGCGAGCCCGAGGGTCGCGGCACGCACCTCGTCCAGCAGGCGTTCCAGGTCGCGGCTGCCGAGGCTCACGCCGAAGAACTGCGACGCAAGGTCCGGGACCTGGTGCGCCTCGTCGAGGATCACCGCTTCGGCGTCCGGCAGGAACTCGACGAAGCCCTCCTCTTTCAAGGCGAGATCGGCCAGCAGCAGGTGGTGATTGACGACGACCAGGTCCGCTTCCTGCGCGGCACGGCGTGCGCGCACGACGTGGCAGTCGTCGAAGAAGGGACACTCCCTGCCCAGGCAGTTGTCCGCCGTGGACGTCACCCACGGCCACACCGGCGAGTCCTCGGGGACGTCGGCAAGCCCGGCGCGATCGCCGGACACGGTGCGGTGCCGCCACGCCCGTACGGCCGCGAGATCTGCCGACGCCGCTGCGGGCACGTGCTCACCGGCCACGGCATCGAGCCGGTGCAGGCAGAGGTAGTTCGCGCGTCCCTTGAGCAGCGCCGTCGAGACCGGCCGGCCTACCGCCTTGCCGACCAGCGGCAGGTCACGGTGGTAGAGCTGGTCCTGCAGCGCCTTGGTGCCGGTGGAGATGATGGTTTTCTTCCCGCCGAGGAGCGCGGGGACCAGGTAGGCGAAGGTCTTGCCCGTCCCGGTGCCGGCTTCGATCACGACTTTCCGCCTGCCGGCCAGCGCGTCCGCCACCGCCCTCGCCATCAGCGCCTGCCCTTCCCGCGGCTGGAAGCCGGGCAGCCAGCGGCCCAGGGGGCTGGCCTGTCCGAAAAATGTCTCGAGTTCCTGCACGTGCGCCACTATACCGCTGCGCCCGACCGTGAGAGGCGTTCTTTTACGGCCGTGTCCGTCGACTTTCCCGGCTGCGCCCCCGACGCGAGGATCAGGATTCCGTCCCCTTGCCGTCGCCCCGCTTCGCGGGGTTCGGCGGGCGCAGGTTGTAGCGGCTGATCTTCTCGACCAGCGTGGTTCGCCGGATACCCAGCTCGTTGGCCGCCTGCTGGACGACGCCGCCGGCGCGCTCGAGGGCCTGGCTGATCATGCGGCGCTCGAGCATCTCGAGGTGCTGCTTCAGGTCCAGGCCGTCGGCGGGCAGCGGGCCGTCCGGCGGCGATGCTTCTGCCGCTTCCGCAAGCGGGTCCGGCTCGGCCTGCGGGCGCAGCGGCCACGGCAGCGTCGCGGCATCGATGCGGCCGTTCGGCCGGGTCACCGCCAGCCGCTCGATGAGGTTGCCGAGCTCCCGGGCGTTTCCCGGCCAGGAATACTCCCGCAGCGCCGTGACCGCGTCGTCGGCGATGTGCAGGCGCACGCCGTAGCGCCGCTGGACCCGCTCGATCATCTCGCTGACCAGCGGCGCCACGTCGTCCGGACGTTCGCGCAGCGGCGCGATCTCGATCGGAAATACGTTGAGACGGTAATAGAGGTCCTCCCGGAACAGACCCGCTTCGATACGCGCCGGGAGGTCGCGGTGCGTCGCCGCGACGACGCGCACGTCCACCGGGATGGATTCACCGCCGCCGACCCGCTCGACGACGCGCTCCTGCAGGACGCGCAGCAGCTTCACCTGCATCGGCATGGCCATGTCGCCGATCTCGTCCAGGAACAGCGTGCCGCCGTCGGCGAGCTCGAAGCGCCCGACCCGGCGTGACACCGCGCCGGTGAACGCGCCGCGTTCATAGCCGAACAGCTCGCTCTCCAGCAGTTGCTCCGGTATGGCGCCGCAGTTGACGGCGACGAACTGGCCGCGACGGCCGGACAGGCGGTGAATCCGGCGCGCGACGACCTCCTTCCCGGTGCCCGATTCGCCGGTGATGAGCACCGTCGCCGACGACGGCGCCACCCGCTCGACCAGGGAGACGATCTGCCGCATGCCTTCGCTGACGCCGACCAGGCCGTCGTCCGGCATGGCGGGGCTGCCGATCTGCCGCAGGGGGCTGTGCGCGGTCCAGATGTCGTCCAGGATGTCCCCGAGCTCGTCGATCTGTACCGGGTGCCCGAGCGTGTAAAGCCGCGCCCACGGAAAGGCTTTCTTCAGCATCTTCTTGTTATCGGCGTTCCGGGGCGCCCTGTCGATTGTCCACCATGACTATCGGCACGTTCGGGTCGTGCTCTCCGACGTCCCTGATCACCCCGTGCACGACCTCTTCGCCGAGGTCGCTGCTCACGAACATGGCGGCAAGGCGGCGGTCGCCGAGCCGCGCGCGCCAGCTGTCCGGCGCCGCGATCTGCACCTGCGGCACATCCAGGAATTCGATCAGCGATTTCAGCTTCAGTGCCCGGTCGGGCACCTCGTCAACGATCATGAAGAGGAGGGTTCCGCTCATCGGGCATCCCGTGATGCCCGGCAGCGCGCCGCCGCCGTCCTGCCGCCGCTCGCGGTGCCTGTCGGCGACCCGACCATCGATCGCATGCTGATGTAACCCTCCAAGCCGCGGATCCTGGTTGCTGCTCTATGTTGTTTGCTTCGGTATCCGCGAGCGTCGCCGATTATGGAACATGCAGCATGAGTGTCAAAGCGACCAGGTCACATTATGTTCCGGTACGGCGTTCCAACTGTGTACCGTCGCGCCGGGCTCAAGGCGGCGCTTAACCCGCCGATAACCGGTCAGGGAGGCGCCGGCAACGCGGGGGCGCCCGGCGGCTAATAGCGTGCACCGCTAATGCTCAAGGAGGAACGGAGTGGACCTGGCTACACTGATCGGGCTGATCGGCGCTTTTGCCGTTGTGATGGCAGCGATTCTCGTGGGCGGCTCCGCCAGCACGTTCGTCAACCTGCCGTCCCTGTTGATCGTATTCGGTGGCACCGCACTGGTCACGATGATGAAGTTCAGCCTGGGCCAGTTCACGAGCGCGGCGTCGATCGCGGTCAAGGCGTTCCTGCACAAGCCCTCGTCCGCCGAAGAGCTGATCTCGTCCGCCGTCGGCCTCGCGAAAACCGCGCGACAGGGCGGGTTGCTGGCGCTCGAAGATGCGGAAGTGCCGGACGAGTTCATGAAAACCGGACTGGGGCTGGTGATCGACGGGCATCCCGGCGAGGTCGTCCGCTCCATGCTCTCGAAAGACCTGCACCAGACGCTGCAGCGGCACGCCGACGGACAGGCGATCTTCAAGGCGATTGGTGACGTCGCGCCGGCAATGGGCATGATCGGCACCCTCATCGGGCTGGTGCAGATGCTGTCCAATATGAACGACCCGAAGCAGATCGGGCCGGCCATGGCCGTCGCGCTCCTGACCACTCTCTACGGCGCGCTGCTTGCAAACCTCGTCGCGCTGCCCATCGCCGACAAGCTGGCGGTCAGGAGTCGCGAGGAGAGCCACCGCAAGTCGCTGATCATCGACGCGCTGCTGTCGATCCAGAGCGGCCAGAATCCGCGGGTCATCGAGGACATGCTGGCGATGTACCTGCCGAAATCGAGGCGCCAGCCCGAAGGGTTCACCGAGGTGGGAGAGCAAGGTGCTTGAGCCTCCGGAACGGGAGGAGCCGGCCGGGCTGCCGCAGTGGGTCATGACCTTCGCCGACCTCATGACGCTGCTGATGTGCTTTTTCGTGCTGCTGCTCGCGTTCTCGGAGATGGACGTTGCCCGCTTCAAGGTGCTGTCGGGCTCCATGCGGGACGCCTTCGGCGTGCAGGCGCTGCTCGACGCCCGGACCATGCCCAAGGGGACGAGCATCATCGCGCGCGAGTTCCGGCCCGGCGAGCCGACGCCCACGCCGCTCGACGTCATCAACCAGCACACCATCGACTCCAGTTTCAACACGCTCGACATCAGGGAGCGGCGCACGCGGCTCCTGGAGGACACCGAGAGGCATGCCCGGCGCTTGCGCGCCGCGCTCAGCGCCGAGATCGCCGCCGGCAGCGTGGCGATCGAGACCGAGGGGCTGAAGATCATCATCCGTATCCTCGAGAACGCTTCGTTCGATTCGGGCTATGCCGACGTACGCCCCGAGTTCATCCCGGTGCTGGAGAAGGTCGGGGCGCTGATCGACGGCAACAGCGGCACCGTTGCGATCTCAGGGCATACCGACGACGTGCCGATTGCAAACGAACGCTTCCGTTCCAACTGGGAGCTGTCCGCGTCCCGCGCGGTATCCGTCGCGCACGAGCTGCTGGAAGAGTCCACGCTCGATGCGAGCCGCTTCGTGGTCAGCGGCCACGCCGACACCCGCCCGCGCGCCCCGAACGACACGCCGGCGAACCGTGAAAAGAACCGCCGCGTCGACATCCAGATCGTGCGCGGCGACGAGCTGGACACGAGGCAGGAAATGAGCATTGGCGATGTGCGGGCCGGCACGGCCGGGCCGGGGGAGTCCGATCATGAATGATGAAAGGGAGAAGCGGCGCTCATTCCGGGTGACCGAGTACGTGCACCTCGAATACGCAGGGATCAGCGACCGGGAGTTTCACGAGGGCCGCGCCCGGCGCAACGCCAGGCTTGGCGGCGTGGACGGGCTGTGCTCGACGCTGCTCGACCTGGACGCGCGGCTCGCGGAGCAGCTTTACCTGCTGCGCGCGACGTCCAGCACCGCCGCGGAATGCATCTCGCTCCTGGACAGCAAGCTGACGGCTATCGTTGAGCGCATGCCCGAGGTGCGCCAGCAGAAGACCTCGCTGGCCGCGCGCGAGCCGCAGCGCTGCGAGCTCGGCGCCGACGGTATGTCATTCGGGACGACCGAGGAAATCGAGCCTGGCCGGCACCTCGCGATCCGCTTCCTGCTCGGCGCGACCCACCGCTACATCGAGACCTTCGGCACCGTCGTGCGGCAGATCCCGCCGCCGGATCCGGAAGACCAGCGGCATTCCCACGGCGTGGTCGTCGAGTTCCACGGGCTGGAGCCGCCGCAGCGCGAAGTCATTATCCATCACCTCTTCTGCCGCGAGGCGGAAACCCTGCGCGCCCGGCGCCGGCGCGCCGATCCGTGACGAGGGGCTTCGCGTAGAGCGTCAGGCTTGGCTCGCGTACAGGCGCTGCATCAGCTCGGCTTCTCCGCGGTTCAGGCCGCAGCTGCGGCTCAGCTCCGCGGCCGGCGCGCCGCGCCGGGCGAGCCGCACGGCGTCGTCGAAAGCCGTGTCCGGCCGCTCCGCGGGCGCCGGCGGCTGTTCCGGCCGCGCCAGTTCGCCGGCAACCTGCCGGAGCTCCCGGATCCGTTCGTCCAGTGCGCCGAGCAGGCGTGCGTCATCGGCCGCGGTCCTCGTCGGCGCGCCGGCCGCCGCCTCGGGCGCCGGCCGGCGGTGACGCGCGATGATCCGCCTGACCCGCAGCAGCTCGATCGCGGCCGCGCCCAGGAGCAACAGGTTGGCTGCAAGCAGCGCATTCGCTGAAATCAACTCACTCATGTCATACGTACTCGTCTATGATCGGTTGCCTCTCGTCGTCGTCCCCGTCCCGGTCCGGCGGTGAGCGGGGCTCCTTCTTGCGCTGCCCCGGGCCGCGGTCCGGCGTTGCCGGCGTCAGCGGCCGAATCGGCCCGGACGGCCGTACCGGCTTCACGCCGTTCATGACTTCTCCATCATCGAACGCAGGCGGATCAACGCTTGCCCGTGGATCTGGCACACCCGCGATTCGCTGACTTCCAGCACGGCGCCGATTTCCTTCAGGTTCAGCTCCTGCTCGTAATAGAGCGACAGCACGAGGCGCTCACGCTCCGGCAAGCGGCCCACGGCATCGGCAAGCTGCTCTTTGAACTGCAGGCAGGACAGCACGTGGTCCGGCGCCTCGTTGCCGGGCGCTTCCGCCGGAGCGGCCGGCGTGTTCTCCTGCGCTTCCTCGAAGCTGAACAGGCGGCTGCCGGCGGCATCGCGCAGGACGTTGTGGTACTCGTCTATCGAGATGCCGACGAGTGCCGCTACTTCCCGACCCTCGGCGGGGCGGCCGGTGCGCGCTTCCAGCGTCCGCATCGCTTCGCTTACCTGGCGAAACTTGTGGCGTACCGAACGGGGCGTCCAGTCCTGCTTGCGAACCTCATCGAGCATTGCGCCGCGAACGCGGATACCGGCCCAGGTCTCGAAACTCGCGCCGCGCGTCGGATCGAAATTCGCGGCCGCCTCGAGCAGCCCGATCATGCCGGCCTGCATCAGGTCATCGAACTCGACGGTCGGCGGCAGGCGCCCGGCAAGGTGACAGGCGATGCGCTTCACGAGGCCGACGCTCTCCGAGACCAGCTCTTCCTGCGTCGGGTACGCCTGCACGGCAGCAGCTCCGTTCATGAGCACGCTCCGGCCGGGACCTGCCTGTCGGCCTGCAGCAGGCGCTCGAAAAAGAACTGGATCCCGCCGCTCGCGCGGCTGCCCGGCAGCTGCACGACGGCGTCGGCGAGCCGCCTGAACGCACGGCTCGCGTCGCAGTCCGGGTAAGCCTCGACCACCGCGCGCTGCTCGCGCACGGCGCTGCGGAGTAAACGGTCATCGGGAACGTCGCCGAGATGCCGCAGCACCACGTCGAGATAGCGGTCCGTGACCTTGCGGATCTTGCTGAAGAGCTGGTGCCCGTCGGCGCGCCCGCGCGTGCGGTTGGTCACGACCTGGAAATGCGTGATCCCGTAATGCCTGCTGAACACCTTGATCAAGGCATAGCAATCGGTGATCGATGCCGGTTCGTCGCACACCACGACGATGGCCTCCTGTGCCGCCTGGACGAAACGGCCGACGGACGGCGTGATGCCGGCGGCCGTGTCGACGATGAGGCACTGGGGCGGATCCTCGAGCTCCGCGAAGGCGTGCACGATGGCCGCCTGGGCAGCGGCCGGCAGGTCCGTCATCGCGAAGTTGCCCGAGGTGGCGGGGACGAACCGTACGCCGGCGGGGCCGCGCAGGATGGTGTCGGCGAGGGCCGCCTGCCCTTCCAGGACATGCGCCAGGTTGTACTTCGGCTGCATCCCCAACAGCACGTCCACGTTCGCGAGACCAAGGTCGGCATCGAGCAGCATGACGTTCTGCCGGGTGCGAGCGAGCGCTACGGCGAGGTTCACCGCGACGTTGGTCTTGCCGACGCCGCCCTTGCCGCTCGTCACGGCCATGACCCTGACCGGCTCGCGCCGCATGGCGCGCTGGATGAATGCTTTCCGGGCTTGCTCACGCATTGGCGGCGGCCGCCTGTCCGTAGTTGTCTGCCATGGTTCGTTCGCTGACCTGCACACCGCTGCGCTCGAGGCAGTCGACGGCACGCTCCACCAGCCACAGTTTCTTGCAGTCGGCCGGATAGAGGTCGTCCGGTATGCGCTGGCCGTCGGAGAGCCACGCGGCGGGCAGCTCGTGGCGGATGAGCGTGCCGAGCACGCAGCCGAGCTGCGCGGCCTCGTCGATCTTCGTGATCACCGCGCCGGTCAGCGGCAGCTGCCGGAACTGCCGCACGGTCTCGTCGAGGCCGGCTTCCTGGCTGGTCGCCGGAAGCGTCAGGTACAGGCGCGCGCGGCCGGTATCCGCCAGGTGCGACGCCAGCCGGCTGGACAGTCCGAGGTCGCGCTGGCTTACCCCCTCGGTATCGATCAGCACGAGCCGCTTCGAACGCACCCGATCCAGCACGCGGTCGAGCTCGCCGGTATCCGCCGCGCAGTGCACCGGCACGCCGATGACCTTTGCAAACGCTTCCAGGTGCTCGCGCGCACCGATGCGGTACGCGTCGGCGCATACGAGCGCAATGCCCGCGGCGCCGTGGCGCATGGCCCAGGCGGCGGCGAGCTTTGCGATGGTGGTCGTCTTGCCGACGCCGGTCGGGCCGACCAGCGCCGCGCTGCCGCCCTCCTCGAGCAGCCCGTCGGCGAGCACGGGCACGGCCTGTGCGAGCCTCGCCAGCGGGTCGCGCCAGAGCTGCCGGACGTTCTCGACCGGTTCGAGACCGTCGGCGATGCCGCGCGCGACGTCCGGCGCGACGCCGACCAGCGCGAGGTTGCGCAGGATCTGCGCGCGCAGCGGCGCCCGTTTCGCGGAGCGCTTCCACAAGATGCCGGAGAGCTGCGTCTCCAGAAGGCCCCGCAGGCTCCTGAGCTCCGCCTGCACGTCGGCCAGCTCGGCGGCGCCGGTGGCCGTGGTGGCGGCAGCCGCGCGCCGCGCGCCGCTATCGACCGCCGGCATACGATCGGCCAGCTCCCGGGCGAGCGGCGCTGCCGGCGGCGCTGCCTCGCTCGCGCGGGACCGCGATGCCTGCGGGCGATCGTCGGCGGCGGCGGCCGGCTGCCGGGCGGTGCGCGGGCCCGGTGCCGCGGCCGGGGCGGCCTGCCGCATCAGGGCCTCGTCGTAATCGATGGCGGCGATCAGCTCGATGCCCTCCTCCACGCGGTGAGTCGAAAGAATGACGGCGTCGGGTCCCTGTTCCTGCCGTACCCGCCGCAGGACCTCGCGCATGTCCTTGCCGATGTATCGCTTGATCTTCACTGCCTCGTCCTCAGGTCATGTCCAATGGGTGCCGGGCGCCGGATCAGCCGACCGCCGCCAGCATCTGGATGCGTTTGTCGTCGGGAATTTCGTTGTAGGCCAGCACGTGCAGGTTGCGGATGCCGCGCAGCATGCGCGCGAGCCACGGCCTGAGCGTCGGCGCCACCAGCAGGACGGCAGGCTCGCCCGCCGCCTCCTGCTTCTCCGCCTGGCCGGTCAGCGACTCGTGCAGGCGGGCGACCAGCCCGGGCTCGAGCCCGGGGCTCCCGCCCTCGCGCGACGACTCACTCAGGATGCGCTCGAGCTCGGGCTCGAGGGTCATGACCGGCAGGTCGGGACGCAGGCCCGCGACCGACTGCACGATGGAGCGGCCGAGCGCGACGCGCACGGACGCCGACAGCGCGTCCGGGTCCTGCGTTTTCGTGCCTTCCTCGGCCAGCGTCTCCGCGATTTTGCGGATGTTGCGGACGGGGATGCGCTCTTCGAGCAGGTTCTGCAGCACGCGCGCTACCACGCCCAGCGGCAGCGTCTTCGGCGTCAGTTCCTCGACCAGCTTCGGGGCCGATGCGGCGAGGCGCTCCAGCAGCCGCTGCGTTTCCTCGTGACCGAGCAGCTCGTGGGCATGATCTTTCAGGATCTGGCTCAGGTGCGTCGCCACGACGGTGCCGGGATCGACGACGGTGTAGCCGAGCATCTGGGCCTCTTCCCGCTTCGCCGGTTCGATCCAGTACGCGGTCAGGCCGAAGGCCGGGTCCGCGGTCTTGATGCCCTGGACGCTGCCGAACACCTGGCCCGGATCGATTGCCAGCTCCTTGTCGACGTGCACCTCGCCTTCGCCGACCGGCACCCCGGCAAGCGAGATGCGATAGGCGTTCGGCGCGATGTCGAGGTTGTCGCGGATGTGCACCGCGGAGACGAGGAACCCGAGCTCCTCCGTGAGCTTTCGGCGCACGCCCTTGATACGCGCCACCAGCGCGCCGTTGCGCTGCCGGTCCACCAGCGGGATGAGCCGGTAGCCGACGTCCAGCCCGATCATGTCGACCGGGTCGACGTCAGCCCAGCCGAGCTCCGGCAGCGGGGCATCCGCGCGTGGGGCCTCCTCGGGCGCCGGGGCGGCGGGCAGCGGCTGGCGCGACAGCCGCCACGCGCCGAAGGCGGCGGCGGCCGCCAGGCCGAGGAATGCGAGGTTCGGCATACCGGGTATGACGCCGAGCACGGTCATGACGCCGGCGGTCACGATCAGCGCGCGCGGGTCGCGAAACAGCTGCCGGAAGATCTGCCGGCCCACGTCCTCGGAACGGGAGGCGCGCGTGATAATGATGGCCACGGAGGTCGACAGGAGCAGCGCGGGCACCTGGGCGGCCAGCCCGTCGCCGATCATCAGCAGCGTATAGATCTCGAACGCCGAGCCGAGCGTCAGGTCGTGCTGCACCGTGCCGATGACCAGTCCGCCGATCACGTTGATGAACAGGATCAGGATGCCGGCGATGGCGTCGCCGCGCACGAACTTGCTCGCACCGTCCATCGCGC
>CAYRKH010000045.1:0-25153 GCA_964424805.1 uncultured Woeseiaceae bacterium
GGTTAAGGGGTGGTTAACTTCGTCAACTAAATGCTGAACGCACTCGGCAATACCTTCGCGGACAAGTCATGCCTCGTCTCCGGCTCCGGCAACGTGGCGATCTACGCGATGGAAAAGCTCCAGGCGCTGGGTGCCCGGGTGGTGGCATGCTCGGATTCGAACGGCGTCATCCACGACCCGCGCGGCATCCGGCTCGATACCGTCAAGCGCCTGAAGGAAGTCGAGCGGTGCCGAATTCGCCAATACGCCGAGGAACACCCGGAAGCGGAGTACCGGGAAGGCGGGAACATCTGGAGCATCCCCTGCGACGTGGCGCTGCCCTGTGCCACGCAGAACGAGCTGGACGGCGCATCGGCGCGCGCGCTGGTGGCGAACGGCTGCATCGCCGTCGCCGAGGGCGCGAACATGCCGACCACGCCCGAGGGCGTGCGGGTCCTGGTGGAGGCCGGCGTGGCGTTCGGTCCGGGCAAGGCCGCCAACGCCGGGGGCGTGGCGACCTCGGCCCTGGAGATGCAGCAGAACGCGAGCCGCGATGCCTGGACCTTCGAGTACACCGAGGAGCGCCTGCACGAGATCATGGGCAACATTCACCGCGACTGTTTCGAGACCGCCGCCGAATTCGGCAGTCCCGGCAACTACGTGGTCGGCGCCAACATCGCCGGCTTCCTGCGGGTCGCCGAGCCGATGGTCGCCTTCGGCCTGATCTGAATCGTGCGTTGAACCAGGCCGGCTCCGGCGGCGCTACCGGGACACGAGGACTTCCGGCGGCGCCGTGCCGGCGTGGTAGCGGCACGCTTCCTCCACCTCCTTGCGCGAGCCGAGGAATACCGGTACCCGCTGGTGCAGCTTGTCGGGCTCGATGTCCATGATCCGGCGGCGGCCGTCGCTGGCCGCGCCGCCCGCCTGCTCGACCAGCATGCTCATCGGGTTGGCCTCGTACATCAGCCGCAGCTTGCCGCGCCGGCCAGGCTCGCGCCGGTCCCAGGGATAAATGAAGATGCCGCCGCGGGTCAGGATCCGGTGCACGTCGGCCACCATTGAGGCCACCCAGCGCATGTTGAAGTCCCGGCCGCGCGGACCTTCGGCGCCGGCCAGCAGGTCCGCCACGTAGGCCTGCATCGGCGCCTCCCAGTGGCGCTGGTTGGACATGTTGATCGCGAATTCCTTCGTTTCCTCCGGGATCCGGATGTCGCGGCGGGTCAGGGCGAACGAGCCCTGCTCGCGGTCCAGGGTGAAGGCGTGCGTGCCGCTGCCCACAGTCAGCACCAGCAGGGTACTGGGCCCGTAGATACAGTAGCCGGCCGCCACCTGCGCGCGCCCGGGCTGGAGGAAGTGCTCGTCGCGCGGTTCGCCGGCATCGTCCATAGCCCGCAGCACCGAGAAGATGGTGCCGACCGAGACGTTGACGTCGATGTTGCTGCTGCCGTCGAGCGGATCGAACAGCAGCAGGTAGTTGCCGCGCGGATAGGCATCCGGGATCGACGTGCAGTGCTCCATTTCCTCCGAGGCACAGGCGGCCAGGTGCCCGCCCCAGGCATTGGCCTCGAGCAGGATCTCGTTGGACAGGACGTCCAGCTTCTTCTGCGCCTCGCCCTGGACGTTGACGCTGCTGCCGCCCGAGCCGCTGACCGCATCGCCGAGGACGTCGCCGAGCGCGCCCTTGCCAACCGCAACCGAGATCCGTTTGCAGGCGCGGGCCACCACCTCGATCAGCAGCCGCAGCTGGGGATTGATGTGGCCTTCGCGCTGGGCTTCGATCAGGAGTTGAGTCAGGGAAGTTGCAGTCATTTATTTTATGCTCTCGGTTTGGGTGGCCGGCCATTGTCGCCGTTCCGGCCGCCGAAGTCCCGCCGGTGCAGGCCGGCGCGGCCCGCCCCGGCGGCAGGGCAATCCGGCGTTGCGCCGCAGCGAGTAATTGGCTCATACTGGGCTCGCAGGGAGGGCACCTCCGCGTGCCTGACGCCAGTCTCCCCGGTCTCACCTACACTGAAGACATAGGAGGCGTGCCATGGCTGTTCGCTATTTCGCCCTGATTTACGGAATCGTGTTCCTGGTGGCCGGAATCGCCGGCTTCATCCCGGGCCTGGTCACGCCCATGGAGGCGGGCCATCCGGACCTCGCCGTGGACGCCGGCGCCGGCAGGCTGCTCGGGCTGTTCCCGGTCAACGTGCTGCACAATGCCGTGCACATCGTCTTCGGCCTCTGGGGCCTGTTCGCCTGGCGGAGTGTTTCCGGCTCCTTGAATTACGCGAAGGCGGTTGCCGTGATTTACGGTTTGTTCGTGATCATGGGCCTCGTTCCGGTTCTGCGCACCACCTTCGGGCTGGTGCCGCTGTACGGCCACGATATCTGGCTGCACGTCCTGCTCGCGGGCGTGGCGGCTTACTTCGGGTTCGTGGCACGGCCGCACACGGGCGAGCCGGCGCGGGCGTGATCCGGACAGCATCCCGGGTGTCCATACGCCAACGGAGATACCCACGTGAAAGCAGTCGCCTGGCACGGCAAACGGGACGTTAGGGTCGACAACGTACCCGACCCGGTAATTGAAGCGCCGACGGACGCCATCGTCCGGATCACGACCACGGCGATCTGCGGCTCCGACCTGCACCTGTACGAGCTGCTCGGCCCGTACCTGGAGGAGGGCGATATCCTCGGCCACGAACCGATGGGCATCGTGGAGGAGGTCGGCAGCGGGGTCACCGCAATCGCGCCGGGCGACCGCGTGGTCATTCCGTTCCAGATCGCCTGCGGCCATTGCTACATGTGCAAGCTCGAACTGCAGACGCAGTGCGAGACCACCCAGACGCGCGACCAGGGGACCGGCGCCGCGCTGTTCGGCTATTCCAGGCTGTACGGCGACGTGCCGGGCGGCCAGGCGGAGTACCTGCGCGTGCCGCAGGCGCAGTACGGCCCGATCAAGGTGCCGCCGGGCCCTCCCGACGAGCAGTTCATCTATCTCGCGGACGTGCTGCCGACCGCCTGGCAAGCGGTCGAGTACGCGGCGATCCCCGACGGGGGAAGCGTCACCGTCCTCGGGCTGGGGCCGATCGGGCAGTTTTGCGCGCGGATCGCGCGGCATCGCGGCTGCCGGGTGCTGGGGGTCGATCTCGTGCCGGAGCGCCTGGAGCTTGCGCGCCGCCACGGGGCCGAGGTCTTCGACCTGCTCGAGGTCGAAGACGTGGCGGATGCCGTCCGCGACGTGACGCACGGCCGGGGCACGGATTCCGTCATCGATGCGGTCGGCATGGAAGCGCACGGCTCGCCCGCCGGCAAGTTCGCCCAGGCGATCACCGGCTATTTGCCTGATGCCGTCGCGCGGAAGCTGATGGAAAAGGCGGGCCTGGACCGGCTGAGCGCCTTGTACCTGGCGATCGACGTCGTGCGCCGCGGTGGCACCCTCTCGATCATCGGGGTCTACGGCGGCCAGGCCGACCCGCTCCCCATGCTGACGCTTTTCGACAAGCAGGTGCACCTGCACATGGGGCAGGCCAACGTCCGGCGCTGGACCGATGACATCCTGCCGCTCCTCGGCGACGGCGATCCGCTCGGGGTCTCGGGGTTCGCCACGCACCGCCTGCCCTTGTCGGAGGCGCCGCACGGGTACGAGATCTTCCAGAAGAAGGAGGACGGTGCAATCAAGGTGCTGCTCGAGCCCTGACGGCGTGCCCCGGGCCGCCAAAAACCGGGAGCGGGACGTGCCCCGGCGCCGCTCCCGGGCGTCGGTTCCAGGCGTTGCGTCGCCGTACCACCTTCCCGTATAATCCCGCGATTGCGCGACGGGGTTCAGGTAGCTTGACACGTCTGGAGACGTGAATCCTGCCCCTGCTGCCAGGGTCCTGGCAGCCATGAAACCCCGCTACGGGGTTTTTTGTTGCCCGGCGGCAATTGCCGGATGGTTCCTGGAGGGACCAGTGCGCAGGATTGGGAATGGGCCGAAGGCCCATTTTTTGTTTGTGCAGCATGCAGTTATGTGGTGTTTTTGACGTGACTGGTGAAGAGTTGGCCCGGCTGCTGGAACCCGCGGTGGAACAAATGGGATACGAGCTGTCCGACCTCGAGCTCAAGCTGGGGCGGAAAGACGCCGTGATCCGCGTGTTCATCGACAGGCCGGAGGGCATCGACCTGTCGGACTGCGAGGCGGTCAGCAAGCAGCTCAGCGCGGTCCTGGACGTCGAAGACCCGGTCCCGGGCCGTTACGTGCTGGAAGTGTCCTCGCCGGGGCTGGACAGGAAGCTCACCAAGCCGGCGCACTACCAGCGCTACGTCGGGCACGACGTGCGCGTGAGGCTGCGGGTCCCCCGGGACGGGCGGCGTAACTTTCGCGGCAAGCTGATGGCCGCAGGCGAGGAGAGAATCGAGGTCGAGGTGGACGGGGTGTCGCATGGACTGGTAATCGCGACGATCGAATCCGCGCGGCTGGTGCCGTCGCTTTAGGCGACTCATGGGGTATTGAGCTGATGAGCAAAGAAATACTGATGGTCGTTGACGCCGTTTCGAACGAAAAGGGCGTCGAGAAGGAGATCATATTCGAGGCGATCGAAGCCGCGCTCGCGTCCGCGACCCGCAGGCGCCACGGGGAGGACATCGACGTGCGGGTGGCGATCGACCGCGCATCGGGCGAATACGAAACATTTCGCCGCTGGCTGGTGTTCGAAGACGATTCGACGGAGCTCGAAGTGCCCGATCGCGAGCTGCGCCTGGAAGACGCGCTGGACATCGATGAGAACGCCCAGCCCGGCGGGTACGTCGAAGTGCCGATGGAGTCGGTCGAGTTCGGGCGCATCGCCGCGCAGACGGCGAAACAGGTGATCGTGCAGAAGGTGCGCGAGGCCGAACGCCAGCAGGTCGTCGAGGAGTACAAGGACCGCGAAGGCGAGCTCCTGTCCGGCCTCGTGAAGCGCGTCGACCGCAACGGCACCATCATCGACCTCGGCGGCAACGCGGAAGGTTTCGTACCGCGCGACCAGATGGTGCCGCGCGAGCCGGTTCGCCCGCAGGATCGCATGAAAGCGCTCCTCACCGAGGTGCGCTCGGAGCCGCGCGGCCCGCAGCTCTTCATGACCCGCACGTCCTCGCAGTTCCTGGTCGAGCTGTTCAAGATCGAGGTCCCGGAGGTCGGCCAGGGCCTCATCGAGATCCTCGGCGCGGCCCGTGACCCGGGCCTGCGCGCGAAGATCGCCGTCAAGAGCAACGACCCGCGCATCGATCCGGTCGGTGCCTGCGTGGGCATGCGCGGGTCACGCGTACAGGCCGTTTCGAACGAGCTGGCCGGCGAGCGCGTCGACATCATCCTGTACGACGAGAACCCGGCGCAGTTCGTGGTCAACGCCATGTCGCCGGCGGAGGTGCTGTCCATCGTGGTCGACGAGGACGCGCACAGCATGGACATCGCCGTCGACGAGGACAAGCTGTCGCAGGCGATCGGCCGCGGCGGCCAGAACATCCGGCTGGCGAGCGAGCTGACCGGCTGGGAATTGAACGTGATGACCGAGTCGGACGCCGAGCAGAAGAGCGAGTCCGAGATGCGTGAGCTGCTGGAGCTCTTCACGACGCAGCTCGACGTCGACGAGGAAGTCGCGCTGATCCTCGTGCAGGAAGGCTTCTCGACCATCGAGGAGGTGGCCTACGTGCCGGCCTCCGAGCTGATGGAGATCGAGGAGTTCGACGAGGACATCGTCAACGAGCTCCGGAACCGTGCCCGTGACGTGCTGCTGACCCAGGCGATCGTGCAGGAAGAGAAGATCGCCGAGGCGGAGCCCGCCGAGGACCTGCTCACGCTGGAAGGCATGGACAAGGGGCTCGCGTTCAAGCTGGCGAGCGAAGGCGTGTTGACGCGCGAGGACCTCGCCGAGCTCGCGGTGGACGACCTGCTGGACATCAACGACATGGAGCAGGAAGCAGCGGCGGCGCTGATCATGAAAGCACGCGCTCACTGGTTCGAAGCCGAACAGCAGGCGCAATAAACAAGTGTAGGAGCGCGCATGGCGCGCGAACGAGATGCGTTTCGCCCACAATGCAGAATGTAGGAGCCCGCATTGCGGGCGAACGAAATACGGTCGCCCGCAATGCAGACTCCAGGAGGAGACAGACGTATGGCTGACGTAACGGTCGCACAATTCGCGGATGTACTGAAAGTCCCGGTGGACAAGCTGCTCTCGCAGCTGGACGAAGCCGGGATCAAGGTCCGTGGTTCCGACGATACGATCAGCGAGGATGCGAAGCTCGAGCTGCTCACGCACCTGCGGCGCAGCCACGGCCAGGAAGACACCACGGCCACCGCCGCTGCGCCGCGCAGCATCACGCTGAAGCGCAAGTCACAGTCGGAGCTCCGGCTCTCCGGCGCGCAGGGCCGTTCCCGCACGGTCAACGTCGAGGTGCGCCGCAAACGCACGTACATCAAGCGCGACGTGCTGGAGAAGCAGGCGCAGAAGGAGCAGGAAGAGCTCGACCGCAAGCGCCGCGAGGAGCAGGAGCGCATCGAGGCCGAGCAGCGCGAGCAGGAACGCCTCAAGGCCGAGAAGGAAGCGCAGGCGCGCGCCGAGGAGGACCAGCGCAAGGAAGAAGAGGCGAAGCAGAAAGCCGAGCTCGATGCGCAGGAAGCCGCTGCCAAAGCCGCCGCCGACGAGAAGGCGAGGCTCGAGCGCGCGGAGCAGGATGCGCGCGAGCGCCGCGCGAAGGAGAAACAGAAGGCGGCGGCGCCGGAGACGCGCTACGGCCGCAAGGAGCTGCACGTCGCCGGGGACAAGAGCGGCCGCCGCAAGCGCAAGGCGACGACGCGCCGCCGGCCCGTGTCCATCAGCACGGACGGGCAGCACGGGTTCGAAAGGCCGACGGCACCCGTCGTGCGCGAGGTCGAGATCCCGGACAGTATCGCCGTCTCGGAGCTGGCGCAGCGCATGGCCGTGAAGGCCAACGAAGTGATCAAGGTACTCTTCAACATGGGTGCCATGGTGACGATCAACCAGGTGATCGACCAGGACACGGCGACGCTGGTGGTCGAGGAGCTCGGGCATACCGCGAAGCCGATCAGCGGCACGAGGATAGACGAGGACCTGCTGGCCGACGAGCAGCCCACCGGCGAGAAGGTGCCGCGGGCACCCGTCGTGACCATCATGGGCCACGTCGACCACGGCAAGACGTCGCTGCTCGACTATATCCGCCGTACCAAGGTGGCTGCCGGCGAGGCGGGTGGCATCACGCAGCACATCGGCGCGTATCACGCGGAAACGGAGAAGGGCGGTATCACGTTCCTGGACACCCCGGGTCACGCCGCGTTCACCGCCATGCGCGCGCGCGGTGCGCAGGCAACCGATATCGTCATCCTGGTGGTGGCCGCGGACGACGGCGTGAAGCCGCAGACGATCGAGGCCATCCAGCACGCGCGTGCGGCCGATGTGCCGATCGTCGTCGCGATCAACAAGATGGACAAGGAAAGCGCCGACCCGGACCGCGTCAAGAACGAGCTGTCGCAGCACGAGGTGATCTCGGAAGAGTGGGGCGGCGAGCACCTGTTCGTGAACGTCTCGGCCCTGACGGGCGACGGCGTGGACAACCTGCTCGACTCGATCCTCCTGCAGGCGGAGGTCATGGACCTCACCGCCGTTGCGGAAGGCCCGGCGCAGGGCATCGTCATCGAATCGAGCCTGGAGAAGGGCCGCGGCGCGGTGGCGACGCTGCTCGTGCAGGCCGGCACGCTGAAGCAGGGCGACATGATCATCGCCGGCGAGGAGTACGGCCGCATCCGCAACATGTTCGACGAGTCCCAGCAGCAGATCGACCAGGCCGGTCCGTCGATGCCGGTCGTCGTGCTCGGCCTGTCGAAGACGCCGAATGCCGGCGACGATTTCCTCGTCGTCAAGAGCGAGCGCAAGGCGCGCGAAGTCGCCGAGTACCGCCAGAGCCGGTCGCGCGAGACCAAGCTCGCGCAGCAGCAGGCCTCCAAGCTCGAGGACATGTTCAGCCAGATGACCGAAGCCGAAGGCGGAGTGGTCCCGGTGCTCATCAAGTCCGACGTGCACGGCAGCGCCGAGGCGCTGCGCGATTCATTGACCAAGCTCTCCACCGACGAGGTGAAGGTGAAGGTCATCAGCTCCGGTGTGGGCGGGATCACCGAGTCCGACGCCACGCTGGCCGCCGCGTCGAACGCGACCATCATCGGCTTCAACGTGCGCGCCGACAGCGCCGCGAGGGCCGCGATCAAGGAATCGGGCGTCGACGTCCGCTACTACAGCATCATCTACGAGGCGATCGACGACATCAAAGCGGCGCTCAGCGGGCTGCTGGCTCCGGAAATCCGCGAGAACATCGTGGGTCTCGCGGAGGTCAAGGAAGTATTCGATTCGCCGAAGTTCGGCCGCATTGCCGGCTGTATCGTCACCGAAGGCTACGTGAAGCGCTCCAACCCGATCCGGGTGCTGCGCGACAACGTGGTCATCTTCGAGGGCGAGCTCGACTCGCTGCGCCGCTTCAAGGATGACGTGAACGAGGTGCGGGCCGGTACGGAATGCGGTATCGGCGTCAGGAACTATAATGACGTCAAGGTCGGCGACCAGATCGAGTGCTATGAGCGGGTCGAAGTGGCGCGCAAGCTCGACTGACCCGGCTTCCCGTCCACCGTTCCCGTATACGCAGCGCCTATCCTCGCATGCCGCGCGAATTCTCACGCCACCAGAGACTGGGGGCGCAGGTGCAACGCTCCCTGAGCGAGCTCCTGCGCTTCGAAGTGAAGGAGCCGGGGCTGAGCGACGTGTCGCTCACCTCGGTGGACCTGTCGCGCGACCTGAGCGTCGCGCGGGTGTACTTCAGCCTGCTGGACCCGGACGCGGACCCGGCGCCGGTGCAGGCCGGCCTCGAGCGCGCGGCCGGGTTCCTGCGCGGGCGGCTCGGCCGCGAGCTGGAAATCCGCCATGTCCCGGAGCTCCGGTTCGTGCACGACGACAGCATCGCCCAGGGCTTCGAGATCAGCCGGCTGATCGACTCGGCCCGCTCCGGCGACGAAGAATGACCCCCTGCAGGAGCGCGCATTGCGCGCGAAGTGATTCGCGGTCAGGTGGCATCGCGCGCAATGCGCGCTCCCACGGGCGCGTAGCCGGGTTCGCGGCGCCGTGAGCGTGAACGGGCTGTTGCTGCTGAACAAGCCGAAGGGCCTGACGTCGAACCGGGCGCTGCAGAAGGTGAAGCGGCTGCTCGGGGCGAAGAAGGCGGGCCACACCGGCAGCCTCGACCCGGCGGCGACCGGCATGCTTCCCCTGTGTTTCGGTGAGGCCACCAAGGTGAGCGCCTGGCTGCTGGAGGCGGACAAGACCTACCGCGTGACCGCGCGCCTCGGCGAGGCGACGGACACCGGCGACGCCGACGGCGAGACGACCGCGACCGCCGAGGTACCGACCCTGTCGTTCGCCGAATGGGAGCGGGTTCTCGCGCGGTTCGTCGGCGAAACCGAGCAGGTGCCGCCGATGTACTCGGCCCTGAAGCAGGGCGGCAAGCGGCTCTATGAGCTGGCGCGCCGGGGCGAGGTCGTCGAGCGGCCCCCGCGCCGGATCCGCATCCGCTGGATCAGGCTGCTGGAAGCACACGGGACGCGCCTGGTGTTCCGGGTGCAGTGCTCGAAGGGCACGTACGTGCGGACCCTGGTGGAGGATATCGCGCAGGCGGCGGGCACGGTCGCGCACACCGCCAGCCTGCACCGGGAGACCGTGGGTGACTTCCGGGCCGCGGACATGCTGGACCTCGGACAGGCGGAAAAGCTGGCCTCGGCAGGGCCGGGCGCGCTGCGCGAGCGGCTCCTGCCCGTCGACGCGGCGCTGGCCGGCTGGCCGGCGCGGCGCCTGTGCCCCGATGCCGCCCGGCGCTTCGTCGAAGGCCAGGCGGTGCCGGCTGACGGTGCGGCGGGGGCTGCAGGGCCGGTGCGGGTGTACGCGGGCGGCGACGCTTTCCTCGGAATCGGGGAATTCGACCCGGACGGCCGGCTCGCGCCGCGCCGGATCATGAACGTGGGAAGCCCCCCGGTCCGGACGGGCCGTGGGAATCCCTAATTTTAACCGTTTGAGTCTGTTAACGGCCCGGAAGTGCCGCTAGAATAGCGCGCTCTAAAACAGGGCCACAGATAGCTTGAGACAGATTGGAGTGTCTTCAGAGATGTCACTTTCCAGTGAAAACAAAAGCAGCATCATCGCCGAGTATTCGCGCGGCGAAGCCGATACCGGCTCCCCCGAGGTTCAGGTCGCGCTGCTTTCCGCACGCATTTCCGAGCTGACCGACCATTTCGGGAAGCACGTCAAGGATCATCACTCCCGCCAGGGTTTGCTGAAGATGGTCAACAAGCGGCGCAAGCTGCTCGACTATCTCAAGGCGAAGGACCAGGACCGTTACCGCGAGCTGATCAACCGGCTCGGCCTGCGTCGCTGATCCCGCGACCGCGGCGTCTCCGGCTATGTATCGAACGACCTGGGCGGCCCGTGAACGGGCCGACCGACCGGCCGCGCCCTATTCATTTTTTATTCGAGTATTCAAGTGAAAGCAATCAGGAAGAGTTTCAAATACGGTGAGCACGAGGTAATCCTCGAGACAGGCGCAATCGCACGACAGGCCGACGGCGCCGTGCTGGTCAACGTGGCCGATACCATGGTCCTCGTGACCGCGGTCGGCAGGAAAACCGCCGAGCCCGGCCGTGACTTTTTCCCGCTGACGGTCAACTACCAGGAAAAGACCTACGCCGCAGGCAAGATTCCCGGCGGCTTCTTCAAGCGCGAAGGCCGGCCGAGCGAAAAGGAAACGCTCACCTCTCGCCTCATCGACCGCCCGCTGCGCCCGCTCTTCCCGAAAGGCTTCACCAATGAAGTCCAGGTCATTGCCACCGTCCTCTCCCTGAATCCCGACGTCGATCCCGACGTTCCGGCGCTCCTCGGCGCGTCCGCGGCGCTGGCGCTTTCCGGCATGCCGTTCGCCGGCCCGATCGGTGCCGCCAAGGTCGGTTACCGAGACGGTAACTACCTGCTGAACCCGGGCGTCAAAGCACTGCAGGAATCGGATTTGGAGCTCGTCGTCGCCGGTACGGCGGACGCGGTGCTCATGGTCGAGTCCGAAGCCAAGATCCTCCCGGAGGACGTGATGCTGGGCGCCGTGATGTTCGGTCACGAGCAGATGCAGGTGGCGATCAACGCGATCAACGAGCTCGCCGCCGAAGCCGGCAAGCCGGCCTGGGACTGGCAGGCACCCGAGACGGACGCCGAGCTCGACTCGGCCGTCGCCGGGCAGGCCGAGCAGGGCCTTGCCGATGCCTACCGTATCACCGACAAGAGCGAGCGCCGCGACAAGGTCACCGAGGCGAAGGAGGCCGCGGTTGCCGTGCTCGCGGGCGGAGACAGCGCGCGCTGGAGCGAAGAGGACGTGAGAAACGCGCTCTCCCGGCTGGAGAAGCGCATCGTTCGCGACCGGGTGCTGCAGGGCGAAGCCCGCATCGACGGCCGCGACCAGAAGACCGTCCGCCCGATCAGCGTCGAGGTCGGCGTGCTGCCGCGGGCCCACGGCTCCGCCATCTTCACGCGCGGCGAAACCCAGGCGATCGTGGTGGCGACGCTCGGCACCGGGCGCGACGCCCAGATCATCGACGCGATCGAGGGCGAGCGGAAAGAGCCGTTCATGTTCCATTACAACTTCCCGCCGTACTCGGTCGGGGAAACCGGTTTCATGGGCTCGCCCAAACGCCGCGAGATCGGCCACGGCAAGCTCGCGCGCCGCGGCATCCAGGCGGTCATGCCGGACATGGACGAGTTCCCCTACGTCATTCGCGTCGTTTCCGAGATCACCGAATCCAACGGTTCCAGCTCGATGGCCTCGGTCTGCGGCTCGAGCCTTGCGCTCATGCACGCGGGCGTGCCGACGAAAGGGGCCGTCGCCGGTGTGGCGATGGGCCTCGTGAAGGAGGGCGACCGCTTCGCCGTCCTGACCGACATCCTCGGCGACGAGGACCACCTCGGCGACATGGACTTCAAGGTGGCGGGCACGAGCGACGGCGTCACGGCGCTGCAGATGGACATCAAGATCCAGGGCATTACGCGCGAGATCATGAGCACCGCACTGGCGCAGGCGAAAGACGCGCGCCTGCACATCCTCGGCGAGATGAATGCCGTCATCAGCGAGCCGCGCAGCGAGATGTCCGAGTGGGCGCCGACGATCATGACCTTCAAGATCGATCCGGAGAAGATTCGCGACGTCATCGGCAAGGGCGGGGCGGTCATCCGCGCGATGACGGAGGAAACCGGCGCCACGATCGACATCGAGAACGACGGCACCGTCCGCGTGGCGTCGGTGGACGGCGCTTCGGGCAAGGAAGCGCGCCGCCGCATCGAGTTGATCACCGCCGACGTCGAGGTCGGCCGGGTCTACGAAGGGCGCGTCGCGCGGCTGATGGATTTCGGCGCCTTCGTCACGATCCTGCCCGGCAAGGACGGCCTCGTGCACATCTCGCAGATCTCGAACGAGCGCGTCGAAAAGGTCAGCGACCGGCTGTCCGAAGGCGATATCGTCCGGGTGAAGGTGCTCGAAGTCGACCGCCAGGGCCGCGTCCGCCTGTCGATGAAGGCCGTCGAAGCCGCCTGAATCCGCCCTGTCGGAGCGCGCATCGCGCGCGATGCCCGCGCCCCCAATCGCGGCCTCGCGCGCGCTGCGCGCTCCTACGCGATCCGGGCTTCCAGGAACTCGATGACCCGCCGCGGCAGGTAGTACCGCGGCCGCCACGGCGTGCCGCCGTAAATGAACCCGACGTGCCCGCCGCGCTCGCTCACCTCGATGGAGACGAAGTCCGACACGGCGCCCGGCTCCGGAATCACATCCGGGGTCATGAACGGGTCGTCCAGCGCGTTGATGACCAGCGAGGGGCGCGCGATCCGGTCGAGGTAGTGCACCGCGCTGCAGCGGTCGTAGTAGTCGTCCTTGTTCGCGAACCCGTGCAGCGGTGCGGTGACGGCATCGTCGAACTCGGCGAAGGTGCGCGCCTTCATCGCGCGCTCCCAGTCAAAAGCGGCGGTGAACGGGTCGAACTTGCGGCGGATGGAGCGTTTCATCCTGGTTAGCAAGTAATGCTGGTAAACCTTTGAAAATCCTTTACTCAACGCCGTCGATGCGGCGTGCAGGTTTAGCGGCACGCTGACGGCGACGGCAGCGGCCAGCGGCGTATCGTCGCCGCTCTCGCCCAGGTACTTGAGCAGTACGTTGCCGCCCAGCGAGAAGCCGGCGGCCACCAGCGGGCCCTCGTGGCCCACGCTCCGGAGCCGGCGCAGGAAGTAGCGGATGTCTTCGGTCTCCCCCGCGTGGTAACGGCGGGGGAGCCGGTTGCAGTAGTCGCCGCAGTCGCGGAAATGCAGCACCGCGGCCCGCCAGCCGCGCCGGGCAGCGGCGTGCAGGAGCTGGCGGGCGTAGGTCGAGCGGGCCGAGCTTTCGAGGCCGTGCAGCACGACGAGCAGCGGCGAGCGGTCGTCCGGATTCGGCACCGCGGTCAGCCAGTCGACCACGGTGACGTCGCCGTCCGGCAGCTCGAGGGGTTCGCGCACGAGGCGGGGTTTCGGGACGCCCGGGAACGGCAGCGACGGGTAGATGGTCTGCAGGTGCCGGTTGCGCAGCCAGCGCGCGGGCCGGAAGGCGCTTTGCAGGAGGGCGCCCCCCGGGACGTGCGGATCCGCAACCACGGAATCGCTGATGCCGGCGCCGGGAATCCCGCTGACGTCGCTCATGGTTTGACGCACAAAAAAGGCCCCCCGCTTGCGCGGGGGGCCCGCCGTGGAGCGTTAACTCCTTCAGGCAATCGCAACAGGGGGCGGGGGAGCGTGTCCCTGCTGCGACCTCCAAAGTAGGATATCGAAAGGCCCTGTGTCAAGTGGCTTCGCTCCCGGCGAGGCGGGGCGTTGCCTGTTGCGGTAAAGGGCGCGAGATTCAGGGACATGTGCGCTGTCACCGGCTGCTCCTGCCCGGTGACGATAGCCCATTTTCCGCCCCTGCCAAAGTCTGCGCGACTTCGCGGCAGGCGCTCAGCGCGCCCGGGTCCCAGTGCTCCCGCGCCCATCCCCAGACCGCGTCGAGACTTCCGTCCGCGAGGCCGGCCGGCGCCGGCTGGCCGAGAGCCCGCAGGGCGCGTACCAGGACCGGGCGGGGCTCGCCCAGCGGGAGGGCGCGGGCGCCCGTGGATTTGCCGAGCTTCTTCCCGTTCCCGTCGACCGCCACCGGGACGTGCGCGTAACGCGGCGTCGCGAAGCCCAGCAGCCGCTGCAGGTGAATCTGGCGGGGCGTCGACTCCATGAGGTCGATGCCGCGCACGACCTCGGTGATGCCCTGCGCGGCGTCGTCGGCGGCAACCGCGAGCTGGTAGGCGACCAGGCCGTCGCGCCGCAGGATCACGAAATCACCGGATTCGGACTCGAGGCAGTGCGACTGCCGACCCTGCAGCAGGTCGTCCCAGTCGATGGGCTCGTCGGTCGTGCGGACCCGGATCGCGGTTCGGCGGGCACTGGAGCCGCGGCGGCAGGTGCCGGGATAAACGGGCCCCAGCGGGCCGCGGGCAGCCCCGGCGAGATCGCGGCGTGAGCAGCCGCAGGGATAGGCGGCACCCTCGGCCACGAGGCGGTCGACGAGTTCCCGGTGCCACCGGTCCTGCGTGCTCTGGTAGAGGACGGGGCCGTCCCAGGCGAATCCGTAGGCCTCGAGCGCCCGCAGGATGAGGGTATCGGCCCCGGGCGGCTCCCGCGGCGGATCGATGTCCTCCATGCGCACCAGCCACAGCCCGTCGTGCGCCTTCGCCTGGAGGTAACTCGCCACCGCGGCGAGCAGCGAGCCGAAATGCAGCGGCCCGGTGGGCGAGGGCGCAAAGCGTCCGACGTAGTGCGGGCGCACCCTCCCTCTTACCGGTAGCGGTCGTCCCGGTCCCGGAACTGCCGCTCGGCCATTTCGCGGCGCTCCTGGGCTTCGAGGCAGAGGGTCGCCACGGGGCGTGCTTCCAGCCGCTTCAGCCCGATCTCCTCACCGGTCTCGTCGCAGTAGCCGTAGCTGCCGTCCTCGATCCGCTGCAGCGCGGAATCGATCTTGCGCAGCAGCTTGCGCTCGCGATCGCGCGTGCGCAGCTCGAGCCCGAACTCCGATTCCTGGGTGGCGCGGTCGTTCGGGTCGGGGAAGTTGGCTGCCTCGTCCTGCATGTGGTGCACCGTGCGGTCCACTTCGTTCATCAGCTCGAGTTTCCAGGAGCGCAGGATGGCTTCGAAGTGCGCGAGCTGCCGCGGGCTCATGTATTCCTCGCCGCGCTTCGGGACGTACGGCTTGATC
This sequence comes from uncultured Woeseiaceae bacterium, assembly GCA_964424805.1. Taxonomy (GTDB): domain Bacteria; phylum Pseudomonadota; class Gammaproteobacteria; order Steroidobacterales; family Woeseiaceae; genus IDS-8. The sequence continues at coordinate 15,310 of CAYRKH010000045.1, forward strand.
CCGTGGATCGGCCCCGACAGCATCTCCTGGCGGGAGCGGTGATCGGCCTCCGCCGCGGCCTTCACGGGCGCGCCGTTCGGCGACTTCTTCGTCGCGCTCGAAGCCCGGGGCGCCGTCTTGCTGGCCGCAGGCTTCTTCTTCGCGGCCTTTTTAGGCGCTGCCGCCTTGCGGGAAGGTGCCTTTGCGGCCGCCGCCGACGCCTTCTTTTTCGACGGGCTTGCCGCCTTGCGCGACGGCGTCTTCTTTGCCGTCGCCTTCTTTGCGGCCGACTTCCGCGCTACCGTCTTCTTCGACGACTTCTTACGGGCAGCGGTGCTGCTCGTGGGGGACTTTTTTCGGCTCACTTTTCGTTTGCTACCTGTGGTTTTCCTGCTCGCCGCGGCTTTGCGCGGCGCGGCCTTCTTCCTGCTGGCTCCTGCGGCTTTACGCTTCCTGCTCGCAGCCTTTTTTGCGGGCATCCGGACACCTGCGGGGTCTGAGAAAAACGCGGGATTATACCTCGCTTGTGCGAAGTTGGAAGCCTGAAAACAGACGTTTTGCGCCGTGCCCGGAACGGTCTCCGGGAGGCCGGAAAACCCGCTTTTCGACCCCCGACTGCCGCGGTGTGTCTCATGCCGCCGACATCGTTTTATGGGCCGAATTACTTTAGACTAGACCGATTCGATGGGCGAATGGCGTACAACCGACTGATGCGACTCAGCAAGATCAAGCTCGCCGGCTTCAAATCCTTCGTAGACCCCACCCTCATTCCCTTTCCCAGCAACCTCGTCGGCGTCGTCGGCCCGAACGGCTGCGGCAAGTCCAACGTGATCGACGCGGTCCGCTGGGTGATGGGGGAGAGCTCGGCCACCCGGCTCCGGGGGGATTCCCTCACCGACGTGATCTTCAACGGTTCGAGCTCGCGCAAGCCGGTCGGGGCCGCGTCGGTCGAGCTGCTGTTCGACAACACCGAGACGACCCTCGAAGGGCAGTACGCGAAATATGCCGAGATCTCGATCCGCCGCGAGGTGTCGCGGGACGGCATCTCCAATTACTACCTGAACGGCACGCGCTGCCGCCGCAAGGACATTACCGGCGTCTTCCTGGGCACGGGGCTCGGGCCGCGCAGCTATTCCATCATCGAGCAGGGCATGATCTCGCGCCTGATCGAGGCCAAGCCCGAGGAGATGCGGGTCTTCCTCGAGGAGGCCGCGGGCATATCCAAGTACAAGGAGAGGCGGCGCGAGACGTCCAACCGCATCCGCCATACGAAGGAAAACCTCGACCGTCTCATGGACGTGCTCGAGGAAGTCGAGAAACAGATCAAGCACCTCGACCGGCAGGCAAAAACGGCGGAACGCTACGGCCGGCTGAAGAACGAGGAACGGCGCACGGCAGCCGAGCTGCTGGCGCTCAGGCTGCGCGAGCTCGACCTCGGCGCGCGCGAAGCCGGGGCGAGGCTCGGCGAGCGTGAGACGGCGCTGCAGGCGGCCGTCGCCGAGCAGCGCCGGCTGGAGGCGGACATCGAGCGCGGCCGTGTGACCCAGGCCGAGCGCACCGATGCGTTCAACGCCGTGCAGGCGCGCTTCTATCGCGCCGGCTCCGAGATCGCGCGCCTCGAGCAATCGATCGAGCACGCGCAGGAGCTGCGGGAGCGGCAGCAAAACGACCTGGAGCGGGCCGTCGAAGGCGCCCGCGAGATCGCGGCGCACATCAGCAAGGACAAGAGCGAGATCGAGCAGCTCGAGCTGTCGCTGAATGAGCTGGTGCCGGGCCTGGAGCGGGCGAAGCAAAGCGAGCGCCGCTCGATGGCGTCCCTGGAACGCGCCGAGGCGGCGCTGGCCGAGTGGCAGCAGCAGTGGGAAGCCTGGACAGGCGCGGCCAACGAGTCCCGGCAGGTCGTCAGCGTCGAGCAGACGCGTTCGGAACAGCTCGAGTCGCGCATCAGGAGCATGGCCGAGCGGCGCCGCAAGCTGGAGGAGGCCGCCAGCGCGGCGAGCACGGAGGACCTCAAGGCGGATTTCGAGCGGCTGGCGGTAGAGGAGTACCGCAAGCGGCAGGCGCGGGACGAGTTCGATCGCGCCCTCACAAACGTCACCGACGAGGTGCGGAAACTCCGCGAGCAGGACCAGAAGCTCACGGCACTGGTGGAGGAGCGCCGCGCCGCGCTGCAGGCGACGGAGAGCAAGTACACGTCACTGCAGGCGGTGCAGAAAGCGGCGCTGGGGCAGAGCGACGAGCACGTCCAGAGCTGGCTCGCCGCCAACGGGCTTGCCGATGCCAAACGCGTCGTGCAGTCGCTGGAGGTCGAGGACGGCTGGGCCCGCGCGGTGGAAACGGTGCTCGGGCAGTACCTGCAGGCGGTCTGCGTCCGCGACATCGAAGAGGCCGCCGCCGGCATCGCCAGGTTGCAAAGTGGCAGCGTGACGCTGCTGACGGACGTCAGGCACGACCAGGTACCGCCGTCCGAGTCGCTGCTGAGCAAGGTCGGCAACGCGCCGGCCGCGATCGCGGAGCTGCTGTCCGCGGTGCGCACGGCCGACTCGCTGAGCGCGGCGCTGCAGGCGCGCGCGGCGCTGGAGCCGATGGAATCCGTGATTACGCCGGACGGTATCTGGCTGAGCCGGTCGTGGCTGCGCGTGTCGCGGGACCGTGACGCCAAGGCGGGAATTCTCGCGCGCGAGCACGACATGCGCCGGCTGGCCGGCGAGGTGCGCGAGCTGCGGGCGCGTACCGACAGCGCGCGCAAGCTGCAGGAGGACGGCCGGGCGCGGCTGAACCAGCTCGAGGAGCAGCGCGAGACGCTGCAGCACGACTCCAGCGTCCTGCTCGGCGAGTACTCGGAGGTAAAGGCCGAGCTCGATTCGATGCGCTACCGGATAGACCAGGCGAAAGCGCGCAGGGCGGCCATTGCCGAGGAAAGCGCGACGATCGAAAAAGAGCAGCTCGCCGCCGAGGAACAGGTCCGGGAATCGCGCCTGCGGATCTCCCGGGCAACGGAAGCGCTCGCGGAGCTCGACGGCCGGCAGGCCACGCTGGAAGCCCAGCGGGACGAGCTGCGGGAGGAGCTGAAGCGGGTACGCCAGCAGGCCGAGCAGGACCGGCAAAACGCGCACGAGATCGCCATCCAGTTCGAGAACCGCCGGTCCAGCAAGGAATCCGCGGCGCAGAGCCTCGAGCGCATGCAGTCGCAGCTCCGGCACTTCGGCAGCCGCGAGAAGGAAATCCGCCAGCAGCTCGAGCAGAGCGAGGCGCCGCTCGCCGAGAACCGCGAGAAGCTGGAGAGCCAGCTCGCCCTGCGCGTCGAGGTGGAGACGGAGCTGAACGAGGCGCGCCGGCTCGTCGAGCAGGTTGAAGGCGAACTCCGGGAGCTCGACCAGCGCCGTATGCAGTCCGACCGCATCGCCGAGGAGGCGCGTGCCGCCGTCGGCGAGGCAAAGATGGCGATGCAGGAAATCCGGGTGCGCCGCGAGGGCCTCGCGGAGCAGCTCCAGCAGACGAGCTTCGAGCTCGACACGTTGCTGCAGGAGATGGACAAGGACGCGACGATCGAGAGTTGGGAGGAAAAGCTCGAGAAGCTGCGCACGCGGATCGAGCGTCTCGGGCCCATCAACCTCGCGGCAATCGACGAGTTCAAGGAACAGTCCGAGCGCAAGGAGTACCTGGACGCCCAGCTCTCCGACCTGAACAACGCGCTGGCAACGCTCGAGGGAGCCATTCGCAAGATCGACCGCGAGACGCGGACCCGCTTCCGCGAAACCTTCGACAAGGTGGATGCGGGCTTCAAGACCCTGTTCCCCAAACTCTTCGGTGGCGGTCACGCGTACCTCGAACTGACCGGCGACGACCTGCTGGCCGCGGGCGTCGGCGTGATGGCGCGGCCGCCGGGCAAGCGGAACAGCACGATCAACCTGCTGTCGGGCGGCGAGAAGGCGCTCACGGCGGTGGCGCTGGTGTTTGCCATCTTCGAGCTGAACCCCGCGCCTTTCTGCATGCTCGACGAGGTGGACGCGCCGCTGGACGACGCGAACGTCGGCCGCTTCTGCGATATCGTGCGCGAAATGTCGGAAAAGGTTCAGTTCGTCTTCATCACGCACAACAAGGTGACCATGGAGATGGCCCGTCAGCTCACCGGAGTGACGATGCAGGAGCCGGGCGTGTCCCGGCTGGTTTCGGTCGACCTCGACGAAGCGGTCAAGATGGCGGCCAGTTAAGGATGGCCGGCAGTTAAGTTAGAGTAGCCCTATGGACGGTCTGCGCTGGTTGCTGTTGCTGTTCGGCGTGCTCGTGATCGTCGGTGTCTACCTTTACAGCCGCCGCGAGCGGGCCGGGAATGTGCCGGCGCGCAAGGCAAAGGCGGCACCCGCTGCCGCGCGCGTCGAGCCGTCGTTCGACGTGCAGGAGCAGCCCCCGGAGCCCGACGACGATGATGCCGTCGCAGAAGACGTGACGGTGGAACCGGAGGAGCCGTCCCCCGCGCCGCGCGAGAAGATCGTCACGCTGCGGGTCGTCGCCAGGCAGCACAGCGCCTTCGCCGGCGATGATCTCGCGCTGACCCTGCGCGAGATCGGCATGCGGCACGGCAAGTTCGGGATCTTCCACCGCTACGAGAACGACGACGAGAACCGGGTCGTCTTCAGCGCCGCGAGCCTGGTGGAGCCGGGCAGCTTCGATCTCGCGAACCTGAGCTCACAGCGCATCCCGGGCATCAGCTTGTTCATGGTCTTGCCGGGCCCGCTCGAGGGCGCGAAGGCCTACGACCTGATGGTGGAAGCCGGGCGCGCGCTGGTGAAGTCGCTGCACGCCGAGCTGCTGGATGAATCCGGCAGCACCTTCAGCATCCAGCGGGAACGCTACCTGCGCGAGGAAATCATCCAGTACCAGCACGGCATCAAGGTAGCCTGACCTTTTAGAGCCGGACCGCGGGCAACGACCCGCGTCCGGACGGATTGCCCCCAGCCATGACCGCCCCCGCCGCAACCCGGAAAAAACTCGACGCCCTGAAGGCGCAGCTCCACCAGCACAACTATCTCTATCACGTGCTGGACGCTCCGGAGATCCCGGATTCGGAATACGACCGCCTCATGCAGGAACTCCAGGCGCTGGAGGCGAAACATCCTGAGCTGGTGACCCCCGATTCACCGACGCAGCGCGTCGGCGCCGCGCCGATTGCGGCGTTCGGCACCGTCACGCACGAACGCCCGATGCTGTCGCTCGACAACGCCTTCACCGAACAGGCGGTCCGGGACTTCCATCGGCGAGTGACGGAACGTTTGGAGCTCGAGGAAGACGCCGATTTGGGTTATTCCGCCGAGCCGAAGCTCGACGGTGCCGCGGTCAGCCTGCTGTACGAGCGCGGCGTGCTCGTACGCGCGGCGACCCGCGGCGACGGCACGAAGGGCGAGGACATCACGCACAACGTCCGCACGATCGCGAGCGTACCGCTAAGGCTCATGGGGACGGGCTTCCCGGACCGGTTGGAGGTGAGGGGAGAGGTCTTCATGCCGCGGGCGGGCTTTCGGGAGTTCAACGAGCAGGCGCTCGAGAAAGGCGAGCGGACGTTCGTCAATCCCCGCAATGCCGCGGCCGGCAGCCTGCGGCAACTCGACCCGCGCCTGACGGCGGCCCGGCCCCTGGACATTTACGTGTACTCCGTCGGGCTCTACGCAGGCAAGACGCCGCCGCAGCGGCAAAGCGAGGTGCTGGATGCGCTGCAGGAGTGGGGCTTCAAGGTGTGCCCCGAGCGCAGGCTGGTGTACGGTATCGACGGCTGCCTCGGCTATTACGAGGAACTCGGCGCCAGGCGGGATGAGCTGAGCTATGACATCGACGGCGTGGTCTACAAGGTCGACCGGCTGGACTACCAGCGCGAGCTGGGCTTCGTGTCGCGGGCGCCGCGGTGGGCGATCGCCCACAAGTTTCCGGCACAGGAAGAGCTGACGACAGTTCGCGACATCGAGTTCCAGGTGGGCCGCACGGGTGCGCTCACTCCCGTTGCCCGCCTCGAGCCCGTGTTCGTGGGCGGCGTGACCGTCAGCAACGCGACCCTGCACAACATGGACGAGATGCATCGCAAGGACGTTCGCATCGGGGACACGGTGATAGTGCGCCGTGCCGGCGACGTCATTCCCGAAGTGGTGCAGGTGATCCCGGAACGCCGGCCGAACGGCACGAAGCCCGTCGAGGTGCCGGAAAAATGCCCCGTCTGCGGCTCGGCGGTTCTGCGTGTCGAGGGAGAAGCGGTCGCACGGTGCACGGGCGGACTGTTCTGCGCTGCCCAGCGCACCGAGTCATTGAAGCATTTCGTGTCCCGGCGAGCGCTCGACATCGACGGGCTCGGAGCGAAGCTGATCGAGCAGCTTGTCGCGCTCGACCGCCTGAAAACGCCCGCCGACATTTTCGAGCTCGACAGGGACGAGCTGATGGCGCTGGAGCGCATGGGCGAGAAGTCCACTGACAAGCTGCTGGCATCCATCGACAGGGCCAGGGAAACGACCCTGTCGCGCTTCCTGTATGCCCTCGGCATCCGCGAGGTCGGTGAGTCCACGGCAGTGGCATTGGCGACGCACTTCGGGAAGCTGGAAACGATCATGCTAGCCGACGAGGAACAGCTCCAGGAGGTCCCCGACGTCGGACCCGTGGTCGCGTCGAGAATCACCGCTTTCTTCGCCGAGAAGCACAACCAGGAGGTCATCGAGCACCTGGTCCGGGCCGGGGTTCACTGGGAAGAGCACGAACCGGTCACACGACCCGCCGAGGGTCCGCTCGTCGGAAAGACGTTCGTCCTCACGGGCACGCTCTCGACGATGACACGCGACGAGGCCAAGGCACAGATTGTAGCGAGGGGCGGCAAGGTGACGGGCAGCGTATCCAAAAAAACCGACTATGTTGTCTATGGCGACAATGCTGGTTCGAAGCTAACAAAAGCGCAGAACCTCGAAATCACCACCCTCGACGAGGGTGCATTCGAGAAACTTCTAACTGATCAATAATTCACCAGCGTTTGGGAAAAAGTGATCAGGAATTTGTAATAAAATCAGGCTTTAACCGCAAGCATTAGGTCAATAAGTAACAGAAGTCTCCATGCGAACGCAGTGAGCAATCTTGGGCAGTTTTTCCCAAGTTGTTCATTTTATTGACCGGAAATGAAGCTGCCTCATATATTCCGCGTCCATGCAAGACGCCATCCAACAAAAAATACTTGACGCGCTGTTGCTCGCACTTCGTCCGATCGCTCGCGCACTCCTACGAGCAGGAATCGGTTTTCGCGAATTTGAGGAGATAGCAAAGACCGCATTCGTCGATATCGCGACGAAAGACTACGGGCTGAGGGGACGTCCAACGAACATTTCTCGAGTCGCTGTGATGACTGGGCTTACACGCAAGGAAGTTCGTCGTTTGCGTGACAAATCTGCGGCAGGGCAGGGCACCATGGTGGTGCGTCCAACACCAATGGCTACGATCCTGCACCGATGGTACACCGAAAGTGAATTCCTGACGGAGACGGGTGCTCCGGCTGAACTAAGATTCGATGGGCCTGGCGTGACATTCTCTTCGTTGGTTCGTAAGTACGGTGGCGACATACCGCCTGGAGCTATGAGGACAGAACTCAAGCGCATCAACGCGGTGGAAGAAACGGAACAAGGCACCTTGCGTGTGCTAAAGCGAAATGTATCGGCAGCTGATGTCCACGACAGACTTGTTACAGGGCTGGCACGGATCCTCTACCCAGCGGCGGTAACCGTTGCTCACAATACTAGCCAGCCGGACTCTACTTGGGTTCAGCGTCTAGTCCTAATCGAAAGTGTGCGCGAGGAAGATTTGCCTCGTTTGCGCAGAATAGGGTCTGATCGATTGGTCCAGTTTTCCGAGTCGATTGATGATTTGTTTGCCGCCTATGAAGCGCTCCACGATCACGACGAACCTGCGAGTTCTGGCCCGTCGGTTGGCGTTGGCGTTTTCTACTTCGAAGAAGCCGAAACCGAAAAATCAGAGAGCAACTAAGCCTTTCCAACGGTTCGAGAATCATCGTCGAAGCATGCGGAAACCTTGCGCACTTCAGGCCTAAAGACGCCGGCTCTGCAACTTAATCCCAAGCCTTCCCCGCAATAATGTGGGCGCCAATGTGGTAATGGCAAAGCCATCCCTGGTGGCCGGCTAGGCTCGTCACTTCTAGTTGAAAAATAGTCGCTAAGTTCGCGAATTCTCGCGATAAAAAAAAACAAAAGACCCCTTCGATGGGCCTCTTTACGCCTGTTCGCTAGTATTTTCATCGCTATAAGGCCATGGAGAGGGGCCCTAAATCCCTGGCCGGCCGGCCTGCATGCGTATCCTTGCGCCTACCTAATGTTGACTGTTAAGTACTTCGGGAATAAATTCCCATCAAAGGCAATTATGTATAAATGTCAAATTCCGTCAAACCAGGGCTGCTTTCGGCCTTCAGAGTCTTGTTACGACCCTTGGTCCGGATTCTTTTGCGACACGGAATTTCATTTGCGGAGTTCGCGGAAATCGTTAAGGCCGTATACGTAGAAATTGCGGTCACCGAGTTCAAGGTAAACGGGAAGCGAGGTACGAAATCTAGGATAGCTGTGATTACTGGCCTGACCCGCAAGGAGGTCAGTCGTGTAATCGAGCTTGCTGGAACAGAAAATGTTGGGGGTAAAAGCAATCTAAACCGGGTCGCGCGGGTACTTGCGGGTTGGCACACCGATCCTGATTTTATTGGGCCCTATGGAATGCCTCTCGAAGTGCGCTACGAAGACCCGGGCCCGAATATGGTCACATTCTCAAACCTGGTCCGACGCTACAGCGGAGACATGTCGCCTCGATCCATGCTTGATGAATTAATGAGGGTTGGTGCCGTTGTTGAAACAGAACCAGGATGGCTAAAGGTGCTCCGGCGGGTATACGAACCGCAGACACTTGCGTTAGACAATTTCGAAAGGGTCGGAGAAGTCGTAAAGAATTTCGTAGACACAGTCGATTTTAATCTCCAGAAGGAATCATTAGGCGCGGGGCGATTTGAGAGGATTGTGTATTCGCCAGAGGGGATTCGAAACGAAGATATTCCGCGGTTCAACCAATATGTGAAAGAACGGTGTCAAGCATTACTAGAGGAAATCGATAACTGGATTGCGCAGCTTGAGCTGCCTGAAAAAAGCCAGGAGAACGTTACACATACCGGAGTTGGCATTTATCAATACATCGAACGCCGCGATGAGAAGCTTAGTTTCAAGGAAAAGTTGGCTGCCGAAGGATTGATAAAAGACTGAGGGTTGGTTTGGTGCAGGTTGGGGGCAAAGGACGGAGGGGCGGAGAAAACAAGTAAGAGCAGTATTTCTTTCATTTCGAAAGTTGAGCGATAAAATGAGCGATAAAGTATTGAGAGCGACGAGGCGCGTTGCCCAGCTTGGGCTCGTCTCCTTCATGCTGCCGTATGCTGCGTTTGCGGACATTGGGGACAGCGGTGTGGCGGCAATTACTGCTGGTGGGGTGCAGGCCATAACGGCCGGCGGCTCGCAAGCGATCACTGCGGGCGGTTCACAGGCAATTACTGCCGGCGGCTCGCAAGCGATCACCGCGGGCGGCTCACAGGCGATCACTGCCGGTGGCTCACAGGCAATCACTGCCGGTGGCTCACAGGCGATTACTGCGGGCGGCTCGCAAGCGATCACTGCGGGCGGTTCACAGGCAATTACTGCCGGCGGCTCGCAAGCGATCACTGCGGGCGGCTCACAGGCGATTACTGCTGGTGGCTCACAGGCAATCACTGCCGGTGGTGCGCAGGCGATCACTGCGGGCGGCTCACAGGCGATCACTGCGGGCGGCTCACAGGCGATCACTGCGGGCGGCTCACAGGCGA
>CAYRKH010000046.1:0-4385 GCA_964424805.1 uncultured Woeseiaceae bacterium
ACCTGCGCCAGTTCGCCGAGGTCGACATCGGCGGCCAGCGGCACCTTGCGCGTATGAACCTTGAAGATGGCCTCGCGGCCGGCCTTGTCGGGCAGGTTGACGACCACCCGGCGATCGAAGCGGCCGGCGCGCAGCAGCGCCTTGTCGAGCACGTCCGGCTGGTTGGTCGCGGCGAGCACGATCACGCCTTCGCGGCTGGAAAAGCCGTCCATCTCGGTCAGGATCTGGTTCAGCGTCTGCTCCTGCTCGCTGGCCCCGCCGATCACCGCCTGGCCGCGGGCGCGGCCGATGGAATCGATCTCGTCGATGAAGATGATGGCCGGCGCATGCTTGCGCGCTTCCTTGAACAGGTCACGCACGCGCGACGCCCCGACGCCCACGATCATCTCCACGAACTCGGATCCGCTCATCGAAAAGAACGGCACCTCCGCCTCGCCGGCCACCGCGCGGGCCAGCAGCGTCTTGCCGGTTCCGGGCGATCCCACCAGCAGCACGCCCTTGGGCGCCGCTCCGCCCAGCCGCGTGTATTTCTCCGGGTTCTTCAGGAAATCGACGACCTCGACCAGTTCGTTTTTGGCCTCGTCGATGCCGGCGACGTCGTCGAAGGTAACCCTGCTTTCCGTCTCCTTGTCGAAGCGTCTCGCGGTGCTCTTGCCGAGGCCGCCGAAGCCGCCCAGCATGCCGCCGCCGTGTCTGGCGGCGCGCCGCAGCAGCCAGACCCAGATGCCGATGATCAGGAGCGCGGGACCGAAGGCCGACAGCACCGACAGCAGCGGGTTCGGCTCCACCTGGATCGGCTTTACCCGGATGTCGACGCCGCGCTCGATCAGCTCGGTCTCGAGGCCCGGATCGACGAACAGGGGCAGGATCGTGGTGAAGTTCTCGACCTCGCGCGGGTCGGGCGCCGCCCCGTTTTCGGTCGCCGGTGGCGTCCACGGGATCGGGGTCTTGAATTTCCCCTCTATGGACTCGCCGTGCGTGTGGATCGCCTCGACGTTGTCCTTCGCCAGCTCGGCCCGGAACGTGGTGTAGGAAATCGGCTCCGGCTCCGGGGGACCGGGGAACAACAGGTTCACCAGGTAGTAGTTGAGCACCAGCAGCAGGAGGAACGCCAGCCAGTTGCTGCGCGGCGGAATGGACTTGCTGCCAGCGGATTTACCGGGGTTGGAACCTGCTTTATCGTCGTTGGCTGACATCGATCCTGTTCCTTCAGATGGCCCCGGACCCTGGCGCCAGGAATTCATGCAGTGCTTGTACAGCGCGCGGGTGCGGTACGCAAATTGCGACTACACTGTTTTACGGGAGACGCGGAGGTAAGCGCATGAACGTACGGACTGAAGCCGAGGCCGCCAACCGTCCTGCGGCCGCGGGTCAGGGCACCGGCTGGCAACTGCTGTGGGGCGTGCTGCTCGTCATCGGCGGCATCCTGGCCCTGGTGATGCCGGCGGTGGCCGCGCTAGCACAGGTGCTGGTACTCGCATGGCTGTTGATGTTCGCCGGTGTTTTCGAGCTGATTCACGCCATCCAGACGCGGCGTGCACGAGGTTTCGGCTGGAGACTCGCGTCCGGCATCCTGACGTTGGTGCTCGGCATCCTGCTCCTGGTAAGGCCGGTTACCGGGGTGGCGGCACTGGCATTGCTCACCGGCGCCTTCTTCCTGGCCGGCGGCATCGCGCGGTCGCTTCTCGCGTTCCGGTGGCGGCCGGCGAGCGGCTGGGGCTGGATACTGCTGGACGGTTTGCTGTCGATTGCGTTGGCGGTGCTCATTGCGATCGGCTGGCCACAGAGTTCGTTCGTCATCATCGGTATCCTGGTCGGTGTCTGGCTGATATCCGCCGGTGCCTGGAGGATCGTGCTGGCGCGCGCCTGGGCCGTGCCGGCTCACTGACTTCGTCTTTCCTGCGGCGTCCCTGCCGATCGGATGGCACGCTCATTGCAGCGTGCGCCAGTGACTCGAGCCAGCCCAGCGCCGCCGACTGAAGCCCAAGGTCCTCCGGCCGGCGAGGAGGGCGCATTGTGAACGACCCGCTCCCGCGTGACATCCTGCCGATTCCCGATCGCCCGTACGTCAGCCCGACGATGTACGACGCGCGGCACCCGGACGCGACCTACGAACCCATTCGGCCGTTGCTTCCGCCCGACGGGGCCCCGAACATCCTCCTCGTCCTGATCGACGATGCCGGCTTCGGCTCGAACAGCGCCTTCGGGGGGCCGTGCCGCACGCCGACGCTCGACAGGCTCGCCGCCGGCGGCCTGCGCTATACGCGCTTCCATACCACGGCCATCTGCTCGTCCACCCGGCAGGCCCTGCTGACCGGGCGCAACCATCACTCGGTGGGCATGGGCACGGTATCGGACATGGCGACCGCTGCACCCGGCTATACGTCACGCCGGCCGAACACGGCCGCCACGATTGCCGAGGTACTCCGCCTGAACGGGTATGCGACGGCGCAGCTCGGCAAATGCCACGAGGTGCCGACGTGGGAGTGGAGCCCGGCGGGACCTTTCGAACGCTGGCCGACCGGCAGCGGGTTCGAGTACTTCTACGGCTTCGTCGGAGGCGAGACGAGCCAGTTCTATCCCACGCTCATCGAAGGTACGACCCCGGTCCGGCCTGGCAAGACGCCGGAGCAGGGCTATCACCTGACCGAGGATCTTGCCGCCCATGCGTGCCTGTGGCTGACCCGGCAGGTGGCGCTCGCTCCCGATCGTCCTTTCTTCCTGTACTTCGCGCCCGGTGCCACGCACGCGCCGATCCACCTGCCGGAGAACTGGCGCGACCGCTATCGCGGCAGGTTCGATGGAGGCTGGGACGTCCTGCGCGAGGAGACCTTCGCGCGCCAGAAGCAGCTCGGTGTGGTTCCGATGGACTGCAAGCTTACACCGCGTCCGGAAGGCATCCCGGCGTGGGAGGCCATGCCGGACGAGCTGAAACCCGTGCTCGCGCGCGAGATGGAGCTCTACGCCAGCTTCCTCGAGCACACCGACCATTGCATCGGGCGCGTGGTCGAGACCATTGAGCAGCTCGGTGCCCTGGACGACACGCTGGTCGCCGTGATCACCGGCGATAACGGCGCTTCCGGCGAGGGCACGCTGAACGGTACGTGGAACGAGTCGCTGACGATGACCGGGATGACCGGCATCGAAACGCCCGAGTTCCTGCGAGAGCGGCTCGACACCTTCGGTACGCCGCAGTCCTACCCGCAGTACTCGCTGGGGTGGGCGCACGCGATGGACACGCCGTACCAGTGGACCAAGCGGGTGGCATCGCACTGGGGCGGGACGCGGAACGGGCTCGTCGTGCACTGGCCGCGCGGTATCGAGGCGCGGGGCGAGCTGCGCCACCAGTTTCACCACGTGATCGACGTCGCCCCGACGTTGCTCGAAATCGCGTACCTCCCGGAGCCGCAGCTCGTGAACGGCGTGGGCCAGCAGCCGATCGAGGGCGTGGGCATGACCTACAGCTTCGACCAGGCGGACGCCCCCGAGCGCCACGAGACGCAGTATTTCGAAATCCTCGGCAATCGCGGCATCTACCACAAAGGCTGGACCGCGGTCACCGCGCACGGGCCGCCCGTGCCGGACTGGCCGCGCCGCGGTCTCGACGACGACCGCTGGGAGCTGTACGACACGAACGCCGACTGGACGCAGGCCCACGATCTCGCGCCGCGGGAGCCCGCGAAGCTCGAGGAGCTGAAGCGGCTGTTCCTGATCGAGGCGGCGAAGTACAACGTGCTGCCGCTCGACGACCGGGCCGCCGCACGCGCGGATCCCGACACCGCCGGCCGCCCGGTGCTTGCCCGCGAGGGCCGCCAGCGGCTTTACCCGGGTGTCGGACGGCTCAACGCTTTCGCCGTGATCAACATCAAGAACAAGTCTCACCGGATTACGGCGGAGGTGGTCCTGCGGTCCGAAGCTTGCGAAGGCGTCATCGTGGCCCAGGGCGGCCTGCCGGGCGGCTGGTCACTCTACGCAAGGGAAGGAATGCTGCGGTACTGCTATAACTTCTATGGCATCGATCGCTTCCAGGCGGAAGCAACGGAGCCGATACCGCGAGGGAAGCACCGTCTCGGTATGGCGTTCGAATACGACGGGGGAGGCCCGGCTAAAGGTGGAACCGTGCGCCTGTTCGTCGACGAGCGTGAGGTGGGCAGGGGGCGCGTCGAGCGCACCCAGCCGCTGCCGTTCGCGAGCGACGAGCCGCTCGAGATCGGCCGGGACGGCGGTTCGCCGGTAACGCCCGACTACCGTTCGGCCGAATTCACCGGCGAGGTGAACTGGGTCGACATCGAAATCCCCGCGGGCGCGCGGGACTGCGACCACGAGATCACCGGCGGAGAGCGCCTGAAAGCGGCGTTCATCAAGGACTAGGGGCGCTGCTGTGC
>CAYRKH010000046.1:4485-18266 GCA_964424805.1 uncultured Woeseiaceae bacterium
CCTTCCTGCTCGCGGCATGGCTGCCTCGCACAAGGCTTGCCAAGGTAGCCAGCCTCACCGCAATTGTCGTCCCCACGCTGGTTGCCGTGGTTGCCGGCCTGGACGCGATCGCAACGGTGGGCGACGTTGGCGAGATAAGCGGTGCGCTGCCCGCGCCGTTCCTGCCCTCCCTCGACGCCATCAGCGTCGGCTCCGTGACCGGGGCATTCGCCGTTGCGATCGTCGCGCTGGTGCAGGGCTCCGGCGTCAGCCAGAGCGTACCGAACCCGGACCGCTCGCGCCGCGACCCGTCGCGCGATTTCATCGCCCAGGGCGCGGCCAATCTGGCCTCGGGACTGTTTCGTGGCCTGCCGGTGGGAGGATCCCTGGGCGGCACGGCGCTCAACGTCATCTCCGGCGCCGGCGGCCGGCTGGCCGGCATTTGTTCCGGTGTCCTGATGGCGGTGATCGTGGTGGGTCTTCCCGGCGTGATTTCGCGAGTGGTGATGCCGGCGCTCGGCGCGTTGCTGATGCTGGCGGCGATCCACAGCCTCGACATGTCCGACGTGCGCTCGGTGTGGCGGGCCGGATGGCCTTCGCGCCTGGCCGGAGCAACCACGTTTCTCTCGACGCTGTTCCTGCCGATCCAGGCGGCGGTCGGGCTCGGCGTGGTGCTGTCGGCACTGCTGTACGTCAATGAATCCTCAACGGACGTCTCGCTTTCGCGACACCGGCGAAGTGCGCGTCTATCCCGCAACGCCCGTTGTGCTTGAAGCCACCCGGCAGGCTTACGCCGATGCCGAGGCATGGCTGGTGAGTGTAGTTGACGGCGACCATGACGAATGAAAGGTCTTCCATTGCACGCCTGAAAATCGCGGCTGGTGAAGTGGCAATCCGGAGATTCGAAATTCTTTAAAGGTCAGAACGCGCGACGCTGACCCTGCATGCGTCGATTGAAAATTCGTTGGCAGAAAACATTACAGCAAGCTTGTAAAAAGTCCGCACCGTCGCAAGGCGTGGTTCAACCACCAACCGCCCAATTCCTGGTAGTCGGTATCCACGGTGCGTTGATAGCCCAGTGGTATCAGCGAAGGATTCTGCAGTCGGGAGCGTCTAACGCGACAGTCGAATCTGCTGGAGCCATCTTTATGCGTGGAATCGCAATGGTGCTCGTTTCGGCGCTGTCGCTTGCGGGTTGCGCGAATACCGCCCAGTTGTCCACCAACACCGAAGCCACGGATTTTTCGCTGGATGCGGATGCGCTTCGTACCGAGGGCATCGGGTTCCTGACGCCGGTATCCGCGACCGGGCAGGAGGCGAATCGTGTCGAGTTGGCACTCGCGTTCGCGGGCTCGCTCGCGGATGCCCACGGTGACATACGCGTCGTCAGCCTGCCGGAGGTGCTTTCCGCCGTTAACCGGGCCGGGCTTGCCGGCGAGTACAAGGCGATGATCGACGCCTACGCGGCGACCGGCATAATGGAGAAAGGAACGCTGCAACGTGTCGGTGAGGCCAGCGATGCACGCTACCTCGGGTTGCTCGGGCTTGCCGATTTCGACCAGGGCGTAAACAAGCGCTTCAGCATCGGCGGGCTGCGGCTGCTCGATACCAAGCTCTCCAGTATTCGTGTTTCGTGGCAGATCTGGGACAGCGCCACCGGCACGATTGCCTGGGAAGGCACCGACGAAATCCATTTCGCCTATGACACCGGCCGCGAGCGCCCGGTCAGCTTCGGCTTCGTTGCCGGTAAGGCAGCGGCCAATCTCGTGGCGCGCATTCTCCTGGCGAACCCGATGCCGGAAAAAGCGGCAGCGGTCATGCCTTCCCGGTAGGACTCATGGACAGCGCCGTTCCGGCTGCTCCGCAGCTCAGCGTCGTGATCCCGGTCTGCGACGAGGCCGGCAACCTCGGACCGTTGGTCGAGGAGATCGAAAAGGCCCTTGCAAGCCGCTTCCGGTTCGAGATCATAGTGGTCGACGACGGCAGCCGGGACAGCACGCCTGGTGAAGCCAACGCACTGATGGCGAGGCGGCCCTGGCTCCGTATCGAACGCCACGACTTCAACCGGGGCCAGAGCGCTGCGATCCGCACCGGCGTTGCCTCGGCCGGCGCGCAATGGGTTGCGGTCCTCGACGGGGATGGGCAGAACGACCCTGCCGATATTCCGGCGCTCGTGGCTGCCCTCGCGCTTTCTGACGCTGCCATGGTAGTGGGCGAGCGGCGACAGCGGCAGGACAACTGGCTGCGCCGTTGCTCTTCCCGCGTCGCCAACGCCATCCGTGCATCGATGCTGCACGATGGAATTCGGGACACCGGCTGCGGGCTCAAGGTTTTTTACCGGGACGATTTTCTCGACCTGCCCGCGTTCGATCACATGCATCGCTTCCTCCCGGCCTTGATGCAGCAGCGCGGGCGGAAAGTGCGCTCGATGCCCGTCAATCATCGGGTCAGGCGCCACGGCCGCTCCAAGTACGGCCTGAAGAACCGACTGTGGGTCGGTATTGTCGACCTGCTCGGGGTGATGTGGCTCGAACGGCGGCGGCTCTGATCATGGAACTTTCGAGGCTGTGGCTGGGCATCGGGCTTGTCGGCCAGGCGATGTTCTTTTCGCGCTTTCTCGTGCAATGGCTGGCCAGCGAGCGCGCGAAGCGAAGCGTTTTTCCCATGTCCTTCTGGTACCTGAGCCTGGCGGGCGGCGCGTTGCTGCTGGCCTACGCGATCTGGAGGCAGGATCCGGTCTTCATACTGGGGCAGACCACCGGCGCGGCAATCTACTTGCGCAACATCCGGCTGCGGAAGCGCGAGAAAGCCTTGCCCGCATGAACCGGGCCGATCTCCGCCAGCTCGCGATCGTCCTCGCGATCGGGGCGCTGGTGCTGGCCGCCGGGCTTGGACTGCGCAATCCCTGGCCGCCCGACGAACCCCGTTTTGCGCTGATCGCAAAGGATATGGTCGACAGCGGGCAATGGCTCGTTCCACGAATCGCCGGTGTGCTCTATCCCGACAAGCCGCCGCTGTTCTTGTGGAGCGTCGCAACGTTCCACAAGCTGACCGGCTCCATCACCGTCGCCTTCTTGCTGCCGTCGCTCCTGGCCGGCCTGGGGGTACTTGGGCTGGTCTGGGATCTCGCGCGGCGCCTCTGGAGTGCGGAGGTCGCGACCTGGACCGCCGGGGCGCTGCTCGCGACCGTCCAGTTCCCCCTGCAGATGAAGTCCGGCCAGATCGACGGGATGCTCTGCTTCTGGACGACGCTCGGCCTGTACGGCCTTTCGCGCCACCTGCTGCTCGGTCCGGACTGGCGCTGGCTCGCGATCGCGGGAGCTGCCTGCGGAGCCGGGGTGATCACGAAAGGCGTCGGATTCCTTCCGTTCCTGGTGCTGTTGCCATGGCTGTATGCCAGGTCCCGCGGCTGGCCGCTCCCCGTCCATGCCGACGGCCGAGGGCGCTGGCTCCTCGCACCGGCGCTGTTCCTTTTCGTTATCGGCCTGTGGCTGGTGCCGATGCTGCTGGCGACGAGCGGGTCCGGCGATCCGGCCCTCCTGCAGTATCGTGACAACATCCTGCTGAAGCAGACAGTAACGCGCTACGCGGACGCCTGGGGTCACATCAAGCCTCCCTGGTACCTGCTGACCAACGCGGTGTCCTGGTTGTGGCTGCCGATCACGGCCCTGCTGCCGTGGCTGGTGCCGGCCTGGGCGAAGGACCTGAAGGCACGCGATCCCGTAACGCTGCTGCTCGGCGCCTGGGTGCTGCTCGTGCTGCTGTTCTTCTCGATCAGCGAGGGCAAGCGTTCGGTGTACATTTTTCCCGCGCTACCTGCCCTGGCATTGATTGCCGGGCGGCACCTGCCTTCGCTCTTCGCCCGGCCGGGTGCACGAGTGGTGCTGTTCGGATTCGGGCTGCTCCTCGCAATGCTGCTGCTGACTGCGGGCGTCGGGATCCTGGTCGACCCGCAGCTACTCCGCGATTGGCTGTTCGATCCCGCGCAGGTCGGGCCGCTGGCCTGGACGGTACTGGGCATGGGCGCCGTCGCCGCGGCGGCCCTGCTCCTGTTGCGGGTGAAGCGGGCTCCAGCCGCTTATGCTTGCACGATGCTGACGATCTGGCTTGGCGCGTCGTTCCTCGTGTACCCGCGCATCGATGCGACCCGATCGGGTGCAGGCATCATCGACGCCGCGGGCGCTGCGCTGGGTCCCGACGAACTGCTCGGTTTTGCCGGTTGGAGAGCCCAGTTCCTGCTGCAATGGGATCGGCCAACGGTACACTTCGGCTATCGTCGGAGCGACGACGCGACGGAGAGCCGGGAAGCGGCGGCCTGGCTATCCCGGGACGCCCGGCACCGCCTGCTGCTGCCGCAAGCGCTCGCCCATCCCTGCTTCGATCCCTCCCGCCTGCGCCCCCTCGGCCTCGCTCACCGGGAGCAGTGGCTGTTGGCAACGCCGTCTTCGGTCGTACCGGGCTGCGCCGGATCGCGCGCCGCGCAAGCCGGCGAGATCCGGTACGACCCGGTCAGAACCGCCACAGCACCCCGAGTGACGGCACAATCGGCAGCCAGTGAGCTTCGTCGCTGACGAGGGACGGCTCGCCGTTGTCGTCGAGGCGAACGCTGTACTCGGTGCAACAGGGGTTCTCGTGATTGAGCAGGTTGGTGACCTCGAGAAAGGCGGTCAGCTCCCCGCGCGGCAGATCGAAGCGGCGGCTGACCCGGACGTCCACGGATTGGAAGCCGGCCTGCCGGCGGCTGTTGCGCGGCTCGACGGAGAGCGCCAGGTTCGTCGTTCCATCATCGCCGCGCACCGCCTCGGCAAGGAGCACGGTTTTCGGCCAGCCGCTGCGGAGGCGAGCGGCGGCGCTGACGCTCCAGTGACTCCAGTCGCGGCTGATGCCGGCGCTGAAGCTGTGCCGCTGGTCCCAGCTTCGCCAGATCGTGCCGCCGTCAACCTCGTCCACACTCCGCGACCGCGCGTAACTCGCCCACCACGACAGCTCCTTTTCGCCTTCGCCGCTCAGCGTGAGCTCGAACCCTTCCGCCGTCGCCCGGTCCGCGTCGATGCGTACCCGATCGACCTGCAGCTCCGGGATCAGCACCAGCGGATCGAAAACATTTTCGAACCGCGGCATCAGGCCGTAGTAGCGCTTGCGGTATGCCTCTACCCGCAGCTCGGGACCGGCCGCAAAGGAATGGGTGAGACTCGCGACGAAATGGCGCGCGCGCTGGGCCGGATGAAAATCGCTGATCCCGTCGCTGACCTGCAGCTCGTTGATTTCCTGCGCCTGATAGTACCGGCCGTAGGCAAGCCTCAGGTCGGTGCGGTTCCCTAAATGCCAGAGCAGGTTGACGCGCGGGCTCACCTGCTCGTCGTCCATTGCGGTGGTGTAGGTTTGCTGGTCCCAGCGAAGCCCGAAATCGAGTGCAACGCTGGTAACCGGCCGCCAGCGCACTTCGGTATATCCCGCGTACTGGCTTCCGCGCGGCGAAATGTCGATGGTGCGGGTTACAGAGGAGTCGTTGTCGAAGAGCGTGTCGAAGGGCGGCTCGATCTCCATGGCGGCCGCATACTGGTATTCCGCCTCCAGGCGCTTGAGCTCGAAACCGGCCCGGAGCAGCAAACGATCCGATACGTCGTAGATCCAGTCCTGCTTGAACGCCAGCGAGCGGAATTCGCTCTGGTCCTCGACGAAGCCCTCGATAATGCCCGGCTGCGCGCTGACGCCGGCGCGCCGGTTCTTGATTTCCGTCGCGGACAGCAGGCTCCTGCTCTCCAGCCGATCGTTCCATTCCGATTCGGCCTTCAGCCACAGGATGTTATTCCTGTAGCGGGCATTCGCGCGTTCGCTGCCGTCGGTTTGTGCCAGCGAGATTTTATCGGTCGAGAACAGCGCATTAGCCGAGAGGTAGGTACGGCTACCGAGGGTCCAGCCGATGTGCCCCAGGTAATCCTGGTAGCGGGGCGCGCCGTACTCCGGGTTGACCACGTCGGCAATGAGGTCGAGATTCGCGCGGCGCCCGGACAGCAGCCAGTCGCCGCGCCCGGCGCCTCCGAAGCGTCCGCGCGACAGTGCTGAAGCATGAAAGAAGGTCAGGCCGAGCTCGGTTTCGACCTGTGCCGGCGGTTCCCGCAGTGCGATGTCGACGACTCCGCTCATACGATCCCCGTACCGCGCCTGGTAACCGGCCGAATAAAAATCAATGCCCGCAATCGCACCCGGGGGCACGATCGTGGTAACAGCATGGAAGTCCTTCAGGTGGTAGGGCTCGTAAAGGCGGAGGCCGTCGAGCAGGAAAAGCTGCTCGTTCTGCAGTCCTCCGCGGACGTGATGGCGCGCCGATAACCCGGCGCCCGTGGCCCCCGGCAGGTGCGCGATCGTGCGCAGCGCCTCGTCGCCCAGGTGCGGCAGCTTCGTCGTGAGCTCGCGGTCGAGGAAGGTATAGGAGCCGGACTGCTGGTAGCGTATGTCGTAATGGCTCGAGGTGACGATGATCTCGGTTAGCGGCGCGGGGCCCGGATCGAGCGCTACGCGTACCGTGACATCGTTTTTGCCCTGGAGGGTGAACGCCACCGTAGCTTCCTGCTCGTAGGCGCCTGCCGTGGCCACGACTTCATGCCGCCCGGCGCTGATGCCCTCCAGTACCAGCCGTCCGGCATCGTCCGTCATCCCGGCTTCGCGACGGTCGATCACGATCCGGGCTCCGGGAACGCCTTGACCCGTCCGCTCGTCGAGCACGAGCACGCGTACCGCGGGGGCCTCGACCGGGACTTGCGTGATCAGCAAGGCACCCGCGGGACCGGCCGTAACGGTGAGGCCGTAGGGTGCCAGCACCTCCCGCAGGGCGGCTTCGGGTTCCGCGCTCTGCGGGTCGGCCTGCACCCGGTACTCCTCGCGCACGAGGTCGCTGCTGTAGATGATCCGTATGCCGCGATCTCGCCAGGCGTCGATGTAATCCTCGAGGAGCGCGCCCTGCCAATCCTGATCGGCACCAGGCACGGCCCGACACACGAGGAGGAGGGCGGCGATCACGCCGGATCGGGCCGGAGGCGACATCCGGCAAGTTTAGCGGGAATGCGGCAGGATCGCGGCTCGCTCGAACGAACTCACCTACGGCGCCAGCCGGACGATCATTCGTTCTTCGTCGACCTGGAGCCGCAGTCGGGGAATCGTCGGCCGGACTGCCTCGATGGCCTCGGCGGGCGTCAGGCCGGCAACGGAGCCGCTGAGTCGGGTTGCCATCGCGGCGAGCCGCGCACCGTCCGTGGCGAACACCAGCTCTTTGCCGGTCTCACGCGTCACCCACTGCAGGAAGTCGATGACCGGGCGTCGATCGATGTCGAAAGGCGGTGCGAGTGCCACGGCCCAGCGCCACGAGCTGTCGTGCGGCGCAAGCTTGCTGTAGCGCGCTTCCTCGCCCCGGCGGACGGTAACCTTCTCGCCGGCGCCGGCCGTGTAGTCCGCGCGGCGGGCGTCGATTCGGACGCTGCCCTCGCGCACCGCGACGCTCATGGCGCCGCCGTCGTAGCCGACGGCGAACTGGGTGCCGTAGTCGGTCGCCGAGCCGATGTCCGTGTGGACAGTGATCCTGCGCTCGGCGCGGGCCCGGGGACCGGTGTCCGCGTAGACCGTACCGGTCGTGACCCTGACTGCATCCAGCGCCTCCACGGCCGCGAGCGTGTGCGGGGCAAGCCGCAGCGACACGCCGTTCCCGAACGTGATCGAGACACCGTCACCGCCGGTCGTGATCGAATCGCCGGGATAGAGCGGATCGCCGGCCGCCAGGCCGTGCGGCTGCGCTCCCGTGCCTGCCACCAGGGTGACCGTGGCGACCGGCTCCGGGTCGAACAGGGTGGGACGGCCTCCGAGCATGACTGCCAGCACAACGGCCGCAGCGACGCCCGCCGGGATGGCCCAGCGCCGTCGACGCCGAGCCGCGACACTCCTGCGCCATTCCTGCTTTGCGGCCGCGTGCACGCGCTCGCGCGCGCCCGGTGGCACGGCCGGACGTGGGCCTGCAAAACGCAGCAGCTTCGCGACCGACTCTTCAGGCAGCCCATCCTCCGGCGAAGCGCCCCTGCCCGGATGTTGGTCAACCATAGCAATTCACTCCTGGACCGTACTCTTCGCTACTCGAGCAGTACGTCCGGCTCGATATCCCACAATGACCGGAAACCATCCTTGAATGCCGCCCGGGCGCGGCTCAGTACCGACTCCGCCGCCTTGCTGCTGATGTTCAGTGCCTCGCCGATCTCATCCACGGAGCAACCGCGGATGTACTTCATCTCCAGCACACAGGCGTAGCGGCCCGGCAGGTATTCGAGCGTGGCCCTGACGAACCGGGCAATCTCGTCCGCGCTGCGCGACCGTTCGGGGCCGCTGTCGACGGACAGCGACTCGAGTGCCGCCTGTACCGCCGGGTAGTCTTCCAGCAGTAGCTCCCGGTTCGGGTCCAGGCGCCGCGCCCGGAATACCGAAGCGATCTCGTTCCGGCAGATCTGGCACAGCCAGGTGAAGAGCAGCGCTTCTCCCCGATACCCGGAGATGTTTCGGACGACACGGCACATGGTCCGCTGTACTACCTCCTCGGCGGCGGCCTCGTCGCCATTCACACGTCCCAGGGCGAACCGGTACAGCCGGGGAAAGTACTCGTGGAAAAAATCCTCGAACGCCGCGTCACTGCCGCCCGCCACCCTGCGTCCGAGCGCCTTGTCTTCCTCGAGCTGGGAGCGTTTCACCCTACCGGCCGGTCCTCTGTTCACGTCACCGTTAGACGGCACTCCGCCTGGAATCCTTCGCCTAAAAAGGTGTCAGGTTTATTTTTCCTTAAAGGTGTCAGGTTTATTTCCCCCGTTGGCGGATAACCGTCCTTAAAGGTGTCAGGTTTATTTTCCCTGGTGAAAAAAAAGAAAAAATAAACCTGACACCTTTTAGACGCCTTTTTAGCGGAACTCGAAGTATTCGAATCTCAGGTTCGATTCCGGCACGTTGTGCTCGCTCATGAGCGAGCGTATGGCCTGCAACAGCCCGGGCGGACCGCAGAAGCTCACGACCAGCCGATCGGCGCCGACGTGTTGTACGAGTTCGCCGAAAAGTCGCCGGAAATCGGCATCAGTCGGCCCGCCGGTGACCGCCATGAACGATGCATTCCGGCGGTTGGCCATTTCCTCGAGGACTGACGCCTGCGGGAACTCCCGTCCTGGCGTGTAGAAGTAGAACAGCGTGGCATTTTCGACAGGCGCCTTCGATTCGTCGGTGAGCCACGCGATGAACGGAGAAATGCCAACGCCCCCGGCGATCCAGGCTTCGTGCGCGGCGTTCTTCACCCGCTGAAAACGGCCGAACGGCGCATAGATCTCGGCGTGCATACCGGGCCGAATCTCCCGGACGAGCTTCGCCGTGTAATCACCGAGATTGCGAATGACGAAGTGCACGCGGCCGTCCTCGCCGCCGCTCGCAATGGTGAACGGGTGCGGTTCGCGCAGGCCATCCTCCTTCACGGACAGGAACCCGAACTGACCCGGCACGTAGTCGATCTCCCCTCGCACCGGTTCGAGCTGGAGGTGCAGACCCGCGGCACCTGGTTTCGTCGCGGTCACGCGATATCGCGCATGGCTGGAGACGAACGGATAAAGGAACAGCTTGTACGCTGCCGCTCCCACTCCGAGTATCGAGAAGAGCGTGAGCCAGATACCGGCTGGACTGGTCAGTGCAATGGGTGAGTCGATACTGAGCCAGTGCAGTATGACAACGATGAAAAGGGGACCGGAGAGCTTGTGCCACCAGCGCCACCGGCTGTAAGGAATCTTCCGGTTGAGCGCGAGTAACACGATGAGCATCAGCGCGAGGAAGCTCAGCTGCCTTACCAGGCGAGTAGCCGGAGACGGCAAAGCCAGAATGCTCGCCATTTCCCAATCCGGTAGCTCGGCCTTGAACGCGAAGTGCACGGACGCGAGCACGAGAGCCCAAACCGCGAGCCACTTATGGACGACATACACCCGGTCGAGGCCGCCGAACACGGACTCGAACGGCTTCAACCGTCCGCCCAGCAGCGCCGCGGCCCCCATGAGCGACAGAGCCGCGACGCCGCAACACAGGCTGACGGCGGCGATGGTGAACCAGTCTTTACGCGGTACGTCGGCGAGCGTCGCAATGGCGCCGACCATCGCGACGGCGGCAACGGCGTGCCAGGGGCGGACGTGCATCTGGCCCTCTCTTGGCGGAAGGACCTGCTGGAACAAGGGCTGTCAGTGTGCCAGACGCCACGAGCGCACGCTACTCGAGTGCATAGGGTGACCAAACCGGCGCTGTTTGATTTCGCGGCTAAAACGAGAGATTGTTGCCCCGGTTTCTTCCGCACCTTGCAAGCAGCGTAAACAAATGCAAATCCGACCGTTTGAAGACAAGGACTGGCCCGCCATGTGGCAGGTGGTCGAGCCCATCTTTCGCGCGGGCGAAACCTGGCCGATGGCGCCCGATATAAGCGAGGACGAAGCGCATAGCGTGCTGGTCGATGCTCCGTCTGCGACTTTCGTCGCCTGCGGCAACGGGGGCGAGATCGTAGGCTGCTACATCCTCAAACCCAACCAGCCGACGCTCGGTGCGCACGTCGCGAACGCCGGGTACATCGTGGCGGAGCAAGCGCGGGGCAGGGGGGTCGCGTCGGCCATGTGCCGCCACTCGCAGGATGAGGCGCGTGCCCGCGGATTCGTCGCGATGCAGTACAACCTCGTCGTCGCGACCAACGCGCCCGCTGTGCACCTCTGGCAGAAAGAAGGTTTCCAGATTGTCGGCAGATTGCCTAAAGCGTTCCGCCACCTGCGCCTCGGCCTGGTGGACGCCTACGTCATGTACAAACTGCTTTAGGCGGTCTCCCCCATCAACGGCACCCGGGCTCCCGAATCCACGGCAGCGGTCCCGGGCGCTACGAGCATCGTCACCTATAATCTATTCTGTGTCTTCCCCGACCCCGGCTATCTGGCCGCCGTCGCCAACCCATTACCGCCTGCAACTTGCGTCACACAGGGAAGGAAGGCTGCTCCACCAGTCAGGAACCGTCACCCACGAGGGCCCGCCATGCAACATGCGTTCCAAACCGACATCAAGACCATTCGCCGCCGCGCGCGGCAAAAAATGTACGAGGGGGCCGTGACCGAAGGCTACAAAGCCGACCGCGAGAAGGTCATCGGCGTGCTGAATGAAGTCCTGGCGACGGAGATCGTCTGCAACCTGCGCTACCGCCATCACTATTACATGGCTCAAGGTATCCGCGGGGAGTATGCGGCCACGGAGTTCCTCGAGCACGCGAACGACGAGCTGCAACATGCCGATTGGGTTGCCGAGCGTATTACCCAGCTCGGCGGACGGCCCAACTTCAACCCCGTAGGCATCGAAACGCGCGCTCATGCCGAATACGTCGAGGGGGAATCCCTGGTGGATATGATCAAGGAGGACCTCGTCGCGGAGCGTATCGCCGTCGAAACTTACTCTGAGGTCATCCGTTGGCTGGATAATGACGACCCTACGACACGCGGCATCATGGAGGACATCCTGAAGCAGGAAGAGGAGCATGCCGATGACATGGCCAGCCTGCTGGAGGACTTCGACAAGGGCCGCTGACGCCATGAAATACGCGCGGGATAAGCATGACGCCCACAGACCGCCCGGGGAAGGGCTGCGCTCGTGACCAAGGGCTGGAGCGGGGCGGTAAAGCGGACTTCTGATCTGGACGAGGTATGACCATGAGTAAACCGGTTTGTGTGGTTGCGGGCGTCGGGGAAGGTAACGGCGCGGCGCTCGCGCGGGCCTTCTCGAACGAGAGCATGGCGGTGGCGCTGCTGGCGCGTGACACCGGCTTTACGTCGAAGCTTGCCGAAGAGCTGCCCGACAGTCGCGCCTACGCCTGCGATGTATCCGATCGAGCGGCCGTCAAGGAAACGTTTGCGAGGATCCGCGACGATCTCGGCGATCCGGAGTGCGTCGCGTACAACGCCGGTTCCGGCACCTGGGGCGACGTCGAGTCGATCGGACTCGAGGACTTCGAATCTTCCTGGCGTGTGAACGCGTACGGCGCGCTCGCCGTGAGCCAGGAAGTCATCCCGGCCATGAAGGCCGCCGGGCGCGGCAACATCATCTTCATCGGCGCGACCGCCTCGAAGCGCGGTGGGCCGAGAACGGCGGCATTCGCGCCGGCGAAGGCGGCACAGCGCGGCCTTGCCGAATCGATGGCACGCACCCTCGGGCCGCAAGGTATCCACGTGGCGCTGATCGTCATCGACGCCGTCGTGGACCTGCCGCGCACGCGCCGGAACATGCCCGACAAGCCGGACGAATTTTTCCTGAAGCCGGAGGACATGGCCGCCGCCGCCGTGTTCCTCGCGCGCCAGCCACGCTCCGCCTGGACATTCGAGATGGAGGTGAGACCCTTCGGAGAGAAATGGTGATCGGGTTCGGAGCGAATCGCCGCATCGCCTTCGCCCGAGCACGCCCTAGGCCACCAACGAGGCATCATGGACTATAGCCCGCTCGATCGCCCGGAGAGTATTCCTGCCGTCTTCGTCGAAGCGTGGAATAACCGTGACGCCGATACCATCGCCTCGCTCTTCGACGAGGACGCGGAGTTTCGTGAACGTCGTCGGCCTTTGGTGGCACGATCGGGAATCCATTCGGAGGGCCCACGCCTATGGTCTCGAGCGCATCTTCGATCGTTCAACGCTGCGGCTGGCAGCGGTGAAGGTGAAGAGCCTGTCGAAAGGAATTGCCGTCGTCCACGCCAGGATGACACTGTCAGACCAGACGTCCGTCGGCGGGATCCCGGCGCCGGGACGCCGGCAGAACATCTTCTCGTTCGTCGTCCACCAGCTACCGGAGGGTTGGCGTTGCGCTTCCGCCCACAACACCGACGTGGTCCCGAATGCAGAAACGAATGTCGTGGACGACGATGGCAGGCTGAGACCTGTCAGTTATCGGTGACGCGAATCCGGCGGGCCCGTGACAGTTCAATCACAGGGGGAGGCAATAGGGGTTTATATTCAAGGGCCTGTCGGGCTACTGGACCGACGAGCCGTTCGGGGCAGATCGCTGGTATCGTAGGAGATATGCAGTCGAAGGATCACTGGCAGCGAGTGTACTCCACGAAGGCTACGGATGCCGTCAGCTGGTTCCAGCCGCACGCAGACAGGTCGCTTCGGCTGATCGAAGCGACAGGCCTGTCGAAGGAAGCGTCAATCATCGACGTTGGCGGTGGTGCATCGATGCTCGTGGATGATCTCCTGGCCAGGAACTATCGAAATGTCACCGTGCTCGATATCTCCGGCGCCGCGCTTGACGTGGCGAAGGCCCGGCTGGGTGCGAGGGCCGATTCCGTCACCTGGTGGGAAGCCGACATAACGACGGCCGAGGTTCCGCTTCGGGTGTATGACTTATGGCACGATCGTGCCGTCTTCCATTTTCTGACGGCCGCTGAAGACCGCCGCGCCTACGTCGAAACCGCCATGCGCTCCGTGAAGCCCGGCGGACACCTCATAGTTTCTACCTTTGCCGAGGACGGTCCGCTTCAATGCAGCGGCTTGCCGGTCATGCGCTACAGTGCGGCTCAACTGCATGCCGAGTTCGCCGACGGATTCCTCCTCGTTTCTCACCAAAGAGAACTGCACCGAACTCCGTTCGGCACGACCCAGCAGTTCACGTATTGCCATTGCCGCAGGCATTCCCGATAGCTACAGGCCGGCAGTCTTAAAGGGTGTCTTAAAAGGTGTCAGGTTTATTTTTCAACGGGTGTCTAAAAAGGGGAAAATAAACCTGACACCTTTTTT
>CAYRKH010000046.1:18366-24728 GCA_964424805.1 uncultured Woeseiaceae bacterium
GGTTTATTTTTCAACGGGTGTCTAAAAAGGGGAAAATAAACCTGACACCTTTTTTGAGGTTTATTTTCAACGGGGAAAATAAACCTGACACCTTTTTTTTTTCGGGAAAATAAACCTGACACCTTTTTTGTGACACCTTTTTGCCTTTTTTGCGATAGCTACAGGCCGGCAGGACGTTTCTTGACGCCGCAGCAGCCGTAAGGCTAGACTTACGTGTAAGTGATGACTTACGCAACATCCGGCTGGGCGGCGCTCGCGGATCCGACCCGGCGGACGATCTTCGAGCGGCTGATCGGGCAGCCGAGCGCGGTCGGCGATCTCGCCCGCGGACTGCCCGTCAGCCGACCGGCAGTCTCGCAGCATCTGAAGGTGCTCAAGGATGCCGGTCTCGTCGTCGACAAACGAGCGGGTAAGCAGCGCATTTACCGGGTCGATCCCGAAGGGCTGGCAGCCCTTCGGGCTGAGCTCGATCGCTTCTGGACCAAAACGCTCGAGGCCTACAAGGCGCTCGTCGAGCAAACCGAGGAGACCTTATGAGTGCCGAAGCAGCAGACACATCAGTGCGAAAGTCGATCGTGGTGGAAGCGCCCATCCAGCGTGCATTCAAGGTCTTCACAGAGGACTTCGGCCGCTTCAAGCCACCCGAGCACAACCTGCTCAAGGTCGACATCGCCGAGACCGTTTTCGAGCCGAAGGTCGGCGGTTTCATCTACGACCGCGGCGTTGACGGCAGTGTATGCCGCTGGGCGCGGGTGCTCGCATTCGACCCGCCCAACAGCGTAGTGTTGAGCTGGGATATCACCCCGCGGTGGCAGGTCGAGCCGGATCCGCGGAAAACGAGCGAATGGGAAGTACGGTTCATTGCGGAAACGTCGCAACGGACGCGAGTCGAAATAGAGCACCGCCACCTGGAGCGCCACGGCGAGGGCTGGCAAGGCATCCGCGACGGTGTGGCGGCCGACCAAGGCTGGCCACTCTACCTCAAGCGGTACGCCGCATTGTTGACCAGCCGTTCAGTGTAACCACGGGATTGCCGAACATGCGGGTCATGCTCGACGATCCCCGAACTTCGCATCAACGCACACGGAGCCACAGGCCGCCAGGTTGCGCTTGAGCTTTGCTGCTGAGCTTCACGTGGCCACCGCATTACCGGACCAGGACATCCCGCGCCTGCTCGAAAAGGGAAACCGGTTCTCAGGTCGCGTGACCGCGTTCCGGAGCATACCGTTACGTCGTATCGAAAATCCAAAGCTATAATCAAAGGGTGACGCGCCTCCGGGTCCCTTCCCGGCTCCTCATCCGCAGTCGGCACCGCGCACACCCACGTGACCGTTCGGACGTACAGCGACGCCAAGCAGCGGCTTCGCAGGCACGGAGCGCCCTGCAACGCACGGCCTGGCAGTCGCAGGAGGTAGAGACGGCGGTGGATAGTCCCAAGCGCCCTCCAGCGACGGCATTCGAGGCCGTCATTTTCGATATGGATGGCGTGCTTACGCGCACGGCGCGCCTGCATGCGCAAGCCTGGAAGGAACTGTTCGACGATGTCCTTCGGAAACGTTCGGAAAGGGAGAGAGAACCTTTCCGGCCGTTCGACGCGGGGAGGGACTACCGCGCCTACGTCGACGGCAAGCCGCGCGAGGAGGGCGTCCGCAGCTTCCTGAACAGTCGGGGCATCGAGGTGCCGGAAGGCGGGCCGGACGATGCTGCCGATGCCGAGACGATCCAGGCTCTCGCGAAGCGGAAGGACGCCATGTTCCGGCGCCTGCTCGAAGCCGAGGGCGCCGACGTGTACGAGTCCACCGTCGCGCTCATAAAAAACCTGCGAGCCGCAGGCGTCCGCGTCGGCCTCATGACGTCGAGCCGGAACGGCAGGGACATTCTCGCAAAAACCGGCACCGACGTTCTCTTCGACGCCCGCGTTGATGGCATCGACGCGGCACAGCGTGGTCTTCGTGGCAAGCCGGATCCCGATGCATTCCTGGCCTGCGCTGCCGACCTCGGGGTCACTCCGGGACGCTCGATCGTGGTGGAAGACGCGGCGGCGGGTATCGCGGCCGCCCGAAAGGGAGGATTCGGGCTCGCCGTTGGCGTGGATCGCGGCGGTAACCGGATACCGCTCGAGCATCACGGAGCACACGTCGTGGTCCGGGACCTCGGCGAGCTCGATATCGACGCATTGGACAGGCAGTTCATCGCCGCGCAGGAGCACCGTTCCTGGCGAATCGAGCAGGAAGGTTACGATCCGGCGAAGGAGCACGGCGTCGAAAGCCTGTTCACCGTCGGCAACGGCTACCTCGGCGTGCGGGGCGCGCTCGATACACCGCTGCCCATTTCGCAGGGCGATATGCTCATCGCGGGTGTCTACGACCGCAAGCAGACGGCCCGGCCGTACCCTGTGGGCGAGACGGCGGATGCGGGCGGCGACGATTATCCGTATAGCGACTTCGTCTCTTTCCCGTTCCCGTTCCGCTTCCGGCTTTCCGTGAGAGACACTCCGCTGTCATTGGCGCAGGATGCATGGAGCACTCATCGTCGCGTGCTCGATATGAGGGAAGGCATGCTGCAGGCCGAGACGACGTACGAGTGCGAGCCCGGCCTGTTCGTCAGGACCCGTTCCCGCCGTTGTCCGTTGCTGGACGACATGCATATTTTGTTGCAGGAGGTCAGCCTGCAGCTCGACAACTTCTCGGCGTTCGTTGAAGTGGATACCTCGATCGCCGAGGTCGACCTCTCGCAGAAGCATCCGCACCTCGTCCCGCGCTCCCCGTGCATCCGCGATCCCGCGGTCGAAGTGCAGTGTTTCACGACGCATGCCTCGGCTATCGAAGCCTGCATCGCCCAGCGAACGACGCTCGCCGGAACCGGCGAGGAACGGACGCGCTGGCAGGTATCGGCCGGCCTCGGCGAGACGCTGCAGTTTCGCCGATACGTGGCGGTATATACGAGCAAGGATGTGGCGGACCCGGAAACAGCCGCTGTCGATGCGGTCCATGCACAGTCGTGGGAAGGTTTCGCAGCCGCGTTCGAGGCGCACGCAATGCGCTGGCAGCAGGTCTGGGACCGAGCAGACGTCGCGGTGCCAGGCCATCCGGGCGACGAGCAGGCACTTCGCTTTCTCGCTTATCACCTGTCGATAGCCGCGGACCGCGACCCCCGCGTCTCGGTCGGTGCCCGCACGCTGAGCGGGACCGGTTACCAGGGGCACGTCTTCTGGGACGTCGAAGTGTTCATGCTGCCTTTCTACCTGCACACGGCTCCCGACGTTGCCCGGTGCCTGCTCACGTACAGGCACCATACCTTCGACGGCGCTCGCCGCCGTGCGCGGGAGCTTGGGCAGCGCGGGGCCTGCTACGCCTGGGAATCGACGACGACCGGAGACGACGTCACCCCGAGAGTGGCCGCCGTGACCGATTCCGGCGAGGAGATCCCGCTCTTTACCGGAACGCAGCAAGTCCACGTCACGGCCGACGTCGCGTACGCAGTCTGGCGGTACTGGGAAGCGACCCGCGACGACGAGTTCCTGCGCGGCCCTGGTGCCGAAATCCTGGCTGAAACGGCTCGTTTCTGGGCAGGGCGGGTGGTTCTCGATGGGAGCAGCTATCACATTCGTGGCGTCATGGGACCCGACGAGTATCACCACGGCGTCAACGACAACGCCTACACCAACTGGATGGCCCGCTTCAATCTCGAACGGGCGGCGTGGACCGGCGAGTGGCTGCGGTCCGATCATCCGCAATCCTGGCAATCGCTCGTCACCCGCATCGGGCTGGATGACGGCGAGCTCGAGTACTGGAATGCCATAGCGGGGCGACTGTACGTTCCCGAACCGGGTGAGGATGGCGTCATCGAACAATTCGAAGGCTTCTTCGGGCTCGAGGAATACCCGTTGCAGGATGAGGGCCAGGCGGATGGACTTGACCGCCTGTTCGACCTGCACAAGATCAATGCGGTGAAGCTGCTCAAACAGGCGGACGTGCTCATGCTGCCGTTCCTGTTTCCGGAACGCTTCGATCGCCGGATTCTCGCGGCGAACTATGCCTATTACGAGCCGCTCACCGACCACCGCAGCAGCCTCTCACCCGGCGTGCACGCCGCCCTGGCAGCGAGGCTTGGCCTGAAAGAGCAGGCGCAGCGCTATTGGGAAGAGAGCCTGATGCTCGATCTCTCCGACACGATGAGCAACAGCGCGCTTGGCGTGCACCCGGCGTGCATGGGCGGTACCTGGCAGGCGCTCGTGTTCCACATCCTGGGCGTGCACTTCGTTGACGATCGCCCCCAGGTCGAAGCGGGTGCGCCGGACCGGCTGCCGGAAGGATGGCGCTCGGTAGCGCTGAACCTGCTGTGGCGGGGGCGTTCGCATCGAGTGGAGGTGACGAAATGAGCGCGTTCGATTCGATCCTGGTGCCGCTCGACGGGTCCGCCGCGGCGGCGGAGAGCCTGGGGTGCGCCGGCTGGCTGGCCGAGAGGCTTCCGGCAACCTTGCACGTCGTGAGCGCAGGTCATCCCACCATACCGGCGAGGGAGGACCTCCGGCGTCTTCGCGTCCCGGAAGATCTCTGGTCGAGTGTCCTGCTACACCAGTCCGAGCACTTCCCCGAACAAGCGGTGCTCGACGCCGCGAAACGATGCGGAGCCAGGCTGATCGTTATGCGCGCCCATGGAGAATCGGCGGAAGAGGGGGAACACAACCCTTCGCCACTGGGGCACGTGACGGCATCGATTATCGAAAGCGCGGATGTGCCGGTATTGGTTTTGCCACCGGCCTATGAGGAACGGCTGCCCTGGACGACCGCCCTCGTGCCGATCAGCGGCGAGGCGCCGGCCGACCAGGTGCTCGCGATCGCCGTCCGCCTGGGCAACAGCCTGGGCCTCGAGCTGACGGTCGCGCACGTCATGAGCTTCGGGGAAGCAGGCACGGGGCTTGCCGGCGAGGCGCGCTATGCAGACGCGGCGCATCATGAATACTCATGCCGCCTGAACGAACTCGTCGAACGGGCACTTTCGCATTGCGATCGGCGCGAGGCGAAGTGCATCAGGGACGTCCTGCTACGACGCGGCGACGTGGCCGCCATGCTGCTCAATGTCATCGAGGAGCGAGAGGTGAGCGTGGTGGTCATCGGCTGGCATGCCTGTTTTTCCGGTGGCCGCGCTCAGATCCTGAAGGCGCTGCTACATCGTGTAAGCTGTCCACTCTTGCTCGTAAAGGCGGCGCCCCCGCCCCCATTCGACCTCAAGGTCGGGAGTGCTTTGGCATGACGCGAAAGCGGTGGGCGGGAAACCGGATCGAAGGTATCCGATGAGCGAGATAAAGGACCCGGCGCTTTGCGCTGTGGTACGCTCGTTGCACAAGACGGAGGCCACGAAAAACAGACAAGAATCCTGACGATCCTGTTACGAGCGATCAGGCAGAAGGTCCGACCACTCGTGCAGCACGAGGAGGGGACATGTGCATCAAAACACTAATTTTTCTCGCAATGTTGGCGAGCGCGAGCTTACTGGCATCCTGTGCAAACCACCTGCAGCTCGGCGTCGACGCATACAACCGTGGTGAATACGACGAGGCAGCCCGGCATCTGGATGGGCTTGCGAAGTCCGGCGATCGCTCCGCCCAGTACTACGTTGCTCTCCTTTGGGAGGGAGGGCTTGGAAGTAGGCCCCGGAACTCAGCGGCGGCGGGGCAGTGGTATCTACGATCGGCAAAGCAAGGCTACGTCCCTGCCATGGTGCGTTTGGCGAATGTCCAAATGGCAGCGGGGTACGAAGAGCAGGCGCTGTCCTGGTACGAACTGGCCGCCCGGTGGGGGAACGACGACGCAATCACGGCGCTGACGAACCTTGGCCGAAGCGTCCCGTCTCCCGACCTGCTTCTGGAACGGCAACAGTATGAGGACGAATACGCGGCGCAGCCGGCCGGGGCACCTCGCGGAACGCTGCTTGACGTGTGCTTCTCCGACTCCTCTTGCGACGTCGGATTCAGTTGCGTGAAGGGGAAGACCGGGGGCAAGGGTGTATGCGCGAGGTCTGTTGTCGATTCTGGAGGTCGCGTGTTCGACAATGCGAGTATCGACGGTATAAAGCCGAATACGGATCTTGACGGCAAATGCCAGCTCAGTACTGATTGTCCAAAGGGATTCCTCTGTGACGAAACCCATAAACTCTGCGTCGCCAGGTAACGTGTAGCGCCACAGGCGTTATCGAAATTCCCGTAACGGAGCTCTTCAACGGTAAGCGTCGGGAGTGGCTGGGCGAGCCATCTGCAGTTCGACGGTACAAAGTGCGACGGCGACTAACCAGGCGAGTCGAGCAGCCCGAGCTTGCGGCGCTCCTCTTTTGCCCGGCGGATGACTTCCTGCTCCAGCTCG
>CAYRKH010000047.1:0-23395 GCA_964424805.1 uncultured Woeseiaceae bacterium
ATTTTACTCCGACGATTTCGATCAAAAAGGGGTCAATTTTCAACCGACGTTGACAGTATAGCCGATTTTGAATCCGGGGAGCCACGAGGACTCAGTGGATGCAAACTCCAGCTCAACGTTCTTAAGCTCCACCGCAGAATCTGCGCGGCGAAGTACATCCAGTTTGTGTGGAGTCGCTGCCTTGTCCGCGTGCTCTGTCGACGCGGCTACATAATGAAGAAACTGGCTGTTTGAAGACCAACGCAGAGACTGCAGGTCGGCGCCACATGCACCGCACTCAAAGATTGGGCGGGCTTCTTTCTCGACGAGATCAAACACTACCACCTCCAAGTGACGCCGAAGAAGCCGGTATGGGTTGAACGACCCAAGCGGAGCATCTGGTTCAGAGAGATCGCGCCATGGTCCTTTGTGTCGCAAAGCGGCGAGATAGCGCCCATTTGGAGAAACCAAGAGCGATTCATATCGACCCAAGCCTATTACTCTGATCGCGCCGTTGTTCGCATTGACGAGAAGCAAGCGTCCTGGCGGAGGATTGGCGTGCAACGCGTCGTCCAGTATGGAGCCACTGGACAGCACCGTTGCTGTCGCGTGCTTGTTCCCCCACGCCTTTTCCCACAACGAGACCAACCTAGTCGCCGTAGAGGCAGGCCCCAACGCCAATCCGAGCACTTGTCCATTTGGAAATGCGGTCGTTACAAACTCATCTTCAGAAAGCCAAACTCTGTGAGTCCCTCCCCATACCTGCAGATCTCTTGTCCCCGGAGTGAAGCCAAAGAATCTGGCTTGGCTTGTGGCAAAATCGTAAGAACCGATCTTCAATTCGCCTTCTTGTAGTCTGTAGATGAGCAGTCGAGTCCCGCCAGGAGAGAATGGTCCTAAGAAATACGCCCCACCGTCTGACTGGTCGAACAGAGGATGGGACGTGCTTCCGTCCTGCTCTGATGCAACATAGATCAAGGCGCGTCGCTTCGCTCCAAAGTAACGCCCTTTCGCCGGGAACTCGCCAATTGATCGAATACGCTCAAAATAGAGTGTCTTGGTTCCTGGGCGAAAGGCGGCATTCCCGACTCCTTCGAGTTTTAGTACGTCCTCAATAGTGTAGGGTTTGACGGAGGAGAAGACTGGCGCGCAAGAGGGGATGAAGATAAGGGTTAACCATTTCAGCGCAAGCATCGCCCGTCGTAGGCCACCACATCGAGTGGTCTGTGGTCCATTAACTCCATCGGGTACTTGGCGATCGGGAACATGGTGGTTGTGACGAACAAGCAAAATGCGGCCCACCACCAGTTCTTTCGACCTATGGCCTCTTGACCCAGAATCCGATACCGACGCCGTGCCGCGGACTGCCTACCATTTTTTCGTGACGTTTAGCGTTACAAGTCTCCCGACAGCATTAGCATTCGCTCCGTCGAAATCGATCTCGCTAAGATTATTCTCAACGATCGGTGGATTCGCATCAAAGAGATTCGTGACCCCCAACGACAGGATTATCCCTCTTGCGAGCGAGCTGTTTGAACGTTCGCCGACGTCCAAACTAAGGTTTACGTCTACCGTTGTCCAAGAGTCGACAGGGGCAGTCGGGCTGACATTTTTGTTCTCATATCCCGCCGTGTGATTAACAAACGCGACAACAGATAGCGCATTTCCTTCCCAACCGATTTGACCTCGCAGTTTTAGATTTGGGGGATTGTATGCTGTATTGAGAATACTGACGGGCGCAGCGCCCGGAAATACTCTCCTATCGTAATTAAGAAAGTATGTCCCATTGACCGCAAAACTAAATCGGCCCGCGCGCGGATGTAAAAAACTATACAGAATAGAAGAATCAAAGCCACCGACCTCCAGTGAAGAGGTGTTTCCTAATGTTGCATATACAAGAGCACGCACATCGGTTAACTCCGTTCCAAAGTCGATGTAGTTTGTCTCAGTGACAATACTTCGAAGGAGTGACGGCTCGGGGTCCCGCGGTGTAATCAATGCAAATTCTGATTGCAGACAGCTAAGCAAATCGGGGCAAGGAATTTCTATTCGATCTTTGAACTCGACGTTGAAGTACGTCACGCTAGCTTGGAATCCAGGACGCCCCTCAGGTTGTAAGTCGGCACCTATAGTCCACGTTGATGCCGTTTCCGGATTCAGATTCGGATTAGAGTTGTTCGCGACGAAAAACGCTGGAACTACCTCACCAATAACGAAATCAAATGCAGGAAAAACGAAAGAGTTTGTTACCCCTTCTTGAAGTTCAATGAGACGTGGTGCCCTGAAGGAGGTACCATAGGTGCCGCGAATCGTTATGTCGCGTACGGGCTTCCAGGCAAGGCCAACCTTCGGATTAGATGAATGGCCGAAGTCGCTGTAATGTTCGAATCGGCCCGCAGCGGATAGCTCAAGACTTTGTACGCCAGGAACTGCATTATTCTCCCCTACCAGAGGAACTATGATCTCGCCAAACACAGCATAGACATCACGACGAAGATGGGAGTTCGATAACAGAGGATCGATGAATTCGTGGCGGAATTGCCCGCCGATCGCTGCTCCAACTTCGCCGCCCGGTAGGTCAATTAGGCCTCCGTCCGCGAGGATATCTGCTGATATCACTCTGGAAACGGAATCCAAATCCTGAGATACGCTTCCATCTTCCCGAGCAGTAACTTTTTGATCATGCGATTCACTGTAGGAGCCGGAGAGGCTGAGGTGCCACTCAGCCGGAAGGCCGATATCAAGTGCACCAACTAACCCGAGCTGTTGAGCGTCCGCACTTATCCTAGCCGGGAAGACTCTCGCCGTTGCCGTATCCACATCACGATGATTAAAATAGCCTTGCCCAGATAACTGAATACCATCAGAAATCCGCTGTCTTGCCGAGGCGAACACGCTATGGCGGTTGAGCCGCGGCAACAGGAACTGTGGATCCGGAGCGGATTCTACGAATTCCCGGTCGTTCGAGTTGAGTTCCGACTGACGGTAATATTCATACGAGATGAGCACATTTCCCTCATCCCAGTCAGTTCCCAAGGTGTTGGAAATGCCTGCACGCCGGTGCACGCCGTCAGATGTGGTGGAAAATATTATGCGCGATTCCGCTCCGTCATAATTATCCCGAAGAATAATATTAGCGACTCCGCCAATCGCATCCGACCCGTAGATGGCGGATGCTCCATCCGTCAGGATCTCAATTCGTTCTATCGCTGATACCGGAATAGAGGATATATCTACGAACCTTCCGTCTCCAGAAGCACCGACCCGACGTCCGTTAATTAGTGTCAATGTGGCGTCAGAACCCAGGCCGCGGAGGTTAATTCCCGTACCCTCAGTCGGGGATCCTTGTCCGACAGGACTTGTGCTCGCAGCGCCATTCTCGTTAGGTCCGCCGCCGAAGTTCTGGGGGACAGTTTGAATGAATTGGTTCAGCGTAGCGTAGCCGGATGCATCGATTTCAGATCGATCAAATATCCGAATTGTGGAAGCGCTTGGGTGGACTCCACGAATATTCGTACCAGTGACGACAATTTCTTCTAGCGGTACCTTTCCCGTTGATTCTTCCCTATCTTTGTCTGCCCTCCGACTCCTTTGGTTCCGAGCCCTCGCGGCCTGTGGCGTCGTCAGCGCTTCCGCAGATTCTCGCCTGGATTGAGCGAGCCAACGGGTGTTGGATTGTGTATCGCCGCTCGCCGAAGTCACCGGCCGCCCCGGGTAAGCTCCACGCTTGACGGCTACGGTCGCGTCCGCCCGGTACTCCGGCTGCAAATCCGTCCCGTCGAGTAGCATCTGCAGTGCTTCTCGCGGAGCCATGCGGCCGGCCACCGCGTTGCTCTCGACCAGGTCGAGCCCCTCAGTCAACACGATTAGCTGGACCTTGGCCTGTTGAGCGTAAGCGCGCAAAGCGGAGGATATGGGTTGTGCCGGGATATTGAATTCGACCGCAGTCTGTTGCGCCGCTGCGTGTGGTGCAGACAGCAGTACCGAAATTGCTACGAGCACGGCAACGGCCATGCGCGGTAGTAGTAAACCGGCTGAATCCCGCGCCCGGTTTAAAGCGCATCGATCTTTCAACATAACCCCCCGCTTCAGGATGTTCGTGCGCTGCTACCCAGATCGCACGCTTTCCGCTCTGTGTTGTTCGTTAGCCTGATCTGTTGATCAAGAAAATGTCCATGCTCATTTCTTTACCCCTGATCCAGTTAGGGCAAGAAAGGGTGACGTGGACGAGGGGCACAAACGGGACTTGTCGTGAGCTACAAGTTGAGTGCAACGACCGCAGAAACGCGGAGACGGTGGCCAGGAACAGCGTCGGCCTCAAACGATTGAAAACGTGGACTGGCAGGATGAAACGAGAGCTAGGTTTGCTCGTCCCACGCCTTGGAGGCTGCCTTGTCGATGTATACGGTACCATCCTCCGCTTGCCGCACATCGATCGTAGGATTCGATTCCAGCAGGCGCATCAAGAGTTCGACGTCACCGGCGCGGAAGTAGGCTGTGAATTCCAGCGACTCGAGCGCCGGCTCCACGATGATAAGGTCGTCATGGACATAGCGTCCGGCCTCCGCGATGATCTCGGAGAGCGGAGCACTCTCGAAATCCAGCATTCCGTCGCGCCACGCCAGCTTGCGCTTGATCTGATTTGCCGTCACGGCGGAGATCGCTTCAACGCGATCGTTGCTGTAACGAAGCCTCTGCCCTTCCGTCAACCGGCGCGCAGGTGCGCGGACCCGATCGGGCGCTGTGGGCAGGGATTTCTTTTCGGCGGGACTGCCTGCAGGTAATACGTCCACCGTACCTTCGGTGACGGTCACCTCGACAGCGTCACCTTGCACTTGCACTGTGAAGGCGGTTCCCACCGCTCGCAGGATGCCGTCGCCCACGGCGACAACGAACGGGCGCGAGGGTGCCGGAGCCACCTCGAAAAGGGCTTCTCCCTTCAGCAGCCTGATGCGGCGTTCATCGGGGCTGTAGTACACCTCGATCCGGGTATTGGTGTTAAGGCTGATGCGCGAATCATCAGGCAGAACAATTACCTGCTGTTCACCGATGCTCGTGAAGTGCTCCGCCTCGTACATCGATGGCGCCCGCAGGAGCCAGAGGGCGACCATGGCGCCGGCGACGGTAGCCGCCATTGACAGAGGCAGGAGGCGCCGTCGCATCCGGCGCCGTCTCGACCACCTGTCGGTGACGTTGGCGTCCACCTTTTCGGTCCGCAGCTGCTGCAGGATGTCGACGTGTTGCCACCTGCTTCGCAGGCTCTCAAACGCCTCGCGGTTCGCCGGACTTTCATTTAGCCAGCGAACGAATCGAGCGTTGTCCTCGGGCAAAACGTCGCTGGCGTCGAGTTCGATGAGCCAATCGAGAGCCTCGTCGAATACCAGGTCTTTATCCTTGATGGCACGCATTCACGAACTACCGTCGTAATAGCTGTGGATCAGCTTGAACCCTCTTTTTACGTGGGTTTTTACGGTATTGACCGAAGTCCCGCAATGTTCCGCGATCTCCTGGTACGAATACCGGTAGACCTTCCTCAAGACGAAAGCCTTGCGGCATTTTTCGGGTAGCTTGCCGATCGCCACACAGAGGGCCTCGAGCTCCAGCTCCGATGCTGCGCTTTGTTCGGCGGAAGGCGCTCCCGGTGCAACCGCAAGCGCTTCGATATCCTCGACCGAGTCGGTCAGGGCCACCATCTTCTGGTCGCGATGATTCTTCCGGATGACATTCTTGGCGGTTTCATAGATGAAGGCCAACGGTGTGTCGAGCGTTCTACCGTTTCTGATATAGGCATGTACGTTGAGAAGCGCCTGTTGCGCGAAATCTTCAACCTGGTGAGCGGGAACCCGGCGGCGAAGGAACAGCACGAGCTCGTCCCGGTACTGGTCGATGCTTGCCGTTGTCTTCCTGGGTTTCACGTTGCACATCTGAACGTTACGCCTCTTGAACACGGTCAATGCCGCCCGTCATCGAAGGGTAGGCCTCTGGCGCTTCTGTCTCTGATCAAAACCGCGCCCGAAAGGCAGTGGCGGTCTTTACCAAGCGCTGCTTCTACTATGGGGGAAGATTACCACTCTGATACTTATAGTCGTCAAGTGTTGACTGGCAGAGTAGGGGTGGATCCCGGCGTGTGGCGTGCACCGCTGCCGTCGGGCCGTTCCGGTCGGCTTATCAATCAACGACTGTCGCCGTTTCTGCCAGGTGGCAAAAGGTCAACGTGCGACAAGTAGCAATCTACCGCCGTGCAGCAGGAACTGTGGTGTTTTCCCGGCGACCCGTGGTGCGCCCGAATCGAGTTACCGGCCGAGGATCTTCATCAGTTTCGGAAGCAGGTTCACCCGGCGATCATGGTACTTGTCGATCGCGGTAATCCACTCCTCACAGCGGGCCGCAAGGAGCAACTCACCGAGCGTGACGAGTTCCTCCTGGACACCCTCCAGATGCCGGCACTCCAGTGTACGAATGTAGTACAGGTGGTCGTTGGCGGTGTCGATCTCGTGGATGACCATGGCGTTCTTTCGAAGGGAACCCACGCGAGCGAACATCTCGGCCGTGTAGCGGGCAAGCAGGCCGACATCCGGTCGCCGCGGTCGCTGTAGCCTCGTCACCAGTCGGGCAATCGCCTCATCCTGCGAGAGGTTCCGGCGCGCCCGCGCATCGAGCATCCGGACTTCGTGTGTTAGCAGAACACGGACCAGCCAGTAATGACCCAACAGGTTGGCTTCGGAAAGTGTCATCGCAATAAAGCCCTTACGCGGCGCCTTGATGACCAGGTTCTGCGCGGCCAGGCGATTGAGAGCTTCTCGCACTGGCGTTGTGCTCACTCCGAGCTGCTTGGCTATGCGCTCTATGTATATCCGCTCACCTTCGGGAAACTCATAGGCGATGACCCGCGCCTTGACGGCCTCATAGACGCGCTCACCGGGTGGAGTGCTCCCTCCAGTGACGTACAGGTTTTTCCGGTCCCTTGTATCG
This sequence comes from uncultured Woeseiaceae bacterium, assembly GCA_964424805.1. Taxonomy (GTDB): domain Bacteria; phylum Pseudomonadota; class Gammaproteobacteria; order Steroidobacterales; family Woeseiaceae; genus IDS-8. The sequence continues at coordinate 6,952 of CAYRKH010000047.1, forward strand.
CCGCTTTTGCTTATGGCCCCGTCCGGTTGAGGGGTACCGAGGGGCGCCGGCTCCAGGGAATCTTATGCGACCACGTTATGAAACGGCTCTACCGGGGGTAGCGTGTCTCAAGTTCTGCCGGTTCCGCGTAGTCGGCCTTAGGTGCCGCGCCTCCGAACCCGCTGCCAGCCACTACCGACGTGGTAGGGCATACCAAAGATGGCGTTATTATAAGGGGTTATAACGCATCTGGCGCATTCGCATCCCTATTTGGCAGCAAATATTAGCATATATTCTGCTTTTTACATATGTAGCGGATCGCGGCGTGACTTCCCGGCGCACGCGGCAGTGACGAGAGCGGGTCGCGCAAGTGCGATCAGGCAAGCTCGTTCATCCTGCGGGCGAGCTGGAAATCCAGGTCGGTGATGCCTTTTGCCTCGTGGGTCACGAGCCGCACAATCACTCTGTTATAGACGTTCGACCATTCGGGGTGGTGGTTGAGCCTGTCCGCTTCGATCGCCGCGCTGGCCATGAAGCCGAAGGCGCGTGCGAAATCGGCAAACTTGAACTGCCGTTCCAGCTTGCCGTCGGACAACGACCAGCCGTCAAGGCCGGATAGCCTGGTTTCCACTTCAGCCGCCGAAAGCTTTTCAGCCATTTCCATACCTCGATGTTTTACGTGTCGCCGGTCTGTTGCCGGGCCGGCGGCCCGCTCGCGTCCATCTGCGCTTTCAATCGGGCTTTGACCCGGCGACCCTTGCGCAGCAAGGCCGGCCGCAGCCACAGCCCGAGCCTCGGAAAAAGGTAGGAAAGTGTCGTCAGCCAGCCGCTGACCGGCGGCATGGAGCGCTCCCGCGCGTCGCTGACGACGAGGTCCATCACCACCTGTGCCACCTCGTCCGCCGTGCTGAGCGGCTGCGAGAAGGTGATGTCCGCTACGGCGTCGATATCGCTCATGATGAACCCGGTATCGACCGGTCCGGGCGAAACCGCGGCAAGCTTTATGCCGCTGCCGGCCAGCTCCTCGCCGAGCGCGAACGTGAACGCCCGCAATCCGAACTTGCTGGCGGAATAGGTCGCGGCGCCGGGCACCGGCGTGCGTCCGGCGAGCGATGCCACGTTGACGATGGCGCCCCCGCCCGCCTGCCTGAGGTATGGCAGGACCAGCCGGGACAGCACGATCGGCGCCTTGAGGTTGACGTCCACCATGCGGCCGAGCTCCCGCGCATCGACCTTCTCCACCGGGCCGCGATGGTGGTAGCCGGCATTGTTGACGAGGACGTGGATAGCGCCGAATTGCTGCTTCGCGCGTTCGAGCAGGTCCGGCACGGCGGCCTCGTCAGTCACGTCCATCGCAAAGGTGAGGACGCTGGTTTGCCGGCGCAGCTCCGCGGCGAGCCGCTCCAGCTTTTCACGGCTGCGGGCCACCAGCACCAGGTTGGCGCCGGCCCCGGCGAAGCGGCGCGCGACCGCCGCGCCCACACCCTCCGAGCCGCCGGTGACGATCACGGTCTTGTTGCGAAAATCGCGGTCCATGCGGGGGAGTCTAGCAGCCGCCCGTGGCACCGCGCGCGTTGCGCGCTCCCCACGACACCGGCCGGCAGCGCGGTGCCGGGTTCTAGAAGCCCAGGTAGCCGCGCAGCTTGCGCCAGAGGGACGTCTCCCAGCCGTACACCTCGAGCTGCTCCGGGTCGTACTCGGCCACCGGCAGGGTCACCGAGACCGGTATGGACTCGTTGGCAGCGGTTCCGGGGCGTACCTCCAGGCGGCCGTGGCGGCCGTCCAGGGTACCCGTCAATCCGTCAACCGCCAGGCTCAGGCGTGGCAGCACCTCGTCGTCGACGATGTCGTCCAGGAAAACCGCGTCGGGGTCGAACGCTTCCTTGTCGAGCACGACGCAGTCGGTGAAGGGCTGCTCTTTGCTCATGCGATGCTTCCGGGCGTTGGCGGGGATGGAGGTTACCGGAAGCGACCGAATATTGCCGTGAGGGTATTCACAGGTTGCGGAGAATTTTGCGGCGCCGCCGCGCCATTTATGGACGATCGGGAACAAAAAAGGCCGCCCGGATCGGGGGCGGCCTGTCGAACGTCCTTGACGCCTGAAGTGGCGCCGGGTCAGCCGTTGCCGGACTGCTCGTTGGCCGGGGGATCCACGAACTGGATGATGGCCATCGGAGCCGCATCGCCGGGCCGGGGACCGAGCTTCAGGATGCGCAGGTAGCCGCCCGGGCGGTTGCGAAAGCGCGGTCCCAGGTCCTGGAACAGCTTGCCGACCACTTCCTTGTCGCGCAGGCGATCGAACGCCAGGCGGCGCCTGGCGACGCCGTCTTCGCGCGCCATGGTGATCAAGGGTTCCACGACGCGGCGCAGCTCCTTGGCTTTCGGCAGCGTGGTCCTGATAGTCTCGTGGCGCATGAGCGAGGCCGCCATGTTGCGGAACATCGCCTTGCGATGAGAGCTGGTGCGGCCTAGTCGGCGGCCGGCCTTTTTGTGGCGCATGATCTTTAAGCCTTTTCAGACGCGTCGGCCCGACAGGGCGGGCCGTTGTTCACAGTGGCGGAAGAACGCGGCCGCTCGACGGCCGCGTTTCCCGGTTCCTACATGACGAGCTCGTGCTCCGGGCGCAGGCTCGGCGGCGGCCAGTTGTCGAGGCGCATGCCGAGGCTCAGGCCGTGCTGCTCGAGCACTTCCTTGATTTCCGTCAGCGACTTCTTGCCGAGATTGGGCGTGCGCAGCAGCTCGACTTCCGTGCGCTGCACGAGGTCGCCGATGTACATGATGTTCTCGGCCTTCAGGCAGTTCGCCGACCGGACGGTGAGCTCCAGCTCGTCTACAGGGCGCATCAGGATCGGGTCTACCTGGCTCTCCGCCAGGGCGCCCGCGCCTTCTTCCTGTCCCTGCAGGTCGACGAACACCGAGAGCTGGTCCTTGAGGATGCTGCCGGCGCGGCGGATCGCCTCCTCCGGGTCGATCGTGCCGTTGGTCTCGATATCGATGATGAGCTTGTCGAGGTCGGTGCGCTGTTCGACACGCGCCGACTCCACGTCGTAGGTTACCCGGCTGACCGGACTGAACGACGCATCGAGCTGCAGCCGTCCGATCGGGCCGGACTGCTCTTCGAATGCCGGGCGCTGGGTCGCCGGACGGTAGCCGCGGCCGCGCTCGACCTTCAGCACCATGTTGAGCTCGCCCGCCTTCGTCAGGTTTGCAATCACGATATCGGGATTCATGATCTCGACGTCGTGATCGAGCTGGATATCGGCGCCCGTCACCGGGCCGGGACCCTTCTTGGACAGCCGCAGCTCGGCGGATTCGCGATTGTGCATGCGCACGGCAACCTGCTTCAGGTTCAGGAGGATATCGACGACATCCTCCTGCACGCCCTCGATGCTGGTGTATTCGTGCAGCACGCCGTCGATCTCCGCTTCGACGATGGCCGCCCCGGGCATCGAGGACAGAAGAATGCGGCGCAGGGCATTGCCGAGCGTGTGGCCATAGCCGCGCTCGAACGGCTCGATGGTCACCTTGGCATGTAATTCATCCACCGGCGAGACCTTGACGACGCGCGGCTTCAGAAAATCGTGTGCGGATTCCTGCATGGGTAGATACCCTCCTGACTATTTCGAGTAAAGCTCGACGACGAGGTTTTCGTTGATGTCCGGAAGTATGTCCTGGCGGTCCGGCAACGACTTCAGCACCCCTGCCATCTTCTTCGCGTCCACGTCGACCCAGTCGGGCAGCCCGACCTGGCTCGCAATCTCCAAAGCGCTCTGGACGCGAAGCTGCTTCTTTGCTTTCTCGCGAACGCCGATCGCATCGCCGGCGCTCACCTGGGCGGACGGAATGTTGACCACGCGGCCATTCACTTCGATGCCCTTGTGACTGACCAGCTGCCGCGCTTCCGCGCGCGTCGACGCGAAGCCCATGCGATAGACCACGTTATCGAGGCGCCCCTCGAGCAGGAGCAGCAGGTTCTCGCCGGTCGAGCCCTTGATCCGGGTTGCCCGCTTGTAATAGTTGCGGAACTGTCGCTCGAGCACCCCGTACATGCGACGCAGCTTCTGCTTCTCGCGCAGCTGCATGCCGTAGTCTGACAGGCGCGGCCGGCGCTGCGGGGCTCCTCCGGGAGGAACCTCGAGCTTGCACTTCGATTCGAGCGGCCTGACACCGCTCTTAAGGAACAGGTCCGTGCCTTCCCTGCGGGACAACTTGCACTTTGGTCCTAGATATCTTGCCATTATTGCTCTCTACGAACGACTCTCTGTATGCGCGGCTATACGCGGCGCTTCTTCGGCGGACGGCAGCCGTTATGCGGGATCGGCGTGACATCCTCGATGTTCTGGATCCGCAACCCCAGGGCGTTCAGCGCCCGCACCGCCGATTCGCGGCCGGGGCCCGGCCCGCGCACGCGCACGTCCAGGTTCTTGACGCCGTACTCGAGTGCCAGCCGGCCGGCTTTCTCGGAAGCGACCTGCGCCGCGAACGGCGTGGACTTGCGGGAACCGCGAAACCCGCAGCCGCCGGCGGTGGCCCAGGAGAGCGCATTGCCCTGCCGGTCCGTGATCGTGATGATCGTATTGTTGAAGGAGGCATGGATGTGCGCGATCGCATCCACCACATGCTTCTTGACCTTCTTGCGTTTCTGGGGTTCAGCCATTCCTGTGTCCTGTCAAAATCTCGTAGGCGCGTCAGCGCTTGATCGGCCGCCGCGGCCCCTTGCGGGTGCGGGCATTCGTACGCGTGCGCTGGCCGCGCAGCGGCAGGCCGCGCCGGTGCCGGATACCGCGATAGCAGCCAAGGTCCATCAGGCGCTTGATGTTCATCGACGTCTCACGGCGGAGGTCGCCCTCGACCACGAGCTTGGAAACCGCGTTGCGGATGCCGGCCACTTCCGGCTCCGCCAGGTCTTTCACCAGCGTCGAGGGATCGATGCCGGCCGCCTCGCAGATCTGCCGCGCCCGCGACCGGCCAATGCCGTAAATCGACGTCAGCGCGATCATGACGTGCTTGTTCGTCGGTATATTGATGCCTGCTATACGTGCCACTGGTAGTACCTTTAGCCTTGCCGCTGCTTGTGCCGCGCGTCCGTGCAGATCACGCGCACGACGCCGTTCCTGCGGATGATCTTGCAGTTACGGCACATCTTCTTGACTGATGCCCTGACTTTCATTGCTCTCTCTCCGAAACCCTGCCTGCCGCAATCAGCGAAGCTGACCGCTGCGCCCGTAATTGCGCAAATTCGCCTTTTGCATCATGCCTTCGTACTGGTGGCTCATCGCGTGTGCCTGCATCTGTGACATGAAATCCATGGTCACGACCACCAGGATCAGCAGCGACGTGCCGCCGAACGTGAACGGCATGCTCGGATAGAACATCCGCAACAACTCAGGCAGCACGCAGACGCCGGAGACGTACAGCGCGCCCCAGAACGTCAATCGCGTCAATACCTTGTCGATGTAGTCGGCCGTCTGCGCACCCGGCCGAATTCCGGGCACGAACGCGCCCGACCGCTTCAGGTTGTCCGCCGTCTCCTTCGAGTTGAAGACCAGCGCGGTGTAGAAAAAGCAGAAAAAGATGTTCATCGCCGCGTACAGCAGGACGTAGATCGGCTGGCCCGGCCCCAGGTTCGCGCCCAGCGTCTGCAAGCCTTCCTGGAACGCATTCGGGTTCGTCGTCTGCCCGAAGAACTGCGCGATCGTCGCGGGAAACAGCAGGATGCTGGACGCGAAGATCGGCGGAATCACGCCGGACATGTTGATCTTGAACGGAAGATGCGTGCTCTGGGCCGCATACAGCCGCCTGCCCTGCTGGCGCCTGGCATAGTTCACCGTGATCCGCCGCTGCGCGCGTTCCATGTACACGCAGAACGTGGTTACGAGGATGGCGCCGAGCAGCATCAGGATCGCCGTCCCGGAGCCCATCTCGCCGCTCCGGACGAGCTCGGCGGTGCCGGCCACCGCGGCCGGCAGCGCGGCCACGATGCCGGCCAGGATGATGATGGAAATGCCGTTGCCGACGCCGCGCTCCGTGATCTGCTCGCCGAGCCACATCAGGAACATAGTGCCCGTGACGAGGGTAATGCAGGCCGTGATCAGGAACGTCGGGCCCGGATGCACGACGACGCCCGGCTGGCTCTGCAGCCACGACGCCGCGGCCACGGACTGGAACAGCGACAGCCCTACGGTCCCGTAGCGGGTGTACTGCGTGATCTTCCGGCGCCCCTGCTCGCCTTCCTTCCGCAGCTGCTGCAGCGTCGGGTGGATCATGCTCGCCATCTGCATGACGATCGCGGCCGAGATGTAGGGCATGATACCGAGCGCGAAAATGCCGAAGCGCGCGAGTGCACCGCCGGAAAACATGTTGAACAGCGCCAGCATGTTGCCGCTCTGCTGCTCGAAGAACGACGCGAGGGCGGCCGGGTCCACGCCGGGCACGGGAATGAACGTGCCGACACGGAACACGATCAACGCGCCCACGAGGAAAGCCAGGCGCTTCTTCAGTTCGCCCAGTTTGCTCGCCGCCTTGGCGGCGTCTGCCGGATTTTGGGTGGGCCTTTTCGCCACGTGCCTTCCGTTCAGTCCTTATTCAATGCTGCCGCCCGCGGCCTCGATCGCCGCGCGCGCGCCCTTCGTTACGTTCAAACCCTTGATCCTGACGGCCTTCTCCAGCTTACCGGAGACGATGACCTTTACCTTCTCGGCCTGCGCCGGTACCAGCCGCGCGCTCTTCAGCACCTCCAGGTCGATCACCTCGGCCTCGGGGATGGCCAGCTCGTGCAGCCGCAGCTCAGCCGACTTGCGGCGTGCGAACGAGCGAAAGCCGACTTTCGGCAGGCGCCGCTGCAGCGGCATCTGGCCGCCTTCGAAGCCGACCTTGTGATAGCCGCCGGCACGCGCGTGCTGACCCTTCTGGCCACGCCCGGCCGTCTTCCCCTGGCCGGCCGAATGGCCGCGACCCACTCGCTTGCCTGCTTTTTTCGCGCCCTTGGCAGGGCTCAGTGTGTTCAGCCGCATTGCTTTACGCTTCCTCTACGGTCACGAGGTGCGAAACCTTGTTGATCATGCCGCGGATCGCCGGTGTGTCCTCAACGGTCACGGACTGGCGGATCTTCCTCAGGCCCAGCCCTGCGATGCAGTCGCGATGGGCCCGCAGCCGCCCGTAGCGGCTCTTTACCAGCGTCACTTTCAGCTGTTTCTTGCTCATGCTCGATTCCCGGATCCCGTAGCCTGCCTGCAGGTCACGCGAGGATCTCCTTGACTTTCTTGCCGCGCTTGGCCGCAATCGCCCTCGGCGAATGGATGTCCGACAGCGCACCGATGGTCGCGCGCACGACGTTGATCGGGTTGCGCGAACCGTAGCTCTTGGCCAACACGTTCCGCACGCCCGCGCACTCGAACACAGCGCGCATGGCACCGCCGGCGATGACACCGGTACCTTCCGATGCCGGCTGCATGTAGACATAGGTCGCGCCGTGGCGGCCCTTCTTCGCGTACTGCAGCGTTTCGTTCGTCAGGCTCACCTTGATCATGTTCTTGCGGGCCGCCTGCATCGCTTTCTGGATCGCGATCGGTACCTCCCGCGCCTTGCCGTAGCCGAAGCCGACGCGGCCCTGGCCGTCACCCACCACGGTCAGCGCGGTGAAGCCGAACTGCCGGCCGCCCTTGACCACCTTGGCGACGCGGTTGACCGTAACGAGCTTCTCGATGAAGTCGTCGGCGCCCTGTGACTGTTCCATTCTTGCCATTGATCAATCCTAAAATTTCAGTCCGGCTTCCCGGGCGGCGTCTGCCAGCGCCTTGACCCGGCCGTGATAGCGGAAGCCCGAACGGTCGAACGCGACGGTGTCGATACCGGCCGCCTTGGCTTTCTCGGCAATACGCGCACCAACGATCGCGGCCGCGGCGACGTTGCCGGTGCTCTTGGTGCCCTTGCGCACGTCCTGCTCCAGGCTGGAGGCCGCCGCCAGCACGTGCCCGCCGTCGGGCGCGATGATCTGGGCGTAGATATGCCGGGGCGTGCGATGCACGCTCAGGCGATTCACCGCCAGGCGCTCGATCTTCGCACGCCCTTTCCTGGCACGGCGCAGCCGGTTCTGTTTCTTGTCCAGTTTCATGATCGTCTCGCCTACTTCTTCTTGGCTTCCTTGAGCACTACGCGCTCGTCGCTGTAGCGCACGCCCTTGCCCTTGTAGGGCTCCGGTGGACGCAGCCGGCGGATCTCCGAGGCGATCTGCCCGACCCGCTGCTTGTCCGCGCCTCGGATGATGACCTCGGTCTGGCTCGGCGTTTCAATCGTGATGCCTTCCGGCACTTCGAAGGCGACCGGGTGCGAAAAGCCGAGCGTCAGGTTGAGCTTGTTGCCCTGTGACTGCGCGCGATAGCCGACGCCGACCAGCTCGAGTTTCTTCTCGAAGCCTTCGGTGACGCCGTGCACCATGTTGGCGAGCAGTGCCCGCGTGGTGCCGGCCACTGCCGTCGCGAAACGCGAATTCGATCGCTGCTGCACGGTCAGCTGGTTCTCCTCCTGCGCGATACCGACCTCCGAGTTCAGCTGCATGGACAACGCGCCCTTCTTGCCTTTCAGCATGGCCGTCGTACCGTTGAGGCTGAATTCGACCCCATCGGGCAGGACCACCGGATTTTTCGCAACTCTGGACATTCTCGTCTCTCGTAATACTCAAGGAGCGCTCGCGTCAGGAAACGACGCAGATGACCTCACCACCGATGCCCTGCTCGCGTGCCTGCCGGTCACTCATGACACCGGCCGACGTCGAGACGATGGCCACGCCCAGGCCGCCCAGCACTTTCGGCAGCTCCTGCCGACCGCGGTAGATGCGCAGGCCGGGTTTACTCACGCGCGCAATGTGCTCGATGACCGGCCGGCCCTCGAAGTACTTGAGCTCCACGCTGAGCGTCGTCCTGGCACCGTCTTTCTCGGTCGCGAAATCGGTGATGTAGCCCTCGTCCTTCAGCACGCGGGCCACCGCCACTTTCGCGTTGGAGGACGGCATTGCCACGCTCACCTTGCGTGCCTTCTGCCCGTTGCGGATGCGGGTCAGCATGTCGGCGATCGGGTCGGTATTGCTCATCTTCGTGTGCTCTCCTACCAGCTCGCCTTCGTGAGGCCCGGGATTTCGCCTTTCATGGCGGCTTCCCGAAGCTTGTTCCGGCCGAGTCCGAATTTGCGGTAAACCCCGCGGGGGCGGCCGGTAATCGCACAGCGGGTGCGCAGCCGGGTGGCGCTGGCATCGCGCGGCATGGCACCAAGCTTCGCCTGCGCTTCCAGCCGTTCCTCGTCGCTGCTCGACACGCTGCGGATGACTTCCTTCAGCATGGCGCGCTTCTTCGCGTAGCGCTTGACGGTTGCAATCCGCTTGCGCTCACGCTCGATCATTGATTTCTTTGCCATAGGTCTGCTCTCATTTCCTGAAGGGGAAATTGAACGCCTCCAGGAGCGCCCGCCCTTCTTGTGCGTTGCGAGCCGTAGTGGAAATGGTGATGTCCATGCCGCGGATCGCATCGATCTGGTCGTAGTTGATTTCCGGAAAAATGATCTGTTCCTGCACGCCGAGGCTGTAGTTCCCCTGCCCGTCGAACGAGCGGGGGTTCAGGCCACGGAAATCGCGCGTGCGCGGAATCGCGATGTTCACCAGCCGGTCCAGGAACTCGTACATGCGTTCCCGGCGCAGCGTTACCTTGCACCCGATCGGGTAGCCGTCGCGGATCTTGAAACCGGCCACCGACTTGCGTGCGACCGTCTTCACCGGCTTCTGGCCGGCAATCTTCTCCATGTCGCTCATGGCATGGTCCAGCACTTTGCGATCGGCAACGGCCTCGCCTACGCCCATGTTCAGCGTAATCTTGGTGATGCGGGGCACCTGCATCGGGTTTTTCACACCGAGCTTCTCGCCGATCTTGCCGTGCAGCTCGCTCACGTACAGGTCATACAATCTGGCCATGTCAGATGTCCACTACTTCGCCGTTCGACTTGAAGATGCGCTGCTTCGCGCCGTCTTCCGAGATCTTGTAACCGATGCGGTCGCCCTTCTTCGTCTTCGGGTTGAAGACGAGAACGTTCGAAATCGCGATCGGCATCTCCTTGTCCACGATGCCGCCTTCCAGCGGCGGCATGGCGTTGGGATTGGCCTTCTGGTGCTTCTTCGCGATATTGATGCCTTCCACCAATACGCGATCGTCCTCGAGGACCTGCAGCACCGTGCCGCGTCGACCCTTGTCCTTTCCGGTTGTCACGACGACTTCGTCGCCCTTCCTGATCTTCATCTCTCTTTCCTCACCGGCGGGTGGCACTCGCTCTCTAGAGCACCTCGGGCGCCAGCGAAATAATCTTCATGAACTGGTTCGTCCGCAGCTCGCGTGTCACCGGCCCGAAAATACGCGTGCCGATCGGCTCCAGCCGAGCGTTCAGCAGCACCGCCGCGTTGCCGTCAAAGCGGATCAGCGAGCCGTCCTTGCGCCGCACGCCCTTGCGCGTCCGGACGACCACGGCGTTGTAGATCTCGCCCTTCTTGACCTTGCCCCGCGGGATCGCGTCCTTGACGCTGACCTTGATGACGTCCCCCACGGCGGCATAGCGGCGCTTCGACCCGCCGAGCACCTTGATGCACTGGATGCGTCGCGCGCCGGAGTTGTCGGCGGCGTCCAGTACTGTCTGCATCTGAATCATGCTTCTATTCCGTCAAATAAAACTGCTGCCGAAAGGCCGGAGCCTGCCGCTATTCCGGGGCGCCCCGCTCGAGGATGCTGACGACCCGCCAGGATTTGTGCCGGGAAATGGGCCGGCACTCGCTGATTGCAACCCGGTCTCCCGTTTTGCACTCGTTGTTTTCGTCGTGCGCCATAACCTTGCTCGTGCGGCGGATGTATTTGCCGTACATCGGGTGTTTGATCACGCGCTCGATTGCGACCGATACGGACTTGTTCATCCGGTCGCTGACCACGCGGCCGATGATCGGGCGCTGGGCGCCGGCCTCGGTACCCGGCTCACCGGCTTCTTTCGCTTGCTCGTTCATTTGCCTTCACTCGTCTGCTGACGCTTCAGCTCGTTCAGTACGGTTTTCACGCGCGCGATTTCCTTGCGCACGCGGCCATGCTCGTGCGGCCGCGACAGCCGGCCCGATGCCTGCTGCATGCGCAGGTTGAACTGCTCGCGCCGCAGCTTCAGGAGCTCGTCGCCGAGCTGTTCCTCACTCATCGATCGCAGTTGCTTCGCATCCATCACATCACCTGGCGCGTCACGAACGTGGTCGGGAACGGCAGCTTGGCAGCGGCCAGGCGAAACGCCTCCCGCGCGATCTCCTCGGTCACGCCTTCCATTTCGTAGAGCACACGGCCGGGCTGGATCTGGCAGACCCAGTACTCGACGTTGCCCTTGCCCTTGCCCTGGCGCACTTCCAGCGGCTTCTTGGTCACCGGCTTGTCCGGGAATACCCGAATCCAGATCTTGCCGCCGCGCTTGATGTGGCGGGTCATGGCGCGCCGACCCGCTTCGATCTGCCGCGCCGTCAGGCGCCCGCGCTCGGTCGCCTTGAGGCCGAATTCACCGAACGAGACGTCGCTGCCGCGATGCGCGAGACCGCGGTTGCGGCCCTTCATCTGCTTGCGATACTTGGTTCTCTTGGGCTGTAACATGCTGCTGTCCTGATTCCTGACTTACGCGCGCCGCGCCCTTACCTCGCGGCCGCGGCCGGCTCCTGCGTCTCCGCCACCGGTTCCGGCCTGTCGAATACTTCGCCCTTGAAGATCCAGACCTTCACGCCGATGACGCCGTAGGTCGTGCGCGCTTCGGCGAACCCGTAATCGATATCGGCCCGGAACGTATGCAGCGGTACCCGGCCTTCGCGGTACCACTCCGACCGGGCAATTTCCGCTCCGTTCAACCGGCCGCCCACCTTGACCTTGATGCCCTCGGCACCGACCCGCATGGTATTCGTCACCGCCCGCTTCATGGCTCGGCGAAACATCACGCGTCGTTCGAGCTGCTGGGCAATACCTTCTGCCACCAGCTGCGCATCGAGCTCGGGCTTCCTCACCTCTGTGATATTGATCCGCACGTCCTGCACGGGCATACCAGCCATCTTCGCCACGTGAGCCCTGAGCTTCTCGATGTCCTCGCCTTTCTTGCCGATCACGATCCCGGGGCGCGCCGTGTGGATCGTAATGTTCGCCTTCTTCGCCGGCCGCTCGATGTGGATGTGGCTGACTGAGGCGTCCTTCAGCCTGGTCTTGATGAAATCGCGCAGAATGTGATCCGTACGCACGTGCTCCGGGAAGTCCTGCGAGTTGGCGTACCACTTCGACGCCCAGTCCTTGACGATCCCCAGGCGAATTCCGGTTGGATGTACTTTCTGGCCCATGCAATCTCTCGTCTATTCGTCGCCTACCGCGACCGTGATATGGCTGTTGCGTTTGATGATCCTGGCGCCGCGGCCCTTGGCCCGCGCGCGGTAGCGCCGGAACGTCGGCGCCTCGTTGACCTCGATGGTCGAGACCTTCAGCTCGTCGATATCCGCGCCGTGGTTGTGCTCGGCGTTGGCAATGGCCGATTCGAGGACCTTCTTCACGATACGGGCGCTCTTCTTGGGTGTGAACGCCAGCGTGCGCAAAGCTTCCTCGACGTTCTTGCCGCGAATGGCGTCCGCCATCAGCCGGCACTTCTGCGGAGAAATCCGCGCGTACCGCAACGTTGCTGCTACCTGCATCACCGGTCCTCCTGTCAGAGCTATTTCGTCTTACGGTCGCCCGAATGACCCTTGAAGGTCCGGGTGACGGCAAACTCGCCCAGCTTGTGGCCGACCATGTTCTCAGAGATGAGAATCGGCACGTGCTGGCGCCCGTTGTGCACGGCTATCGTCAGCCCTACCATGTCGGGCAGGACCATCGAGCGGCGCGACCAGGTCTTGATCGGCCGGCGGTCGTTCGCCTTCGCGGCCACGGCGACTTTCTTCGCCAGGTGCGTGTCGACGAACGGGCCTTTTCTGACTGAGCGTGGCACTTCTGTCTGTTCCTCTCATCGCCCGCGGTGCGGGGTTCATCTCTCGCCCCGCAAGCGGGGTTCATCTCTCGCCCCGCAAGCGGGTTCTGGTCGCGCGCGATGCGCGCTCCTACAGTCGCCCGCGGTGCGGGGTTCATCTCTCGCCCCGAGCGGGTTCTGGTCGCGCGCGATGCGCGCTCCTACGTTAAATTCACTTCTTTTTGCGGCGCCGCACGATCATGCCGTCCGTGCGCTTGTTCGCCCGCGTCTTGTAGCCTTTCGTCGGCACACCCCACGGGGTGACCGGGTGACGGCCGCCGGAGGTCTTGCCTTCGCCGCCGCCGTGCGGGTGGTCGACGGGGTTCATGGCGACGCCGCGCACCGTCGGGCGGACACCCCGCCAGCGCTGCGCGCCGGCCTTGCCGAGCTTGCGCAGGTTGTGCTCGCCGTGGCCCACCTCGCCCACCGTGGCGCGGCAGTCGATGTGCACCCGGCGCGACTCACCGGAGCGCAGCCGCACCGTCGCATAGGCTCCTTCGCGCGCGGCGATCTGCGCCCCGCCGCCGGCGGAACGCACCATCTGCCCGCCCTTCCCCGGCTTCATTTCCACGCAGTGGACGACCGTGCCCACCGGGATGTTGCGCAGCCGGAGCGCGTTGCCGGTCTTGATCGGGGCGTCGTCGCCGCTCACGATGGCCGCGCCCTGCTCCAGGCCCTTCGGCGCCAGGATATAGCGGCGCTCGCCGTCCGCGTACTTGATCAGCGCCAGGTGCGCGCTGCGGTTCGGGTCGTACTCGAGACGCTCCACCACGCCCGGCACGCCGTCCTTGTCGCGCTTGAAATCGATCAGCCGGTAGCGCTGCTTGTGTCCGCCGCCCTGGTGGCGCACGGTCGTGCGGCCGGCGTTATTGCGCCCGCCGCTCTTCGACTTCTTCGCGAGCAGCGCACCGTGCGGCTTGCCCTTGTGCAGCTCGGGCGTCTTGACCGAGACCGCGAATCGGCGGCCCGCTGACGTCGGTTTGGCTTTGTGCAGTGACATCTGTTCGTACCTCGGGCGTCCGGTTTACTCGGCACCGAGGAAGTCGAGCTGACTTCCGGGCGCAAGCTTCACGTAGGCTTTTTTCCACGCCGAGCGCTGGCCGTACTGCGCGCCGTGACGCTTCAGCTTGCCGCGACAGTTCACGACCGTGACGCCCGCAACCTCGACCTCGAACAGCAGCTCGACGGCCTGGCGGATTTCCGCTTTGCTCGCGTCCGGTCGAACCCGGAACACGATCTGGTTGTGGCTGTCGGCAACGATGGTGCTCTTCTCCGACATATGCGGACTCTGCAGCACGTTCATCAGCCGTTCCCGGTGCAAAATGGTGCTCACTTCAGGCGCTCCTCGACCAGCTTCAGCGCCGGCAGCGTGATCAGCACTTTCTCGAATCGCAGCAACACGACCGGGTCGATGGCCGCCACGTCGCAAATGCCGACGTTCGGCAGGTTGCGGGCGGACAGGAAAACCTTCTCATCGAACGCTTCGTTCACGATCAGCACGTTGTCCAGCCCCAGCGACTTCAGCTTGGCGGCGAGGTCACGGGTCTTCGGCGCATCCAGCGTCAGGCTCTCGATGACGACCAGGCGCTCCTGGCGTACCAGCTCGGAGAACACCGACTTCAGTGCACCGCGATACATCTTGCGGTTCACCTTCTGGTCGTGGTTCTGCGGCCGTGCCGCAAAAGCGCGGCCGCCGCCGACCCAGATCGGGCTCCGGATCGTGCCGGCGCGGGCACGCCCCGTGCCTTTCTGGCGCCACGGCTTGGTGCCGCCGCCGCGCACCTGGGCGCGATTCTTCTGGGCCCTGGTGCCCGCCCGGCCGCCGGCCAGGAACGCCGTCACGACCTGGTGCACCAGCGGTTCGTTGAATTCCGCCGCGAAGGCGCTGTCCGCGACTTCGACGCTGCCGCTGCCCTGCATCTCGATCTTCATTCGGCCGCTCCCTTACGGGCCTTGATCGCCGGCCGGATCACGACCCGGCCGCCGCTGTGTCCCGGAACGGCACCCTTGACCAGGATCAGGTTGCGCTCGGGATCGACCCGCACCACCTCCAGGTTCTGTACCGTGCAGCGCACGTTGCCCATGTGCCCGGCCATCTTCTTGCCCTTGAACACGCGCCCCGGCGACTGGTTCTGGCCGATCGCGCCCGGCGCGCGATGCGACAGCGAGTTGCCGTGAGTCGCGTCCTGGGTGCGGAAATTATGCCGCTTGACCGTGCCGGCGAAGCCCTTGCCGATCGTCGTGCCGATCACGTCGACCTTCTGCCCCGCCTGGAACAGGTCCACCTTGATCTCGGCACCCGGCTCGAAATCGCCGCCCTCGCCCTCGCCCAGCCGGAACTCGGCCAGCACGTTGCCGGGCTCCACCTTGGCAGCGGCGAAATGCCCGGCGACGGGCTTCGCGACGCGCGATGCCTTGCGCGTGCCCGCCGCGACCTGCAGCGCGCGGTATCCGTCGCTGTCCTCGGTCTTCACCTGCGTGACGCGGTTCGGCTGTGCCTCGATCACCGTCACGGGGATCGAGCTGCCGTCGTCCGTAAAGACTCGCGTCATGCCGCATTTGCGGCCAACGAGACCCATCGTCATATCAAAAAACCTCTTGCCGCCCGGGTGAGAGTCGGCCGGTGTGTCCTATAGCCATACACGCGAAAGGGTCAGCGCCATCGCCAGGAACATTTGGACATGTTCCGATGCTGCGGAGCTGACCCTACTCCGGCCGTGAGACCGGTTCCCGGGATTTGCCGAGTACGCCATTGCCTTGGTGGCGATCCGTGAGCCCGGTGCCGCGCAGCTGATCGCATCAGGGCAGCACCTTCCGAACCTGGCCGACTCCCGGACCGGCCAGGTCGTGTCGAGAGCCGGGTATTATACCGCCAGCCGGTCTCGTTACAAGCAGGATCGGGCGCTTTTCTGTGCCCCGCTGCGGCCGTGGCTCAGCTTTCCGGCGGCGGCACCTCGCCGGAGAGTAGCGTCGGGCGCCGTGCGCGCTCCTGCAGGACGGGCAAAGCGCCCGGTCAGTTCAGCTTGATCTGGACGTCGACCCCCGCGGGCAGCTCCAGCTTCATGAGCGCATCCACGGTCTTGTCCGTTGGGTCGACGATGTCCATCAGCCGCTTGTGCGTCCGGATTTCGTACTGGTCACGAGCGTCCTTGTTCACGTGCGGTGAGATGAGCACCGTGTACCGCTCCATTTTCATGGGCAGCGGGATGGGACCCTTCACCGTGGCGCCGGTACGCTTCGCCGTGTCGACGATTTCGCGCGCCGACTTGTCGATGAGGCGATGATCAAAGGCTTTGAGCCTTATACGTATGTTTTGGTTGGTTGCCACGGTTTTTCCTGGGTGATCGCTTGTTGGGTTTGGTTTTGGCGGGGGTGGTAGCTCTTCGAGGTGCCGGACTGAAGTCCGGCACCAGGTGGGTGCTTGCCTGCCTCCCTT
>CAYRKH010000048.1:0-5956 GCA_964424805.1 uncultured Woeseiaceae bacterium
CCACTACGCGCGAAATTGCCCCCGGCCGGTGTGATCGCACCGCCGTGGCATCGCGCGCGGTGCGCGCTCCCACAAGGTATGCTCACCTCATGCCGACCGCCAGCACGCTCGACGACCTCCTCGCCTGCCCGCGCTGCGACAAGGCGCCGCTCATCGCCGCCGGCGAGGGTCACCGCTGCGGCGCCTGCGACACCGCGTTCAGGCGCGTTGGCGGCATCCCCTGGCTGTTCGCGCACCCCGATGCCGCTTTGGGCGAATGGCAGAACCGCCTGCACTACGAGCTAGCGCGGCTGGCCGCCGAAACGGAGCGGCTGCAGCAGGAGCTCGGCAACGAAGCGCTCCGCCCGCTGACCCGCAAGCGCCTCGAGCTGGAGCGTGACGCCCTCGCGTCGCACGGCCGGGCGCTGCGCCGGTTGCTTGCTCCCCTCGACCTGCAAACCCGGCAGGGCGGCTTCGACTCCCACCTCGCGCTGCGCACGCGGCTGCCGGTCGAGCAGGGGCTCTATACCTACTACGCCAACATCCACCGCGACTGGGCGTGGGGCGCCGACGAGAACGAAGCGGCGCTGGCGCAGATCCGCGCCGTGCTGGGCAGCGGCCGGGACCTCGGCGACCTGCTCGTGCCGGGGGCCGGCGCCTGCCGTCTCGCGTACGACCTGCACCTGCAGTTCGCTCCCGACCGGACGGTCGCGCTGGATTTCAACCCGCTGCTCGTGCTGGTCGGCGACACCGTTGCCCGCGGTGAGGCGCTCGAGCTGTTCGAGTTCCCGATCGCGCCGAAGTCGCTCGCGGACGTTGCGGTGCAACGCCGGCTGCAGGCCCCGGAAGCCGTTGGCGCCGGTTTTTACCCGCTGCTGGGCGATGCGCTGCGCGCGCCGTTCAGGCCGGCCGCTTTCGATACGGTAGTGACGCCTTGGCTGATCGACGTCATAACGGAAGACCTGCCGGTGCTCGCCGCGCGCATCAACCGCCTGCTCGGCGCCGGCGGCCGGTGGATCAACTTCGGTTCGCTGGCCTTCGAACGGCCGGAGCACGCCGCCCGTTACAGCCCGGAGGAAACGCTCGCGATAGTCGAGGAAGCGGGTTTCGGCATTGCGGCCGTCAACGAGGCGAGCATTCCCTACATGTGCTCGCCCGCAAGCCGCCACGGCCGCCGCGAGACGGTATTCACGTTTGCCGCGACGAAGCGGTCCGACGCCGACACGCCGCCGCGTCACAAGGCACTCCCGGACTGGCTCGTGACCGGCAAGGAACCGGTGCCGCTGCTGCCGTCCTTCCGGACGCAGGCGATGTCCACGCGGATCTATGCCTTCGTCATGTCACTGATCGACGGCCGCCGCTCGATCGAGGAAATGGCAAAGCTGATGGAACGCGAGAAGCTGATGACCAGGGAGGAAGCCCTCCCCGCGATCCGCGGCTTCCTGACCCGCATGCACGACGACAGCCGCCGACACTCCTAAAAGGTGTCAGGTTTATTTTTCAAAAGGTGTCAGGTTTATTTTTAGTTTTTAAAGGAAAATAAACCTGACACCTTTTAGAGGTTTACTTCTAGAAGGGAAAATAAACCTGACACCTTTTAGCAAAGGAAAATAAACCTGACACCTTTTAGAGAAAAAAAAACCTGACACCTTTTAGCGCTCCTGACACCTTTTAGCGCTCCAGGTACTGGAGCTTGTCTTTGACGTCGCGCCACTCGTCGGCGTCTTCCGGCGGGTCCTTCATTTCGGAGATTACCGGCCATTCGCGCGCGAGCTCCGCGTTCAGCTCGAGGAACTGCTGCTGGTCTTCCGGCAGCTCGTCCTCCGAATAGATTGCTTCGACCGGGCACTCCGGCTCGCACAGCGTGCAGTCGATGCACTCGTCCGGGTCGATCACCAGCATGTTCGGCCCTTCGTGAAAACAGTCGACCGGACAAACCTCAACGCAGTCGGTCAGTTTGCACTTGATGCAAGCTTCGGTAACAACGAAAGTCATGATTGAAGAATTTCCAGACTGGAACAGCTCCCTGGGCGACATTTTACGCTTATCTGCCGGCCTTTCACATGCGCTTACTAAGACATGAAACCGGTACAATGTGCACTCGCCAACGTATAAGGAATTCTTAATGCATCCCGTTACCTCGGAACGTCGCGGCAGCACGACCGTGATCACGGTCGACAACCCCCCGGTCAACGCGCTGTCACACGCGGTGCGGGAAGGCTTGATGCGCGCGGTCGACGAGGCAGAGCGGGACGGCGAAAGCCGCGCGCTCGTGCTCATCTGCAGCGGCCGCACGTTCATCGCGGGTGCCGACATCCGCGAGTTCGACCAGCCGCCGAAGGAGCCGTACCTGCCCGACGTGGTCGCGCGGCTCGAGGCCTGCGACAAGCCCGTGCTCGCCGCGATCCATGGCACGGCGCTCGGCGGCGGCCTGGAGATCGCCATGGGCTGTCATTACCGGCTCGCGGCGGCCTCGGCGAAGGTCGGGCTGCCGGAGGTCAAGCTGGGCCTTTTGCCCGGCGCGACCGGCACCCAGCGGCTGCCGAGGCTGGTCGGCGTCGAACGCGCGCTCGCGATGATGCTTTCCGGGGAACCCATCGGCGCGCAGGCTGCGCGCGATGCCGGTCTCGTCGATCGCGTGACGGACGAGGATGACCTGCTCGCTGCGGCCCTCGCTTTTGCCGGCGAGTTGCACGAGCCGCGGCGCGTGCGCGACCTGCCCGTGCCGGCCGTCGACGCGCAGGTGTTTGCCGATGCACGGCAGAAGCTCGCCACCTCGGCGCGCGGGCTGCTGTCGCCCGGGAAGATCGTGCGGGCGGTCGAGCTTGCCACCGAGCTGGATTTCGATGCCGGCGTCGCCGCCGAACGCGAGCTGTTCGCCGAGTGCCAGGACTCGCCGCAGTCCAGCGGCCTGCGGCACGCGTTCTTTGCCGAGCGCGAAGCGGCGAAGGTGCCGGGGCTCGCGAAAGACACGCCGGTGCGCGAGGTGCAGAAGGTGGCGGTGCTCGGCGCCGGCACGATGGGCAGCGGCATCGCGTACGCCTGTCTCGGTGCGGGCTACCGGGTGCACCTGCTGGACAGCGACGAAGAAGGCCTGGCGCGCGGCGCGGCGACTATCCGCAAGCTGTTCGACGGCGGAGTAGCGCGCGGCAAGCTCACCGGGAGCGCTGCCGCCGAAGGCATGGCGCGGCTCCGGACGACGCTCGATTACGGCGAGCTCGCGGAGGCGGACCTCGTCATCGAGGCCGTGTTCGAGAACATGGCCATCAAGAAAGAGGTCTTCGCCAGGCTCGATGCCGTGTGCCGGCCCGGGGCGGTGCTGGCGACAAACACCTCTACGCTGGACGTCGATGCCATCGCCGCGATGACGAAGCGGCCGCAGGACGTAATCGGGCTGCATTTCTTCAGCCCGGCGCACGTGATGCGGCTGCTGGAGATCGTGCGCGGCGACAAAACCGCCGACGACGTGATTGCGACGGGGCTCGCGCTCGCCAAGCGGCTGCGCAAGATCGGCGTGGTCGTCGGCAACTGCTATGGCTTCGTCGGCAACCGCATGCTGTACGGCTACGGGCGGGAAAACCAGCTCCTGCTGCTCGAAGGCGCGGCGCCCGAGGCGATCGATCGCGCGCTCACCGACTGGGGCATGGCGATGGGCCCGAACGCCGTCGGCGACCTGGCCGGGCTGGACGTCGGTTACAAGACCCGGCAGGAGCGCACCGACCTGCCGGACGACCCGCGTTTCTACGCTGTCGCCGACCGGCTGGTCGAGCTCGGCCGCTTCGGCCAGAAGACCGGCGCCGGCACGTATCGATACGAGTCCGGCTCCCGCACGCCGCTGCCGGACCCGGAGGTGCAGCAGCTCATCCGCGACGAAGCCGCGCGCCTCGGCGTCGAGCAGCGCGACATCAACGACACGGAGATCGTCGAGCGCTGCATCTACGCGCTCATCACGGAAGGCGCGCGCATCCTGGAAGACGGTATTGCCGCGCGCTCCTCCGACATCGACGTCATCTGGATGAACGGCTACGGTTTCCCGCGCCACCGCGGCGGCCCCATGCACTTCGCGGATACGATCGGCGCCGACACGGTATTCGACAAGGTCTGCGAATTCCGGGACCGCTTCGGCGACCGCTACTGGCAGCCGCCGCGGCTGCTCGAAACGCTGGCCAAATCCGGCGGCCGCTTCGCCGACCTGTAACCAGGACGCGGGGGAAGAACGACCCCTGTAGGAGCGCGCATTGCGCGCGATGCCGCGGGCTTCGCTCGTTCACACGTGTCCGGTTTGTCGTCCACGTGGCATCGCGCGCGATGCGCGCTCCGACAACTCAGCGGCTCACGGCAGACCAAACCAGCGGGGGCCGTCGCGGCGGGCGCGGGACTCCGCTTCGAGTTTCTCCAGGTGCGCGAGCAGGGAGCGCTCGGCGATCGGGTGCAGCGACTCGTCGACCTCGCCGTACGCGTGCGGGACCAGCGCGCGCAGCGTGGCGCCGGGATGCGCCGCCAACGTGCGCGCGACCTTCGCCTCGCGCTCCAGGCGGTGCGCGATGATCCAGTCGATGACCTCGCGCGGCCGCTCGAGGACGTTGCCGTGGCCCGGCGCAATCGCCGTGATGTCGAGCTGCTTCAGCCTCTCCAGCGAGCGCAGGTAATCCCGCATATTGCCGTCCGGCGGATCGATCACGACCGTGGAGCCGTCGATGATGTGGTCACCCGTGAACAGCCACCCGAGCGCGGCATGCCGGTAGCACAGGTGATTGGACGCGTGGCCGGGCGTGTGCACGACCCGGAGCTCGAAGTCGGCTGCCGTCAGGACGTCGCCGTCCTCCAGCACGCGCCGGGGGCGGAAGCCGGCGTCCTGGTGCCGGCCGGCGGGCGCCGGACGGCCGAGGAGCTCGGCTCCCGTCGCATCAACCAGCGCCTGCGCCGCCGGCGAATGGTCGGTGTGCGTGTGCGTCACCAGCACCCAGCGCAAACGGCCGGCGGCGCGCTCGAGGATGGCGTCGACGTGCGCGTCGATCGACGGGCCGGGATCGATGACGGCCACCTCGGCGTCCCCCAGGAGGTAAGTATTGGTGCCCGGCCCCGTCATCACGC
This sequence comes from uncultured Woeseiaceae bacterium, assembly GCA_964424805.1. Taxonomy (GTDB): domain Bacteria; phylum Pseudomonadota; class Gammaproteobacteria; order Steroidobacterales; family Woeseiaceae; genus IDS-8. The sequence goes on from CAYRKH010000048.1 coordinate 5,074, forward strand.
CCGGGTTGGGCGCCACGAGGCGCGTCACGCCGGGGGCGAGGACCACCGGCCGGCCCGGCTCGAGCGGCTTCATTGCTCCCCCTCGGCGGCATCCGGCGGGTAGCCGGGGTCGCCCGGCATGAGCACGCGCTGGCGGCCACCGCTCATCACGAGGGCAGGCAGGATACGGGGAACGCCGGCGGCACAGCGCCTTCCCGCCCACTCCAGCAGCTCGTCCAGCGTATCGAAGCCCGCGAGATCCTCGAGCGTGGCGCGGGTCGGCGGCGGCAACGCCAGCTCGCCGGCTGCCTGCGCCGCCAGGGCGTCCGCCGCCGTCGCCCAGCGGCTGTCGGTGAGCTCACGATTGTCGTGTGCCGCGGCCTGCCCTTCCGGCAGCGCCGCCATGAAGAAGCGCGTGGAAAAGCGCTTCGGCAGCGTCCGCGGCGTCACCCACCAGGCGAAATACCGGAGCGCATCGCCGGCCAGCGTAAGACCGCGTTCGCGCAGAAAATCGGACCAGCGCAGCCGGCCTTCATTGAGGGCGGACCGCGCCGCCTCGAGGTCGAGCGCCGCGGCGGAACCGCCCGTCACCGCGGCGCCGGCGCCGTCACGCGCGAGCAGCACGCCGGTCTCTTCGAACAGCTCGCGGATGGCCGCGCAGTAGTAGTCGAGGCCGCCCGCGGACAGCCCGAGGCAGCGGTTTGCCGACTCCGGGCGGAACTCGCCGCTGAACGCTTCCGCCTCGCAGTCACCCGGGTCGACGAGGCCGCCCGGGAATACGTAGCTCGCGCCGAAGGACGCTTTCGCGTGCCGGTGGACCAGGAAGAGCTCCGGCGCTGCCGGCCCTTCGCGCGCCAGCACCACCGTCGCCGACGGCCGCGGCCTTGCGGCACTTTTCGCGTTC
>CAYRKH010000048.1:6056-23377 GCA_964424805.1 uncultured Woeseiaceae bacterium
GCGCGCGGTGCGCGCTCCTACAGGAGCGGGTAGAACGACTCCAGCAGGAAGAGCGCCGACAGGACGGCCAGCCCGAAGTACAGTTTTCGCCACTTGCCCATGCGATGCTTCACCGATGTCATAATCGTTTGCAGCCAGTATGCCCGGCGAAGCTGAACGCCGACTGAAACCGTCACGCGCCGAACCCGTGCGAGCTTGCATGCCCGAGACCCTGCCCCTGACCGACGATGCCGGCGCTGCCGCCGGCGAGCTGCGCGAGTTTCTCGCCGCGCACGAGCGCATTGCCGTGCTCACCGGCGCCGGCTGCAGCACCGGCTCGGGCATCCCGGACTACCGGGACGACAGCGGCAACTGGAAGCACCGGCAGCCGATGTACTTCGCCGAGTTCACGGGCAGCGCCGGCGCCCGGCAGCGTTACTGGGCGCGGAGCTTCGCCGGCTGGCACCGTATTGCCGCCGCCAGGCCGAACGCCGCGCACGCGGCCCTGGTGCGTCTCGAGGAGCAGGGCCGTGTCAGCGGCGTCGTCACGCAGAACGTCGATGACCTGCACCGCCGCGCGGGCAGCCGCAACGTGATCGACCTGCACGGCGTGCTGCACCGCGTCCGGTGCCTCGGCTGCGACGCGATCACGACGCGCGCCGCCTTGCAGGAGCGGCTGGAGGCGATGAACGCCGGGTGGCAGGCCGCCCCCGCGGCCCTCGCGCCGGACGGTGACGCGCGGCTCGCCGACGCGGAGGTACTCGACTTCGCCGTCGCCGACTGCGGCGACTGCGGCGGCATCCTGAAGCCGGACGTGGTGTTCTTCGGCGAACCGGTCCCGGCGGAACGCGTCGCCGACGCCGTCGACCGGGTGCTCGGGGCCGACGCGCTGCTGGTCGTCGGTTCCTCGCTCATGGTGCTGTCGGGTTTCCGGTTCGCGCGCATGGCGGCTGAGGCGGGCCTGCCGGTTGCCATCCTGAACCGCGGCACCACGCGCGCCGATGCGATCGCCACGCACAGGTTCGCGGGCGACTGTGGCGAGCTGCTCGCCGCGGCGGCCGGTGATGCCGACTACTGACGCCGCGCCGGAACCCGCGGTCGTTTTCGACAGCACCGATCCGCGCGCCGCTTCCGATCGTGCGCTGGTGCTGCACTCGGTCGGCATTCCCTGCGAGCTCCTGCGCATCGAGACGCGTACCGTGCTCGTGGTCCCGGTCGAACTCGCCGAGCGTGCAAAATTCGAGATCTGGCAGTACGACCAGGAAAACCGCCAGCAGCGGCCCCGCCCGCGCCCGGCGGTGGAGGTGCACGGCTATTACAACGGCGTCAGCGGCGTGTTCGGCTACGTGCTGGTCGTCTGCCTCGTCGGCTGGCTCGCGGGCCGGTCCGCGTTCGGCTTCGACTGGCTCGCCCGCGGCCGCGTCGACGGCGAGCTCGTTCGCGCCGGCGAGTGGTGGCGCCTCTTCACCGCGCTGACGCTGCACAGCGGCGTCGGGCACCTGCTCGGCAACATCGGCTTCGGTGCGCTGTTCGGCGGACTGGCCGGGCGGCTCGTCGGCAGCGGCGTCGCCTGGGCCTGCATCGTGCTGGCGGCCGGCGCGGGAAACGCGCTCAACACGGTGCTGCTCGAGTCGTCGCACCGCTCGATCGGCGCGTCGACGGCCGTGTTTGCGGCCCTCGGGCTGCTCGCGGGGTTCGTCTGGCGAGCCCGGCTGATGGCCCAGGACCGCTGGGCCTGGCGCCTCGGCCCGATCATCGGCGGCATCGCCCTGCTGGCCTACACCGGCACCGGCGACGCCCGGACCGACATCGGCGCGCATCTCGCAGGCTTCGTCTGCGGCTTCGCCGGCGGCATCGCGCTCACGTTCACGGCCCGCCACCTTGGCGGTCCCAGGCTGCAGGCGATTTGCGGGGCCGCTGCCGTCGCACTTATTCTGGCCGCCTGGGGGGCCGCGCTCGCGGCGCCGTGACACCGGAGGAAGAACAAGAATGAACGACGTGCATTTGCCGGACCTCGGCTTCGACTGGAACCAGGTGTGGGTGCAGATCCAGGCGGTCGGGCTCGACTTCGCCCTGGGCCTCATCGCCGCCGTTGCGATCTTTTTCATCGGGCGCGCGATCGTGCGCCTCATCGACCGGGCGCTGCGCCGGCTGATGACCGCGCAGTCGATCGACCCGATCCTGGAGTCCTTCGTTGCGACGGTGGTGTACTGGGCCCTGATGGCCTTCGTCATCATCGCGGCCATCCAGCAGATCGGTGTCCAGACCGCCTCGCTGATCGCGCTCATCGGCGCCGCCGGCATCGCCGTCGGACTCGCGATGCAGGGATCGCTCGCCAACTTCGCCGCCGGTGTGCTGATCGTGATCTTCAGGCCCTACCGGGTCGGCGACTGGATCGAAGCCGCGGGCACGGCGGGCTCCGTCGTCGACGTGCAGCTCCTGACGACCGAGCTGTCGAGCGCCGACAACCGGCGGATCATCGTGCCCAACGGGCAGATCATGAGCAGCGTCATCACCAACTATTCCGCCCGGCCGACGCGGCGCGTCGACCTCGTGTTCCGGATTGGTTACGAGCAGGACATCGAGGCTGCCCGGGTCGCGATCCGCGAGCTCGTCGAGGCGGACGACCGGGTACTCGAGGACCCACCGTGCATCATCGTCGTCGGCGAGCTGAGCGAATACAGCATCCACCTGTACGTCCGGCCGTGGGTCAAGACCGCCGACTACTGGGGCGTTTACTGGGGACTGAACGAAGCGGTGAAAAAGCGCTTCGACGAGCTCGGTATCAGCGTACCGCTGCGCACGAACCTGCGCGTCGTCGGCGACGCGGCCGCCCGCCAGGCTTGACCGGCACCGCCGGACGCACTACTGTAATAATGTACAGGCTCAGTGCGTTTTCACCATGCCCGACCGTGGACACAAGGGCCGCGGCGCGATCTCCCGTCCCGACGGCCGTTTCGCCGCCCGTACCGTGGAGCCCTGCCGCGAGGACACCGCCGCGGACGAGACCGGGGCGGAGATGGCGCCGGAGACGGTGCTCCGGCCGATCCGCGCCCGCACGATCGTCAGCCGCAACGATTCGCCGGACGTGCCCTTCGAGCGTTCGATCAACCCCTACCAGGGCTGCGAGCACGGCTGCGTCTACTGCTACGCGCGGCCCAGCCACAGCTACCTCGATCTCTCGCCGGGCCTCGACTTCGAGACGCAGATCTTCTACAAGCCGAACGCCGTCGATCTCCTGCTGGCGGAGTGGTCGAAAGCCGCCTACGCCTGCAAGCCGATCACCATCGGTGCCAACACGGACCCCTACCAGCCGGCCGAGAAGCGGCTGGGCCTGACGCGGCGCCTGCTCGAGACCTTCCTCGAGCACCGCCACCCGGTCAGCCTGATCAGCAAGGGCACGCTGATGCACCGCGACCTCGACCTGCTCGGCGAGCTCGCGCGGCTGAACCTTTGCTCCGTGGCCATCAGCGTACCCACGGCCGACAACGCGCTGAAACGACAGCTCGAGCCGCGCGTTCCTTCGGCCGCTGCCCGCTTCCGGCTGCTGCGCGCGCTCACCGACAGCGGCGTGCCCGCCAGCCTGCTCATGGCCCCCATCATTCCTGCCGTCAACGATCGCGAAATCGAGCGGATCGTGGCCAGGGCCGCCGAGGCCGGCGCCTTGAACGCGAGCTACGTGCTGCTGCGGCTGCCGCACGAGCTCAAGGGAATCTTTGCCGAATGGCTGGACACGCACCTGCCGGATCGCGCCGCCCATGTCATGAGCCTGTTGCGCGCCGCGAGCGGCGGCAAGGACTACGACAGCCGCTTCACGGTACGGCAGGCCGGCCGGGGGCCTTATGCTGATATGATTGGGCAGCGGTTCAGGGCGGCATGCCGGAAATCGGGCATCAGTCCGGGGCGCGACCGGCAATCCCTCGACTGCGGCCAATTCCGGAAGCCCGGTCAGCGGCAGCTGGCACTCACCCTGGGCTGAAGCGCCGGGCACCCGTTCGGACTAAACTCTGGAGACGCGTTGCGGTCTGAAAACGGATCAATGGCATGTCGAAGTCCATGAAAGCTGGCCTGCTCCTGCCGATTCTCGCCCTGGTCACGGTGCCGCTCGCGCCGGGCGCCGCACCCTTGCTGGCGCAGGAGGCCGGGGCGACCGACCAGGCCCCGGCAGACCCGGCACCGGCCGGCGAGCCCGAACCCACGGACGAGGCGCTGTCCGCGAGCAAGGATCCGGGTGGACTGGCGGAGGAAAAGCCGGACGTACCCGCCGAACAGGAGGAGCCGGGCCAGGGCGGCATGACGGTTACCGCCACCAGCCCCGGCTCGGACGATCCCGAAAACGACGCGGAAACGCCGCCGGCCGGGGGGCTCGGCATGCAGGGCGGAGAGGCGTCCGAAGAAGAGCTCCAGCGCTATTTCGAGCTGTACAAATCGGCCATGGAGAACGAGGAATGGCTCGAGGCAGACGCGCTCGCCAAGCAGGTGGTCGAGCTCTCGATCCGGCTCTACGGCATCAACAGCCTCGACTCGGCGCGCGCGCTGACCAACCTCGGCATCGCGCAGCACCAGAACGAGCAGTACGAACCCGCGATCGCCAACTACGAGGCGGCCATCGGCATCATCGAGCGGACCGAGGACCGGCTGAACTCGAATCTCGTCAACCCGCTCAAGGGACTCGGGGCGGCGCAGCTCGCATCGGGCCGCCCGGACCTGGCCTCGGAGACCTTCCAGCGCGCGGTGCACATCACTCACGTCAACGAGGGACCGCACAACCTCGACCAGGTGCAGGTGCTGGAATCGCTGGCGGAAACCTATCTCGCGGTCGGCAAGTTCGACCAGGTGGAGGTGCTCACCGAGATCATCTTCGGCCTCGAGGCGCGCGACAAGGACCTCGATGGCATCGAGATCCTGCCCGCGCTGGAGAAGCAGGCGAGCTGGCAGCACCGGCTGCAGTTGTTCGAGAAGGAGCGCTATACCTGGCGCAAGGTCATCGACATCATCGAGGATCACGGCGGTGACAACGACCTGCGGCTGATCCCGCCGCTGACGGGCCTCGGCAAATCCTACCTGTACGTCGGCACCGTGCAGACGGCGTATTACCAGCCTTCGGCGGTCACCTCGGGCGAGGTCTACCTGAAGCGCGCCGTTCGCATCGCCGAGAAGAACCCGGAAGCCACCTGGCAGATGCGCGAGGACACGCTGCTTGCGCTCGGCGACTTCTATATCCTCTCCGGCCAGTCGAGCCGTGCGCGCCGGGTATACGAAGACGCCTGGAAGCTGCTCTCGACGGGCGAAGAGGAGCGCCTCGCGAGCCGGCGCGAGCATTTGGAAAAGCCGGTCGTCCTGCAGCAGATCCACCCGCCGAAATACGTCGGCATCGACGGTGAGGTCCGCACGCAGCTCCCCGGTGACGATTACCAGGAAGGCAAGGTCGTCTTCGATTACTCGGTCTCGACGCGCGGCTTCACCAGCGACGTGGCGCTGGCCGAAGCGGAGCCGGCGGCGTTCGGCGAGATGCAGCGCACGGTGCAGAACAACCTGCGGTCGCTCATCTACAGGCCGCGACTGGCGGACGGCAAAACCGTGGACACCCCCGGGCTGACGTACACGCACAAGTTCTTTTACCGCCAGTCCGACCTCGAAGAGGTCAAGCAGCAGGCGGCAGCGGCGGCCACGAACTGATCCTGCCGCCCGGTGCCTTTGGTGCAGGCGCCGGGTGCTGGTGGCCCGGGATGCTCCCGACGCTTGCAATTTCCTCGCGAGGCGCCATATTGCGCCCATGCTGGCACAACACGACAAATCCCGGCTGCCGCCGGAGAACGCCACCCTGCCCGGCAGGTCCACCCCGATGCCGGTGCCCGACAAACACTACGTCACCCGGCATCCGCTGAAGCCGCCCTTTCCCGCGGGACTGGAGCAGGCCATGTTCGCCCTGGGCTGCTTCCGGGGCGTGGAACGGCTGTTCCGGGAAACGCCCGGCGTCTACACGACGGCTTCAGGCTTTGCCGGCGGTCTCGGCGGGATCACTACCGAGGTCCGCCGCGCAGGTGAGTTCTACTACGCGGAGGACTACCACCAGCAGTACCTCGCGAAAAATCCCGGCGGCTACTGCGGCATTGCCGGCACCGGCGTGTCCTGCCCCATCGCTCCGGCCCGCCCGTGAGCGGGCCCAAAAAACCCAGCCGCGAGGAGGCGGAGGCGGCGGTCGTTACGCTGCTGGAGTGGGCGGGCGAAGACCCGAACCGCGAAGGCCTGGTCGACACGCCGCGGCGCGTCGCGCAGGCATACGAGGACTGGTTCAGCGGCTACCAGGCCGACCCGGTGCAGTTCCTCGAGCGGACGTTCGAGGAAGTGGACGGCTACGACGAGCTGATCGTGCTGCGCGACATCACGTTCGAATCGCACTGCGAGCACCACATGGCGCCGATCATCGGCAAGGCGCACGTCGGCTACCTCCCGAACAACAAGGTCGTCGGCATCAGCAAGCTGGCCCGCGTGGTCGAGGCGTTCGCGCGCCGCTTCCAGGTGCAAGAAAAGATGACCGCGCAAATCGCGCAGTGCATCCAGGACGTGCTGAAGCCCAAAGGCGTAGGCGTCGTTATCGACGCCGTGCACCAGTGCATGACCACGCGCGGCATTCACAAAACGGGCGTCTCGATGATCACGAGCCAGATGCTGGGCGCGTTCCGCAAGGACGCGCGCACGCGCTCCGAATTCCTGCAGATGATCGGCAGGAACGGCGTGTAGGAGCGCGCATCGCGCGCGATGCCACCGTCAACGAACGTGGCATCGCGCGCGATGCGCGCGCCTACCGGGCGAGCCCCAGCACGTCGAGGCCCTGCTCGAACTCGATATCCACCGGGATGCCGGCTTCGGCCAGCCGGTCGAGATCGTTGTGCAACGTTTCACCGATCACGCCCTTCTCTTCGAATAACTGCACGGTCCCCGCGTAGTCGCCGGTCCCCTGCAGCGTCAGCAGCAACGTCGACAGCTCGGTCATCGCCTCCTGCATGCGCTCGAAGTCAACGCGGTAGCTCCCCGACTCCGGGTCGCGAACGACGGCACCCCTGTCGGCGAGGAAGTTGAATCGCACCATGTTGGCTCGCCCGTGTGCGCTGCTGGCGCCGAAGCGGATGCTGCGGAAGATGCTCGCGACGAAGGTCACGTAGTTGTCCCTGAGGTCGATCTCGCCCATCTCGCCCTGCTCGTGCAGGCGGGTGATCATGTACAGGCCGAGGATGTCCGCCTTGCCCTCTTCCATGGCACCCGCGACGTCCAGCAACGCCTCGCGCACGGTCCCTTTGCCGTTGATGGTGTTCTTGATACCCAACCCGTGCGCGACCTCGTGGAACATCGTGTTGGCAAAGAACGCGTCGAAGGTCACGTGCGCCCTCTGCTCCTCGTCGATCAGCATGCCGGCGATGGGCACCAGGATCTCGTCGAACTTCGCCCGCATGGCGTTCTTGATCTGCAGGCGCCGCGTGCCCTTCTCCAACTGCACCTGCTCGTCGTTCGGCAGGTTGATCGCGATGGTCTTGGAACCCGCATTGCCGTGCCCGGCGTAGTAGACGGCGTCGTAGGCATTGAGGTCGGCGTCGGTGCCCGGCGTCTCCGCCTTGAGCTCATCGGGTACCGGCAGGCCCTGCTGCAGCCCGGGCAGGAATGCCGCAAAGCGGGCGAGCTCCTGGCTCCATTCCATGTCCTTGACCAGCACGAAGCCTTCGTACGCCGCCTTGTACCCGAACAGCCGGTCCTCGTAGGTCTCGATGGCGCCAATGACGAGCTCGATCGGGTTCGTCTTGACGTCCAGCCACGCCAGGTCGCTCGGCTGGTAGACGTCGGTGACGAGCGCCTCGGCGCGCAACCGCAGGTATTCGGCGAAGCCGTCGTGCTCGGCGAGGTCCGCCGCCCGTCGCAGGAGATCCGCCGCGTGTGCGAGTTCCTCCGCGTACGCTTCGTGATACGGAATGACCTCGAGCTCGCCCGCATCGTTGCGCCGGATGAGCGTATAGAGGCTCGTCTTGCCGGCGAGGTCCGCCGCCTCGAACTCTTCGCGGGTCATGTCCTCCGGGTAGAAGGTCGCGCCCGGCGGCTTCTCGCCGTAGCCTTGCACGAACGGCCGGTCGTTGGCGAGGCGGTCCCAGGGACCGTAGTTGATCCTGGCATAGCGGCGCGTTGCCGCATCGCCGATGGAATCCAGCCAGCCCTGCTGTTCGTCCCCGAACGCCTGCTCCCAGAAGAGGTCGTCCATGACCTGCGATGCCTCGATGAGCAGGACGATCATCTCGCGCTGCGCGTCGCTCAGGTGGGAGAGGTCCGCCGTCAGCGGCACGCTGGCATACGCTTCGGGACGCGGCGGCACGGACGCGGCGGCCTCGCTGTCCGGTGCGGGCGCTGCCGCGGGCGTCGCCTTCTCCTGGACTGGTTCGCTTTCGGGGGGGCTGCACGCCGCGAGGCCGAAAACTGACAGCAGCAGCAGCGCATGAACGCGCGGGCGAGACAGTGCTTTCACGACGAATTCCCCCTGCAGCCTGCGAGGCGCGCCATTATGGCACACAGCCTTTTACCCCTGTAGGAGCGCGCATCGCGCGCGATGCCACGGCGTACCGGGTCGCCACCGGCGGAGTGTGTTCGCACTGCCGTGGCATCGCGCGCGATGCGCGCTCCTACAGGTCCACGAGCTGCACGTCGGAGGGTGACACCTCGGCGCCGAGGAACGCGCCGCCGACGCGCGCGAAGCGCGCCGCGCCGTCCGTCGCGAGCAGCCGGAGGCGACCGCTCGCGGCCGGGTTCAGGCACTGCCGCGCCTCGAGCAACGCCGCCACCGCCTCCGCGGTGGTGCTGGCGGAGTCGACGATACTGATGCCCTCACCGGCGACAGTCCGGATCGTGTCGCGGAGCAGCGGGAAGTGCGTGCACCCGAGGATGATGGAGTCCGGCCGCCAGTCGCCCTCACCGTCCACGAACGGGCCAAGGTACTGCCGGACGATCGCCTCGGCGACGCTGCCCCCGGTCCAGCCTTCCTCCGCCAGCGCTACCAGCAGCTCGCAGGCAAGCTCCCGCACGCTCGCCGCGCGGTCGCGTGCCGCGATCGCGAGGCCGTAGGCATGCAGGCCGACGGTGGCCTCGGTGGCGAGCACGAGATGGCGGCCGGCGGGCGCGGCCGCCACCGCCGCGCTCGCGCCCGGATCGACGACCCCGACGATCGGCAGCGGAGCCCACTCCGCCGCCAGCTCATCGAGGGCGACAGCCGACGCCGTATTGCAGGCGATCACCAGCAGCTTGATATCGCGCCGCCGCAGGTGGTCCGCCGCCTGGCGGGCATAGCGGAGCACGGAAGCGGCGCTCTTGGTGCCGTAGGGCAGCCGCGCGGTATCGCCGAGGTAGCAGAAATCCTCGCCCGGCAGGCGCTGCTGCAGGGCCTTGAGGACCGTGAGGCCGCCCACCCCGGAATCGAAGATGCCGATCGGCTTGAGTCTGTCGTCGATCAAAGGGCGATCCACCACCGACCGGCGGCACGGGGGAGCACTGTGGTACCTGGCGGCCTACCCGGACTTGACCAGGAAAGGCGGCACGGCGAGCCGCTGGTCCACCGGCAAGGGCAGCCGATGCTGCCCGGGGCTGCTCACGTTCTCGCGCACCAGTACGGCGAACAGGTCCAGCATGAGCTGGCCGCAAAACTCGGCCTCGGGGATCGACATCTTGCGCACCGTGGCGCACACCGCGCCCTCGCCGTTCAGCGGCGCGACGCAGCGCATCTTCCGTCGCAGCTCGGCGAAGGGTTTCCGCGCCGGCGGTGGCAGCGCACTCTCCTCGATGTGCTGCAGATTCTCCTCGAAGGCTTTGATAAGTCTTTGTTTAATAGGGCCTTCCGCGACCATGACGGACACGGCCGCGAAAAATCGGTCGACCTGATCGGACATTTCCACTCCAGCGTTTTGTTCTTCTGGGGCCAGCCGTCGAGCGGCGCTCGCGGCTACCGGTACGCTTGCAGAATCGCTACCTCCTGTAGCGCGCGGGATATCCCGTGCCGAGCGTCCGTGCGCATCTTCTGAATTCCAAAGCACCTGCGCCTGATTCTTATAGCAACGTCCAAAAGTCCGTGCAAGTGCGCGGTTCGCGAGTCCGCTTGGGGATTACCCGGAGCCGAATTCACCCCGAGCGGCTGATCTCGATCGTCCACTCTTCCTCGTCCAGGGTACGACGGTCGCGATACAGCGGTTCCGGTTGGCTGACCGCCCACTCGAGCGCCAGCGTCTCTGCCATCAGGTAGTCGCGATAGGAATCGAGCGCCGCGCCGACGGCCGCCGTGCCGCTGACCCCCAGCACGATGCGGTCGGAAACCTCCAGCCCGGCCTGCTTGCGGGCCTCCTGCACGGTGCGGACCAGCTCGCGGGCCATGCCCTCGCGGACCAGCTCGTCGGTGAGCGTGGTGTCGAGCGCTACCAGGAACCCGCTGTCCTTACCGCAGGCGTAACCTTCGGCCGAGTGCGTCTCGACCAGCACGTCCTCCGGCCCGAGGCGGACCTGCTGTCCGCCGGCGTTGATCTCGAACGTCTCTCCCGCCGTGACCGCGCTTGCGATCGCGGCGCCGTCGGCGTTCGTCAGCGCCGCGCGAATCTGCGGCACGAGCTTCCCGTACTGCTTGCCGATCCGCGGCAGGTTCGGCTTGATGCGGTAGCTGACGAGCCCCGCGTCGCGCGCGATGAACTCGAGCGCCTTGACGTTCAGCTCCTCCAGCACCTGGTCCTGGTGGCTGTCGATTGCCCGTGCCGAAGCGTCGTCCGGCGCCCGCACCAGCAGGCGCGCCAGCGGCTGGCGGGTTCGGAGCCCCGACTGTGCCCGCGCCGCGCGCCCGAGGCCGACCACTTTCTGCACCACGTCGATCTCGAACAGCAGCGTGTCGTCGTCGCGCGCCGGATCGGCTTCCGGCCAGGCAGCCATGTGCACGCTCTCGGGCGCGTCGGGCTGCACCCCCTTCACGAGATTGCCGTACACGTGCTCCGCCAGGAACGGCACGAACGGCGCCATCAGCCGGTGCGCGACGTCCAGGCACTCGTACAGCGTGAGATAGGCAGAGCGCTTGTCTTCCGTGTCGCTCGACTTCCAGAAGCGGCGGCGGTTGCGGCGCACGTACCAGTTGCTGAGCTGGTCGATGAGCGACTCGATGGCCTCGCCCGCCGCCTTCGCGTCGTACCGGTCCATCGCCTCGGTGCAGCGGCGCACCGTGCGGTTCAGGAGCGCCAGCGCCCAGCGGTCGATCTCCGGGCGCTTCGACAGCGGCAGGTCCTGCGTGTAGTCGATATCGTCGAGGCGCGCGTACAGCACGAAGAACCCGTACGTGTTCCAGAACGTGTTGATGAACGAGCTGGCAACGTCCTGCACGATTTCGACCGACACCCGCTTCTGCACGTCCGGCGACAGCCGCGCGAGAAAATACCAGCGCAGGGCATCGGCGCCCACCGTGTCGAACACGTCGTAGGGGTCGACGATGTTGCCGACCGACTTCGACATCTTGCGGCCGTCCTTGTCGACGATGTGGCTCAGGCAGATGCAATTCCTGTAAGCAACGCTGTCGGAGACGAGCGTGGCGATCGCGTGCAGCGTGTAGAACCAGCCGCGCGTCTGGTCGATGGCCTCGCAGATGAAATCCGCGGGGAAATGCGCAGCGAACGTTTCCCGGTTCTCGAACGGATAATGCCATTGCGCGTACGACATGGCGCCGGAGTCGAACCAGCAGTCGATCACCTCCGGGACCCTTCGCCAGGTCTTGCCGTCCTTCTCGAACGTGATGTCGTCGATGGCCGGGCGGTGCAGGTCGAGCCCGGACAGCCCGCGCCCGGCGAGCGCCTCGAGCTCGGCGAGCGAGCCGATGCAGACCCAGGCGCCCTCGCCGTCCGTCCAGACCGGCAGCGGCGTGCCCCAGAAGCGCTCGCGCGAGAGCGCCCAGTCGACGTTGTTCTCCAGCCAGTTGCCGAAACGCCCGTCGCGGATCGTCTCCGGAACCCAGTTGATGGTGCGGTTCAGCTCGACCATGCGGTCCTTGAAATCCGAGGTCCGGATGAACCAGGCGTTCTTCGCGTAGTAGATCACGGGATCGCCGGTGCGCCAGCCGAACGGGTAGTTGTGCAGGAGCGTCTCACGCCGGAACAGCAAACCGCGTGCTTCGAGAAGGCGCATGAGCGGCGGGTCGGCGTCCTTGAAGAACGCGCCGGCGACCGGCTCCACGACCGAAAGGAAATGCCCGTCCTCGCCGACCGCGTGCACGACCGGCAGCCCGTGCGCCTGCCCCAACGCGAGGTCGTCCACGCCGTAGGCGGGCGCGCAATGCACGATGCCGGTGCCGTCCTCGGTGCTCACGAAGTCCGCGGGGAACACCTGGAACGCCTGCGGAGCATCGACCGGCAGGTACTCGAACGGCCGGCGGTAACGCAGGCCGACGAGCTCCGCGCCTTGCACGGTTTTCGTCACGCGGTGGGCGACGCCTTCGAGCACGCGCTCGCGCAGCGGCTCGGCCAGGATCAACGTCTCGTCATCCGTCTCGCAAAAGGCGTATTCCACGGCGGGGTGCACGGCGAGGCACAGGTTCGCGGGCAAGGTCCACGGCGTGGTGGTCCAGACGAGAAACGCCGTGTCCGGCCGGTCGGCCAGCGGAAAGCGCACGAAGATGGACGGGTCCTCGACTTCGCGGTAGCCGAGCGCGAGCTCGTGCGAGGACAGCGTCGCGCCGATGCGCGGGTCGTAGGGCACGACCTTGTAGCCCTGGTAGATCAGGCCCTTGTCCCAGATATCCTTGAGCAGCCACCACACGCTCTCGATGTACGTGTTGTCGAGCGTGTAATAGGCCTCGTCGAAATTCACCCAGAAGCCCATGCGCTCGGTCATGCGCTCCCAGTCGCCGATGTAGCGCATCACCGACTCCCGGCAGCGGCGCGTGAACTCGGCGATGCCGACCTTCTCCTCGATCTCCTTCTTGTCGAAGATGCCGAGCTCTTTCTCGATCTCGTGCTCGACCGGCAGGCCGTGCGTATCCCAGCCGGCCTTGCGCGGCGCGTAGTAGCCGCGCATCGTCTTGTAGCGGGGGAAGGCGTCCTTGAAGCTCCGCGCGAGCACGTGGTGAATGCCGGGCTTGCCGTTCGCCGTCGGCGGTCCTTCGTTGAAGCTGAAGCGCGGGCGTCCTTTCGACTGCGCAACGGTCTTTTCGAAAATACCGTGCTCGCGCCAGAACGCCAGCACCTCCTGCTCCAGCGCCGGTCCGTCGTAACGTCCGGAGACCTCGTTGAATCTGCCTTTGCGGCTCATGTTCCCTTCTGCCGTTTTCCTGTGCAAAAAAAAGCCCCGGACGCTCTGTGCGTCCGGGGCGATTCTCCAATCCTCAAATCGCGGTACCACCCGGCTTCGCGGAACACCTGCGGTGCCCGCCTCGATGGGCCCGGTTACGGGGGCCGGCCGGCCGGGCCTACTGCGCGTCTCTCCTTGCGGTTCGGTCGGCGACTCCGGGGTGATATTCAGCGGCTTCCGGCGCGGGGCTTCCACCCTCCCCCGCTCGCTGTGGCCTCGCTCTGGCCGGCCGGCGATTCCGCCTGTTTGTCCCCTTCAACGTCTTCCCGGCAGAAATTATCGCTGAACTGCTGAAATTACAAGTGGGAAAGCGCATGGCGTGATAAGGGCGGGCATGGGGTCCGTACGGCGGGAGGTTGTCCGGCCTCCCGGGCATCGCGCGCGATGCGCGCTCCTACATAGCTCAGTGGACCACCGTCGATACCGGGCGGTCGCTCTCGTCGCCGAACATGACCCGGTCGAACACGTTGACCAGTGCGTCCGTGCTCTGCGCACCCATGACGAACAGGCGCCGGTTGACGAGGAAGTCCGGCACACCCGTCACGCCGCTCTTGCGGATCTGTGCTTCCTGCGACAGCACGGCCCGCCGCGATCCCGCATCGTCCAGGGTGCCCGCGACGGCGGCGGCCGGCAAGCCGCCGCGCTCGCCCAGCTCGATGAGAGTCTCCCGCTCCGAGAGGTCGCGCCCTTCCTCGAAAAAGCCGCGGAAGAGGCTTTCGGCCACGTCGCCGACGGCGACGCCCTCGGTCTCGGCGAGCTTCATGACGCGGTGGGCATCCAGCGTGTTCGGCATGCGCTTGATACGGTCGAAGCGGAACGCTATCCCTTCCGCCCTGCCGGCCGCCGCCAGCTCTTCGAACGCGCGCCCCGGCCGGCCGGAACTCTCGAACCGGGACACGAGGTATTCCTCGAAGTCGATGCCTTCGTCCGGCGTTTGCGGGTTGATGCGGAATGGCAGCCAGCTCACGGCGGTCGGCCCGTGCACGGCGAGCAGCGCGTCGTCGAGCCGGCGCTTGCCGAGGTAGCACCACGGGCAGACCAGGTCGGCAATCACGTCGACGTGCAGCGTTGCGAGCGCGCCGCTGTCGCTGCCGCCCGGAACTTTGACCAGGTTCGGATTCATCGTCGTCACGGGCTCCTTGTCCGTACGGACAGGAAATGTGGGTGCGCGGTACCCGATTCAAGGGCGACGGGGCGCCGGATTTCGCCCCGCGACCGCAAATTTGCTGCAATAATCGGGCATTGCACGGGGTCTATAGCTGATACACCCGACGAGGAGACCTCCATTGCTCATACGAAAACCCGCGGATGTAAAACCGTCCGAGATTACCAGCAAGGATAACTTCCTGAATCGCCGCCGCTTCCTGGAAGCCGGCGCCGCCGCCGGCGCCGCCTGGATGGCGTGGCCGGCGGCCGCGGCGATCCTGCCCCCGCGAGCCGGCGCCGAGCTTCCCGACGTCGGCGAAAGCCGCTTCAGCACGGGCGAGGAGCCGAACAGCTTCGAAGAGATCAGCACCTACAATAATTTCTACGAATTCGGCACCGGGAAAAACGATCCGTCGCAAAACGCGCACACGCTCAAGCCGCGCCCGTGGTCGATCACCGTGTCGGGGCACGCCGCGAAAACGGGCACGTTCAACCTCGAAGACTTCGTCAAGCCCCACCGGCTCGAGGAGCGCATCTATCGCATGCGCTGCGTCGAAGCATGGTCGATGGTCATCCCGTGGGTCGGTATCCCGCTCGCTGACGTGATCCGGCAGTTCGAGCCGACGTCGAATGCGCGCTTCGTCGCCTTCCAGACCCTGGACGACCCGCAGCAGATGCCGGGCCTGCGCGCGCCGATACTCGATTGGCCGTACCGCGAAGGACTGACCATGGCCGAAGCGATGCATCCGCTCACCATTCTCGCGGTCGGGCTGTACGGCGAAGTGCTGCCGAACCAGAACGGGGCGCCCCTGCGGCTCGTGGTCCCGTGGAAGTACGGGTTCAAGGGCATCAAGAGCATTGTCAAAATGAGCTTCGTCGAGAAGATGCCGCCGACGACCTGGAACATGGCCGCACCGCACGAGTACGGCTTCTACGCCAACGTCAACCCGGAGGTCGATCACCCGCGGTGGAGCCAGGCGCGCGAACGCCGAATCGGGGGAGGCCTCTTCGCGGGCAAGCAGCCGACCCGCCTGTTCAACGGCTATGCCGAGCAGGTGGCGCACCTGTATGAAGGACTCGACCTGCGGAAGAATTTCTAGTGTCCTGTTCGATTAGGGAAGCAAGGCGCTAGTGCCCTGAAGCGCCGCGGGTCGAGTTGCCGTGAACACGCTGCAGCAGGTTCGCTTCATCTGGAAGCCGCTGGTGTTCGCGGCGAGCCTGGTACCGGCAATATTCGCCTTTACCGACGCCTTCGGCATCACCGACGGCCTCGGCGTAAACGCCGTCGAGGACATCCAGGACCGCTTCGGCAACTGGGGCTTGCGATTCATCCTGGTCACGCTGGCGGTCACCCCGCTCCGGCAGCTGACCGGCTGGAACTGGCTCGCCCGCTTCCGGCGCATGCTGGGACTCTTCGCATTCTTTTACGTCGCTATGCACTTCCTGACCTGGCTCGTGCTGGACCAGGAGCTGCTGCTGTCCGCGATCGTCGAAGACATCGGCGAGCGCACGTTCATCACCGCCGGTTTCGCGGCCTTCCTGCTGCTCGCGGCACTCGCGGCGACCTCCACGGCGGGGGCGCGGCGCCGCCTCGGCCGGCGATGGCAACGCCTGCACCGCGCGGTCTACGTCGCCGCCATCCTGGGCGTGGTGCACTTCTGGTGGCAGGTCAAGGCCGACATCCGGGAGCCCGCGGTGTACGCTGCCATACTCACGGTCTTGCTGGGTTACCGGGTCATCCGTCATGCCCGAAGGGAAGGTAAATGGCGATTGCTGCCTGGAAGCGACTCGAAAAAAGCCCCGGCTACCAGCGCCGAAAACTCGTCCTGAAGCGGCTCGTCGGCCGGGAGCCGCGTCTCAGGACCGAGCTGGATATCCGCATCGTCGAGGAAGGCGGCTGGCGCTACCATCCGGAAACGCTTGGCCCCGACAGCATCGTCTACTCGCTCGGTATCGGCAAGGACACGGACCTGGACCAGGCGCTCATGCGCCGGTTCGGGCTGCAGGTGCACGCTTTCGATCCCACGCCTTCCACCGCCGAGTGGCTGCTCGAGCACCCGCAGGGACCCGGCTTCCACTTCCATCCCTGGGCGGTCACCGCGGCCGACGGCACGTTGACCCTGTACCCGCGGGTCCGGAAGGACGGCAGCCGGTCACAGGTGATGTACACGATGGTGGCGGACGACACCGCCCGGAGCGAGGCCATCGAGGTGCCGGCCTTCAGCCTCGGGAGCATCTCCTCGACGCTGGGGCACGACCGGCTGGACCTGCTGAAGATGGATATCGAGGGTGCGGAATACGAGGTGCTGGATACTCTGCCCGATCTCGCGGTCCAACCCCGGCAGCTGCTGGTGGAATTCCATCACCGCTTTGCCGGCATCGGCCCGGCGCGCACGGTCGAGGCGGTGGCGGCGCTCCGCCGGCAGGGCTTCCGCCTGTTCGCGATCTCCGATACCGGCCGGGAGCTTTCGTTCCTCCGTGCCGACACGCCGAACAAGGAATAGACCATGACCAGGCATACCGGAAACAGCGGCCTCCTCCTGGGCGCCGCCTGCATGGCAGCGGCCTGCGCCGCGCCGGGCTACAACCCTCCCGAAGGACCGCGAGCTGCCGAGCGCTGCCCCGTGAACGAGGTCTGGGTCTGCCAGGACCACTACCCGTCGCGGCTGGAGAGCGCCACCAAGCCGCCGATGATGTGCACCTGCCAGGAAATTCACAACATCCATTAAATGTAGGAGCGCGCATAGCGCGCGATGCCACGGCGGCGAGCCTTTTGACGTTGTAGGAGCGCGCACCGCGCGCGATGCCACGGCGGTCCGACAACCCCGACGTTAGCAATAAGCTCGCCGCCGTGGCAT